>JAZDCY010000033.1:0-77699 GCA_036679645.1 Gemmatimonadota bacterium | reverse complement strand
GTCGCGGGCAAAGAGCTGCAACTCGTCGGTGCCGCGGACGAAGGCGGTGAATTCGACGACCATCTGTTCGACCGCGCCGGTTGGCGGGTTCTGCTCGAGCTTGGCGTGCAGCGGCGCGGTGATGCGTTCGCGTGTGGCGGCGGGATCTTTGAGGACAGCACCGATCATCCACGAGGCGCCGTGCTCGAGTGCCGCACGTACACGCACCACGGACACGCGCCACCCGGTACGACGCGGATCACGTAACGCGTGTTCGGTCAGTACACAAATCGCATGCGCGAGCATGCCGCGATCGGCGACCGGTACAGGGAAATCGAACGATGCGGCAATGGGTCGCGGGCGCTCGCGGCCAGTGACCGACTCGTCCATGATGCCCGATGCCAGGCGCCATGCCGCACGACCTTCACGACCGAACTGAGCGATGACGGCCGCCTCGGGTAATGCCGCGAGATCACCGAGCGTGCGAAGGCCGAGTTGCCGCAGCCGCCGATGGTTGTCGGGGTCGAGTGGCAGCACCGCGAGAGGTTGGGCGCGAAGAAACTCCGTCCTTCCCTCGTCCTGCACGATTACGGGTTGTCCCGGTCTGGCGCGGGTCGCTGCGACCCAAGCGGTGAATTTCCCCCGGCCCCAACCCAGGCGGGCGGACCCGCCCCACACTTCCCCTCGGGAACGACTTTCCGCCCCTCCGCCCTTCCGCCCTTCGGCCATTGCCGCGATAACCTGCAATTGCCGCATCGGAGACCCGAACAACCGTTCCAAGCCATCTACTCCGATGAACACACGCCCCAATTCAGCCGGCTCGATGACGGGGCTCACGTTTTCGAGCCGCAACAACAGGTGCGCGAACTGTTCGTCGTAATGCACGGGATCGGGTTCGATCACGGAGAGCATGGGGCACAACCCGATTGCCTGGCTCACGGTCATCCCGACTTTCACACCCTGACGGCGCGCATGTGACGACGCCTGCCAAATGCGGCGACTATCTTCTGGAGCAAGCAACGCGGTGGGCCGATCGGTGATATCGGGACGGCGCGCCTCCTCGCAACGCAGCGGAAAGGCGGGAATCCAAAGGCAAGCGGCGAGGTCGCTTTCGAGCCGCCCCCTCCCGCCCTCCTGCCCTCCCGCCATCTTTTGCGCAGCGTCCATATCCCCCAAGTTTCCAGAAGGACCCGAATATATCCCGAAGTAAGGGGAAGTGCAAGAAGCTCTATGAAGACACGTAAGACGTTGTCATGATTAGATTTGGAGTGGCAGGTTGGGACTACAAGGACTGGTGGGGGCCGGTCTATCCCGCGACTCGGCCCCAAGGGTTCGATCCGCTCGCGTATCTCGCACGCTACTTCGACACGATCGAGATCAACTCCACCTTCTACCGGCCACCAACACGGAAGTCCGCCACCTCCTGGGCGCGTCGCGTCGAACACAACGAGCGGTTCACCTTCACCGCGAAGCTGTGGCGTCGGTTCACCCACGAACGGGACCAGGCGTGGACGCGTGACGAGGTCGCTGCGGTTCGTGACGGTCTCGCACCGCTCCGCGACGCCGGCACACTCGGCTGTCTGTTGATCCAGTTCCCGTGGTCGTTCAAGCGCGATGCCAGGTCACGCGAATGGTTGGAAGACGTCGTGCGTGCGTTCGACGAGTTTCCGCTTGCGGTGGAAGTTCGTCACAGCTCGTGGAACGTGCCCGAGTTCTACTCAGGGCTCGGCGAGCGCGGTATCGGTGCCGTGAACATCGATCAACCGATATACGCGAAGTCGATCGAACCCGATGCGCAGGTCACGTCACCCGTCGGATACGTTCGTCTCCACGGCCGCAACTACGAGAACTGGTTCCGCGACAATGCGGAATCACACGAACGGTACGATTACCTGTACACGAAGACCGAACTGGAATCGTGGATGGACCGCATCCACGAGGTTGCGAAGCGTGCCCGCGACACGTACGTGATCACCAACAATCATTTTGTCGGACAGGCGCCGGCCAATGCGGCGATGCTGAAGAAGATGTACGGGGACGAGGTCGAGCTACCGCCGGAACTGCTCGATGCGTTTCGGGATGCGTTGGGCACGGTAGGGATTGCGTGAAAATGATTGTGTCACGGACAATTGGGGTGATGTGTCCATGGCCACGTTCCCCAGTTTGGCTTCGATGTGGTATGTCCCCTTCCGGCGTCGCCGATCGATTCGTCTCCGGGGTTATGACTATAGGCGGGACGGCGCGTATTTCGTGACGCTTTGTTCCTATAGTCGATCACCGTTGTTTGGCAGCGTCGCAAACGGCCGAATGTGCCCGAGCCGGTTCGGTCGGGTGGTCGCGGACGAATGGTTTCGATCTGCGGACCTCCGTCGTGAAATCGTCCTGGACGTGTTCGTCGTGATGCCAGACCATCTTCACGGAATCGTGGTTATCCGGACTGTTGGGGCGCACGGCGCGCGCCCCCATATCCCGAACCCCTCGCCAATACCGGTCCGACCGCCCCGGTCGTTGGGGTCGTTCGTCGCGGGATTCAAATCGGCGGTTACGGCGCGTCCGATCGCCCCGTGTGGCAACGCGGGTATTACGATCGTGTAATCCGCGACGCGGGCGAATTACGACGAATCCGCCGTTACATCGCAATGAACCCGCGCCAGTATTCCGGATCCGCGTAGTGGTAGGGGCGCACGGCGTGCGCCCCTACCACTAGATTGTGTCTGGCACTTCGGGGGAACTGCATGCGCAGTCGTTGGCTGGGGTTAGCGATCGCGGTGATGAAGATGCGCATCGTTACTGCTGTACTCGTGCTCGTCGCCGTGCGCGGCCTCGAGGCGCAGGTCCCTCGCGTCCCCGCGTCGGTCGATATGATGGCGCCCGAGTCGGTCACCAGCGATGGTCTTACGCTCTCCGGGACCATTACGCTTCCCCGCGACACAGCGGCGCCGTTCCCCATAGCGGTGATCATTGCCGGGTCCGGCCCCACTGACCGGAACGGCAACGCGACGGCAGGAACACTTCGCGCAAACCTCTACGCGCAACTCGCCTGGCGCCTGGCCGAACATGGCGTAGCGACACTGCGTTACGACAAGCGCGTGCTGCCCGCCACGCAGGGGCACGTCGACCTCGCCGCTCTCACACTCGACGATCTTGCACACGATGTGTCAGCCGCTGTCATGTCGCTGCGTAGTGACGTGCGATTCACGACCACGGTTCTCGTGGGGCACGATGAGGGAGCCACGTTGGCTATCCGTGCCATGCGTTTCGGACTCGAGGCGGACGGTCTCGTGTTGGCCGCCGCCGCCGGCCGGCCCATGCGCGTCATCCTGCGCGACCAACTGCAGCGACAGGTCGACGACGCCATGCTCGCGCGCTATGACGGCGCGATGGATCGCTATCTGCGCGGCGACTCCGTCGGGGACATCCCGTCGCTTCTGGAACCGCTGTTCGTGGCCGTAAACCGGGCGTTTATGCAGAGTGCGATCTCGATCTCACCAAGCGACGAGCTGGCGGTGCTCAACGTGCCCGTCCTGATCGTGCAGGGTGAGACCGACCTCCAGGTGTCCGCACGCGACGCGCGCATCCTGCAGGCTGCGCGCCCCGACGCCAGGGTGGTCATCGTTCGCTCGGCGAATCATGTGTTTAAACGCGTAGCCGACACGACGCTTGCCGCGCAGTTGCCGACGTACACGAATCCGCGTCTTCCGGTGGTCCCTGAGTTGGTGGACGCGATCGTGGAGTTTGTCGAAAGTGTGAGTCGCTGAAAGTTGACGGTTCCCGCTCACCGCGCACTCTGTTCCGACATCCAAAACCCCAGCTGTTCGCCGCCACCGGTGGTTGGGCCGTCGAACGACATGTCGAGCGCAATTCCAATCTCTTCCGCCAGCCGGCGAAACCGCCGCTCCAGGGCCGCGCGGTAGGCCTGCGGCGCGTTGGGTTTTTCACCGTACGCTCGGCGATAACGCTGTTCGAGACTTGGCGCGTGGCGTTTCAGCACGGGCAGAAACGGTGTGCGCACTGCCCGATAAAGACGCAGCGGGCTCGCGTGCGCAAACCGGGCACCCGCACCGCGTGCCGCGAGGAGTAACGACCGCAGTGATGCGGCCGTGTCGGTGATACCGGGAAGCACCGGCGCCACGATCACGCCCGCGTTGAGATCCGCATTGACCAGCTTTGCAAGCGCACGAAGACGGGCATGCGGCATGGGAGAGCGCGCCTCGAACTCGCGAATGACATCTTCGTTCACCGTCATCAGCGAGATGTGAATTGAGAGCACGTGACGCCGTTGCAGTGCGCGCAGCACGTCGATGTCCCGACAGATGAGGGGGCTCTTCGTCACGATGCCGATGTGAAAGCCTCGCTCACGGCTGAGCCGGTCGAGTAACACACGCGTGACGGCGTATTGACGTTCCGCTGGTTGATACGGATCTGTCGCGGTCCCAATGGCGAGTGTCTGACGCGTGGTGACATTGCGATCGCGCACGCGTGGCAGATCGCGATCCAAGGCCGCGAGCACGGCGCTGCGCTGCTTTACAAAGATCCACTGCTCGAAGGCCTTCCACGACCGGGCCCCGCGCAGTTCATCGAAATCTGACGCGTCGATCTCGCCCGCTTTGGTCGCGCGCTCGACCACGTACCTGTGCGCAAAACGGGCGTAACAGTACGTGCAACCGAACTCGCACCCGACATAAGGATTGACTGACCAGAAATGCATGCCGGTCGATTCCGGCGGATTGAGGATGGTGCGCGCCCCCTGCTTGACGAAGAAGGCGCCGCGGCGCTTCCGGTTGAGAACTTGGCGCTTTACCCGCACTTGCCCCACCCGCAGGAGGGGCAGTACGCGCATCCGGATGCAGCCACCAGACCGAACCCGCACTCAGGGCACGGGGTACGCTTGCGCTCTAGCAGTATGTAGTTGCCGTACAGGTACTTACGGTACTTCGATACGGGGGCGGTCGAGGCAAGCGGAGGTACGATCGGGAGGGAGCTATCTGACATGAAACCGAATATAACCCGAAGTTTTCATGAAGCAATCCAGGCCTAGGTAGGCTCTGCCACGACCATCGTCCGGATCTCCGGTCCCTGCCACCGGGGCGACGCTCCGCGTATTCGCCGCTGCCAGCTATCCAGTGCGCGGACCCCGGGCTGCCGCGTGAGCAGATCATCGAGGTCTCGCTCCGCACCAACGGGGAGCCCTGCCTGGATGCGTTGGAGCACACCATCGAGCCGGTCGAGCAGGCGGTGTTCCCTGCGCTTCGCGGCGTGCCGGGCGCGACGCAGCACTCGACGGCGCAGTAATCGCGCAGCACCGTGAATGGCTCCACGCTCCATGACGTGCGTGCGGCGGCGGCAAATGACGTCGAGCGCTTCGAGACACCAAGCCGGAATGGGTTCCGAGCGACGCTCAGGTGCTCGCAACAGAGTCTCCCACTCCGATCCCAGTCCCGCGTTCCCGTCACCGTCAATCAGTTCGTGCACCGTACCGCGATCGCCCACCGTCCAGCGGAGCCCGAACACTGCCCGCCGCGCACCCGACACGACGGCGAATCCGCGCGTTGCGCTAAGTGCCCCGGCTACGGCGCGCTCTCGCGCATCGAGATACCCGCCCGTGACCGTGGCATGCCCCACGCGACTCGAGCGCGCCACCGCGAGGCGTAACTGATCGCGCAGCTTGCGGCCGATGCGATCGATCAGATGCAACCGCCGCTCGAGGAGACGAGGCGGCACGAGCCACCACACATCGACCGCGTCGTGCGGTGAATGCAAACGCGCAATGCGGCCGAGTCGTTGCTCGAGCCGCAACGGCGTCCACGGAAGATCGAAGTGTACCACGGCGTCGGCGTCCTGGAGATCGAGTCCTTCGCTCGCGAAGTCCGTTGCGACAAGCACGTCGACGCGAAGCCGCTCTTCTGGAACCGGGCGGCCCCGCGCTCGCGGAGCGAAGAGATTCAACGCCTCGTCCATGGCGATCGGCCCCGATGCGAGTCGTGCACGCCCACTCGCGACGACCGCCACGGCCTTCCACCCGAGTGCCGCCGCGATCGTGTGTGCCGTCGCCTCGGCCGCGGTGAAGACGAGCGTCTTGCGACCTCTGCGGTGGTGAGCCAACGCGCGCAATGCATCGGTCTTGGGGTTGGGTATCCCGGAATGCAGGCCGGCCATTGCACGGGAGAGTCGCCGACGCTCCGCCATCAACCGGTTCACGGGGACACGGCCGTTCTCCCGTATGTCGGAGAGACCGAGTGAGAGTTGACCTTCATCCCGGCCGAACACTCGACGGGCGGCACCGCGCGAAAGCCGCTCTCCTCGGTGAGCGGCATCGGTGGCGTCATCGAGATACAGCCCGTGGCGGCGCAGCGTCTCGAGACACGCGTCAGCCGACGAGGCGAGCCTGTAAAACAGGTGCAGGCGCAGCAGCGCAGACGCTTCCCGGCCGAATGAGGGGAACCGCAACGCCTCGAGCGATCGGACCATCGGCGGGAGCGCAGCCGCGGGAATGGGTGAAGCCTCTACCGGCGAATTATCGCGCACTCGAGGGAGTCGCTGATTCATGTGTGCCGTCTGTACCGATCGCCCTACGACGAAGGGTGCGATGGCGTGCATGAGCGTATCGGCGTTGAGATCGGATAGCATGCGCTCCAGTGACGGCACTCCCAGCGGGGCGAGCGCATTGTCGGCAAGGAACAACCGAATGAGGTGGATCAGATCGGCCGCGCCGTTCACCACCGGAGTCGCACTCACCAATAGCAGGTGAGCGCAGCCGATGTTCCGGGCGAGCGTGTCGTAGCGTCGTGTGTTGGGATTGCGAAAACGGTGCGCCTCGTCGACGATCACGAGGTCCGCGTCCGGTAGGCGTGTTCCCCGGCTGAGCGCCTCGTGCGATACTAGGTCGAGCGCAACAGAGAGCCGCGTTGCCACGCGCCGCCACTGGGCTTTGAGTGTTGCGGGAACGGCCACGGCAACCCGATCGTAGGTAGCGGCAAGCGCGAGGGCCACATGCGTCTTCCCGAGGCCGACTTGGTCGGCCAGCAGCGCCCCGCCGAAGACACGGAGCGCCTCTATGAGTCGCTGTGCGGCATCGCGCTGATGCGGGTAGAGCCAGCTTGGAGGCATCCACGATTGATCGACGCATCCCATCAGCGCGCGACGCACCGCTGGGAGGAGATCGTCCGGCGTTCGGCGCGGTCCCGGGTCTGCAGCCGGCCGCGCCAACCGCTCGACGACCCGCAGCGCGCTAGCCGGAATCGCGGGCCAGCGCGGCGAGGTCGGCGCAGGTGCGGGGTGGCAACGCGAGGGCGCGCGCCACTTCGCGGTCGAGCGCGTCTTGATCGACATGTCCGGTCTCTTGAGCGCGGGTGCCGAGTCGTACGACCGCCCGTCGAGCTCTGCCGGGAAGGGGAACGGGCATGCGCCCGATCACAGCCGCGTTGTGACGGCGGTATCCGCCGCGCGCCTCGTCGGCGAGCGCGCGAACCAGCGCATGGGCCCAAGTGGAGTTGAGTGTTGCGGCGACGGTGACCGCCGCCTCGCGATCGGGGACGCACACGACGTAACACGTATTGAGTGGCACGGCCCGATTCTCCGGGTCGAGCACTGCGGCGGTGGGTCGGCGTGCTATATCCGGCCAGACGACACGCCAACCGGCGGACGCCGTCCGTACCCGGAATAGCGTCCATGGCGGACCGCCGGCGTGATCTGCGCGCGAGTCGAGCCGTTGCCGCCGCTCGCGAAAGTAGCGCGCGGCAAGCGGCGGCAGAGCCTTGTGTGGCTCGCCAGCGGCGTCGAGTGCCCATATGATGCTACGCGTCGGTGCGATGGAAAATGGACGGACGTCGCGACCCCGAATGCTCGCACGCAGCAAGTCTGTTTCGATCTCGAACTCCCCGTCGTCAACCTGCAGCGTACTCGCTCGCCGGCCTTCGCGAGCGACCTTACCCACGAAGATTGCATCGGCGCCCGTTTTGACACCCAGCGCGGGGCGGGCCAGCCCGCTCAGGGGGATGCCTGACTCGAGGAACCTGGCGATGGCGCGTTGCGCGCGCGCGGGCAGCAGGATCCAGGGGCCCGACGCGGCGAGAGAGTGCTGGCGCACGGAACGCGTACCGGAGAAATCGAGTGCCACCGCATGTGTGGGTTGGGGCTTGCGGTTCTTGACCACGATCGCAAGCGGGTACGTCGTTGCCTGAAACCGCGCAGCGGCGCGATCAGGAATTCGCTGCAGGTACGCGATGGTCGTCTCACGGACCAGCGCGCTGCGCGCCGCCCCGCCATAGCCTGCCGATGTGATCTTGCTGGGCACGAGCAACCCGACCGCCCCGTCGGGTGCCACGAGTTCGAGCGCGCGCTCGAGGAACGCAACGGAGAGATCGGGGAGATGCCCGAAACCCCGTGTCGGTCCCGATCGCCACCACCCGAACCGGTCCTTCAATGCCTGGCGTTTTGCCTCCGGAAGGCGCTCGGCGCGCACCCAGGGTGGATTACCGAGCACGGCCGAAAAGCCACCGCGCGCGATCACATCTGGCCGATGGACCTCGAAGGAAAAGAACGGTACCTCCCCGGTCGCGACGCGTCGGGCCATCTCACGGAGTTCCGCCACTCGTCGCTTGAGGGCGCGATGTCGCCGGCGTTGCGGTTCAGTGAAGCCGGTACGGTGACCAAAGAGGTCGCGGCCTCGCGCCAGCGCCGCGAGTTCACGTAGCGCCTGGCGCGTTTGTGCCTGCGCCATTGCGAGGGCCTCGTGTGCGAGTCGATGTTCCGCGTTGCGCAGGTCGTGTTCCGCGGCGGTCCGGTGCGCACCGCGCGCGTTGAAGAGATGAGCGCGTGCACTGTCGACATCGCGCGCCGCCGCCGGCTTGCGTGTGATAACGCCGAGTGCACGAACCGCGCCGACCGGATCGAGCAGGGAGTCGCCCTGGCGCACGATGCCGTCCAGGTTGGGCAACGGCGTGACGCGGGTAGGGTCGGCAGTGGGGTCGTCGGCGACAACCGCCAACCACAGCCGCAGCTCGGCAAGCCGCACCGCTACGGGGCTGATGTCGACGCCAAAGAGGTTCTGCTGCAAGATGCGCCGACGCAGCTTCCATCTCGTTCGAGGCGAAACGCGCCGCTGGAGTGCGACATGCGCTTCGGTGAGACACTCCAGAGCACCCAACAGGAATGCCCCCGACCCGACCGCGGGGTCGAGTACGGTGAGGTGCGCGAGCGCGTGGCGGACAACGCGAGCGAGCGCAGTTGGGATCGGTTGCGCGCGGACAACGCGGTGAGCGACGTCTTGCCCGATGTCATCGCTGGTGAGCGCCGTGGCGACGGTAGCGCGCACCAGGTCACGGACTACCGACTCCGGTGTGTAGTAGGTACCGGTGGCGTGACGTTCCTCGGCGCTCATGATGCGTTCGAACACGCGGCCGAGCATGTCCGGCGCGATGGCGCCGACCTCGTCGTCCTCGCGCACGCAGAATTTGTAGTGCTCGAACAGATCATCGAACGCATCGCGCCAGAGCCGGTTTGGAAACAGCGCGTGGCCCAGACGGCGTTCGACGGGATGGGGTTCGAAGAGACCGCCGTTGAGGTAGGGAACCGCGCCGAGGCCGGCATGCGTCTCGCGCTCTGCGGGCGCACGGTTGAGCGTGCCGAAGAACAGCGGGTGGAGCACGTCACGATGAAAGGGCTGCCGGCGCGAAAGGGCGGTGTCCAAGAGTTGTTTCAGGTAGTCAGCACGACCGTCGAGCCATCCCTTGGCCTGGACGAAATAGAGAAACAGGACGCGCGTCAGCGTGAGTAACGCCATGAGGGATCGTTCATCGGCGGTCCCCCTGTCATTCAGGAACGCGCTCATTCGGAGATGGATGGTGCGAAAGGCGGTGAAGAACCGTTCGCCCACCTCCTCGCTTTCCAGGACATCGAGGACTCGGAGTGCGTGCGTGAGCGAGTTGCTCTCGTGTCTGGGCCGAAGGGCTTCGAGTTGCTGGAGCGCGAAGTGGCCCGGGCTCGAGGTGGAGATGGTGAGGATGCGACTGCACCCAACGTGCCCGACCCGCGGCGTAGCCAAGACCAACTCTTGCCCGCTCTGGATCGCGACGACCAGCCCCGTACGCGCGGATCCAGATAGCGACCGCGCCATTGTACGCGCAACTTCCCGAGGTGCCGCGGCGTCGGCCGCGATCACAGGGAATCGCTGCCAGCGTGCCACGATGGTCCAGCCTGCGTCGAACGGCGTATCGGTCGGCTGGTAGCCGAGTTCGGCGAAGAGGGCAGAGCAGTCGTGGACGGAGCGCACTGACGTAACGCGCGTGCGGAGCATGCGCCGACGCTACGAGTCCCGGGGCCACGATGTGGTACCGCAAGAACGCGGGCGGTGCGAAAGGAACGCGTTTGCCCGCCGGGTGATGCCTTTGCGCCGTAATCGGCGTCGCGGCGATGTGTGTTTGTGCTAGCCGGCGAGTGCCGCCCGGGCGCCGGCGAGGTCGATCTCCCGCGTGATGGGAGGCGGCCATGAACCGTTCTGCAGACCCTCCTCGATCTCGGCCCGTTCCGTCAGAACGCGTGTGCGGGCGTCCTCGGTGATCAGCCCGTTGGTGAAGGCGTCACCAAATTCATCCTCATCCAGCCAGATCCCCGGGCCACTGCTCGGCTGCCAGTGGTCGAGGAACAGATCCGTACACGACCAATCCAATCCCTCGATCGTCATCGGGTAGCGCAGGTTGGTGTACCAGCCGGTGAACGTCCCGTCCGCGAGATGAAACCGACCGACATCGCGCCACGAGGATGGGAACACATACCACACGACCGGCGCATCACGGGCGAGAATAATGTCGCGACCAACCCGTACATCATCTTCGGAGAACGCCGGGAGCAACGTGACCTTGACGTCAGCCCTGTCGAGCACGAGCTGCTCGTCGAGAATCGTTGTCCCTTTGCCGGGACGATGATAGTGGATGCGGATACTACCGGACACGCCTACGACTCGCTTTCCTCTGCCGGCGCGTCGCCTGCTTGCGGGGTCCCGAGATCGGGGATCGGGTTGGGTTCCTGGAGACCGGCCAAGTCCGCCACCACGAGACTCTGTTGCATGATCTGTCGCGAGGTGCGCACCTGTGCGTCGGAGGGTGCGACCTGGAGTGGGTACTTCGCGTACCAGAATGCCGTAACCGGGTCCAGCCAGCCACGCTCGACCGCAATCACCAGAGCCGCGCTGAACACGATCGTAAAGAACACCACGGCGTAGACGGTGGCCTGGACGATCTCTGCACCGGGCAGCCCCGCCTGGAGCGGCAGCGACGCGAGCACGGCGGCGGCGAGACCCTTTGGTACCAGCGCGGTCATGAGGGCAGCGTCACGCCGCGACGCGCTTGCCGGTCCCACGAGCCGCATGATGACGGTGCGGACCAGAAATATCACTACGGCGAGCAACACGCCTGCCACGACCGCGCGCCGATCCGCGAACGACATGGACACGCCGAGGAAGACGAAAAAGAATGTCTTGACGAGAAAGACCGCTTCCGCAAAGAATGCCCGTTCGTGATCCGCAAAGGCGGCGAGTCGGAAACTAAAGACCTTGCCGAAGAACCGTTCCGGAATGTTGGGAAAGTTCGCGACGGCAATCCCGAATGCCAGAGCCGCGATAGCGCCGCTGTAACCGGACAACTCGGCGATGCCGAAGAGAATGAACACGTATGCGATCGTCGTGAACACCGTGTTCGGTAGCTGCCTTACCTTGTCCAGCAACGCCGACCACACGAAGGCGCCCGCCGCACCGATGAGCCCCGCCCACACGAACGAGCCCACCACGCCGAGTGTGAGGCCCGCGCCATCCATTCCCGCGCCACCGAGTCCCGTGCGCATGCCTTGGATGAGACCCAAAGTGAGCACGATGACGAGCACGTCTGTGATGGACGATTCGAGAAACAGCACGGTGCTCGGTGTCGCACTCAGTTTGAGCGTGCGCAGCAGCGGCACCACGACCGCCGATGATGTCCCGCCCAGCACGGTCGCAACGAGCAGCGCCGTCGGGAAATCGATGCCCAATAACAGTTCGCCGAGCAAGGCAAGCGACATGACGGTCACCGCCATCGTGGCGAGCGAGACGGTCAACGTATCCGCGGCGGCAGCCGCTAGATGCCGCAGGTTGAGGTGGATCCCGCCCTCGAAGAGGATGATGATCAGGGCCAGGGTGGCGAAGACATCTCCTACGCGTCCGAAGTCGCGTGACTCGACCACGCCGAGCACCGGACCGAGCACGATCCCCGCGAGCATGAGAATGAGCACGTCTGGCACCTTCGTGCGCTCGAAGAACCCCGCGAGAAAATGCCCGACGAAGACGAGCAGGCCGATGGCGAGAATTGTGATGGCCATGGATCACTACAGAGGTTCTTTCGTCTTCGTGTAGAACGCCGCGGCTTCCGCGCCCGTCATGCTGACCTCTCCTCGGGTTCTGGCTCCGTCGCTTGTTCATACCGCCCGCCGAGGTGCTGCGCAAGGAAGCGCTCCGCCGCCGTGTAGAACCGGAGCCGGCTCTCCGGTTTGGCAAACCCGTGTCCCTCATCCTCAAACAGCATGTACTCGTGGGGAATCCCCTTCTTCTCCATCGCGGCCACGATCTGCTCCGCTTCTGATTGCTTGACCCGCGGATCGTTCGCACCCTGCGCGATCAACAGGGGGATCTGAATGCGGTCGACATACGTGAGAGGCGACCTGGACGTCAGGAACTCCTCATCCGTCTCGGGATTGCCCACGCGCCGGTGCAGCATGCCGAGGAACGTTGTCCAATACGGCGGGATCGTCTGGATGAACGTGATCAGGTTGCTGGGTCCGACGATGTCGACCGCGCAGCAGAACAGATCGGGCGTGAACGTCGCACCCGCCAGCGCCGCGTACCCGCCATACGACCCGCCGTAGATCGCGATGCGGTCTGCATTGGCAATGCCCTGGCCGACGATCCACCGCACCGCATCGACGAGATCGTCGTGCATCTTGGCGCCCCACTCGCGGTCACCGGCGTTCACGAAATCCTTACCGTAGCCCGTCGACCCGCGGAAGTTCACCTGAAGGCACGCATACCCGCGGTTGGCGAGCCACTGCGCCTCTGGATCGTAGCCCCACACGTCGCGGTGCCAGGGTCCGCCGTGGACCAGCAGTACGGTCGGGAGGTTCGTGCGCTCCGCACCGGGGGGCAGCGTGAGGTAGCCCTCGATCCGGAGCCCGTCCCGCGCGTCGAAGGCAATGGGCTCCATGTCCGCCAGGTCGTACTCGGCGAGCGAGGGACGCGTGTGAAACAGGTACGTGCCTTCTCCGGTCGCGCGGTCGAACAGATAGAACGACACCGATTGACTCGCCGCGTTGAAGCCAACCACCCAGGTGCGGTCGTCGTGTGTGCGATCGGTGATGTCGAAATCGCCGGGGTGCAGCGCGCGAATGCGCTCGATGTCCTCCGCGATCGTGGCGTCGAGCACGGTCCATTCCTGCCGCGCGCGCACGAACGCCACCATCTGGATCTCACGGGTATCGGGATGCATGAGGAGTCCGCCCACGTCGTAACGTGGGTCCTCGGCGATCACGCGCGTGTCGCCCGTTGCGACGTCGAGGGCGACGAGGCGTGACGTGTTTGCGTCCCGGGATTCGTCCAGGTAAAGGGTGGCGCCATCCAGCGAGAATCCGACGGGGCCGGACGTCAGAGCGTCTTCGGGGGTCCACGTGACTGCGTCACGCCATTCGGCCTCGCCGTCGCGAACACGAAGCGTCGAGCCGCCATCGGGTGTCATGGCAACACACGCGGCCACCCGCAAGTCGACATCCGCAATCCAGCCCATCACATCGCCCGGGTTCTTTTCGACCTGCTGTATCTCGTTCGTGCGCAAGTCGAGATGGTAGACATCGTGCAACTGCTCGTCGTCCTTGTTCATGGCGAACAGGATCTCGTGCGGGTGCTGCTTGCGGTGAGCGAGGATGTTGACCTGTACCTTCTCGAATGGGGTCAGGTCGTGTTCGGTCCCGCTCTCCAGATTGACCGAATGCAGCCGCCAGTTCTCGTCGCCCCCCTTGTCCTGCAGGTAGATCAGGTGCCGTCCGTCGTGCGCCCAGAAATAGACGCGCACGCCGCGATCCGCATCATGGGTGACCGGTTCATATGCATCTCCACCGGTGGGGCCGACCCAGACGTTCAGGACGCCGTCCAGTGGTGCCAAGTACGCTAGGCGACGGCCGTCGGGCGAGATCTGGGGGGACGCCCGTTCCGGGTTGCCGAAGAGCACGTCACGGGGGATCAGTGGGGGGAGAGTGTTTGGCATGGTCGGAAGATAAGTCAGTCTCCTCTTCGTCTTCTCGCCAACCCCCAATACGCTACCAGATTCACCGCCACTACCAGCACACCGAGCATCAACTGCACGTTGCGGGTGAGTCCCGCCGGATAGACGATCGGTATGACGTAGTTCTCGATGAACCCGCCCGTGTACCCTGCTTCACCCGCCTGGCGTCGAAGCGTGTTCTCGAGCGGCGTGAGCGGACAAATCCATCCCATGAACTCGATGAGCGCGCCCCATGCCGCCGCCGGCAGGTGGATCCACGCGGCACGTTGCCAACGCCAGGTGAGGAACCCGCCGAACACGACGAACAGCACGAAGGCGAAGTGGACGGCGACGAGCGTATCAGCGAGGAGGCGCAGGAGCACGGCAGCACCCTCGACATTCGTAATTCATCATTGGACATTCGTCATTCGCAATTCGGCCGCCAGGCCGAAGTGGTCGGACACGGGAGGATCGTCGAGGCAGATGCGTGGCGGCGGAGGTCCCGGATGCAGGCCCCGGAAGAACACTTGAGTCGGACGGCGCCCGCGACGCACGCGCTGCACGAACGCGGCGTAACGGTTCCGGCGCGGTGCCATCGTCGCAAGATCGCCCGTATACCCCCCCGCGATCTCCTCGAACCCGTCATCGTCCAAGAGATCGAACCCGGTATCCTTGCGCAGCGTGGTTTCCACGTCTCGGGCCATGTTGAAGTCGCCCATGAGCAACGTCGGCAACGTGCTATCGATCGCACCTCGGGTCAGTAGCTCGCGCGTTTGCCCCCAGCGCGCACGCGCGTCGCGCGCGGCGTTGCCCGCGTACATGTGGACGTGGCCTACCAGCAGCGCCCCGGCAGGTGTTGCGATGCGGGTCCAGAGGCAGCCCTTGCCGCCAATCCGCTCGTCGATTCGCATGCGCGGTGGCGAACGCCAGAGTTGGAACGTCGTTCGCTCAATGGGCCAGCGAGAGAAGGTCATCAGGCCGCCGTGTCGATCCATGTGCATCCACAGGACGCGCCGCGATGTGTCCGGGTCCGGCGCCCAGTAGGAGTACGCCATCTGCTCGTGCAAGCGCGCGCGGAACGCCGGCCGAAACGCCTCTTGGATCAACACGAGATCCGCGTCGAGTTGTGGGAGCTGCGCGAGCAGGTGCCGGCGACGTCCGTGACGGTCACCGAACGGTACGTGGATGGGCAGGTCCCAGATATTGACGGAAACCAGCCGAATGACCTGTGTCACTCCTGTGATTGAGCGGCCCCGACGGAGCTTTTGAGGATGACACACGCGGCCACGTCACCCGTAGCGTTCACCGCCGTGCGCAACATGTCCGGGATGCGATCTACGCCGAGGAGGATGCCGATGCCGTCCAGCGGGATACCGACCGTCGCTAATGCGGGGGGCAGGGTCATGACGCTCGCGCTGGGCACGCCGGCGACGGTGAGGGCCACGAGAAAGGTCGCAACGATCGCGCCGCCTATTGCGGTGGCCGCGACGTCCACGCCGTACAGATGCGCAAGAAAGACGATAGCCGACCCCTGAAAGAGCGCGCTTCCCGCCCGATTGAGGGCGGCGCCGAGTGGCAGTACGAAACTGGTAACCGTGCGGGATACGCCTAACCGGTCTTCGGCGGCCTCGAACATGGCCGGCAACGTAGCGGCTGTGCTGGTGGTCGAGAAGGCAATGGTTACAGTCCCGAGATTGGCCGGGAGGAAACGCCGCACGTTCGTCTTGCCAATAATTTTCACGGCCGGCAGGTAAACAAGGGCTACGAAACACAGGAGCCCCACTGCAACGGCGCCCACGAAGACTCCCAGGTTCCGCAGCAGGTCGAAGCCCGTCTTGGCGGTGACCGGTGCCGCGAGCGCAAACACGCCGACCGGTGCGGTCCAGAGAATCCAGTGCACGAGCGTGATCAGGGCCTTCGTGAGCGCATCGACGAGATCCAGCAGACGCCGTTTCTCAGGCGGTGGCAGCGCACCGGCGGCCGCACCGAACAGCACGGTGAAGACCATTAGCGGGAGCAGCGCGCCCTCGGCCGCGACGGCGAACACGTTTGACGGCACCAGGTTCACCAGGAATTCCGTGAAGCCGGGAATGTCGGGTGCCACGAACTCGCCGGATGGTTGGAGGGTTCCAGCGGGTCCCGCGAGCGGCAGCGCCGCCGCGGTGATGGCCATCCCCATCGTGATGGCGACGATCGTCGTTCCCCAATAGAACGCGAGCGCCATGCCGCCCAGTCGGCCTAACTGACGGAAACTGCCCAGGTTAGCTACACCGGTAAAGAGCGTCGCGGCAACGAGCGGGACCACCACAACCTTGATCAGATTGATGAATGCTTCGCCCAGTGGTGCAACTCCATCGGCCAGCTTCAGGAGTGCCGTAGATTGGGTGCCAGCGGCGGCCAGTCCGAGGCCCAGACCCAGCACGAGACCGACCGCGATAGCGACGTTCTTGCTCATGGGGTAGTTTCCGCGGACCGTTCACCGGAGGTTGGGGTTGGCGCACGCACAGACGACGACGCCGCGCTGGGCCCTCGTGCTTGGAGCGTCGAGCGGATTCGGCGAAGCGACCGTGAGGGCGCTTGCCGCCGCAGGGTACGACATAGCGGGCGTCCATCTGGACCGCAAGGCCGGGGTCAAGCACGTCGATGAGATCAAGCAGCACATCGAAGGGCTCGGCCGGCGCACGCTGTTTTTCAATATCAATGCGGCCGATGAAGTAAAGCGCACTCAGGTGTGCGACGCCCTCGCAGAGGAAACTCAGGCGAATGGCGGCACGATTGCCGTCTTGATGCACTCGCTCGCGTTTGGCACGCTCAAGCCGTACATCGGCGACGACGTACTGAGCAAAAAGAATATCGACATGACGCTCGATGTCATGGGGCATTCCCTCGTGTACTGGGCGCAGGATCTGGTGCACCGCGGACTGATGGGACAAGGCGGGAGGATCCTTGCAATGACCTCCTCCGGCTCGACGCGCGTCATCTCATCGTATGGTGCGGTGTCGGCGGCAAAGTGTGCACTCGAGTCCCACACGCGCCAACTTGCAGTTGAGTTGGGTGACAAGGGCATTACGGTGAACGCGCTGCGCGGCGGCGTGACACGCACGCCGGCGGCGATTCGCATACCCGGAAGTGACAAGCTGTTCGAGGAAGCGGCCAAACGGAATCCGCATGGCCGGCTGACCACGCCGGATGACGTGGCGCGTGCCGTCGTGGCTCTGTGCGATCGCGGCACGGATTGGATTACCGGGAACGTGATCAACTGTGATGGTGGTGAGGAGGTCGCCGGTTAGCGGTCGCTACACCTCGCGCAGCTTCTCGAGCTCGGCCTCCAACTGGCTCAGACGGGCGGCGGTCTCCTCTTCGATAGGGCCGCTGGTGCCCACAGGCACACCGCGTTGGTTGAAGAAGATTTCGACGAGCGCGTCCGTGTACCCCACCACCGCGTGTGCGATACCCCTGTCGACCAACCGATTGAGGCGAAGCACCGTGGCGACCAACGCGCGCGCGGGTAACGCCGCGACTACGTCGGAGAGATGCCGGATCAACAGCTCGCGCAGATGCTGGATCTCTTCTACCACCTCGCCGGCGGCCAGGCCGCGCTCGGCCGCGGTACGGCCGTAGCCCTCGCAGGCGACCAGCCACAGATCCATGGCCTGGCGACGGAGCGGACCGGCAAGCTCCACGAGCACGTCGACCAGTAGCGCGATCTGCCGCTCGAGGGTCGCCGCGTTGATGGTCTGCGCGGCGGCCACCCGCCGCAGCGTCCACTGCGTCCAGGACTTGACGAGTTCGTCGCGACTGGCGGCCAGTCCACGACCGACCGCGACGAGCGTCGATTGCGATGGGCGCATGGTGAGAGGTATGACGGGCTCCTTAGGATGCGGTCAGGTTAGGGAATCTAGATACCCCGAACCACTGAGGTCAAAGCGATCGTGGCGACACCCCGATTGACCCGATTCGAGTTGCGGGGCACAGACGGCGGCCCCCTGCGTGGCGATATCCGTGCCGCAAGCGACGGCGGCGGACGTCCCGCCGTGGTCATCTGCCACGGATTCAAGGGCTTCAAGGACTGGGGCTTCTTTCCGCACATCGCAAGCCGCCTCGCGCACGCGGGGTGTGTTGCTGTCTCGTTCAACTTCTCCGGCAGTGGTGTGGGGCCGGACGGCGAGAGTTTCTCCGAGCCCGAGCGCTTCGGCCACATGACCTACACCGGTGACCTTGCTGACCTCGATACCGTCGTGAGCGCGTTGCGGTCCGGCACGCTCGCTCCCGATCTTGCGCCACCGACGCGGCTGGGTGTGTTGGGGCACAGTCGCGGAGGCGGCACGGCTATCCTGTTCGCGGATCGGTACCGCGGGATCGATGCGTTGGTCACGTGGTCGGCCATAGCGAAGCCGCTGCGCTGGGACATGAAGGCCATCGCGAAATGGCGATTGCGCGGGAAGCTGGACGTCGAGAACGCGCGGACTGGTGAGGTACTTCCCCTGTACCGCGACCTGCTCGACGAACTCGATGGGGACCGCGAGGGGTGTTTCGACATCCCTGGCGCGGCTGAGCGACTGGAGATGCCGTGGCTCATCGTGCACGGAGAGGGAGACGAGGTGGTTCCCCTTGCCGAGGCCAACAAACTTGCCGGCGCGGGCGCGCGGGTTGCTGAACTGCTCACGATCGCTCACGGCAGCCATACATTCGGCGCCCGGCATCCTTGGGCCGGAAGTACGCCGGAGTTGGACCGCGCGATAGATGCAACTGTGAACTGGTTCGTGAAACACCTTTTTGGGTGAGAAAACGAATGGCCTCCCCGGGCGCTGCTGGCTCGGGGTGGGGTAGAAAACGAAGGCGGCCCCGCATGAGGCCGCCCGGACGCTAGAGACCCGCTTCGCGCAGGTCTGCCACCTGAGGTGTCCGACCGCTCAATCCAGCCGCGGCGAGCGCAGGGCGCCGGCGACGCAGCCAGAGACTCGCGGCCGTTACAGCGGCGATGGCCAAGAGTCCAACACGAAAGCTGCGAATAGGAACCTCCCGGTAAAGGTTGCCGTCTTTCCGCACCCAAGATAAAGGAGGCCGCAAGAGGTATGCCCTTTTTGGAAAAACTGTGACCAATATCACATTTGAGGCGATACGTGACCGGCTGTCGGTATCGCCGCCTCGCCAAGTCCCAATCACGCCAGATCTACGCGAGGCTGCGGTTGCGCTCATGCTCGTGCCGTCCGACGATGCCGGCTTGCGGGCTCTCTTTATTAAACGCACAGAGCGTCTTGGAGATCCCTGGTCGGGGCAGATGGCGCTACCCGGCGGCAGACGAGACCCCGCGGACGCCGATCTTCTCGCCACCGTAGCTCGTGAGGCCCGGGAGGAAACCGGACTCGATTTGTCGCGCGCTGATTACCTCGGTCAGCTGGGCGATCTCAGCCCGGTCAGCCCCCATCTTCCCCAGATCGTCGTCCGTCCCTTCGTCTTCGGCCTCTCGAGTCCGCCCGCCGTGCAGTCCTGCCCTGAGGTCGCGCTGCACGTCTGGGCCGGACTGGACGAACTAGAGGAGTCGCGTGTGACCGAGACCGTATGCGTGCGCGGGCAGGATCTCGTCGTGTCCGGGTACCGTGTTGGCGCCCACCTGATTTGGGGGATGACCGAGCGTATCCTCGCTCCGTTCATGGAGTTACTCCGCAGCATCTGACCTGCTCTTGCTTTTGGGAATTGTGTACTTGAGTAAATGCGGTGAGGCGTTATCTTGGGAGTGCGGGCCGGTCCGCTGGCTCCGGAGGAACTAGATCGGCTTTACTCGAAGTCGGTCAGCCAGCATAATCGACTGGCAGGGCAGTTAGCCAACTAATCGGGCTGGGGGCCGGGATAAACGCCCGGCCCCTCTCTATTTCGAGGGCCCGGCCACCCCTCGGTAGGATTAGGCTGGGGGCCGGTCCAGGCAGTTGTTGCAGTAAGGGCTCCACCCGAGTAGATTGTTTGTGGCAGTAACAGGTGAGGCGGTCGCCGCTTGGTTGGCATCCAGAAGAGGTACGGCAACCGTCGTGGTGGCGGTAGTGTAACTGGTAACACATCGGCTTGCCAAGCTGAAGTAACCGGTTCAAGTCCGGTTCGTCACCCACCTGCTGCCGTGCTTGTCAATAGAAGATACACCGAATGGTCTTGCTATCAGATGGGGAAGGTCCTACCTTCCTAAGGCTTGGCAAGCTGATGTAGTTCTTGGGGCCCCCGACTAAGGGGCCCCTTTGTTTTTCGCGGTTTTTCCCGGCCATCCCTCCGCTGGCTTCTTCTTTCGGAGAGCCCGTCTGAGGGCGTCCTTCCAGTTCCCCTCGACTTTGAGCCGCTCAGGGTCAGGACCTGGGCGCTCGTCCTTATTGGCAGCGGCTTCTCCGGGTCCGTTTGTGGCGCTTGATCCTGACATATTACTCGCTATCTTGCTGAGCATGACGGATCACACAAAAAGCTACCGCGTGACTCTTAAGCGCCTCAAACGGGAACTGACCCAGATTGATCGAAGGCGCAAATCTATACTAACTCTGATCGCCGGGCTTGAGCAACACATAGAGCTTTTTGGCGACGATATGCCGAGCACTAACGGGACGCCGAAACGGCGGCGGGCGCGGTCAAGTGAACTCGTCAGCCAAGCGCAGACCGTTCTCAAGGAACTTGGGAAAATTGTTCGTATTCAAGGGTTGATCGCGGAGATGCAACGACGTGGGTATCGAGCGGACGAGGCCGCAGACAAGATCAGGGGTTCGCTTGTGTCTGCGTTAAGGCGACGTGATGATGTTTTTAGCAGCCCGAAACGGGGCTGGTATGGGCTAGCAGAGTGGAGCGCCGAGGACGATCAACCGAAGGACGTTCCGTTCTAGTTCTAACCCCAATAACGAGGCGGCGGTCTCGGATCTTCTTTGGCAAGATCGCTCCGAAACCGCCGCCGATACATGAGGAGGTCTGCCATGCCGCCATAACCCCCTGACCTAGCGGCCGGGGGCCTTCGGGCCCTCCGGCCATCCCCGCTCGCGTCTGTGGTGGAACCGGTAGACACGCTGGCCTTGGGAGCCAGTGGGGTGCCGCTGTGTAGGCTGATACACCCCGTGCGGGTTCGAGTCCCGTCAGGCGCACCAGGGGGACTCGCCAAGCTGACTAATATATGGGCGAGTCCCCCTTCTGACAATGTGAAAAATGTCACCAAGGGAGGATCCGGCTTATGCCGATTCAAGGCGATTACCAGAGTTTCACTCCGGAGCGCATAGAAGGCGCACCGGCACAACCGGGCGTCTATCAGCTCGATACGATGCCCGACATCATCTACTACGGCAGTTCGACGATCAGTATTCGTGATCGCCTCCGTAGTCACTACGCGGGGAACGAGGGCCCGTGCACACAGCGAGCCCAATTCTTCAAGACGGAAGTGAACGCCGCCCCACTCGGGCGCGAGCGAGAGCTTCTACAAGAGTACTACAACGGTCACGGTCGGTTGCCAGCGTGCAACGACGTGACGCCCTAGTCCACCACCTTCAACCATGACGTGGGGCTGGCACATGTTGAACATGTGCCAGTTCCCGTTCCCACCAATCTCCCGTCGCGATCAAAGGCGAAATCGCGATGACGGAACGGGATGTTGCCGAACAGCCGGACCCGCCCCTCGCCATTCGGGGTACGCTCGATCTGGATCGTCAAACCGGAGACCTCATCCTCGATGATCTGCTCGCGCAACCGGATGCTCTCCCCGTTCGGCTTCTCCGCCATAGGTCCCTCCGCTAGGTCTCGTTCTCCACTGTTCATACACTCGCTAGATGGTCGGCGTAAGTGAGCCGCTTCTTCATCCCCGCCCGGATCGCCGCCACCGTCCGCACCCCGTCACTCACCTTGCGATGGTTGTACCTAAACTCGAACTCGCTGACGTACCGCCCCAGGTGCTTCCGACTGAGGTGGTGAAACGTCCCAACAACACCCCGCTTCAAGAGTGAGAAGAACCCCTCGACCGTGTTGGTGGTCACGTCGCCCCGGACGTACTCGCCGATCGAGTGCCGGACGGTGTAATGTCCGCCCTCGAAGTGGCGACCGATCCCGCGATAGACGCCGGACTCGTCCGTCATGATCGTCGCTGACGGGTCCACGGTTTCTCTCATGATCCGCTTGAGGTTCTTGCCGGTGACGTGTTCGTCCCCTGGCGAGATCGCCTTCGCGGGCCCGCCTCGCTCGACCAAGGCGACTACGGGCGTCTTGCGATCCTGGAAGTCCGGGGCGCGGCCCTGGACGTTTGGGTTCTCGCCGGGGCGGCGGTTCTGCTTCCGCGTGTGGCGACGGGGCTTCCCGCCCACGTAGGTCTCATCTACCTCCACGGTCCCCCGCAACGGACGGTCGGGGCCGCCACTCATCGCGTAGCGAATCCGGTGCATCAGGAACAAGGCGCTCTTGTAGCTCAAGCCAGTCTCGCGTTTGATCTGGAGGGCGCTCACGCCCTTCTTCGAGCTGCACGCCCGCCAGAACGCAAAACACCAATACTTGAGCGGGATGCGAGAGTCCTCCATGATGGTGCCCGTCCGCACCGTGTACTGCTGCTTGCAGCCCCGACAGCGCCAACGCCCGTTGGCCTGACGTTCCCCGGTCTTGCGTTCCTTCATCGGGTACACGTCCAGATCGCCACAGCGGGGGCAGGCGGGCTCGTAGCCCCAGATCAGGGTCTCTAGGAAGTCCATCGCCATCCGCTCGTCAACGCAAGCCTTTGGGAGGGCGGTAGTTATGGGGTCCTTGTCTCCGGCTATGCGGGTCATCGTCAGGTTCCTATCTTTTTACCTGACGAAATATAACACTACCAACGGTTTACGTCAAGTACATAATTCCCTTGCTTTTCGGCACGTCACGAAACATTTTTAGTCTTACCTAATTTCTCCCGGGACGGATGTGTCATGGGTGCAGCTGCAGCAGCTCCAGCCGGTCTGTCGCGATCGACCGAGGACTACCTCAAGGCGATCTACGCCCTCGGGGCCGAAGGTGGCCCCGTGCAGACGAGTGCGATCGCGGAGGCGCTCGAGGTCGCGCCCGCGTCGGTCTCCGGCATGCTCAAGCGCCTGGCCGAGGCGCGATTGCTGGAGCATGTCCCCTACCGTGGCGTCCAATTGACGTTGCCGGGACGCACAGCCGCGCTGCGCATTGTGCGGCGTCACCGCGTGCTCGAGTCCTATCTGACCTCGCAACTCGGATACGATTGGGACTCCGTCCACGAAGAGGCGGAACGCTTGGAGCATGCAGTCTCGGACGAGTTGATCGAACGCATGGTCCGCGTTCTCGGCGATCCGCAGCACGATCCGCACGGTGCGCCCATTCCCAGCCGATCGGGCGAGATCGAGGAGACCGCGCATGTGCCGCTCACGGAGATCGACCCCGGCCTGTGCGCCGAGTTCCGCATGGTGAGTGACAAGGATCCGGAGCGACTGCGCTATATCGCGTCACTCGGGTTGGTTCTGGGCGCGGAGTTCGAGGTGATCGAGCGGAAACCCTTCCGGGGCCCTGTTACGATCTGCGTGCGCGAAGGGATACAGCAGGTCATTGGATACGAGCTTGCGGCGTCGCTGCGCTGCACCATCGTCGTCGAAGGAGGTGCAGCATGAGCGATCGGGACAAGCTGAGCCGGCGGGACCTGTTGCGACGCGGCGCACTCGGTGTGGCTGGCGTCGCGGCCGCGACCCAAACGCTGCGCGCTGCCGAACGCCGCTTGGCGCCCGAGCGGGCGCTGCGCCTCGCCGGGGCCAGCGCACACGACCCGGCAAACGGTGCCGTGACGGGACGCGTGACGGACGGATCGATCGATCCGGCCACATTCCTGGAACACTTCGATTACGGGCAGGTCTCGCGGCTGGCCGACGGCCGCACGGTGCGCGAGTACGAGATCACGGCGGTCGATCGCGAGATCGAAGTCGCGCCCAACGTTTTCTACCCGGCCTGGACCTATAATGGCCAGGTTCCCGGACCCACCTTGCGTGCCACCGAGGGCGACGTGGTGCGGGTGCATTTTCGGAATGCCGGATCTCACGCGCATACGATTCACTTCCACGGCAGCCACGTAGCGCGGATGGATGGGGTTTTCGAGATCGTCCAGCCGGGCGAAGCGTTCGAGTACGAATTCGAGGCGAAGCCGTGGGGGCTGCACCTCTATCACTGCCACACGCTCCCACTCAAGAAGCACATCGCCAAGGGGCTCTACGGCACGTTCATCGTCGATCCGAAAACGCCGCGTCCCCCCGCGCGCGAGATGGTCATGGTCCTGAACGGCTTCGATACGAACTTCGACGGCTCGAACGAAGTGTACGCCGTCAACACCGTCCCGTTCGCATATCAACAGGATCCCATAATCGTCCAGAAGGGACAACTCCAGCGGATCTACATCGTGAACGCCCTCGAATTCGATCCCGTGAACTCCATGCATCTCCACGGAAATTTGTTCCACGTGTACCGCACAGGGACATCGCTCACGCCGCACGAGTTCACCGACACGTTGATGATGTGTCAGGGTGAGCGACACATTCTCGAGTTCACGTACGACGATACCGGCCGGTTCATGTTTCATGCGCACCAGGCGGAATTCGCCGAGCTTGGCTGGATGGGTCTGTTCAATGTGGTGGACGGCGGAGTGGTTGCGTGATCTCGTCCCGATCGTGGGTACTGGGCGCGCTGCCGCTTGTGCTTCTCGCCGCGCTCGCGGCGGTGGTCACGGGCACCGGCGTACTCGACTTCCTAAAGGACGGCGCACCGCCCGTTGAAGAACTCAGCTTTGATCGTGTGACCCTCACACCCGGCCACATCAAAGTGGAGGTCGTCAACGGGGGTCCCGATCCGGTGACCGTCGCTCAGGTCATGATCGACGAGGCGTTCTGGACGTTCGAGATCTCGCCAAGCGCAACCGTCGGTCGGCTGGGCCGTATGACGATCGACATTCCATATCCGTGGGTGGAAGACGAGGCGCACGAGATCGTGTTGCTCACGTCTACCGGTGTGACGTTCGCGCACGAGATTGAGGTGGCGCGCGAGACGCCAACGGTGAACGCCCGTTTCTTCGGGGTCTTCGCGATGATTGGGATCTACGTTGGCGTGATCCCGGTCGCGATCGGCCTGTTGTGGTTTCCCTTTCTGCGGCGATTGAAGCGTCGTTGGATACACTTCGCGCTGGCGCTCACGGCGGGTCTCCTGATCTTCCTCGGTGCCGACGCGATCCAAGAGGCACTCGAGACCGGTGCGCAGGTCGCGGGCGCGTACCAGGGCACCGCCGTGGTCGTGATCGGTGCCTTGGGCGCGCTGCTCATATTGCAGGCGGTCGCCGGAACGCGCCTCGCGCGCGAGGGAGCCGAGGGGCGCCTCACGGTTGCCTGGCTCATCGCTCTCGGGATAGGGTTGCACAATCTCGGCGAAGGCCTGGCCATCGGAGCCGCGTACGCCCTTGGCGAAGCCGCGCTCGGCGCGTTTCTCATCGTGGGATTCATGCTGCACAATTCCACCGAAGGGCTGGGGATCGTCGCACCGCTTGCCGGCGACCGGCCGAAGCTGCGTACCCTCGCTGGCATGGGGCTACTGGCCGGCGGACCCACGGTTATCGGAGCGTGGATTGGCGGTGCGGCGTATTCGCCGTTGCTTGCCACGTTGTTCTTGAGCGTCGGCGCTGGTGCCATGGCGCAGGTCGTGATCGCGCTCTACAAGGTCGTGGCGCGGGAGACCGCCTCTGACGTACCCCTGTGGACGCCGCTCAACGCCGGCGGGCTGCTGGCAGGCCTGGTCGTGATGTATGGAACGGGGTTGTTAGTGGCCTAACCCGGCTCCCTCCCCTCCACCACTTGCCTTGTATCAACCTCTTTTCGACATCTCCAAGGCCTGCAGGATTGCCGCGAGGCGCCGGTCGCGCGCACGCCTGATCTGGTCGATCTGTCCCTCGTAAGCGCGTTCAATGGCGTGTACCAGCCGCTGTTCCCGGTCGTGATCCAGATGGTCCCACGTAGCGAGGTCGCCCCAGAGTCCCTCGAAGCTCTGGAGGAGTTGCTGCAGGAACCCCGAGACGCCCCGGGTTCCCGCTGCGAGATGGTAGGTCAGGTGCGGCCCGGCCGCCGCCCATCCGAGCCCGGGACCGAGCGAGACAGCTCGGTCGAGGTCGTCTACGTCGATCGCCCCGGAGAGAACCAGCTCGATTGCCTCGCGCCAGACCGCCGCGGCAATGCGGTTCGCCACGTGCCCGCGAACTTGCTTCTTCAGCGTGACAGGAATCCGTCCCAGAGCCCGCAGCCATCCTTTGAGCAACTCGACGAGGGCGCGATCTGTCTGGGGTGACGGCAGCAGCTCCACGAGCGGGATCAGCTCGGGTGGATTGAGCGGGTGTGCAACGAGACAGCGATCCTGCCGGACGCACTGCGCCGCGATGTCTGTGGGCGAGAACGTGCTCGACGAGCTTGTGACGATGCGGCCCTTCGGGGTAGCACTCTCGAGTCCGCGCAGCAGCTTCTGCTTCTGGAGAAGGTCCTCGTGAATGGCCTCGATGACCCACTCCGCCTCACCGCATGCCTGCAGCAGGCTCCGTCCGGCGGTCAGGCTCTCCACCCCCTGCTCCACCAGGGCGGCGTCGGCGTTCGCGAGGCTCAGCAGAGCGCGGGCGCGCTCGACGATCTCTTCCAGCGCATCGCTCTGCGCGCGCGCATCTTGATCGTAGATCGACACCGGCCAGCCCGCCGACACACACAGGGCGCCCCAGCCGCGACCGATCTCCCCTGCCCCGACAATGGCAACACGTACCTTACCGGCCATCAAGTACCTCCCTCGCGGTCCCAGTCTCTCCCGAATACTCGGTCCAGTAACCTGTGCATGGCGGGAGCGTCTATGTCCAGCGCCGCACGTACGTGATCGCCGTCGGCGGACTCGACGGTGCGGCCGCGCTCTTCATCATCGCGGGTCACAATCTTCAGCCCGTACGTCTGGAAATCCAGCAGGCCGGGATGAAGCAGCTCGCCGACCGTGAGCACATCGTTGACCACGCACCCGTCCAGCCGCTCTTCACCGCTGTGAAAGTCGACATAAAAACGCAAGGCATCGGTGAGCCAGCGCACTACTGGATCGGGTGACGAGGCGAGGCGTTCCACCTCCCCGCGGGTCACGATCATCCGTCTCGTGACGTCCAGGCCCACCATCTCGCACCGAGGGCCGTTGCGGAATACCTCGACAACGGCTTCGGGGTCACACCAGGCATTGAAGTCCGCCCATCGGTTGGTGTTGCCACGCTCATGCAGGTTGCCGAACATCCCGATGTGTCGTCGCACGGACGCGTGAACCGTGGATCGATCGGTTCTCAGCGCGTGTGCGAGATTCGTGAGCGGTCCCAGGGTAACGAGCGTTACGGGCTCGGGTTGCGCCCGAAGCACGTCGAGCAAGGCGGTCGGGTTTGGCATCAAGGGGGTGGTTTCGCCCGCGGGCGGGTCAGGGACCGGCGCATAACCTACGCCGGTTTCGCCGTGCGTCTCGGGTGCCGTCACCAGTGCCCGCTCGAGGGGACGATCGGATCCCGGGTGTACCGGAACGTCCGGTCGCCCGCAGAGGCCAAGTACGTGACGAGCGTTCCGCGTCGTTAGGGCGAGCGGGGCGTTGCCGTATGTGGTGGTGACGGCCGCGACGTCGATCTCGGGAGACCGGGCGGCCAGGACGAGGGTCACCACATCATCGATCCCGGGGTCGGTGTCGATCACGACCCTCTCGCCCGAACCTGGCGGACCGTTTGGTACATTCATAAGCTTCCCGCCATGACAGATGATACGAGGGACCGGTATTCGGCGCTCATCGCGCGCTTCGGGAAGGGGTGGGAAAAGGAGGACGCCGAGCAGATCCTGAGCGTCTTCACCCCAGACGGGGTCTTTGCCCCGTCCCCGTTCGACCCACCCTTGAGCGGCCACGATGCGATTCGCGCCTACTGGCAGGATCTCCCCAAGGAGCAGGCGGAAATCTCGTTCCGGTTCGGCGAGATCTTCGTTGCGGGCCCGTGGTTCGCCACTGAATTCAGGTGCACATTCCGCCGGCGTCGCACTGGCGAGCCGGTCGATCTGCGGGGCTCGCTCTTCTGCGAGACGGAGAACGATCTTCTGTCGGAGGTGCGCATGTACTGGCACCGAGTCGTCACCACGCCGTGAGTGCGGAGATACGCCTCGGAACGCAGGGGTGGAACTATCCGGCGTGGGTCGGGCCGTTTTATCCCGTTGGCACGCGCCCGCGCGACATGCTCGGTACCTACGCACTGGCGTTTCGCACCGTCGAAGTGGACTCGACGTTCTACGCGATTCCACCTGAACCGGTAGTGCGGGGGTGGATCGAGCGGGTGCCGGACGATTTCCGCTTCTCCCTCAAGGTGCCGCAGCAGGTCACCCACGAGCGCCGGCTGGTGGATGTAGATGGAGAACTCGAGCGGTTTCTGGAGCGAGTTCGACCGTTGGGCGCCCGGTTGGGCGTTCTTCTGCTCCAGATGGCGCCCGATTGGCGACCGACACCTGCGACCCGCGATGTGCTGGCGGAGTTTCTTGCCGGATTGAGCGGCGAATTCCGCTGGGCCATCGAGTTCCGCGATCCCAGGTGGCTCACCACGGAGACAATGGATCTTCTGACCGAGCGACGTGTTGCGCTCACCCTGTCCGATGGTCGCTGGCTCCGGCGTACACGGGTGTTCGAGTGCGCGCGCCAACCTACGGCGGACTTCGCGTACGTGCGGTGGATGGGTGCCAACCGGGCCATCACCGATTATTCCAGGGTCCAGCTCGATCGGGGCGCGGATCTGAGCGCGTGGGGAGAGATCTTGACGGCGCTGGCGCGGCGGGTTCGCACGGTTTTTGGGTATGTCAACAACCACTATCAGGGCCATAGCCCCGAGACCGCCCGGGAGATCCAAAGGCGGGTCGGCCAGCAGCCGGTGGACCCGGCCTCACTCCGCACCCAAGCCGAACTCTTCGAGACGGGCTGACGTCTTTGGAAACGGCTGCGACTTACCGATAACTCTCTCAAGGTTCCCCACCTGTGGGGTCTACTACCTGATGGGAGCGATTTGTGAGCGAATATCGCGTACTGCTGATCGATGACGAAGAAGCGGTCCGGAGTGCGCTGGGCCGCTATTTCCAGAAGTTGGGGTACGAGGTCTTCACGGCGTCCAACGGCAAGGAGGGTGTGGGCCTGTTCGAGCAGGTCTCGCCGCACGTCACCGTCGTCGATCTCCAGATGCCGGAGATGTCCGGGATAGAGGTGTTGGAATACCTACGCCGCCAGCACGCCATGGTCATCATGCTGACCGGGCATGGAGAGATCGAGACGGCGGTGAAGGCAATGCAGTTAGGGGCGGAGAACTTTCTCGAGAAGCCGGTGGACATGGGCCATCTGGCCGCCGCGGTCGAAAAGGCCGCCGAGAAGGCCATACTCAGGAGTGAGAACCGCCAACTCCGCGATCGGCTGGCGCCGAGTGCCAAGCGGTTCGTGGCGCGCGTCGCGCTGGTGGTGGCCCTGGTGGGCGGCGCGGTGGGTGTGGGTACAGTGATCGGAGGTGAGCACGAGATCCGGCCGTCCCGGCCCATTCCGGTGCCCTTCGAGCCGCAGGACACGGTGATTCAACCCTCGGTTGAACCGCTATCCCAGGGAGCCGACTCCTCCTCCTAGTGCCGCCGCGGAGGTACCGGGGCGAGATTGGAGCTATGTCTCGTCACGGCCTTTCCGTCCGCGCCCTCCTCTGCGCCATTATGGCGGCGTTCACGCCGCCCTTCGTCGTGCCCGCTGCAGCAGCCCAGACCAGGGACGTCGTTCTTGCGACCACGACGTCCGTGCGAGATGCGGGTCTGCTGGACGTCCTGCTGCCTCCCTTCGAGCTGGCAAGCGGCGTCAGTGTCCGGGTCTTGGCCGTGGGCAGTGGACAAGCCATGGAATTGGGTCGCCGTGGCGTTGCCGACATCCTCATCCTGCACGAACCCGACGGGGAGCGCCGGTTCGTGGATGAGGGTTTCGGGATCGACCGGCGTCCGCTCATGCACAATACCTTCGTGATCGTCGGACCTCCGGAGGATCCTGCCGCCATTCGTGGTCGTTCGGCGGTCGATGCGTTTCGCGCCATCGTCGCGTACGGGGCTTTGTTCGTGTCTCGCGGCGATCGATCGGGGACCCATACGCGCGAAAGGCTCTTGTGGGGGTTGAGCGGCGTCGAACCCGCAGAGGACATGCTCCGTGAGACTGGGCAGGGGATGGGTGCGTCGCTCGTGATCGCCGACCAGTTCGGTGCTTACACGTTGTCCGACATCGGCACTTTTCTCGCCCACAAGGCGCCGCTACGTCTCGAGGTTTTCGTAGAACACGACAGCGCGCTCGTGAACTCCTATCACGTGATACGCGTCAACCCAGAGCGGTTCCCGCACGTCAATGCGGAAGGCGCGCGGCTGCTCGCCGAGTATCTGCTCTCTCCGGAGACGCTTCGCGCAATTGGGGAGTACGGGGTTGCGCGGTACGGACGCGCCCTCTTCGAGCCTGCGCGCGACTAGTTGGTTGGGTTGGATGACGGGACGTCGTTGGCCAACTGAGCCATCTTGTGGGCGCGTACCATCGATCCGAGCCGGAGGAACGCTCCCTCCGCCGCCCGGTACGCCGCCGCCGCTTCGGCCGGACGGTGCTGGGCAAGATAGGTCGCCGCGAGATCGCGCTGCACCTCCGCCGCCGCCCACGGGTGGTGTGCATCGCTCACGATCTCGAGCGCCTGCCGCCCGAGACGCTCCGCGTCGTCCAGTTGCTCGCGCGCGCGCGCGATGTTTCCCAAGACCCGCAGCGCTTCGGCCTCAGCGAGCCGGTCCTCTTCCTGCTGCGCGAGCGCCAAGCCCCGCTGCACCTGGCTCTCGCCAAGCGCCACGTCGCCAAGTGCGGCGGTCGCTTCGCCGCGGCTCGAGAACACCTGCGCGATAACTCGCGTCGAGCCCGCGCGCTCGGCGATGTCGAGCGCGGTATCCGCCGCCGTGTAAGCCTCCTCCATCTTGCCGAGGTCACGCAGCACGAAGCCCGAGTTCAGCCACGTCTCGGCAATACCGTGGTCGAACCCCACCCGCTCGAACCCGGCGCGGGCCAACCGGTAGTAGGCCTGTGCGCGCTCGTGCCGACCCAGGTAGAACCAGACATTGCCGAGATTGTTCGAGCATCGCGCGATCATCACCTCATCGGACAACCGCTTCGCGATCGCCAGTGCCTGCTCGAACCCCATCTCGGCTTCTTCCAGATCGCCGAGTGCAAAGGCGCCGGCCGCGGCGACATTGGCGGCGCGCATTTCGCCGTCTGCGTCCCCGCGACTGCTGAACGCTAGGCACGCCTGCTTGGCTTCCGCGCGGCTTGCGGTGAAGTCTCCCAGACGCCACGCCACGATCGCAAAGAGCAACCGCCACTCTGGCGCTTCGCGCTCCTCGCGTCCCGAACGTCGCAGCTCGTCGGACGCTTCCTGGAACCGTCGCTCTTGCACAGACCGGCGCGCGCGGCGCAGCGGATCATTCAGCGCCGGCATCGGAGACCTCCGCCAGGTCGAGCAGCCGTTGCAGACGGGATCGCGAGATGCCCAGCCCGCGTGCCGCGGCGCTCTTGTTTCCTTTGTGGAGCTCGACCGCGGCCTGTGCCGCGGCCGCCTCGATCGCGTCGAGCGTCGCCGGGAACGGCAGAGGTGACGTGCCACCTGCGGGCGCGGGCGCCGGCGGCGTGAGCTCATCGACGGCCAGGGTGCCCGGCTCGGAGAGCACGAGCGCGCGCTCGATTGCGTGGCGCAGCTCGCGCACGTTGCCCGGCCACGGATACGCGCGCAGCGTGTCGTGGACGCGGCTGCTCAGGCGGGGCACCTGCAGGCCGTATCGCTGCGCCAGCGAGACCGCAAATCTCTCGGCCAGACGAATGACGTCGTCACCGCGCTCGCGCAGCGGAGGGAGCGTGAGGTGTACCACGTTCAGCCGATAGAAGAGGTCTTCGCGAAAGTCCCCGCGCGCCACGGAATCACGCAGGTCCACGTTCGTGGCGGAGACGATACGCACGTCGACCGACTTGGAGCGCGTTGCACCAACTCGGCGAATTTCCCGATCGTCCAGCGCGCGCAGCAGCTTGCCCTGCAGCGGAAGCGGGAGGTGCCCAATCTCATCCAGAAAGAGCGTGCCGCTGTCGGCTTCCTCGAAGAGGCCGGGCTTGGCGCGGTGCGCGTCGGTGAAGGCGCCCCGCTCGTGACCGAACAGCTCGCTCTCGAGCAGCTGCGCCGGGATGGCGGCACAGTTAACAGCGACGAACGGTCCATCGGCTCGCGGGCTGCCCCGGTGCAGCGCCCGGGCAAGTAGCTCCTTGCCGGTACCGGTCTCCCCGCCGATCAGCACCGTGATGTCCCGGTGCCGCAGCACCCGACTCGCCTTGTGGAGCGTGTCCTTGAGCGCAGGGCTCTCGCCGATCAACTCGGCAAAGGGATCGCCGAGCTTCCGCTCACCCGAGCGCCGATGCCGCTCGCGCGATGCGTCGATGCGCGAGAACACCGTACGTCGCAGGAGGTCGTAGTCCTGGGGCAGGGCGAAGTAATCTGCCGCGCCGTGCCGCACGGCTTCGACTCCGAAGCGATGCGATGGCTCTGAGCCGACCAGGTAGACCGGTCCCGCCGCGCGGTCCGCGACCTCCTGGACGGTCTCCAGCCCCTTTGCCTCCATCCCGCCCGCGGCAACGAGGACCGCCGATACACCTGACGGCGCCTCGTCGCCCGGGGCCAAGGTGGCCAGCATAGCCTTCGCCTCCTCGGCGAGATCCGGCCAGGCCGACTCGAAGGAATCGGAGATCATGACGATCGCAAGTACGGGGTTGTCGCTCACGCTGGCCCGTTAGTCCTCTGCGCCGTCCCGATCGTCATCTTCGAACGCCTCGACCGAGTTCTTGATGTTCTCCTTCACGAGGTTCTCGTTGGGACCGCCCTTGTTGGCGGAGGTGGGGTCCACCACCGCACCGGACGCATTGCGGAACCACGAGTCGATATCGACCAGGACGGTGAGGTTCGTCGCACCCGTCATGTCCGTAATCTCGAGCGCGGGTACCAAAGCCAGCTCCTGCTGGACATTGAGATCGGACGTGTACACGTATGCCGTATCGTTGAACGTTCCCGTCACGCGTATGCTGATGGCGGCGAACGTCGGGTTGTTGGCGATGAATACCTGGTCGCTCGGATCGTCATCGTCGGGCTTGTGGATGTCGAACTCGATTTCGTTGTAGCTGCCGACGGGCACGTTCACCGCGAACTTCTGCTGAACCGTGCTGCCGAGCGGCAGGTCAACGAGCACCGGACCCGTTTCGAATCTCTCACACGCGTCCTCATCGGCCGCGCTGTCGCAGTCCGTCGTTGCCACGCGCTTCAGTTCGATTTCCCGCAAGACCACCTGTACGCGGTCGATCACGAGCGTGTCGGTCCCGGTGATGATGGTGTCTCCGGCGGCCCGGCTCAGGAAAGCGCCCGACGCCAGAGGTCCGGCCGGTCGCTGTGTGGCGAACGACACCTGGACGTTGGCAAACTCGCTGTCCGGCCCGTTCGTCGTCGTACATGCCGCCGCAATGGCGACGAGCATAGCGAGTATTAGGCGTTTCACGATTGATCCTCCTATGTCAGCGATGTGGGGACGCTCGAAGCGCGCCCCCACCAATGCGCTGAAAGTTAGCGACTACGAGTCGTCCCCGTCGTCGTCGTCGCCGTCGCGATCCTCATCTTCGAATGCTTCAAAGGAGTCCTTGATGTTGTCCTTGATGAGGTTCTCGTTGACGCTGCCCTTGTTCCCGGTCTCGGGATCGACCAAGGCACCCGACGCGTCGCGGAACCAGACGTCGAGAGCGACGCTCAGTGTGACGTTCGTCGCCGCTGTTTGGTCCGTCACGATCAACGGATCGGTCAACTCGATTTCCTGATCGACGTTCAGGTCCGTCTCGTATACGAACGGCTGTCCGTTGAACGAACCTTCGACGCGGATACTCGTCTCGGTGAATAGCGGATTGGCAGCCCGGAAGGCGGAATCAGCCGCAGAGTCGTCGCTGGGTTTGTGGATGTCGAACTCGATCTCGTCGTACGTGCCGGTGTCCACGACCACCGAGACCTCGGTCTCGACCATTCCGTTGAGCGGAAGGTCGAGGAGCAACGGCCCGATCTCGAACTCTTCACAGTCGTCGTTGTCTTCGCCCTCGCCAGAGGAGTCTTCGCAGAACTGATCTTCAACCCGCTTGAGCTCTATCTCGCGCAGGACCATGCGAACGCGGTCGATGATGATCATGTCGGTGCCCGAGACCACCGTATCGCCGGTCACACCAAAGAACGGACGGGTGGCGGCGAACGCCGCACCCGCGGGTTGCGTTGTCGTGAACGACAGCGAAACAGCGCGCTCCCCCGCTCCCAGACCGGTGCTGTCGCCGCATGCGGCAGCCGCAAACGTGGTGAAAACCATTGCAACCATAAAGCGCTTCATGTTGGTATCCCTCCTCAAAGTTCGTAGCTGCGGGCGAGCGACCCGATGCCGCTGCCGCCCGGAGTAAGGGCAACGCCGGTGCCAGGGTCAGGGTGATGGCAAGATCGACGTAAGAGGTTGCTTTACAACGGATTACATGGATATGTTCATGCTCAGACCTCCGGCGGGCCTGCCTCGTTTTGATACACTTAGCTCAAAGTGGGGCGCACTCTTACATTAGATGCCCATGCCTATCAAGCTGGCTGTACTCGTCGGTGCCACCGCACTTGGCCTGGCTGCGTGCGAATCGGCGCCTCCCTGCGTGGGCGACTGCGCCGCTGCGGTGGTGACGACGGGGGCGGACGCCGATGCCATCGTCCCCCTCTTCAGCAGCACGAATATCGGGCAGGCGGTGGGGCATCAACTCTTCCTGAAGCTGGCCGACCTGGGGCTCGAACTGAACACGGTGGGCGACGATGGCTTCGTCCCGGCCCTGGCCGAGTCGTGGACGTTCGACGATTCACTGACGACTTCGTTTCGGATCCATCCGGACGCCCGCTGGCACGACGGCGTGGCCGTGACCGCCGCGGATGTCGCGTTCACGTACGACCTGTATACCGATTCAGCGATTGCGGCAACGGCGGGGCCACTGTTGGAGGCCATCGAGAGCGTCACCGCGGCGGACGAGCGTACGGTCGTGTTTCATTTCTCCCGCAGCTACCCGGAACAGTTCTACGACGCGGTCTATCACCTGTACATCATGCCGCGGCACTTGCTCGACACGATCCCGCGCGCCCGGCTCGGCACGCACGAGTTCCTGCGGAATCCCATCGGCTCCGGCCCGTATCGTTTCGTGGCGTGGCAGCCCAACACGACGATCGAGCTGCGGGCCGATTCGTCGTTCTTCCTGGGTGCGCCTGGGATTGCGCGTCTGATCTGGCGTATCACGCCGGACTATACGGCGTCGATCGCGCAGCTGGCCGCCGGCGACGCGGATATCATCGAGGCCGTAATCGGTCGCGACAACATCGAGCGGGTTCACGAACTGGAGCACATCCGGCTGTACGAGTATGGGTCAATTCTCTACGCGTACCTCGGGTTCAACCTCCGTGCCTCGGGAGACCGGACACGTCCCAACCCGCTGTTTGCCGACCGCGCAATGCGTCGTGCTGTGTCGCTGGCGATCGATCGCGATGCAATCGTGGCGGCGGTGTTTGGCGAGTGGGGACAGGTCCCCGGTGGACCCACGACGCCCGTAACGAGCATATGGGACCCCGACCGCCGGCAACTGCCGTACGATTCCGCGGCCGCGCGCCGGGTGCTGAGCGATCTCGGATGGCGTGACACCGACGGTGACGGCATTCGCGAGCGCGCCGGGGAACGTCTGTCGTTCGAGTTGATCTACTCGTCTACCAGCCAGGTGCGCGAGCAGGCGGCGGTGATCATGGAGCAGCAGTTGCGTGCCGTCGGTATCGAGGTACGCATCACGCCCGTCGAGTTCAACGCCTTTGTCGATCGGGGAGGGCAGGGCCGGTTCGACGCGATGGTGGGGATGTGGGGTACCGACGTGACGCCGTCGGCGATCCGGGAGCTCTGGTCGAGTGCCGCGATTGGCGGGTTCAACTACGGCGAGTACCGCAGCGCGGCGTTCGATTCCCTGCTCCAAGCGGCGGCGACCGAGTGGGACGCAGGTCGCGCACAAGCGCTGTGGGGTGAGGCGATGACGGTCATCAACGAAGATGCGCCCGGGGTCTGGTTGTTCACGCCGACGACGATAGCCGGCGTACACGAACGGTTTGACAACGTGACGATTCGCTCGGATCAATGGGCGGCAACGCTTTGGACGTGGCGGGTGCGGTAACAGCATGCTGATTGCGCTGGCCCAGATCCGGCCGGCCAAGGCCGACTACGCCGGGAACCTCCACCGTGTGGCGAACGTGCTCGCGCAGGTCGGGGCGTGGGACGAACCGCCGGGTCTCGTGGTTTTCGGTGAGTCGGTGATGTCGGGTTATTTCCTCGAGGGCGGCGTGCGGGAGGTGGCGGTGAGCGCGGGGACGTTGTACCGCGACCTGGCCGCACAGCACGACCTCTCGGGCGCGCCGCCGCTCGACGTATGCGTCGGTTTCTACGAGGAGCACCAGAGCCACCATCACAACTCCGCCCTGTACGCCACCTTGGGCGGCAGTGACGCCGGGATCCGGCATGTGCACCGCAAGGTGTTTCTCCCCACGTACGGCCTGTTTGACGAGGAACGCTTCGTCGATGCGGGACGGAGCGTTCAGGCGTTCGATACGAGTTGGGGGCGCGTCGCGATGCTGATCTGCGAAGACCTGTGGCACTCGACCACGGCCACGATCGCGGCACTCGACGGCGCGCAGCTCTTGTTGGTCCCCAGCGCGTCGCCGGCGCGCGGCGTCGCCCCGATCGGTACGGGAGCCAACAACGTCGAGACGTGGAACCGGATCCTGCGTGTCATCGCAGCCGAGCACGGTGTCTACGCGGCACTCGTCCAGATCGTCGGGTTCGAGGGAGGCAAGCGGTTCCAGGGTAGGTCGACGCTCGTGGGACCCGACGGCAATCAACTCCTCGAGGGGCCGGAGTTCGAGGAGGCCATCGTCCGTGCGCGACTCGACAAGCGGGCGCTCACACGCGCGCGGGCGGACGCGCCGCTGCTCTCCGATCTGCAGTCTGCACTGCCGGTACTTATCCGCGGCGCACCGGAGCGGCGGCGCGAGCCGGCGGCGTATGATCCGGCGTGCGGGGCGTCGCCAAGTGTGGCCCAGCCTGAGCCCGCCACCCATCTCGTGGTAGACCCGGACCCGCCGGGTGACCCGCTCTCCATCAATGGCGAACTGCTCGAGCGGTGGCTGGTGACGTTCCTGCGCGAGGAGGTGATCGAGCGCCGCGGATTCCAGCGCGGCATCGTGGCGTTGTCCGGCGGGGTGGACAGTTCGGTCACCGCCGCACTGGCCGCGCGCGCGTTCGGTCCGGCGAATGTGATCGGTGTACGACTGCCCTACCGGACATCGTCTCCCGAGAGCCTGGAGCATGCCGCGCTCGCGGCGCGCCAGTTGGGGATCGAGACGATCACGATCGATATCTCCGAAGCGGTTGACGGGTTCTACGCCTCGACACCGGACGACGGCGATCCCACGCGACGGGGCAATGTCATGGCGCGCGTGCGGATGATCGCCCTCTTCGATCTCTCAGCCAAACATCACGCACTCCCGCTCGGTACCGGGAACAAGACCGAGCGACTGCTTGGTTATTTCACATGGCACGCCGACGACTCCCCGCCGGTCAACCCACTTGGCGATCTGTGGAAGTCGCAGGTCTGGGCTCTGGCCCGGCACCTCGGCATTTCGGACCAGATCGTCGAGAAGCCGGCCACGGCGGACCTCATTCAAGGTCAGACCGATGAGGCGGATCTTGGTATCTCCTACGCCAGGGCTGACATGATCCTCCACTGGCTGCTGGGTGGCATGAGCGTCGCCGAGGTCGTGGAGCGCGGGTTCTTGCAGGCGGAGGTAGATCTCGTCAAGCAACGACTCGACTCAACCCACTGGAAGCGTCGTCTCCCGACGGTGGCGATGGTGTCCAGTACGGCTATTGGGGAGAGCTACCTGAGGCCGGTGGACTACTGACCCTTCCTCCCGCCCCGCCCTCCGCCACCCGAGCGACCATGTCCGAGCGGATGATGCCGCACATGGCGAACAACCTCGGGAATGTGTTCGGTGGCGTGATCGTCTCGTTGATCGACCAGGTCGCTTCGGTCGCGGCGACACGACATGCGCGCCAGCCGTGCGTGACGGTATCCATGGACCGCGTCGATTTCCTCGAGCCGATCTATCTGGGTGAACTCGTGATTGCCGATGCGTGCGTCAACTTCGTGGGTCGATCGTCAATGGAAGTCGGCGTGCGAATCGAAGCCGAGAACCTGCATACGGGAAAACGGCGGCACACGAATAGTTGTTACGTGACGTTCGTCGCCACCGACGAGAACGGCCGACCGTCGCCGGTGCGCGGGCTCGTGCTGGAGACGGAAGCGGAGCGACGCCGTCACACCGCGGCACAGGAACGTCGTCGTCGCCGCCTTGCCGACGTCGGACGCGAGAGGCCTTCGTGACGCGCGTCGTCTGCGCGCTCTCGGGTGGAGGTGCCAAGACGGCCGCCCACCTTGGAGCGGTCAAGGCGCTCACCGAGCGATCGCTCGTTCCCGAGCACTACGTTGGCACCTCGATGGGTGCCGTCGTAGCCGCGTGCCTGGCAAGCGGCCTGTCGTATGAGCAGGCGCTCGTACGCATGACCCAGATCAGGCGCGCGGATGTCGCCGCGATGTCATCAGCCGCGGTGTTGGGGTACTTCAGTGAGAGTTTTCTGCGTGAGGCCCCTCTACGAGAGACCATCGCGCGTCTCGTTCCCGCCGCACGCTTCGACGAATTGGATGTCCCCCTCACAGTGACGGCAGTCGATTCCCAGAATGGCCAGTTGGTGCTGTTCGGGGCCGGCGGGCGCGAGCGGGTTCCGTTGGTCGATGCCCTGTATGCGTCCTGCGCGCTGTCGGTCTACTACCCGCCAGGCCGGATTGGTGACCGGCTCTACGTCGATGGCGGACTCCGCAGTGTGCTCCCGCTCGATGTCGCGGCGCTGTTCGAGCCCGAGTTACTCTTCGCGGTCAATGTCGGACCATCGCTTTACGAGGAGCCTGCCGATCGCAGGGCGGCGCTGCCGCCCCTTGTACGCACGCATGGGAACACGGTGCGGATCATGATGGCGGCACAGATCGAGCGGGAGATTGCGCGGTGGACCGGTGAGGCCGCGAGCCGGAACGGCGGTCCCCGGGTGGTGGTTGTGCAGCCCGTCATCGAGGCCGAGGCGACGTTCGCTGTTGATCGTGTCGGCCACTACGTCGAAGAAGGGTATCGCGCGGCCGTTCGCGCGCTGTCCTGGGCCGGTCCCGCTGCATGATCGCCGACCCGCTGGCGGTCTTTCTCGTCCTTGCCGTGATCGTCTACGCCGCCGTTCACCTCGAGCGGCGTTCGCGCGTGGTGCGATCGCTCGGGTCGGTACTCACGGCAATCGTGATCACCGCGGTGCTGTCCAACGTCGGAATCCTACCCGCTCATTCAGAGGCATACGATATGTTGGGCGGTGTGGGTGTGAACCTCGGGATCGCGCTCATCCTGATGGGGGTCGACGTCAAGACGCTGATTCGCGCGGGACCGGCAATGCTCGGTGCCTTTGCACTCGGCGCCTTCGGTACGGTCGTAGGCGCAATTGCGGGAGGGCTGCTGCTGCACGGTGCGGTCGGTCCCGAGACGTGGAAACTGGCCGGGCAGTACACGGGTACGTACATCGGCGGCGGGGTCAACTTCGTGGCGCTTGGGGCCGGTCTCGAGACGAGCGCGGAGATATTCGGTGCGGCCGTGGCGGCGGATCATGTGACAACGGCGCTCTGGATGGCCGCTTCGCTCATCGCACCGGTCGTGTTGGCGCAGGTGTGGGGTCGCAATGCGCGCGCAGCCAAGGCGCCGGGTGATGCCGCACCGGTATCAAGTCCGGTTGACACCGAGTTCACCGCGACCGGCCGATCGGTAACGTTGCTCGACACGGCGGCGGTGCTCCTCATCGCGACCGCCGCGCTCTTCTTTGCCGAGGCGATTGGCCGCCACGTGCCGGGTGTCCCGACCGTCCTGTGGCTTACGACATTTGCGTTGATCGCTGCCCAGGTGGGGCCGGTGCGCCGTCTGGCCGGCGGCCCCGTGTGGGGGAACTACCTGCTGCATCTTTTTCTGGCGGGCCTCGGCGCCCAGTCGATCATTCGGGAGATTGTGCGGGTAGGACCAGCGGTCTTCTACTACACGCTGATTGTGGTAGGCATTCACGGCCTATTACTGTTCGGTGTCGGTCGACTACTCCGGATCGACCTCGCGACGCTTACGGTCGCGTCGCAGGCCAATATCGGCGGTCCCGCATCCGCCATGGCCATTGCCACGGCTCGGGGATACCAGGATCGTGTCGTTCCGGGCGTTGCGGTCGGCTTGCTGGGATACGCGGTTGGGAACTACACCGGTTTTGCCGTCGCCGGCATCATGCGAACTCTGGTGGGTTGAAACGTCGAATGGACACACGGTACTTCACGCTCGAGGAAGCGAACGGGACGCTCCCGCTGGTACGGCGGATCGTCCAGGACATCGTGGACGAATATGTCGAGTGGAAGGGGGCTCTAAGTCGCTACGAGGTGGTTGCGGCGCGCGATCGACGGGATCTCGGTGAGTCCGAAGATGCCGCCGCGTTACGCACAGAGGTCGATGAAGTCGCCCAGCGTATCAACGAGTTCATCGAGGAGTTGAAGCAGATCGGGTGTATCCTCAAAGGATTCGACGACGGCCTCGTCGATTATCACTCCATGCTCGACGACCGTGACATCTTCCTGTGCTGGAGACTGGGCGAGACCGAGGTCTTGCACTGGCACGAGATCGATGCGGGGTTCGCCGCGCGCCGTCCGATCGTCCCGGAGGTGGTGGCTAAGGCGCCCGACTCGTGAACCTCATCAGGTTCCTGCACATGCTTGGTATTGGCCTCTGGTTGGGAGGCGGTGCCGTGGCCGTTCTCGTGAACACGCTCGAGGCCGAAACGTCCCCTGCAGCGCGTGCGGCGGTTGACGAGATGCTGGGCAAGGTGTACGCCTGGGTCGTGGGCCCGGGCGCCATCGCGGCGGTTGCCTCCGGCGTGGCGCTCACCATGATGGCCGCGAGCCAGGGCTACGGCTCACGGCTGGGCGATCCGTCGGTCGCGGCGATGCAGGGAATGGGGCTCCTGGCCGGCGTGATCGAGATCCTCGTGTCTCTGCCGACCTCACAGCGCCTGGCCCGGATCTCCGCGCTGTCTGAGGGTGCCGAGTCCTCGGCGACGGCGCGGCTGTATCGCGGACGCCTTCGCGCCGCGTCGGGTACGGCGCTGTTGCTCGTCGCCGCCGCGCTCTTCTTCGCGGTCACCGGCTAGGTAGGCCAAGTCGCCCATGCCAACCGTCACATTGGACGCCAGGCGACTCGTCGGACGCTTCAGCCTGAAGGCGATGAGCCAGGTTGGGCGTCTCTCTTACCTAGTGCTCGAGATGTTCCGTTCGCTTGGCGAGTGGCGGGTCTGGGTGCCACGGACCTTCGAGCAGGCGTATCACGTCGGATTCGGGTCGCTCTTCATCGTCATGCTGACGGCCGGTTTCGCAGGTGCGGTGACGGCCCTGCAGACGGGGTATCAATTCGAGGCGAGCCTCCCCGTCTACATCGTGGGTGGCCTCGTGGTCCAGACCATCATTCTGGAGTTGGGACCTGTGCTCACCGCGCTGTTGCTCGCGGGTCGTATCGGCGCCCGCTACGCCGCGGAGTTGGGAACGATGCGGGTCACGGAACAGATCGATGCGCTCGAGAGCCTGGGCCGATCTCCCATTTCGCACCTGATCATTCCTCGGGTACTCGCCGGTACCCTGATGCTGCCGGTGCTCGTCATCTTCGCCGACCTGATCGGGATCCTATCAGGCTGGTGGTTTGCGGCGACGGGGATACTCCAGATTTCGAACGCGGACTTCATTTACGGTGCCCAGTACTTCTTTCGGCCATTGGATCTGTGGTACTCGATCGTCAAGTCGGTAGCCTTTGGGTTGGCCATCTCCCTCGTGCCGTGCTACGTCGGGTTTACCACCAAGCAGGGGGCGGAGGGAGTGGGCCGCGCGACTACAGCCGCGGTCGTAAGTGCGTCCGTCTCGATTCTCTTCCTCGATGCCGTACTCGCGCAAATCTTGTTGCCCAGTGGGTAGTGAACCGGCGACGGCAGACCGAGGACGGGACGATGGGGGTCTCGGGTCCGTGGGTGCCATCCTGCCTTCCCGCCATCCCGCCATCCCGCCTTCCCGCCCATGATCAAGCTCAGCGACGTCCACAAGCGTTTCGGCGAGCTGGTGGTGCTCGACGGCGTGGACTTCGACGTGAACCAGGGCGAGACGGTAGCTCTCCTCGGGCCGTCCGGCGTCGGGAAGAGCGTCCTCCTCAAGCACATCAACGGCCTGATCCATCCCGATGCCGGTGAGGTGTACGTCGACGGGTTGAGTGTACCGCATCTGCAGCGAAAGCCGTTGTCGATGCTCCGCTCCCGGATAGGGTACGTCTTCCAGTTCGGTGCGCTGTTCGACTCGATGAGTGTCTATGAGAACGTCCAACTCGGGATCACCGACGAGGAGTGCGCGGCAGATCGATCGTATTGTCGGAGTCGGGTGGCGCAATGCCTCGACCTCGTGAACCTGCCGCACCAGACGGCGGAGAAGTACCCAGCCGATCTCTCGGGCGGCATGAAGAAGCGGGTCGGGATTGCGCGGGCCATTGCCGGCCAGCCGACCTATCTCTTGTACGATGAGCCCACCTCCGGACTCGACCCGGTGAATGCAGATATCATCGATAAGCTGGTCACGAAGTTGCGAGACAGCCTTGGCGTGACCAGCGTGGTCGTCAGTCACGATGTGCGCGGCTCGTTCCGCGTCGCGGATAGGATTGCGCTCTTGAAGGATGCGCAGATCCGAGCCATGGGAACGCCGGAAGAGATTCGTGCGAGCACCGACGATGCGGTGTTAGAATTCTTCGAGCGGGATTTCGGGACCTTCCTCCACGAGCCGGGCTAGCGGCCTATGGATCTTCACTACAAGCGGGAAGTCACCGTCGGCCTTCTCGTCGTCGCCGCACTCGTCCTGGTCTTCGGGGGGCTCACGTTTCTCGCGGGGAAGTCGTTCGGCGACAGGGAGGCCTTCGGCGTGCGCTTCGCAGACATCTCGGGTCTCGGGGTCGGGGACCCGGTGACGATCTCGGGCGTTCGTAAGGGGCGCGTCTCACGCGTGGTTCTCGAGGGTGTGGGCGACGTCGTGGTCTACATGGAGGTGGACGCCAGCGTGGGGCCCAAGGAGGACGCCCAAGTAGCCGTGCGCGTGCTGGACGCCTTCGGCGCGATGTATGTGGACTACAACCCGGGCCGGTCGGATCAGGCGCTCGCTGACGGACAGATCATCGACGGGACGCGGGAACTCGCCATAATGGAAACGGCGGCGACGGTGGCGAACCAGGCGACAGACGTCCTGTCCGGGGCCGGTGCGTTGCTGTCGGAACGCACGGCCGACGAGATCCACGAGACGCTGGCCGCTACGCGCCGGGCGATGAACGTGATCGCCCAACTTGGCAGCGGGCCCGTAGTGCGAGAAGCCGCTCGTGCGCTCGAGCGGCTGTCGTCGGTAGCTGGGCGCCTCGACTCAACGCTGGGTAGTCCCGACCTGGCCCGCTCCGTGGCGCAGCTCGACGAGATCACCGACAACCTGAACGAGATGGTGATCGGTCTTGGTCAGGCCACGCAAGCACTGGCGCGCATGATGGTACGTATGGAGAGCGACTCGGGGACGCTTGGCCGGCTGGTGAACGATACGACGCTCTATGTCGAGATGGTGGAGACGGCCCGCTCGCTCCGTATCCTGCTCGACGACATTCGGGAGCGGCCGGCGCGATACTTTCATCTGAGAGTGTTCTAGCACGCCGAACGCCAAACATCGAACGTCGAACGTCGAACGCCAGACAATCAGAGTTCGATGTTCTGCGTTCAGAGTTCGACGTTCTATATTCCCCCCCATGCTGAGTCTCACTTTTCTGGGCACGTCCGCGGCGCGGCCCACCGTCGAGCGATCGGTCTCGTCCATCGCCGTCCAGCGCGAGGGCGAGATGTTGCTGTTCGACTGCGGCGAGGGAACGCAGCGCCAGATGATGCGCTTCGGGGTGGGATTCACGTTCCGAGAAATGTTCTTCACGCACTTCCACGCCGATCACTTTCTCGGTGTCATCGGCCTGGTGCGCACGTTGGGGCTACAGGGTCGCGAAGATCCGCTCCATCTGTACGGCCCGCGTGGCGCCAAACGCGTGCTCGGCAGCGCCATCGAGTTGGGAGTTGAGCGCGCTCCCTTCCCAATTGAGATCCACGAGATTGCACCGGGCGACACGCTCGACCGAGAGGACTACGCCATCGAGGTGCTGCGAGCAGAGCACGGTGGCGATGCGGTCGGTTATGCCCTGCGAGAGCACGAGCGGCTGGGCCGGTTCGACCCCGAGAAGGCGCGCGCCCTGGGAATTCCGGAGGGACAGCTGTGGGGTCGGCTGCACCGTGGCGAGACGGTGCAGTGGGAGGATGCGTCGGTTGATCCACCCATTCGTAAGTCCGCGGGACCCGAAGAGCTGGTCGGGCCGTCCCGGCCCGGGCGCCTCGTTGCCATGTCCGGCGATACGCGTCCCACGAAGGAACTGGTGGATGCCGCGACGGGTGCGGATCTCCTCGTGCACGAGGCCACGTTCACGGATGATGAACGCGACCGCGCACGCGCAACCCGACACTCGACCGCTGTGGAAGCGGCTCAGGTAGCGCTAGCTGCGGGTGTCAAGCGGTTGGTGCTCACTCATCTCTCGGCGCGGTTCTCCATTGCGCCGAACGCTCTGCTCGATGAGGCGCGAGCGGTGTTCCCCGAGACCGTCGTGGCCAAGGACGGGATGACAGTTGAGGTGGCGTACGAGTGAACGTCGAACGTTCACCGTTCAACGTTCTTTAGTTCACCGTCACCGTGCCCGACATGATCGACCTACCGTGTACAGTGCAGAAGTAGGTGAACGACCCCGCCGTAGGGAAGCTCCGCGTAAACCCGCCGCTCGTCTTCGTGCTCGAATTCCCAATGGCCGGGTCGTCAAAGGTGACGTTATGAGGATTGTTTCCGGTCCAACTCCACGTGACGGACTGACCGGCGGTGGCGCTGTTCGATGACGGACTGAAGCCGTTGTCGATAATGTTGACGCTCGTCGTCGCGGTCGGTCCGGATGGGCCGGGACCGGTGGGCTGTTGCTGTGCGTCGTCGCCGCCGCACGCACCGAGCACGACAATAACCACAACAGCGGAAAGCTGAGAAACACGATTCATGAGAAAATCCTGTTGAGAGCACGTTGATTGCTTGCGGTATGCCACGCCCTGCGTAGCGCCATGAACTGAGCGTCTGAGCGTCTGAGCGTCTGAGCGTCTGAGCGTCTGAGCGTCTGAGCGTCTGAGCGCCTGTCGGTGTGCTGCCTGCCTACTGGATGATGATCGTTCCCGTCATTCCTTCCGCGACGTGAATGGAGCAGAAGTATCCGAACGTGCCGGTTGCGTTGAAGACGCGTTGGTAGGTGCCGGTGGCCTGAAGAGGTGCTGCCGCAGGCGCATTGGTCCCCGACCACACCACGTCGTGTTGCTGGGTCCCGGTCCAGGTCCAGTTGACGGTCGTGCCCGTGGGAAGTGTCACGGTCGTCGGGCTGTAGGAGTTGTCTGCCACCGTGACCGTGATCGGCGTGGGCTGTGGGTTCTGGCCGGTATCGTCGCCGCATCCGGCGAGCGGGACGAGCAGCAGGGCGATGGCGAGAGGAGCTGGGACAGGCTTCATGGATCGATCTCCGGTCTGGTAGCCACGAAGCTAATGCCGACAAGCGCGCTCGCCTACCCTTGGGCGTCAGCCAGTCCACGCCGTCTTGCCGCACGCTAGTTCACCACCACCTGGCCCGACATGATGGCGCGCCCGTGCACGGTGCAGAAGTAGGTGAACGTACCCGGGTTACTGAACTGCACCGTGAACATCCCGGCGCTCTGGACACCCGAATCGTCGTTCATGGGCGCGTCGAAGGTGACGCTGTGGGCGTTCATGCCGTTCCAGTTCCAGGCGACGCTTTGCCCACTACTGACCGTGACGTTGCTGGACATGTAGAAGTTGTCCTCGATGGAGACGTTGGCCGACGGCGGGGGCGGCGGTGGTGGTGGGGGTGGGGGTGGCGGTGCGGCGGCACCGGTAGCGGTGAAGGTCGCATTGAGATTCGTCATGTCCGCGACGGCGGCCCGCGCTTCGTTGGCGCCAACCACGGCGCCGAGCGTGTAGGTCGTGGCGGCCTCTCCCTGCGCGTTGGTGTTGGTCGTCGGTGAGGTGGCCATACCACCACCCGTAACGGCCGACCATGCTACACTGACGCCTGACAACGCCGCCCCTTCGGAATCCTTCACGCTTACGACGAGGGCGCTGCTTAGTGATTGGCCAACGGTGCCCGTTTGGTTGTTGCCGCTCACGATGGTGAGGGCGGCTGGCGTGGTGTTGGGGGAGGCATTGGGCTGCGGGTTCGAGCCGCTGTCGTCTCCGCAGGCCAGTCCCGCCAGGAGAAGAGGAGCGGCGAGGGCCGACCGACCTCGACGGGGAGTACGCGTCATGGAATCTCCGGAATCATGGGGTGCCTTGAATAACGCATGGAATGCCGAGGTGTTCCATCCCCGTTGGCAAGTGGGTCCTCCCACCAGCCTTGACCCCCCACAACTGCCTTTCTAGCTTTGACTTCCACCGGCCCCGCCGACACTTTGGCGGGGTTCCGTGTCTGCGCGTCTGAGCGTCTGTGCGTCTAGCTTTTAGGGGCTGTAGCTCAGTTGGGAGAGCGCCTGGATCGCACCCAGGAGGTCAGGGGTTCGAGCCCCCTCAGCTCCACTGCCCCGTGGTGTAACTGGCAACACGTCTGACTCTGGATCAGAAGAGTCCTGGTTCGATCCCAGGCGGGGCAATCGCAAACGGCGCGGCGGTAGCCGCGCCGTTTTGCGTTTGCCCCACCGGGGCTCGGCCTTGCTGACGCTGCGGCTGCGATCCCAGGCGGGGCAACTATAAGAGAGCCAAGTGGTTAGCTTGGTCTGTTTCTCGGGGCTACTCCCTGGGTTTGGTGACCGAACTTTTTTCATGCATCTTGCGGGTCTGAGCGTGTGCTAGGCTGCTCCGGTCGATGGCGGCCCAGGCTTGTGTGCTGTTGCCCCTGGCGACCCTCGGCCAAACCACTGCCACGACACAACAAGCATCCCGACAAACACGAGCACCATGACCGGTGTGATAATGCCATGCCCCAGATCGCGTACCGCCCGAGCATCTTGCTTGCCTGCCGTCGAGCCGACTACCGAGACAAAGAAGTCTGTGGCCGCCTGTGCGGAATCGAAGACACCGTTCTGGATGTACAGCCATCTCGCAGTCGCTGCTGCTGGAGCTCGAACAAGTGTTCCCAGGATCTGTCAATCCTGTCGACTCTAGCGTCGAGCTCCCGATAGCCCCAGTAGAGGCCACCCTCGGTCACCATTGCGATAAGACAAACGATCGCGAACTGACCGGGCTGCCAGCCCCGAACCGTTGCTCTGATGCGGCTGGTCGTTCCCAACGGTACGTGCCCTCCCGTAGCCCCCGGCAGCTCCTAGCGCGGGTCGTGCGAAGGCCTACGCCTCCTCGAAGAAGTCGGTGTCGACCTTCTTCACTTCATACGAGGCAACGGAGCTTACGCCAATGTTGTGCTCGAACATGAGGTTCGCGAGCTGCTGGCCAGTTACCAGGACGATGCGCTTTTCGATCTGGGAAACGTACTGGCGCGCTTCAGAAGAGAAATCCGACGTTGTAATGAGTACGCCCTTGCGTGCTCGGACTCCTTCCAAGCTACCGGCAAAGGCCTGAACCACCGGTCGGCCAACCGTGTTTTCCCACCGCTTCGCTTGGATGTATACCACATCAAGACCAAGTCGATCCTCGTTGATCACTCCATCGACGCCACCGTCACCGGAGCGGCCGACGATCTTGCCGGCATCCTCGCGTGAACCGCCGTAACCCATGCGTAGAAGGAGATCCACTACTAGGGACTCAAAGAACGATGGGGGTGCTGCCTTCACGCGCTCCAAAAGCTCTTGCGTGACGTTGTCTTTGAGGGCCCCGTGCGACTGCTCGAGAAGTTCTTCTGGCGTGGCGCTGACGACCTCTCCGTCCGGACCCCCCTCACCTGGGCCGGAAGGCTTATAGGTGTGGAACTTCTCGAACTCAGGAAACTGCTTTAGGAATTTGACATCCACACGCTCCAAGTCCTGTGCTAGAACCTCGATTCCACGTTTTGTTATTCTGCATTCGCCTCGGGCTGGCGACTCAAGAAGCCCTGCCTTCTTCAGATACGTACGGGCCCAACCGATGCGGTTGCGATACGTGAGTTGCTTGCCGCTTGGCAACTCTTCCGCGCGGTCCTCGTCCGAGAGGTCAAGATCCTGCGCCAACTCCTCGTAGAGGTCTGACAGGCGGTGACTCTCTCCGTCGGCTACCCGCTTCAGGAGAGGTAAGAACCAGCTCTGGAAATCCGGTACAGCCATCTGTGCCTCTGGAAAGAGGGATCTGGCTTCGTGTTCCCACCAAAACGCCACCCACCGCACGCGCCTTTAGGCGCTCGTTCCGCCTTAGAAGGTAGCGCTCACTGCGAGATTGGACCGAGATCGCGCGTTCAGGGCTTCCCGATATCCGGAGTGCGGTGGCATCGAAGTTCCCCTCGCCCCGCGCGTTTGCTATGTCGCGAGCGGGGTGTAGCATCTGGCGATATGGTGGTCAGTCCAACTACAAGCTAGGTGGCACCGCCGGATGCGTGTCCCTGGTCATCTCCCGCGCAGCGATTCCCACAGCCCCCGCGGATCGACAATCAGTATCGGAGACTCGCTCGCGACGCTGAGAAGATCTTGATCTCCGGTTACGAGAACGTCTGCCTCACCTGCCAGGGCCTCCGCAAGTACGCGCTCGTCGGAGGCATCTCGAACGGAGATCGGGGCCGGCTCCGTGGCCGCCGCAAGCACTGCGTGCCGCGCAAGGAATGCGTCGTATTCGGTGATGACTTCTGGAGCAAGTCGGAGCTTCGATCGGAGAACACGGCGCAGCTCGCGCTGCACTGTTTGGCCGAGAATCAGTTGATGCTCCGCGAGGACGACACGAAGAAGGTCGGCGCAGAGGCCGCGGGTCGCCACGGCGGCGACGAGGATGTTCGTGTCGAGGGCCACCCTCAAGAGACATCGCGGAAGACGTCTTCATCGGTGAGGTATCCGCGAGCCTCAGCGAGCGGCATGATGCGGCGGCGGATGTCCTCGAACTGCGCCAGCGCGAGCTGGCGTCGGAGCGCCTCTCGAACGATGTCGCTACGGCTACGGCCGGTCCGACGGGCGATGCGTCGGAGTTGGCGCTCGAGATCGCGATCAAGGCGAATGGTCAGTACTGTAGATTTCATGTCATACAATGTAATACACTGTGGTGCCACCTAGCAAGCGCTCGGTACCGGGCGTCTTGATCCCCCGGGCGCGGAGCAATGCTTTGAGCCGGAGCATCACACGCGTGGAGTCCTCGACCAGACTCTGGTAGGCGCGGGTAAACTCCTTGAGCACGGTCCGGTGCGCACTACCGTGATACACCGCGCGCAGGGCCCCGCGAGTGGTTCATCGCCTCGGTCAGCTTTTCCAGCGATGCTCCGACTCCCGTGCCCGTGGATCAATAAGACGATCGGGGGATCCACAACGACAGACGTGTTCGTGTGGGGAAGCTGTTGCGTTGTGTGCTTGGGCGGCACGGCGCCCCGCCGCTCGTTCCGCCTTAGAACATGCCGCTCACTGCGAGATTGGACCGAGATCGCGCGTGCATAACCTTGCCAATATTCGGAGTGCGGTAGCATCGCGTTGCATTGATCTCATCCCTACGCCAACCACGTCGCTAAGCTCGGGGCGTGGGCTTCTGCCTCCCTCGGGAAACCATGATGATGCCCATCCCGAGGGCCACGAAACCAGTCACGAAAAGTGACCCCTCCTGGGTCCGATCCCGGGCCAATTGCACACCGGCAAGCGTGAGATTCAGCACGCCGACCGCCAGCAAGATGTAGCCAAGTACCCGGGCGATCTTGGCTTTCTTGTCAGCGTCCATCGGACTCCCTCTGGTTCAAAGAGGTACGGCTCATCCTACACTGACCACCAGTCGCATTGTTGTGCGGCCCTTCTGCAGTACAGCAACGCCGACTACTGATGCACGGCTCGCCTTTAGAAGGTACCGCTCCCTGCGAGATTGGACCGAGATCGCGCGTTCAGGGGTTCCCTATAGCCGGAGTGCGGTGGTAAGGAAGGCTACTCCCGCCCAGCGCGTTCGCTATGTCGCGAGCGCGATGTAGCATTATGGAGGTATGCAGTCCAATTACAAGTTAGGCGGACCGCCTCAGGGGGTACCGGATGAGCGAAAAGAAGGGGAGTGGCTCCAAGGACGCCGCCAAGGCAGGCATCGGCTTCGGCGCAGCGCTGGCCATTGCCATCTCGTGGAGTGCCAACAAGTCAATTCTGTGGGCGATAATCCATGGTTTCTTGTCGTGGGTCTACGTCATCTACTATGCGATCCGCTACCAGTGAGCGGCCCGCCAAGTTAAGTGCTTGCAGACTGGCGGGCGCGTCCGTGGCGTAAGGAGGTCGTTGAGTAGTGAGCTTTGGAGGATTGTGCACGTTCAGTCTACGCAAGTTGCTCACGGGCACGTCGCCCGCAAATGATACGTAGGGATGTTGGGAGCACCGCACACCGCAGACGGATCCACCTCGAGACTGTTTGGAGTGGCAACGATGTCAACCAGCGATGATAAGAAGTTGGCCGCTTTGGTGAGAAAGAACGCTGCGAAGGCTGCCAAGTCGAAAGGAAAGGCGCGGCGTCGGCACGACGACACTTTGCCTCTGGACACGGACGAGGATACAGAACGGCAAAGCTTCTTCTCAGAAATGAAGAAGCGGGAGTTCTAGCGGGCGCCAAACACGCGCTTGCAGTTGGCGGGCACTAACGTGCGGTAAGGAAGTCGTTGGGTTGTGCCCCGTCATCGCGCGGCTCGCCTTAGAAGATACCGCTCACTGCGAGATTGGACCGAGATCGCGTGTTCAGGGGCTTCCCAGTACCAGGAGTGCGGTTAGTAACGAAGTCCCCTCGCCCCAGCGCCTTCTCGCGAGTGGGGTGCATATGGACATATGCAGTCCAATTACTAGTTAGGCGGACAGCTCGACACCTATGAGCAAGATTTTCTTTTACGGCCTCTTCATGGATCGGACTCTTCTCGCCGAGAAGGGTTTTCACCCTGAAACTATTGGGCCAGCGGTGCTTTCCGACTACCGAATCCACATCGGCGAGCGAGCGACATTGTTGCCGTCCGCTTCGAGTCGGGCCTATGGAATCGTGATGGAGCTCTCGGAGCAAGAAGCTCATGCGCTCTACTCGGAACCGAGTGTTCGCGCGTACAAACGAGAGCGCGTCCAGGTGGCGCTGTTGGCAAGCAACCAGGTTGTCGAGGCGTACTGTTACAACCTGCCTCGCGAATTGGGCCTAACCGGGGCGAATCCAGCCTACGCGAACGAGCTTTCGCGACTAGTTGAGGCTCTGGAGTTCGATTCGGCGTACGCCCAAGAAATCGCGGCGTTCGGGGAGCAGTCGTAGTTCCACTTCCACACCCGCAGGATCACGTCAAACTGGCGGCATGCTATCTTTGAAGCGCTTGGCCAGCCGGGGAAAGCAAATCCCTATTGACACGTTGCTAGGAGTGAAGACGTATGAGCGAGCCCGCGAAGCGCCCTTCCGAGGCGATCCTTCGTTGCGCCTATGACGACGCGGCGGTAGGCCTTTGTTACTTCGACACCGACCTGCGCTACCTGTACATCAACCGATGGCTGGCCCGGCTGAACGGTTTGCCTGTCGAGAAGCACCTGGGACGAACGGTGGGCGAAGTGATTCCCAATGTTGCGGCTGGAATCGAGGCTCAACTGCGCATGGTGATGAAGACGCGCACATCCATCATCGAGGGAACGATCGAGGCGGAGACCCCGGCACAAATAGGCGTGCGGCGGACCTTCATGCACAACTATCACCCTATTACCGCTGATGGTAATGGAAGAATCATCGGCGTGAGCTGTCTTGTTCAGGATATTACGCTGCGCAGGAAGGCGGAGGTAGGATTAGAGCAGAGAACAGCGGAGTTGGAGCAAGCGAACCGCGCTCTGCAGCATGCCCTGGACAATATCAAGACGCTGAAGGGCCTCGTGCCTATCTGTTCGCACTGCAAGAGCATCAGGAATGACAAGGGATTCTGGCAGAAACTTGAGACCTACGTGAGTCAGCACTCTGAGGCGCGGTTCTCACACGGGATTTGTCCTGCATGTGAAGCAGCCCACTATACGGACACGACGGACGATCCCCTACAAGAACGAGAACGGTAACGTGACCGAACTTTTTTCATGCATCTTGCAGGTCTGAGCGACTAGTTAGGCGAAACTCGCTTTGCTCCGCGAGCGGCGTGACACCGGACGGATCTCCCGAAGTTCGACTGCTTGGGGCGCGTGCACGGCATGCCACAAGTCCCAGTTCTGCTGCCCGTTCAGCCAGAATTCTGGTGTTGTCCCGAGCAGCTTCGCGAGGCGTAGAGCGGTGTCCGGCGTGACACCTCGCTTTCCGTTCACGAGCTCATTCACGCGTGGATAAGACACATGGATCCGGTCCGCGAGTTCTGACTGGCTCATGTCGAGAGGTACCAAGAACTCCTCAAGGAGCATCTCACCCGGGTGGGTTGGCGGTCGGTGTCTGGGCAACGTCGTCATGAAGCAACCTCGCTCAACGGTGGTAGTCTACGATCTCCACATCTTCGGGTTCGTGCTCGGTCCACCCAAAGCAGACGCGATACTGGTCGTTAATCCGGATGCTGTGCTGTCCTGCCCGGTCGCCTTTCAGCTTCTCCAGTCGATTGGCCAGCGGTGCTCGGAGATCCTCGAGCGCATGGGCCTGATTCAACTGGTCCAGCTTGCGGCGAGCGATCTTCCAGAGGCTTGTCGGGCACGCGCGCCGCGCCGCTTTGGAGTCGGTGGCATCGAAGACGTCCCGGGTGCCAGGGGTCGCGAAGCTTCGGATCACGGCGGAATATAACGTATAACGTAATACATGGTAAATGTGCCGAGTTCCGCTCCCACCGTCAGGCATGCACGCCGATGTAGTCGCGCCCCACCCTCACTTAGCCACCGGGACGAGCCCCATCGTGGGTGCGCGTCCCGCGCCACAGAATTGTTGATTCGGCCACAGTACCCTATCGTTGCACTCCTCCCGTGAGGTCGCCATGCGCCGGAATTCCACCACCCTCTTTGTTGCTGCCACGTCCATAGTGGCCTGCGCCGCGCCGCGGGTAGACATGGAGGCCGAACTCGAAGCTGTTCGCGCTCGCTCGGCCGGCATCGTCGCGGCCGAATCCGCGTTCGATATCGACGGCTCACTCGCGTTCTGGGCGCCTGACGGCGTGTTGCTGCCAGCTGACGGTCCCCCGGCCGTAGGCCGCGAGGCCGTGCGGGCGCTCTTTGAGCAGTTCTTCGGCCCGGGTGTGAAGTCGTTCGGGAGCACCACGACGTATACGGAGGTATCGGAGCGCGGTGACATGGCGTGGGAGTACGGCGTCAACCGACTGGTGCTGACGACTCCGGACGGAGATCTTTTCGACCTTGGCAAGTACCTCGCTACATGGCGGAAGATCGACGGCGAGTGGTTCATCGCGTCGGTCAGCTTTTCCAGCGATGCTCCGGCTCCCGTGCCCCTGGATCAATAAGACGATCGGGGGTTCCCCAATACCAGTAGTGCGGTAGCATCGCGAGGCATTGATCTCATTGGTTACCGTCGCCCAGCGCGTTCGCCATGTCACGAACGGGGTGTAGCAACTTGCGGCTTCAAGCCTGCTGGATATAATAGGCGATAATATTAGTCTACTTTGCCTTCGGTGGCCGAAGATGGCACCGCCGCCGCACTGACGTCCTGCTGGACGCGCGCCCGACGATGAGACCGCTGAGCCACCCGACGGTAGCACCTGCAAGTCCGCCTACAAGGGCGAGTATCCGCCAACCAGAGAATCGTCCCTAGACTCGGAGATGACCATGCGCGTACTCCCACTGCTCCTCGCACTGACGTCGTTCGCTGCCGCGCGTGCCTGGGCCCAAGACCCCACGGTGGTGGACTCCACGCACTACCGGGTGGTTTTCGAGAACGACCAGGTCCGGGTTCTCCGGATTACGTACGGACCGCACGAGAAATCCGTGATGCACTATCATCCTGCCGGAGTAGTAGTGTTCCTTACAGATAACACGGGCAAGTTCACGCTCCCCGATGGGCAAACAGTGGATTTTGAGGGAAGGGCCGGTGAAACGATATGGGCAGAGGCCGGAACTCACCTTCCGGAAAATCTGCGTGGCGAACCAATGGAGGTGATCCTCGTTGAACTCAAGACGGCGGAATCTCGAACCAGATAGGGCCCGCTGCCTGCAACGCGCTTGCAGACTGATCGGGCGCGCTCGTGGGGTATGGGAGCCGTTGCGTTGTGCACCTGGGAGCACCGCGAACGCCAAGGAGCCGCACCCGCAGCCCGCTACGCTACTGAGCGGGAACTTGGTCCTGACAGGATGAACACGCACCGCTCTGCGCGCCTGCTTCAACTCATCCTCGCCTTGTCGCTGTTGGCGGCGCTGCTGCCGGTTGCTCTCCGCGCCCAGTGCGCTGACGGCACGCCCCCTCCATGCGATGCAGCCGTAAGACGACCCGCCGTTGTGACTCGTAACGACCCCCCGGCGCAAGACGTGCGCGCCCGCAGCTTCCTGGTGCTGCCGTTTCGTAATGTCAGAGCGATTCCCGAAGACGACTGGCTGGCACTAGCTCCCGTGATGCTTGGTGAGGCTCTGAGCCGGTGGCAAGAGGTTTCGGTTGTTTCCGATGAACGTCTCCGTCTCGCCCAGCGACGTCATGGGCTCGCTCCCGAGGAAGCGATGGATGAAGAGCAGATTCGGCGCGTCGCGGAGGAGACCGGCGGATGGACCGTGGTCACGGGTGACGTGCTGAGATTGGGCAATCGCATTCGAGTCACCGCCCGAGCATACGATGTAGCGACTAGTCGTACAGTCGTGCGCGTCAGCGAAGACGGAGAATCTGAAGACGCGATTCTGGAACTCTACGAGCGGATTGCCGCGGAGCTTCTCGAGACGGCAGGCGTGGACGCGTCGCAAGTCGACGTATCGTCCGTGTCGACCGAATCCCTCGATGCGTTGAAGGCCTATCTCCGCGGTTTACGGCACTATAATCGGGCGGAGATGCGGCGGGCGAGGGAAGCCTTTGAGGAAGCCGTAGAACTCGACAGCACGTTTGCACAGGCGTACCTCAAGCTGGCGCAAGCGTCGCTCCTCTTCGCGGATCTGGGAGCCCTCTCTGACGCGACGCATGCGGGCTACGGTCACCTAGGCCGCGCTGTCGCGCTGTCCGATCGTCTCGCGCCGCGCCATCAACGCTTTCTGCGCGCGATGGATGCGCTGTATCACGCTCAGTTCGCCACCGCACGGGAGCAGCTCGAAGACTTGCTGGCCGCCGATTCCAGCGATGTCGACGCGCTCCTTGCCCTCGCTTGGCTCGAGAGCATAGATGGCATTGTCCACTCGGTTGACGGGGTCATGAGGATGCGCGGCTCCTTCCATAGGGCCAACAGCCTCGCTAAGACCGCCGTGCTGCTGGACCCGTCTCAATACGCTGGCTACATGATCCTGGTAGTCAACTATCTGAAGGCGGGCGGTTGGTATATGGGACTCGTGGTAGCGGCGCGCCGCGAGAGCGCTTCGCTGCCTGCATACATAGAGTCCTTACCTGCCAACAACTTGCCTTTCATTGCGGTCTTGCGCGATACGCTGGAAGTGATACCGCTCAACATTCGCGATTTTCTTGCAGGCAGTTACCGAAGCGGAGCGTCCCAGAGCTCTGTCCGTCGCCAGAACCTGGGTCGAAAGATGGTTGGCCGTCACTCCCTCGGTGGCGGAAGCCCATCTGTGGGCGGCGCGGGTGCTCGAGCTGGAGGAGTCTTACGACAAGGCACTCAGCGAACTCGCGATTGCGGATTCCCTCGGCGTGGAAACCGAGTTTGAGAATCTCGCAGCGCGCCGCATGGTCTTGCTCGCCAAATCGGGTCGGCGCGCCGAGGCGCTACGCGTGGCGGATTCACTCAGGGCAGCGGGCATCTTCGCTACCGATCGCGTCCTCGATCCCTTCTTGCTCGAATACGGCGGTGCAACGCTCAGTCTCTACCTGGTACACGGAGACTGGACAAAGGCGAGCGAGTTCCTCGAGCCGACAAATATCATCGAGCGAACCATGTTATGTGGTATGATGAGCCCCAAGCCGTTGCGTGCTGATGTGGTGAACCGTATCACGAAAGACATCAGGGAGTATCCCGCTAGCCCGTCGATGGAGCAGTGTGCTACCGGATTGATTGTGACTGCCGCTCTCGACGCGGGGGCGGCAGAACCTGCAGACTTCGCCGGCAGGGTTCTGGACGCCGCTGACTCTCTGCTTGTGAATACCGAGCGCTTTAGCCTCAGAGCTGGCCGACATGGCTGTCATTTTCGACAGCACAGAGGCCACCGTGCTTCGGGTGCTGGCTACGTTCAGGCGACTGGCCGAGCTCGACCCGGACAACGCCGGCTATTGGAACACGCTCTGCTGGAACGGTAGCCTGTTGGGGCATGCCGGCGACGTCATGACGGCCTGCGAACAGGCCGTGGCGCTTGCTCCTGATAATGGCAACGTCAGGGACAGCCGCGGGCTAGCCCGGGCACTCACCGGCGATCTTGCGGGAGCTATTGTAGACTTTGAAGCCTTTGTGGCAGGGACATCGAATAACGAGGCTCGGACACAGCGCCTGGGCTGGATCGAAGCGCTTCGCCGCGGTGAGAATCCGTTTACGGCGGAGGTGCTCGAGGCGCTGCGCACGTAATGACCTTCCCGTGACGTCCCGACGACGAGACCGCTCGGTGGCCACTGCAGGGCGTGTACGAATTTTCCTGTCCTCGGAGGGGTTCCGATGACCGAAGATATTGTCGGCATTCTTGTTGGCGTCCCTGGGATCATCGTGGCCCTGGTTGTGATTCTCCGTTTCAAGCTCAAGAAGAAAGAGTTGGAGACGCGAGGCAGCGATTCAGAGTTGGGACCGGTGGTCGATGCGCTGCGGGACGATCTCGACGACACACGAGCACAGGTGGCCGAAATGCACGAACGCCTCGACTTCGCAGAGCGCTTGCTCACCGCCGCACGTGAATCGCAAGAGGACAGAAGTGGGTGACTGTCTTTGCTGCTCATCGGCGTGGTCGCCCCGGCTTATCGATATAGCGACCCGATATGCTCCCGGCCTCACGCAATGGGTGGTTCGCCGGTTTTGGTAAGACGTTCAACCCAGTATCTTTCCTGAGCGATCGCGAACAGAATAGAGGATCAAACATGTCAACGGTCGGGGAATTGCTTGATGGAAAGGGTGGCGACACCCATCGGATGTCGGGAGACGATTCCGTATTGGAAGCCGCTCGCCTCATGAAACGCCTTGGGATTGGTGGTATGATCGTACTCGATGGCAAGCAGATTGGGATGTGTACCGAGCGGGACATCCTGCAACGTGTCGTTGCCGAGGAACGTGACCCGGCGACGACCAAGCTGCGTGACGTGATGACCTCACCCGTCATCTCGTGTTCGCCAATAGCAACTCTCGACGAGTGCCTCCGAACGATGTACCAGAACAAGATTCGACATCTCCCGATCATCGATGGTAACGAACTCTGTGGTCTCGTTACCAACCGCGATATCGACGGCTACATTCGCAACGGGGCAACTTGGAAGGTGTGATTCACCAACCGCCAGGTCTTAGTGCGGTCTAGAGACCGCAAGTGCAATCGGCTACTCCCGTTGTTCCCGCCAAAGCCACACCGCTAGTGCGCCCGGTCCAAGAACGGCGAGTACGCTGGCCCACATGGGGATCTCGGTACTGCCCACGGTGAACTGCAGTTGGAAGAGGAGTCGCAGCAGGTGGAGCACCGCAACAGCTGACAGAACCAGTGTTGCTACCAGCGCGGCAGGTTTCATTTGGATACCCCCATTCACAGATGGCTTGGCTCACTGCGAGGTTGGACCGAGATTGCGCGTTTGGAGTGTCTTGGCGACGGCGCCGAGGAGTTCGTCGATCTCGTACGGCTTCGGGACCACGAGGCACCCGGTGTTCGTCACGAATTCGTACGTATCCGGCCGCCCGTAGTCGCCCGTCACGAACACGAACCGGCTGGCGAGCTGCGGGTGCCGTTCTTCCGCCTGGCGGTACAGCCCTCCCCCGCCCAAGCCCGGCATGCGGATATCGCAGATGACGCAATCGAACGCAGTGAGGTCCATCGCCTCGAACGCGTCGAGGCCGTCACGCGCCGGGATCACCCGGTGCCCAAGTCGTTGGAACAGGCGCGTGATCACCTCACGATTGCTCACGTCGTCTTCGACGACCAAGATGTCCGCCGGCCGCACGGTACCCTCATGCAATAGTTCCAACGTGGGCGGGACGGTGCCGGGCGTAAAGCCGCTGACCCCGTATAGCAATTCGGCCATGATGTCGTTAGCGTGTTGAATCTCGGTGTCGATTTGGTCAAGGTCGCTCACCTGCGATCGATTCATCCGGGACCGGTCGACCTGTTTGACCAGGCTGCGAACAGCGGCGAGCCGATTGTTCAGCGCGTTCGAGGCGTCGGCGACCTGCCCCCGCCACGCTCGCTCCAACTGCCGCCGCGTCTCGCTTTGAGAATCTGTGGCGCGTTGTCGTTCGTGAGATCGATCGAGGCTGTCCGATTCGGTGCGGCGCATCGTGACCACCAGCTAGCGGTTGAGGAAGGGGCAACGACCCACGCCAGTATATGGAATACGCTCGGCAACGTGTGATAGCAAAAAGCGACACGACGGGTGCAAAAAGCGACAGCGCGGGCGGACTCGTTGGGTCCAACCCAGGAGCGTTGACGAACGCGGTGGTCTAGCTGGAGTGCGGAGCCTCTGTGGCGTCTGTCTGAGCGTCTATATGTGTCATCGGGGAGGTATCACGTAGAACAACACGGCGAAGAAGTGAAACAGGCTTCCGGCAAGCACGAACACGTGCCAGATGGCGTGATGGTATCGCAGCCCTCGCCAACCGTAGAACGCCACTCCTCCGGTGTACGCCAACCCTCCCGCCACCAGCAGCACGATGCCGCGACTCTCCACGGAATGCAGCAGTGGCTTCACGGCGATCGCCCCGAGCCAGCCCAACCCGAGGTACAAAACGAGCGACAGAATCTTGAAGCGCTGCTTCGCGGTCGCCTCCAGCACGACGCCGAGGGCGGCGAGGCTCCATACAAGTCCGAATAGGGTCCATCCCCAGGCTCCTCGAAGATTCACGAGGGCAAAGGGAGTGTACGTACCGGCGATCAACAGGTAGATGGCGGCGTGGTCCAAGATACGAAAGACACTCTTCGCGCCCGGCGGGGTCAGGGCATGGTAGAACGTGGACGCCGTGTACAGCAGAACGAGCGTTGCGCCGTAGATGCTTACCGAGACGATGTGCCAAGCGTCGCCGCGCAAGCTGGCAAAGACGACCAGGATCACGAGGCCCGCGATGCTGAGCAGCAGCCCCACCCCGTGCGTTATTGCATGCGCAATCTCTTCCGCAACCGAATAGCGTTTGGTCACCGCATCAGCAACCACTTGGATCCCCCACTGATTCGCGCTTCGTGAGAACCTACTGCGTTTGTCGCCTGGAAGACGCGCGCTCGGCGCCTCGCCGCGCTCGATCCAGGCGCCGTGCGCCGAGCCGGGGCTACAGCCCCGGAACCCTCGCCGGACGCTGCGCCGAACCGTATCTTGTGGCCACATCGCGGCCCGTTGCACCCGACACGCCAGGAGATCCTTGCGGATGAGACGATTCGGATTGGTAGCAGCACTCCTCACGTGCTGGCAAGGCTCTTTCTTGCCACTCGCCGCGCAGAACCGAGATTTCGTGTACATCACAGGCGTCAGGGGTGTTATCCCAGACAGCAGCACTCGGTTTTCCATCGAAGACCAAACGATAGTGACGCTCGATCGGGTGGGTGCGGAACTGCGCGCGCACGGTCTCGACTACGGCGATGTCGTCGTGTCCAACGTCTTTCTGTCCGACACCCGTCACTTTCGGGGCATGAACGAGGTCTATCGCCGCTACTTCCCGAACGACCCTCCAACTCGCGCCACGGTTGCGGTGGACCTCGCCGATCCAGACGCACTGGTACAGATCTCGGTAATCGCCACTCGGCTCCCGAAGGAAGTCATCACACCGCGGGGCATGATGTCTCCCGAGTTGCCCTACTCGTGGGGCATCAAGGCCGGGAACACGCTGTTCATTGCGGGTGCCACGAGTCGCAGCCCCGAGACCTACCGGCCGGTCGCAGGCGACATCGGGGCGCAGACGCGGCGCATTTTTGGAAATATCGGGCTCGTGCTGGATGCAGCCGGAATGGGCTACGGCGACCTCGTGAGTTGTACGGTGTTCCTGGACGATCCCCGCCGGTTCGGCGCCATGAACGCTGTGTACGGCGAGTTCGTGCCCGGTGAGGATCCGCCCGCCCGCGCCGCGGTCCGCGCCGGTCTCATGAACTCGGTGTTCGACGCCGAGATCCAGTGCATCGCCGAGCGGTCATCCAGCCGACGCGTCGTCGTCGCGGAAGGCAGGCGGCGTCCCCGGTCGCCGCTCTCGCCGGCCATTCTCGTCGGCAATCGACTCTACCTCGCCGGGATGGTGGGCCGCGGTTCGGATGGGGTGCCGCCGGACATTGCCGGGCAGACACGCAATGCGCTCGAGAATCTCCGTGCCACACTCGGCGCAGCAGGCATGGACTTCACAAATATGGTTGTCGTGTCGGTGTACCTTGCAGATATCCGCCACTCCGGGGACGTGCTGGAGGTACTCGACCAGGTCTTTCCACTGAGTGCTCCCGCGGCAGCGGTGGTCGGAGCCTCGCTCATGGGGAGTTCGCTGCTGGTCGAGATCCAGATGGTGGCCGAGCGGTAGCCCACCGACCCATTGGCTATTACGGTCGTCTGGGCGCAAATTGAGAGCTTGTGAGGAGGACCATGGCTGAAGACCGCAACACGTGGTTGCCGTACTCGCGCGCCGAGATGAAGGAGATCTGCGGTGCCATGGTAGCGGACCCCGATGGCGTGCCGCCATGCCCGCAGTGTGGCAAGCCACTCAACGTCCAGGGTCCACGGCGGAAAGCCCTTGACGTCCGCTGCAACCCCTGCCGCCGTAACACCATCATTCGAGAAGAGCTGCTCGACTCGGCCCTCTAGACCAAAACGTTCTAACGCTAAGCGCGATCCCCGCCGCGTTCTCTCGAGGCTAGCAGTACGACCCCCGACAGGCGCCGCCCCTCCTCCCGCTTCTTCTTGGGAGCACGACGGGACAGCCACAACCAAAAGCGGCCGAACCGGATCGTACGGTTCAGGCGGACCGATTCGTGGAGCATCGAGCGGAACTCGACCTCCGCCCAGCCGTGAGGCTCGAAGAACGCCGCGCCCTCGGCTGGAGCGAAGCGGAACGGGGCGTTCCCTTGCGCGAGCTGCTTGCCCCACCACCGTTCCATCATCTCGAGCAACTTCGGTGAGCCGAGGTCGGTAAGCCACCAGCGGATGGACGGATGTGCGTGAAGGTCGGCCGCAAGTTCGGCGACGTTTTCAGAGGTGAGGTAAACCAGCAGTCCCTCGGTGATCACGAGCGCGGTGGCATCGACGTTGTCGACGCGCTGGAGCAGGGCACGACGCTGCGTCGCGTCGCTCAGATCTACCCGCGCCATTTCGTAGGCGCAGCGTGGGCGCTCGCCCTCGAGTTGCTCTTCCTTGTAGGAGAGTATGTCCGGCAGGTCCGCATCGATCCAGCGACACGCCGCCGGAAGCGGGAGGCGATACGCGCGCGTGTCGAGCCCCGCCGCCAGGTTGAGCACCGTGGTCACACCGTCCCGCTCGACGGCCCGGAGGATCATCTCGTCCATCACCGCCGTGCGCACGATCATGGGCCATGCCATCTTGCGACCCTTGGGCAGGGCATCGACAATGGCCTGACCCTGCACACCACCTAGGCGCCGCGCATACGGATCGTGGAATATCGCGTCCGGTCGCTCGGACTCCATCGCCCGATAGATGGCGACCCAGCGGGCCGTGTCGGACACGTGGGATACCGGCGAACTGGAAGGCATCACCGAAACTAGGAACTCGTCGGACCGGGGGGAAGGGAGGCAACTTGCCGATTGGCGGTCGGATCTGCAATCTGCAATCTGCAATCTGAAATCTGCAATCACTCGCTTCCCCGGAGAGCTGCACATGTCGCGCCTTTACCTGCTCGGACTCCTGCTTCCAGTACTCGTGGCACGTCCCGCACCGGCGCAGGAGGACGTGGCGCTCGTGGGGGTGACCGTAATCGATCCCGCCAGTGACGAGCCAATCACCGACGCCACCGTCATCGTCGTGGATGGAAGGATCGCGCGTATCGAACGCGGCGCCGTTCGGCCCGACGGCATGCGCGTGATCGAGTTATCCGGTCGGTATCTCTTGCCGGGCCTCATCGACGCCCACGTACATATCTCCAGCTTCGCCGCCGCGCGTCGCGCGCTGCGTTCCGGTGTCACAACCGCTCGGAGCATGGGGACATCACACTTCGCGGACGTCGGTCTGCGTGAGCTACAGCGTGCCGGCGCCATCGAGTCTCCCGAGATCATCGCTGCCGGATATCACGTCCGCCCGCGCCCGGCGGACCAGCTGTTCATGGACGTACCCGAACTCACCGATCTGCTGGAATCGGGCGTGCACGGTGAGGAGGCCATGCGCCGCCTGGCGCGCGTGATGATCGAGCACGGCGTGAATTTCATCAAGACGAATGCAACGGAGCGTGCGGGGCTTCCCGAAACCGATCCGCGCAAGCCCTTCTACGACGAGACCGAACTGCGCGCCCTTGTCGAGGAGGGAGAGCGTGCCGGCATCCCCGTGGCGGCCCATGCACACGGAGATACCGGGGGACGCGCGGCAGTCGCGGCGGGTGTACGTAGCATCGAGCACGGGACGTACCTCAGTGACGAAACGCTGGACTTGATGGTGAGCCGCGGCACGTTTCTCGTGCCCACGATCGCGGTAGTGGCGGATCTGACGATTCCCGGTGGCGACTACGACAATGCGGTGCTCAACATCCGTGGCCGGCACATGCTCCCGCGTGTGCGCGACATGGCGGCGCGCGCACGGGCGCGGGGTGTCAGAATGGTGGCGGCTACGGATACCGGGTACGGTCCGAGAGCGTGCTCCGCCTGAGTCATGAGTTGATGGAGTTGGTCGGGATCGGCATGAGCCCGCTCGAAGCGATTCGGGCACCGGCCGAATCGCCGTCGGGCTCGACGCGGATATCATTGTGCTGGAACGGAACCCGCTCGATGACATCGGGGCGTTTCAAGATGTGCTGATGGTGGTCAGTGACGGAGTTGTCGTAGTTGATCGGTCCGCGTATTGACTGAAGCGGGATGCTTTAGCGATTGGAGAATAGAGATTGGAGAATAGAGAATGGCGATTGTGGCCGGTGTCCTATCTCAAAACTCCAATCTCAAATCTCAAATCGTTTGTCGCCCACTCTTTCCCACTGCGGCGGCCGCCGTAGCTCTTCCGGATCGCCGAACGCGTCTGGATCGCTAGCGTGGTCGATGATGAATTCCTGCAGTTGGGCGGTCGATGCCGTCACGACCATTGCCGTGTCGTCCTCGCTGCGGAAGAGCAGCTCGTAGGGAAGCTCGAAGTCACCCGCCAGGAGCCCTCGGCCGAGCCACTCCTCGTCGAGACAGTTCAGACTCATGACGTCAGGCTCGAATCCTATTTTACAGAACATGTGCACCGGCACCGCGAAGTAGCCCTCGGGTTCCGGGGCTGACAAGTCGAGGAAGAGGTTGCCGCCGAGCCGCCCCAAGCGTACGTCGAAATCCAGGGTCTCGTAGTCCCCGCTTACTCGAACGGTGTAGAGTCGCTCGTCGCTCGAGGTCGCGAAGGTGAGGGAGTCGATGTCATCGGCATCCACGAAGATCCACGAGCCGAGGATCGCTGGGTCAAAGACGAGCTCGTCGTCGGCGAAGAGGGGATGCAGGGTGCGTACGGCGCTGAGGCATGCCGCGAGCAGTAACCCCAAAACGATCAAGATTCCTACTCTTGCCGGATGCATGTTGGCCTCCTTCCGCAGTCAGTCATTGCCTGCCGGTAGTACGTGATTCGCTGACAGCCCGCGAGAAAACTGGCGATCATCGCTGACAATGTATTCGATGAGCACCATGCCCTCGTAGCCCATTTGATAGCAATGTTCTTCGCCTGGATCAGATCGTTCCCTGGCCTCCGGAAGAGGAGTAGGGCAGTCGAGTTCATTTCGTAGGATGGCCTCTAACGTGATCCGATTTTCGAAGACGTGACGTGCTCTCAACCTTCCAGTAAGTGCAAGTTGGCGAGTCGCCCGAGTCACTTCCCTGGAGTCCAGCTCGTAGGATCGATAACCGAGTTCATCCTCGTGCGCCATCACCACTATGAGATCAAGTCGCCACCGAGATCCAATGTCTGATGTCTCGGAGCCGCGGAAGGAATGTTCAACCACAACTCGAACCGGAACGCCGTTGGCGAGATCTGAGGTGCTTATCACCGATCCCGGAGACGGCTCCGCCGAGAGGATCCTGAGTCCCGCTCCGTAGCTCTCGAAAGGGAGAATAGTCACCGCGGCAGAGTCGCCGATAATCGCGTTGCCCCACTGGACCAGCCACATAGCAGCGATCACCAGAACAACACCGAGCGAGACGCCCAACAGCATCTTTCGCCTCCGAATCCAGCGCGGGTGGGTGGGTTCTGGTGTGGGTGTCCAGTCTTCTCCTGCGAGCGCCTCCGCGAATCCGGTCGCGGTCGAGAAGCGATCGGCGGGCGTTTTCGAGAGCGCCTGTTCAATCGTGGCCTCAACGTAGTCGGGCACAGTACTCCGCAGGGTACGGAGGCTTGGCACAGCATCAATGGCGTGTCTGGCGAGAACGGCTTGGGCACTTGGCGCTGTGAACGGTGGCTGTCCGGCGAGCATTTCATATAGCACACAGCTGAGCGAGTAGATGTCGCTTCGGGGATCGACGTTGCCCTCGCTGGTCCCTTGCTCAGGTGACATGTAGGCCGGGGTTCCGATGGCCAGCCCCGTCTCGGTGAGTCTCTCACCGCCCGCAACAGAAACCGCCGCCGCAATCCCAAAGTCCGCCACGATGGCCTCGCCATGTGACAGGAGTATGTTCTCTGGCTTGATGTCCCGGTGAATGACTCCCTGGGAGTGCGCATAGCTCAGCGCGGCCGCGACTTCGCGGGCAAGCCTAATAGCCTCATCGACGGGCAGCTGCTTTTCCCGCGAGATCCGATCGCGCAGTGACTCCCCCTCGACGAGCGGCATGACGTAGTAGAGCAGTCCCTGTGCACGACCCGAGTCGAGCAATGGGAGAATGTGCGGGTGGTTCAGACCTGCGGTGACTTCGATTTCTCTGAGGAAGCGTTCGCTACCGAGAGCCGCACCGAGTTCGGGGCGGAAGACCTTGATGGCAACCTTGCGGTTGTGTTTGAGATCGTGCGCGAGGTAGACCGTCGCCATACCGCCTGCGGCGATCTCGCGCTCGACGCGGTATCGCTCCGCTAGGGCAACTTTGAGGCGGTCCAGCACATCCGACACATGGGGCTCCGCGCTGGCAGCGGCCCTAATATGGCGTACCCGTCTGAGGGTGGCCAGTGCCTAAGGCGGCTAGGCTAGTGTCAGGCCGCTCGAAGCGGTGCCAACTCGGCGTCCGCGGGCCTCCCCAGCCCGAGGCCATCGAAGACCCTCAAGATGTCCTCAGTCGGCACCGCCTCAGGCGTGACAATCTCGATGCCGAGCGGGCGCCCGTCGGCCGCGTAATCTACGATAAGGTCCGACGTCACGTGCTCCGTCCGAGCACTCTTTTCGCCAGGGTGCCGAGTCAGGTAAATATAGGCGGCGAAGGGTTGCCCCTTTCGGTAGGTCACTTGGAGAGAAATCGTGCTCATGTCTCAATCTCCCGCCTGTAGGCGGTCACTACGTAGATTAGTTGTTCGTCTTCGTCGGGCTCCACGACCACGGCCCAAGCTCGCCCGGCGTAGCGCGCGTGCGCGATCCACCGTCCGCGTCTCAACGACGGGAGGAGTTCCGTCGCGGCATCCAGCATCGCTCTCAGCTCCACTTCCGAGAGGGCACGTTCCTCCATGCGGCTCTCGACGTGCGCAGTGAAGGCGAGATCCCACTCCCACCATTCGGGCCGCTCCATCCATACCCTCCTCCATGGCCCTCCAATCTACACACTCGCTCGACTCATGACAGACAACGCCTCGGATTCGCCAGGACTCTCAATCGGTCCTCGCAAAGTAGAGCTGGGTGAGTGGCGGATTCCCTGGAGATCCGGGATCCTCGAACACGCCGAGGTGCGATCACGTCCCGGGATATACGTGATCAGCAGCACTCCTAGCAGCAGCACGATGAACATCGGGATTACCGACCGCATCACCATAGGGACCGGCTTGCCGAAGCGATAGGCCGAGAGAAACAGGTTCATGCCCACCGGGGGCGTGAGGTACCCCAGTTCCATGTTGGCGAGAAAGATGATGCCCAGGTGTACCGGGTCGATCCCCATCGCAATCCCCACGGGAACGATGAGCGGAACAACTACGATGATGGCCGAGAAGATGTCCATGAGACAACCGACGAGAAGCAGGAAGCCGTTGAGCATGAGAAGGAACACCCAACGGGATTCGATCGACGCCTGCACCCATTCGACGGCCCGGTCGGGGATCTGTGCGAAGATCAGGTAGTTGGTGAACCCCATGGCGACACCGAGGATGAGCAACACTCCGCCCACCAAGAGGCCGCACTCCGCCATCACCCGCGGTACGTCGGTGACGAGTTTCAAGTCCCGGTAGATCAGCGTCTCCACGATGAAAGCGTAGAAGGCGGTGATCGCCGCCGCTTCTACCGGAGTCGCGAACCCCCCGAAGAGCGCGCCAAGCGCAACGATCGGAAGGAGTAGTTCCCACTTGGCGTTCCAAACGGCGCGGCCGAGCGCCGTTGCGTCAAAGTGTGGCCGTGCAGTGTCTTTGGCCGGGGCTTGCATCACGCCCCAGATGGCGGTCAGGGTCACCAACACCGCTCCGGGGAGTAAACCGCCAAGAAACATTTGCTCGAGCGTCACGCCGGCGCCCCGAGTCTGGGACGCCACGATCGCGTAGAGGATCAGTGGCAGGGCCGGCGGGAACAACAGGCCCAGCGACCCGGCTCCCGTCAAGAGACCGATCGCGTTGCGTTCCGAGTATTTCGCGGCGAGTAGTACCGGCATCAAGAGAGCGCCCAGCGCGAGGATCGTCACGCCCGACGCACCGGTGAAGCTGGTAAAAAACGCGCAGACTAACGCCGTGAGGATTGCCGGGCCACCCCGGAATCCGCCTACCAGAGCTTGGAAAACGGCAATTAGCCTCCTCGAGGCTCCTCCTTCCGCCAGGAAATATCCGGCGAGGGTGAAGAGCGGAATAGCCGCGAGGGACGGGTTGACCACGAGGTTGTAATGGTCCAGTGCGATCGAGGCGATGGGACTCCGCGCACCCCAAAAGAGGATCAACGCGGCCCCGCCGAGCACGGTGAAGATTGGCGCACCCAGCGCCGCCGCGACGATCAGCAACGTCAGGGCCGGCGTGACCAAAGCTCGGGGCGCGATCGGGGGAAAAACTCCGATGAGGACGACTGCCACAGCGAGCAGCACCGCTATAGCCACGCCGCGCTTACTGTCGGCGGCGCGCCAGGCGAGACGCAACGTGATCGCCGCGAAGCCTAAGGGCATGATCAGTTGCAAGACCCATTCGGGTATGCCGTACAGCAGGGTATTCCCGAGGGGGACGGCGCTCATGACGTACCGCGCGCTTGCCACACACAGCAGCGCTCCAATGGCGACGGCGAACGCGTTGCTGTAGACCAGCACCGCCTGTCTCCAGCGTCCCGTGAGCACGATTCTGAGCGTGGAGAGAGCCAGCAGTCGTCCGTCGCGCGCGGCCAGGGCGCCGCCGAGCATTCCGACGATGAGGACCATGGACTGCGTGATCGTGTTCGCTCCGGTGATGCCGGTGTCGAACACCTTGCGAAGGAGGGCCTGCGCTAGCGGGACGAGCATCATCACCGAGAGCACGAGGGTGACCAGCAGGTTCTCGCCGTTCCGCAGCAGCAGCCGCCATCCCGCCAGCTTCTCCGACGGCTCGATAGACACTTCTGCTATTTGGATGCTCTGCGACTGGCGCTCGAGAGGCTCCTTGGGCGCGGGAGCGCTCTCGAGGCGACTTTGGGAAGGCTTCTCCATCGGTTGATTCGTCGGAGGGGTGCCTTCCGCGGACACTAGTGAGATCTTTCTGACGCTTCTCGGTACTCGTGCAATAGGCGTTGTACCTCGTCGAAGATCTCGGCGGGAACGATACTGCCACGAATGCGCGGGTAGGCGGCCTCCGCCCGGCTCCGCCACTCGGTCTCGAGCTCTCCCCCCGGCTCGACCGGTTGCACCTGCAAGTTCCACCGGGTCTTCATTGTCTCCACCGCTTCGTCGCTCTCGTTCCGGCCGGCCTCATGTATTTCGGCGCCGGCTTGGCGAGCCGCCGCGAGCAGTTGGTCCCGCACGGTGTCCGGGATCCGATCCCAAACGTCCTTCTTGACGACAAGCGCCCCGACGAGGGGCACCCAATTGATTTCCAGCATGTGCGGTGCCGCAGCGCGAACGGGCGAGCTCTAGGCCGACACTTCGTGCGCTGGTCCGGCTCCCCGCGGAACACGAATCTCCTCGACCAATCGCTGAATGTGTGCAGGTGGGGGCGGCGTGAAGTACGCGACCGTCAGCGCGACCGCCACGTTGATCAGCATCCCGAGTGTGCCGATTCCTTCGGGTGACACGCCGAACCACCAGTGCCCGGCTGTGTTCAGTTCGGGGTGCATGAGCTTGAAGTAGACGATATACGATGCGGTGAAACCGATCCCGGTGATCATACCGCTCACCGCGCCATACTTGTTCATGCGTTTGGTGAAGATCCCGAGTATGATGGCGGGGAAGAACGACGCCGCCGCAAGACCAAACTCAACACCGCCACCCCGGCCGCAATGCGCGCCGTAAGCAGCTCACCCTTTTCGGTGATTGTAGGCTTGATGGATTTCTTGAGCAGGTCGTGCGCGACGGATGTCGAGATGACGAGCAGGAGGCCGGCTGCGGTCGAGAGCGCGGCCGCAAGCCCACCCGCCGCGACGAGCCCCACCACCCACGCGGGCAGCCGCGCGATCTCGGGGTTGGCAAGCACGATGATGTCGCGGTCGATGAAAAGCTCGTTGGGTGTGTCAGATGCGGGGCCGGTGTACTGAATGACGCCATCGCCGTTCTTGTCGTCGAAGCTGATGAGCCCCGTCGCCTCCCAGTTGGTGAACCACGCGGGAACATCTTCGTACGGAGTCTCCGAGACGGTGTTGAGCAGGTTGGTACGCGCAAACGCCGCGACTGCCGGCGCCGTCGTGTACAGCAGGGCAATGAAGAGCAGCGCCCACCCGGCAGAGCTGCGAGCGTGCCGCACCTTGGGAACCGTGTAGAATCGCACGATGACGTGCGGCAGTCCTGCGGTGCCCACCATGAGGGCCGCCGTGATGAAAAAGACGTCCAGCGTCCCCTTTCTCCCGTCCGTGTAGGCGCCAAAGCCGAGCTGCTCGGTGAGACCGTCCAGGCGGTCGAGCAGGAAACCACCGCCGTCCGCGACCGTTGCGCCGAACCCGAGTTGCGGAATGGCAATACCCGTGACGAGGAGCGAGATGAAGATTGCGGGAACGAGATACGCGAAGATGAGCACACAATACTGCACCACCTGCGTGTAGGTGATGCCCTTCATCCCGCCGAGTACCGCGTAGAAGAACACGATCCCCATCCCGATCATGACACCGAGATTGATGTCGACGCCCAGGAACCGCGAGAACACGATACCGACGCCGCGCATCTGACCGGCGACGTAAGTGAACGATATGAAAAGCGCGCACACGACCGCGACGATCCGCGCAGTCTGTGAGTAGTAGCGGTCGCCTACGAAATCGGGGACGGTGTATTTCCCGAACTTCCGCAAGTAAGGCGCCAGCAGCAGTGCCAGCAGTACGTACCCGCCGGTCCATCCCATGAGGTAGACGGAGCCGTCCCGACCCATGAAGGCAATGAGCCCGGCCATCGAGATGAAAGACGCGGCGCTCATCCAGTCGGCGGCGGTCGCCATGCCGTTGAGCACGGGCGGCACACGCGCACCGGCGACGTAGAACTCTCCCGTCGATCGCGCTCGCGACCAGATCGCGACACCGATGTAGAGCGCGAACGATACCGCGACCATGACGAACGTCCACGCGCCAACGTTCATTGAGCGTCACCCTCGTCGTCGTTCTCGTACACATCGAACGCGCGGTCCAGCCGGTTCATCAGGAAGACGTAGACGAAGATCAGGACGACGAAGACATAGATCGACCCCTGTTGCGCAAACCAGAAACCGAGCTGAAAACCGCCAATACGTATGGTGTTGAGCTGCTCGACCAGGAGAATGCCGAACCCGTAAGACACGATGAACCACACCGCGAGCAGCGCGCCCACGTAGGTCAGGTTGAGCTTCCAATACGCATGGGTATGGTTGGAGCCGGCCATTGTTGGGTCCTCTCTGCCGCGGATGATTCCTGCCGCGGATGATTTCCTGTGAACGCGGATTTGAGTGGGTGAAGATTCAGTTATCGAGCTGGTGTGCGATGTACGCGCGAACCTGATCCTCGAGGACGGATAGCGGAACAGAACCGTTTGACAACACGACGTCGTGAAATGCCCGAACGTCAAAGCGCGTGCCGAGCCGCTCTTCGGCCTCGTCGCGCAGCTCGCGGATCTTGAGCTCGCCCATCTTGTAGGCCAGAGCCTGGCCCGGCCACGAGATGTATCGGTCGGTTTCCGTCTGGACCTCGTGCAAGGAGAGAGCCGTGTTCGACGCGAGGTAGTCGAGCACCTGTTGGCGTGTCCAACCCATGGCATGTATGCCGGTGTCCACGACCAGCCGACAGGCGCGCCACATTTCATAGGTGAGCCTGCCGAAGTTCTCGTACGGCGTCAAATAGATCCCCGCCTCAATGCCGAGCCACTCCGAGTACAGACCCCATCCCTCACCAAACGCGTTGATGTAGCCGTAGCGGCGGAAGTTCGGCAGCCCCTCGAGTTCGTCCGACAAGGCGCCCTGGAGGTGATGTCCGGGAACCGCCTCGTGCAGCGTGAGCGCGGGCAGCGTGTAGAGCGGCCGGCTTTCGAGCCCGTAAGTGTTCACCCAGTAGTATCCGGGCCGCGAACTGCTGGGTGGTGAACCTACATACCGGCCGCCGGTGTAGTTCGGGGCCAGATGGGCGGGCACTGGTGCCACACCGTAAGGTTGTCGCGGGAGCCGCCCAAACAACGACGGAAGCATGGCATCCATCCGCTTCGCGATGTACGACGCCTCCTTCAGCAGGTCCTCCGGGGTCTCCGCGTAAAACTGCGGATCGGTGCGAAGAAACTCGAGGAAATCGGCAAAGCTGCCGCCGAATTCGACGTCCGCGATGATCGCCTCCATCTGAGCCCGAATCCGTGAGACCTCACGGAGGCCGATCTCGTACACCTCCTCCGGCGTGATGTCGACGGTCGTGAAATGGCGAACGAGGTACTGGTAGTACGCGCGGCCATCCGGTAGCTCGGACGCGCCGAGTGTCTCACGTGTCCCCAGGATGTACTCGTCGCGCATGAACGTAAGAAAGGCACGATAGGCGGGAACGACGGCTTCCATGATAGCCGCGCGTCCCTCCGCGCGGAGGCGGCTGTGTTCGTCCTCGATGACCGACTGAGGGAACCGCTCGAACGGCGCGAGGAAGACGCTCTCGGCGGGATCGCCCACGACGTGTGCCTCGATCGAGGGGATCAATCCTGCAAGGACGACCGCGGGTTGACTGAACCCCCGGGCGAGACCCGCACGCATGTGCTCGATCTGTTGCGCAAAGTACGCCGGCATCGCGCGGAGCCGAGCGATGTAGTTCTCGTAGTCGCGAATGTTGCGAAAAGGCATCGTGCGTGGCAATGACGCGAGCCCTGTATGGAATCCGGTCTCAGAGGTGACCGGCATCTCATATGCTCCGAAGGCAAACTCGGTCAGCCAATCGCGGACGTCCCGCTCGAACATGTCGTAGCTGACGCGGTCCGCCTCTTCTAGGGCGGCCCTGTCAATCGCGGAGAGTCGCTCGAGCAGTGTCCGGCGGAACTCGGCGCGTCGCTCCAGGTCGTCACGTGTGTTGGAAGGCAAGCGGTCGTTGTACGCGTTCTCTCCTACCGAAGTGGCAAGAAGCGGGTTCTCGCGAAGATTGAACTCCCAGGCGTCCCGGAAGATCGCGTGCAGCGTTTCGTGGATGCTGTCCACGCCCTGAGCGGGCATCAGTGCGGGGACGAGCATCGCGCTCAACACAATGGCGGCACGGAAACGGAAGGTGGCGTTCGGTTGCATCGCGTCCTCGAAAGGCGTAGGGGCTGTGACCGGTCCCGGTAAAGTTGTCGGTCGAGCGAGCCGTGCGGAAGGCTGGCGCAGCTAGCCAGCCCCCTACCGCAGGCGTACGTTCGTACTGGTGCCAGCTTTGTCATCCGTAACCCGGTGTGATGCCATGATCCGCACGACCGTCTTGTTCGCGATTGCGTCAGCCCTCATTTCGTCATCCGCCACGGCTCAGGGGACTCGTCTACTGCGCCAGCCGGACGTGAGCGAGCGAGACATCGCCTTCGTCCATGCCAACGATCTATGGATCGTCGATCGCGATGGTGGGAACGCCCGCCGGCTAACGAGCGCCGAGGGCGCGGAGACTGGCCCGAAGCTTTCGCCCGACGGCTCGATGCTCGCGTTCACGGGCCAATATGACGGCAACACCGATATCTACGTGGTCCCCGTCATTGGAGGCGCGCCTCGGCGCCTGACGTATCATCCCGGTGCGGATGTCGCGCAGGGCTGGACGCCAAATGGTACGTCCGTGCTGTTCCGGTCGAGCCGGACGGCGTATCCCACCGCCAGCTCCAAGTTCTGGGTCGTGCCGCTGTCGGGTGGTATGCCTACCGCCCTTCCCGTCCACCGTGCACGCCAAGGGGAGATGTCGGCGGACGGCCAATACCTGGCCTACCAGGAGGTCGGGCTCTGGGATGTGGAATGGCGCAACTACCGCGGTGGCCAGGCGCAGCCCATCTCGATCGTCAGTCTCGACGACCTGGAACTCGAGACGACGCCGTGGGAGGGTGAACGACATCTGAGTCCAGTGTGGCTGGACGGCGTCGTCTATTTCCTGTCGGAGCGGGATTGGGCCAGCAACGTCTGGTCGTACGACCCGCGGACCGACGAACTGCAGCAACGCACGTTCCACGCAGATTTTGATGTGAAAAACGTCGGTGCTGGTGGCGGGGTGATCGTGTACGAACAAGCGGGCTACCTGCACCTGCTGGATCCGCGCACCGATGATACACGCCAGCTCGAGATCAACGCGCGCGGTGACCTGAACTGGGCGCGTCCGCGGTGGGTAGAGGCTAGCGGTACGGCGCTGCAGAACGCCGGGTTGTCGCCTACCGGGAAGCGCGCGCTCTTCGAGTTTCGTGGCGAGATCCTCACCGTACCGGCCGAACACGGAGACTGGCGCAATCTCTCGCGGAGTTCAGGGGCGGCGGATCGCTTTCCGGTTTGGTCACCGGACGGCCAGCAGGTAGCATGGTTTTCCGATGCGGGTGGTGAATACCAACTCGTGATTAGTGACCAGGCGGCCCTCCAGCCGCCGCGTACGATTGCCATTCCAAACCCGACGTTCTTCTTCCAGCCCTCGTGGTCACCCGACGGCACGCATATCGCCTTTACCGACACCGACATGAACATGTGGTTCGTCGATCTCGAGTCGGACGATATCACCAAGGTCGCAACTGAACGCTACGCCCATCCGCAGCGGAGCATGAACCCCGTGTGGTCCCCGGACTCCAAATGGATTGCGTTTGCCCGGCGGCTCGACAACCAGCTCCGCGCCATCTTCGTGTACGATGTCGACCGCGGTGAGACACACCAGATGACCGATGGGATGTCCGATGCGATATCGCCGGCGTGGGACGCAAGCGGGAAGTACCTCTACTTTCTCGCGAGCACCAACTACGGGCTCAACACCGGCTGGCTCGACATGAGTTCCTACAACCAGCCGGTCACGCGCGGCGTCTATCTCGCGGTGCTCTCGGCAGATGCGCCCTCGCCGCTCGCTCCCCGGTCGGATGACGAAGAAGACGAATCGGACTCGGCAGACACAACCAGCGACCGGGAAAACGGGTCGGCGGACGCTCAACCGGTACGCATCGATTTTGGCGGGCTCGATCAGCGCATCCTCTCGCTCGACGTTCCCCTACGCAACTACGTCTTCCTGCTCGCCGGCGTCGAGGGGCAGGTGTTCTATGCGGAACAGGTGGCGAACCAACAGGGCGTGACGTTGCATAGGTACTCGCTCGAGGATCGAGAGGCGGTCGAGTTCGTCGAAGGGGTAGCCGGGGCCGGCGCCCGTGGCGTGGGTGCAGATCTGGCGCTGTCACACGATCGCAAGAAGATGCTCTTTCGCAGCGGGGGATCGTGGCGGATCGTCGATAGCAACAAGCAACCACCCAGCGGAAACAACGGACGGCTCGATCTCGCGAATGTGCGTGTTCGCATCGATCCGCAGGCTGAGTGGAGACAGATCTTTCGGGAAGGCTGGAGGTACCAGCGCGATTTCCTCTACGTAGACAACACGCACGGCGCACCGTGGGACGATATCTACGAGTGGTACGCGCCTTGGGTCGAGCACGTGCGGCACCGCTCGGATCTCAATTACATCGTCGACATGGTCGGCGGTGAGGTGTCGATCGGTCACTCCTTCACGCGCGGTGGCGATTTCCCCGACCTCGATTTCATACCAGGCGGCTTGCTGGGTGCGGACCTCGAGGAGGCCGACGGACATTACCGCATCGCGCACATCTACACGGGCGAGAACTGGAACCCCGGTCTCGAGTCGCCGCTGTCCGGTCCGGGGATCGACGTACATGAGGGCGATTACCTTGTCGCGGTGAATGGTGTCGAGCTGCGCGCGCCAACCAACCTCTACAGCCTGTTCGAGGGTACGGCGGGGCGTCAGACCACTATCCGTGTTAGTAACCGCCCGTCGCTCGACGGTTCACGGCAGGTGACCGTCGTTCCCGTACGCAGCGAGTCCCAGTTGCGAACGCGTGCGTGGGTCGAGAACAATCGCCGCAAGGTAGACGAGATGTCGGGCGGACGACTCGCCTACGTATGGCTCCCCAATACGGGTCAGGGTGGGTACACCTACTTCAACAGGTATTTCTTTGCGCAGCAGGATAAACAGGGCGCGGTGATCGACGAGCGGAACAACGGTGGCGGGTCCGCCGCCGACTACATCGTTGACGTACTCGCGCGCAAGCTACACGGGTACTTCAACAGCGCCATTGGCGATCACCGCCCGTTCACGACCCCAATGGCTGGTCTCTGGGGTCCCAAAGTGATGATCGTGAACGAGCGCGCCGGATCGGGTGGTGACTTGCTGCCGTATCTCTTTCGCCAGATGGAGATCGGGCCCCTGGTAGGGACCCGGACGTGGGGCGGGCTCGTGGGCACGTGGGACACGCCGCTCTTCGTTGATGGCGGTCGCATGATCGCGCCACGCGGGGGGTTCTTCGATCTCGCCGGCGAGTGGGCGGTCGAGGGAGTCGGCGTCGCGCCCGACATCGAAGTCCGCAACACACCAAGGGACGCCGCTGCCGGCCGGGACTCGCAACTCGAGCGCGCGGTCGCCGAGGCGTTGCGACTGCTCGAGACGGAATCTGTTGTACTGAAGCCCGAGCCCGCGGCTCCGACGAAATGGCGGCGGCCACCGCGGGACCGGGCTAGTGGTGGGTCCAGGTAACGGGGGCGCGGTGGTTGTCCCACGTCTATCTTTAGCCGCTCATGAGTGAGTTCGTTCGGTTTCATCGCACATCGATCGCGGAGGCGCGGCAGATCGTCCGGAAGGGATTCGAGGACGAGAAGTGGGGCTTCGAAATCCGCGAAGATCGCACCGCCCAGCCCAAAAAGATGCTCGGTGTGTGGCTCTCCGACCGCCCGCTTTCTGAGCAAGAAGGACCCGACGGAGACGCCGTGCTCGAGGTCAAGATCAGTCTGGACGAGGAGGCCCTGCAGGCGTTCGAGCTGGATGGGGTCTTCTGGGACGCCCGGTTGTGGGTCGTACCCGCCGCGTTGATCAATCCGCACGTGGCGGTACGCATTCTCCAGGTCGATCCACGCACCTCGTGGTGGCATGAGGCGATCGATCCGGACGACATCGAAGAGGACGAACTCTGAAGCGCCTGCGAGCTCTCTTCACCCTAACCAAAGGGGTGGTGGGAGGTCTCTCCGAAGACACGGCTCCCGCCGACCCCATCGTGCTGTTTCAGGAGTGGTTCGCCGCCGCCCAACGCGCGGGACTCTATCTCCCCGAATCCGTTGCCGTTGCGACCGCCTCGTCGGAGGGCGTCCCGTCTGTCCGGATGATGCTCCATAAGGGTGTGGACGACCGCGGATTCGTGTTCTTCACGAACTATACGAGCCGGAAAGCGCGTGACCTGACGGAGAATCCGCGGGCGGCGCAAGACAGAGTCAGCCACTGGACAACCGATCGACACTGAAACGGCGCGTCGCCGAGATCGAGCGACGGTTCGACGGCGGTGACGTTCCGCCCCCTGGTTTCTGGGGGGGGTATCGGGTCGCACCGCGTCGTATCGAGTTCTGGCAGGGGCGGATCAACAGATTGCACGATCGCCTGGCGTACACGATGGAGCAGGGGAGCTGGACCCGGATCCGGCTGTATCCCTAGGTCCACCGGAAAACTCGGCCGGCATCACTTTCCGCCGACGCGCCTTGCCTCCTCGTTCTCAACCGATAACATGTTGTCATGAAGGAGCTTACGGGATCTTGGCATCGCTGCACGCCTCTTGCTGGTCCTTCCCAAAGTGCGATGCCGATACTCGGGAAATGACAGGAGGTCCCATGAGTATTCGATACATGTTGTACCGGGGTGCGGAACGGATCGAGGTGGCGGCTCGTTTGTTGAGGCACCGCCTG
>JAZDCY010000032.1:0-3296 GCA_036679645.1 Gemmatimonadota bacterium | reverse complement strand
ACTCCGCGAGCTGCTCGTGGCACGGGGCGTATCCCCCAATGCCGTCGACTCGATCTCCTGTCCGGCCGGTCTCGACATCGGCGCCATTTCACCGGAAGAGATTGCGCTCAGCGTCTTAGCGGAGATCGTAGAGCGTACGCGCGCTGCGACGCCAGGCGTCGCCGCGGTTCCGGCGGCCGGCGGTGAGCAGACTGATCCGGTATGCGGCATGACCATCGACATCTCGACTGCGAAGCACCAAGCAGACTACGCCGGCCGCACGTTCTACTTCTGTTGCGGTGCGTGTCACGAGAAGTTCCTCGCTGCGCCGGAGGAATTCACGACCACATCCACACCGAGCGCCGAGAGCGACGCGTGAAGACCGACATTGCCAAAATGCAGGTCGCCATGGAGCGGCTGGGATACATCGCCGAACCAGAGATCGCGACAGCCGTGTTTCTGGCACAGCGCATGGGCCGCCCCCTCCTCGTGGAGGGCGACGCGGGGGTCGGCAAGACGGAGATCGCCAAGGTCATGGCGGGTATTCTGGAGACCGAGTTGATCCGGCTCCAGTGCTATGAGGGTCTCGACGTCAATACCGCGCTCTACGAGTGGGACTATCAGCGCCAACTCCTGCGACTCAGGTTGTCAGAGAGCGACGGCAAGAGCCCTGAAGAGTTGGAACACGTGATCTTCAGCCGCGACTTTCTGCTCGAGCGGCCCCTGCTGCGCGCGATCACGCGCACGGACGGCTCACCCGTCCTCTTGGTCGACGAGATAGACCGTGCAGACGACGGATTCGAGGCGTTCCTACTCGAGGTGCTGTCGGACTTTCAGGTGACGATCCCGGAGTTGGGAACGATCATCGCCACACATCAGCCGCACGTGGTGCTGACCTCCAACCGGACGCGCGAGATTGGGGACGCGCTGCGCCGGCGATGTCTCTATCTCTACGTCCCGCACCCGAGTCTCGAGAAGGAAGTCCGCATCATCAAGAGTCGCGTGCGCGATGTCAGCGAGCGGTTGGCGACGGAGATCGCGGCGTTCGTGCAGGGGCTACGCGACCGTCCGCTTTCCAGAATGCCGGGCGTATCTGAAACGATCGACTGGGCCCTGGCCCTCGTGAAGCTGCACGGCGACCATCTCGACCCCGAAACGGTGGAGCTCACGTTGGGGTGCATTCTCAAGGACCACCGCGACGTGCAGGACGTGGGTCGCGATGTGATCGAGTCACTGCTTGCCAAGGCGACCCGCGAGGCCGAGGCTGTCGGGTGACCGGGCGCGACCTCGTTACTCACTTCGCGCGCTTCTGTGGTGCGCTGCGAGGGGCGGAAGTGCGGCTGAGCCTGTCCGACGAGATCGATGGCGCCGGCGCGTTGGGACTGGTTGATATTGGCGATCGGGCTGAGATCCGGCGCGCGCTGCGCATTGCCCTGAAGATTCAACCCCACGATCGGGCCGAGTACAACGTGCTGTTCGCGCGGTGGTGGACCGACGACACGGCAGAGCTTCCCGGCGCGGGTCGGCGTTCCGCTCCGCCAACGCCATATGGGCGGACGGTGCGCCAGCCGGCGGACGCCGTGCGGCGGGTGCGGGAGATGGGAGACGAGGGTGACGGTGCCGACGCGGCGGACGGGGACGAGATAGGCTACAGTCCCGCGGCTCTCCTCCGGCGCAAGCCGTTCGAGGAATGGTCGGAAGCAGACCTGCGTCGTATGGACGAGATCATGGCGCGGTTGGCGGTACGGCTCGCCACGCGGCGGAGTCGGCGGCTGGTGCCGACCCGAGGCAAGGGACTCGTGGATATGCGGCGCAGCCTCCGGCGCACACTGGCGACCGGAGGGGAACTGCTGTCCTTTGCGCGGCGCGCGCGACCGATCGAGCGGGCCCGCCTGGTCCTGTTGTGTGACACTAGCGGATCCATGGACCCGCACACCAAGTTTCTCCTCGCCTTTGTCCTGTCGCTCGGCAAGGTGATCCGCCGGGCGAACTTGTTCGTGTTCAACACGGCCCTGACGCGGATCAATCCGTGGCTCTCACGGCGCGCGGTACACCGCACACTCGAACGCCTGGCGACCGCGGTACCCGATTGGTCGGGCGGTACACGCATGGGGGAATGTTTCGGTGAGTTCGTCGACCGGTACCTGCCAAGTGTCGTGGACAGCAAGACGGTGGTCGTGATCCTGAGCGACGGGCTCGATCGTGGCGATCCCGCGGTGCTGGCGGGCGCGATGCGACGCATCCAGCGTGCAGCTCGCAGTGTGGTCTGGCTCAACCCGCTGCTCGGGGATCCACGCTACGAACCCAAGGCGCGGGGGATCGAGGCGGCCCTGCCGTTCGTCGATCATTTCGCGGCAGCGCACAACATCGAGTCGTTGGAACGGGTCGTCCCCCACCTGGCGACGTAGTCGATGGCGATAGCGATCGAGAAATCGTTTACGGTGGAAGCGCCCGTGGATGCGGTAGGCAAGATCGTCTTCGAGCGCCTCGATCTCGAGACGCGTACGGCGGAGATCTCGGGCCGTGGACAGGATGTCCGTGGGCGAGGCGGGGCGGACATGAAGATGATGAGTCGGCTCACCGAGACGGATGGGGGGACCGCTGTCAACGTCGTGTCCGAGGTGAACGTGACGGGTATCCTCGCGCAGTTCGGGCAGGGCATGATTCAGAGCGTGAGCGACCAGCTGTTCCAGACGTTCACCGAGAAGATGAAAGCGGAGTTGACGGCCGCAGATACGGCCGCGGATCCATCGGATCACGGTCGGGCGCCGGTGGGCGGAACGGACGCGGATGGAGATGATGACGCGCTAGATGTGGTTTCCTTGGGCGCGAAGGTCGGCAGCCGTGCAGTGGGCAGAACGTTACGCCGGCCGAGGTTCTGGTTAGGTGTTGCGGTCGGGCTGGTATTGTATTTCCTCATCTTCTAGCGGCAAGGAGCGCGCATGATTCCTTCAGCCTTTGACTATCACTCGCCAGGCACGCTCGAGGAGGCGATCGGCCTGCTCCGCTGCTCAAGCTGCGATTGGGCTTTGCCACGCAGCTCGTGGACATAGGCAAGATCCCGGGACTGGAGTACATCGAGGAGGCGGACGGAGTTCTCGAGATCGGCGGTGCCACGCGCGAGTCGTCCCTCGAGCGGTCGGAGCTGATCAAGAGCAAGTATCCGCTCATCTACGACACGACCGTGGTGATCGCAGATCCGCTGGTACGCAACCGCGCGACGCTCGGCGGCAACCTTGCGCACGGTGACCCGCGCAACGACCACCCCGCAACGATGCTCGCGCTCAACGCGGAGATCGTGGTGCGCGGTCCGGGCG
>JAZDCY010000031.1:0-22768 GCA_036679645.1 Gemmatimonadota bacterium | reverse complement strand
TCCGTCTCACCGTCGTGAATCCCCACTCCACAAACCGTCTTCTGGCTCGGATCGGTCGAGCGCGTAACACGCTACTCGAGAAGGACTTGACATGGCGTCGCTTGCGATACCCCGTGCGCCCCGTCGGTGGCACACTCGCTGCCTTTGAGGAATGCAGACTCACGACACATCCCAACCGGAAGGACAGCAGCCGTGGCCCAGATTCTCGTAGTCGATGACGACGGTGCCGTGCGCCGGGTCCTGCGCAAGCACCTGGAGACCGAGGGCCATCAGGTTTGTGAAGCGCCCAACGGGGACGTGGCGCTCGAGTTGATGCGTACCGACCCTCCCGATCTCCTCATCACGGATGCGTACATGCCCGGTATGGACGGGATCGAGTTCACGATCCGCGTGCGCCAGCAGGGAATCAACACGAACATCGTGGCGATCTCGGGCGGTGGGTTCAAGGATGGGGCAGAGGTGCTGGAACGGGCGAGATCGCTGGGAGCGGTCCGCGCGCTGGCCAAGCCTTTCACGCGCGACGAGCTGCTGGAAGCCGTCGATGCCGGTCTCGCGTGAGAGAAGCGGGTCAATCAATGTCACAGTGTTCAACAGCGAGAATGCCTGACCTCGAAAGGGTTACATCAATGTCCAATGAGGAAATCCTTTTGGTGGAAGACAGCCCGACCGACCGCGATCTGGCTCTCTCTGCGCTCGGCGACATGGCGTCACGAACCGCGGCGGTTCGTGACGGTGCCGAGGCTCAGGATTTCTTGTGCGGTGTGGGCAAGTTCGCCGGTCGTGACCTGCGCACGCCAATTCGACTCGTTCTGCTCGATCTCTTTCTTCCCAAGGTCTCGGGCTTCGAGTTTCTTCGAGTGCTCAAGGCGGACCCGCGAACGCGTTCGATCCCGGTGGTGGTGTTCTCCTCCTCCAGAGACGAGCGGAATGTTGCGGAAAGCTACCGCTTGGGTGCCAACAGCTACGTAGTGAAGCCCCTCGACGCCAGCCAGTTTACCGCCGTGATCTGCCGCACCGTGCACTACTGGACCGGGGTCAATCAGCCAGAGATGCGACATGACTGACCTCTCCCAGGTTGGGGACAGCGTGTACGACCAAGCGCGAGATGATGAGCGATGGCGACTCCGCGTCCTCATGCTGGAAGACGACGAGGCCGATGCGGAATTTCTGCAAGACCGGCTCCGCAGCGATGGCTTCTCGATCCAGGTCGAATGGGTGAAGACACGAGCGGCGTTCCAACGCGCGCTGGCGGACTTCGCACCCAACCTCGTGCTGGCGGATTACCACCTCCCGAGGTTCACCGGGATCGATGCGATCCGCATTGCACACAGTCATATGCCGCTCCTTCCGGTGATCATCGTGACGGGGGCGCTCGACGAGGAGAGCGCGGCGGACTGCATCAAGGCCGGTGCGGCGGACTACGTGCTCAAGGATCGGCTCGCCCGGTTGAAGCCGGCGGTTGAGAGCGCGCTGGGGCGGGCACGCGACCAGGCTGAGAGGCTCGAGGCGGAGCGAGCCCTGCGGGAAAGCGAGGAGCGGCTACGCGTCCTGTTCGAGTTCGCTCCGGACGCCTATTACCTGATCGACCTCGAGGGCACGTTCGTCGACGGCAACCGCGCTGCAGAGGAACTGACAGGCCATGCGCGTGAGGAGCTTATCGGGCGGAGCTTCTTGAAGCTGAGTCTGTTGTCCGCGAGACAGCTCCCGCAAGCAGCGGCCCTTCTTGCCCGGAGTGCTCGGGGCAAGCCTACGGGCCCTACTGAGTTCACGCTGACTCGGAAAGACGGCGACCACGTCACCGTGGAGATCCGCACCTTCCCGGTCACCATCCATGGGCAGCGTCTTGTGCTCGGGGTTGCACGCGACATCACCGAGCGCAAACGAGCACAGGAAGAACTCACCAAGCTACACAGGGCGGTAGAGTCTTCCGGCGAAGTGGTCTTTCTTACTGACGGGGAGGGGATTTTCACCTACGTCAATCCCGAATTCACCAGGCTATACGGCTTCAACGCCGCAGAGGTTGTGGGCAAGGCCACTCCTCGGATCCTGAAGAGCGGGACGTGCGGCCAAGAGAAGTACCAGGTATTCTGGCAGGCGCTTCTCGCCAAGGAGACGGTGAAGGGGCAAAGGGTCAACCGGACGAAAGATGGCCGATGTGTGGATGTTGAAGTCTCGGTGAGCCCTGTTCTCGACGACGACGGCGCCATCGTGGCATTTCTTGCCATCCAGTCGGACATCACCGAGCGCCGACGGGCGGAGGAGGCGCTGCGGCGGTCTGAGGCGGACTACCGCGGCATCGTCGATAACGCGACGTATGGCATCTACCGGTCGACGCCGGAGGGCCGGTTTCTCTCGGCCAACCCCGCACTTGTCAGCATGCTCGGCTACGACTCCGAAGAGGAACTGCTCGCGCTCGATATGAACCGGAACGTCTACGCAAAGGCGGGCGCGCGGCGGCGGCTGATCGAGCAACAGGTGGGGGTCAGCAGGCTTGCCAGGGGCGAGGCTGAGTGGCGCCGGAAGGACGGAAGGGTCATCACGGTGCGGCTCAGCGGCCGATCTGTGCGCAACGACGCAGGCGAGGTCGGGCACTTCGAGATGGTGGTAGAGGACGTCACAGAGCAGCGCACGCTGGAGTCTCAGCTTCGGCAAGCCCAAAAGATGGAAGCAATCGGACAATTGACCGGGGGGATCGCTCACGATTTCAACAACCTTCTGTCGGTGGTCATCGCAAACGGCGATGTGCTGAAAGAGAAGATCGATCCGGCTCGCGACGATCTGCACGCCGCCGTTGACGACATTGCCGCAGCGTCCCGCAACGGGGCGCGGTTGGTGAAGCGGTTGCTGGGGTTCAGTCGGCTGGCCGAGCTGGAGATGGAAACAATGGATCTGGGTGCGGCCGTGCGCGATTTCTCCTCGATCCTCAGTCGTCTCATCCCCGAGACCATTACGGTGAAGCACGACATTGGGACCGACATCCCAGCCGTGCAGGGCGACAGGGGAGCCGTCGAACAGATCCTGCTCAACCTCGTGACCAACGCCCGCGACGCCATGCCCGAGGGTGGGGATCTCACCCTTGTCCTCGCTCCGGAAGTAGTGGATACGCCGTTGCCGGGATTGGAATCGGGAGAATACGCGGTCCTGAGGGTGACGGATACGGGTATCGGCATGGACGAGGCCACCAGGAACTGCATCTTCGAGCCGTTTTTCACCACCAAGGCTGAAGGGGACGGAACGGGTCTCGGCATGGCGATGGTGTACGGACTGATGAAACAGCACGGCGGCTATGTCGGCATCGACAGCGAGCCCGGCGTAGGAACGACGATCGCGCTGTACTTCCCGGTTGCCAAGGGCGGCACGGTCGTATCGGCGCCGCGGCCGACGACGGCCGGCGGCGAGGTCCGCGCCGGAACCGAGACCATCCTCTACGTCGAGGATCAGGACGCATTGCGCCGCACGGGATCCCGCATCCTCGAGCACCACGGTTACGCGGTCGTCACCGCGGAGAATGGCGAGGCCGGGTTGCGCGAATACGAGCGGCACGCCGACGAGATCGATCTCGTGATATCGGACGTCATCATGCCGGAGATGGGTGGATACGAATTGCTGCGGCAGATTCGCAGCAGGAACACGGACGTTCCCTTCGTACTGACCTCCGGCTACTCGCGAGATACACTGCGGCAAGAGTTGAAGATGCACCGGAACGTGACGACGGTCGCCAAACCCTGGACATTGGATGAGTTGCTCGCGGCAGTGCGGCAGGCCCTCGACGCGAACCCAGACGGCCCGGGCGTGGCACCGGGCGAAGAAAGAAACGCCGTCGAACCGGAGCGCGTCGCCGCGGCCAGGAGCTGAAAATGCTGAACCTGGTAGCTGAGAGGCCCGTTGCCGTGCCGCAACAGGAGACGGAGCCGGCGACCGACCGGAAGCGGGTCCTCGTAGTGGACGACGATCGCGACGGGCGTCGCACGCTGGCGCGCGTGCTGCGTTCCTTCGGGCACGACGTAGAAACGGCACGGGATGGCCTCGAGGGAATCGCCAAGCTCGATCGCGACATCGATCTCGTCCTGCTCGATGCCGCCATGCCCGGGATGGACGGCTATGCTGTCGCCGCACGGATTCGCGGTGATCACGCGTATGGCGATCTCCCAATCATCATGGTCACAGGTCTCAATGGGCGGGAAGATCGATTGCGGGCCGTGGAGGTGGGGGTGAACGACTTCATTGCGAAACCGTTCGACATCACCGAACTACGGCTTCGGTCGACGTGGCTCCTCAAGATGAAAGAAGCCACCGACGCGCTCAAGCGGCATCGAGCGGAACTCGAAGAGACGGTTGCGGAGCGGACGGTGGCACTGAGAAGTGCACTCGAGGAAACGGCGACTGCTCACCGCGACACCAAGGCCGCGCATCTCGACACGATCCGTCGCCTCGTCCTCGCGGCGGAGTACAAGGACCGCGATACCGCCGCACACATCGAGCGGATCGGCCTGTACTGCGAATGCTTGGGTCGGCAGCTTCCTCTCTCCCCGAGGGACATCGAGGTCATCCGCCATGCCAGCCCCATGCACGACGTGGGCAAGCTAGGAATTCCCGACGCCATCCTGCTCAAGCCGGGGAAGCTGACCGCCGCAGAGTGGGAGGTCATGAAGGAGCACACCATCATTGGCGCCCACATCCTTAGTGGGTCACCCTCCGAGTTGCTCCGGGCAGGCGCGGTCATCGCACTGTGCCATCACGAGTGGTGGGACGGAAGCGGGTATCCCCACGGTTTGGCAGGTGATGAGATCCCGCTCTTCGCGCGCATCTGCGCCGTGGCAGACTACTTCGACGCCGTCACCACCGATCGAGCGTACCGGAAGGCGTTGGCCAATCACACCGTGTACGAGATGATGGCCGCGGCGCGGGGCACACATTTCGATCCGAAGGTGCTCGATGGTTTCATGAATCACCGCGCCGAGATCGAAACTGTCCAGGCGGCACATCGTAACCGGGCAACCGAGAGATCGTAACGATGCGACCGAGTGAAATGGACCCTGCGCCGCGGATGCTGGTTGTGGACGATGACTCGTCGCTTCGGCGGGGTGAGAGAGTTGCGGACGTAAGCGGGGCGCGTATGGCGCGGATTCTGGTTGTCGATGACGATCCCTGCGTCAACGCTGCAATTGCGCAGCTGCTCCGAAAGGTGGGGTACGAGGTGCTGCAGGCATCGGACGGAGAGCAGGCCATGGAGATGCTCGGCGAACACTCGGTCGACCTCACGATCGTTGACATCTTCATGGGCAACGTGGACGGTATGGAACTGACAATGCGTATCAGAGAACAGACGCCCGAGGCGAAGATTATCGCCATGTCAGGTGGTGGGGTCATGGATAAGAGCAACGTGCTCGAGATAGCGCGCCGATTTGGTGCCGCCCGGACATTGGCCAAGCCGTTCGAGTCGGAGGACCTCATGGTGGCTGTTGTCGATTTGCTGGAGGATTCCGAGTGATACTGGGTATGGATCAGAGCCGTGTCACTAGCCCGGTCGCAGTAGATGCGGTCTCCGAGGCGTCGAGCCTCCGGATCGTTCCTGTGCGCGCACTCATCGTATCCGCGGGCGCGCTGGGCGTCTCGCTGGCTGGAGCCGTCCTGTTTCCCGAGTCGCTGACAGAACACGGTTTTCTCGCGTGGTTGCTCGCCCTCATTCCCGCCTTCCTGCTGTGCTACTACCGACGCTGGACCCGAGTCATGTTTGCCATGGCGTCGGGCATGGCCGGCTTGTCCCTGAGCTACGTCGGAGGCCTCCTGCTCGGTTGGGAGATGGCCGATTGGGCGCCGATCGTTTTCGTGATCGCAACGTACATTGGCCTCGCGCTTGGCTTGGGCTGGTTCTCCGAGATCAGGACAGCCGTCGCATGCCGAGAGAACGCCGAGCGGGAACTGCGCACGGCGTATGAGGACCTTCGGAAATCGCACGTCGATCTCCAACTTGCTCAGTGGAAGCTCATAGAGGCCGAGAAGCTCGAGGCTGTAGGACAACTGGCTGCAGGGGTCGCCCACGAGGTGAAGAACCCGTTGATGACCTTGCTGACGGGGGTGCGGTATCTCTCACGGCACACCGTAGCGGACGACGGACCCGCCAGGGTTCTGCTTGATGACATGCAGGAGGCCGTAAACCGGGCCGATGCCGTGATCATGGGACTGCTGGATTTCTCCGCGCCGAACGAGCTGAACGCGAGAAGGACCGACCTGCGCGCGCTCGTCACGAGCTCCGCCAAGATGGTGAAGCACGAGCTGCACGCGGCTCGCGTCACGTTGCGTAGAGAGCTAGCCGAGGACATCCCACCGCTGGACCTGGACGCCATGAAGATCCAGCAGGTGCTGGTGAACCTGCTCACGAACGCCGCGCATGCTACGCAACCGCAGGGCACGATCACCGTGAGGTCGTACGTGACCGCCGAGACGCTGATCAGTGCACAAAGCGAGGGCGAGCGGTCCCACGATTTTGACACCGGCCGGAGCCTCGTCGTATTGGAGATTGACGATACGGGAACGGGTATCCCGGCTGAGAAGCTGGGCCGGCTGTTCGATCCGTTCTTCACTACCAAGTCACCCGGAAAGGGAACGGGCCTCGGCCTGTCGGTCTCTCGGCAGATCATCGAGATGCACGACGCCACGATTGACATCACAAACCGGGAAGAGGGCGGCGCGCGAGCGACCCTTGTTTTTCCGGTTCCGGAGGAGGAGACCAATGGGGAAGAAGCGCATTCTGCTGGTTGACGACGAGCCCATCGTGACACGCACACTCGCGTTGTACCTCGAGGACACCGGCAAGTACGAAGTCCGTACGGTGAACGACGGCACCCTGGCGGTTCAGGCCGCCCGGGATTTCCGCCCCGACATGATTCTGCTGGACGTCGTCCTGCCGGAGGTGGACGGACCCGAGATCGCGGCGCAAGTCCGTCAGGACGAGATGGTGAAGGATACACCGATAGTGTTTCTCACCGCCCTCGTGAAGCGCATGGAGGTTGGCCCCAGGGGCAAGGACATCGGGGGCTATCCCTTCATGGCAAAGCCATTGGATCCCGATAGAGTCGTCGAGTGCATCGAGCGGCACACGGGGGCCCCAAACGCCGCGGAAATAGCGAACGATCCCGCGGATCGCGCGCGCGAACGCATGGTGAATGCACAAACGAAGACCTGCGGCTCTCCCGCGGGTCCCTGAGCGGAGAAACGAAGATGACCAGTCCATCACGCCAACAACAGACTGATGCGCCCATGAGCGCGTCGGCGCCGAAGGGTGCGTCCGTGCTGATCGTAGATGATGAGGCCCGGTTTCGTGAGATCATGGCGGCGTTCCTGCGGGAGCGTGGGTTCGAGGTCACCACGGCCGGGTCCGCCGAAGTCGCGCTCGAGCGGCTGCGTGACGGTGGGTTCGCGCTCATGCTGCTGGACCTCCGACTCCCGGGCATGAGCGGAATCGATGCGGTTCCTGCCGCACTGGAGATCGATCCTGATCTGGGGATCGTGATACTGTCCGCACTGGCGGACGCGACGAGCGCTACGACATGCCTTCAGCGCGGTGCCTTCGACTATCTGACTAAACCCGTCGAATTCAGCGATCTCGAGTCAGCCATGACTCGTGCTTCCCGGCGCAGGGATACGCAGCTTCAGGACCGCGGCATCAACGTCTGGGTGAAGAACGAGGTGTCGCGGCAGAGTGTGGAGATTCGGCTGGAGCATCAGCGGTCCCATGACCTCACTATTGCCACGCTCAAGGCTCTGATCACGGTGCTGGAGGCCAAGAGCGAGTACCTGGCCGGCCATTCCGCACGCGTGGCGTCTTTCGCTGCCAGCCTCGCAGGCGATGCAGGGCTGCCGGAAGACCAGGTGGAGAACATCCGGCTCGCCGGCTGGCTACATGACCTGGGCATGATTGGGGTTCGAGATGCGGTGCTGAACAAGCGGGGACCCCTGACCGACGACGAGTATGCGCACGTGCAGCAACACACGCTCGTCGGTGCGCAGATCCTGGCTCCGGTGAAGCCATTGGCCGAGGTCGCGTCGTACGTGCGCAGCCACCACGAACGCTGGGATGGACGTGGGTATCCGGACGGTCTGGCCGGCGAGGAAATACCAATCGGGAGCAGGATCATTTGTATGGCTGAAATCTACGAAGCGCTCACATCGGCCCGCCCGTATCAAGACACGCTGACGCCCGAAGCGGCTGCGGACCGGATGCGTGAGTTGGCCGGAACCGTGATCGATCCCCACCTGATGGACGCTTTCGATGCGGTGGTGGGGCGTCGACAAGTCCTCGTCTTCGTCGGTACGGACGAAACAGCAGGTTGGATCCACGCGGAAGACGCGGAAGATGGGAGGAACATATGAATACCTACCGGATCTTGTTCATCGACGACGATGAACATGTTCTCGAGCCCGTAACCCGTTACTTCGCCGCGCTGGGCCACGACGTGTTCTCGGCGTCGTCCGGCACGGAAGGCCTGGGTCTCTTCGAACAGGTCGAACCGCATGTCACGGTCGTCGACTACTCCATGCCCGGGATGTCCGGTTTGGACGTGCTCGCTGCGCTGCGGCGCAAGCACGCCACGGTGATCATGCTGACGGGCCGGGGCGAAGTCGCGACCGCGGTTGAGGCAATGCGTCTGGGTGCCGAAACGTTTCTACAGAAGCCGATTGACATGCCGCACCTGGCGGCGGCGGTCGAGAAGGCGGCCGAGAAGGCCGAGCTGCGACGCCATAACCGGGAACTACGGGCGCGCCTGCGACCGGGGCTGAAGCGGCGGTTGGCTCGCGTCGCGGTCATCGTCGTGCTCGTCGCCGGTGCGATTGGGCTCGGGAGCGTAGTCGGGGGCGGGAGAGATTACGACCGACCCGAACGCCCAATCCCGGTCCCGCTCGAGCCCGCCGGGTCAGTGCAGTAGGCCGTGGGCATGGGGGCGGGCAGAACGGCGGCGGCACGCGAGCGGCAGGTCGTCTCGGGTACGCGATCGGAGACGGTCCTGATCGTTGACGACGACCCGGAGATTCGGGAGACCCTCGCCCGGGCTCTCGACGGAATGGGCTACGAGGTGCTGGCCGAGCCGACAGGTGACGGCGGCGTCGCGGCGTACCGACGCGAGCGGCCGGATGTCGTCGTGCTCGATATCGGCTTGCCAGATCGTTCGGGACTCGACGTGCTCGAGGATCTGCGGCAAGACGGTGCGGTGGTCGTGCTCTTGACCGGCCGGGCGGACGTTCCGACCGCGGTGTCCGCCATGCAGCGCGGCGCTGAGAACTTCCTCACGAAACCCGTCGAGCTGCCGCACCTCGCGGTCGCGGTGGCGCGGGCTTGTGAGAAGGCCCGCTTGCGACGCGAAGTTCGGCGCCTGCGCGGGCGTGCGTACAAGGAATCGACGCTCACGGGAACGCTGGGCGTGTCCCCCGCCATGCAGGCCAAAGAGCGCGAACTCGAAACCATCGCCGGGAGCCCGCGCACGACGGTACTCCTCACCGGGGAGAGTGGCACCGGTAAGGGCCGCGTGGCCCAACGCATTCACGCAGCCTCCCCTCGAGCCGACGGGCCCTTCGTGGAGATCAACTGTGCCGGGCTCACGGCTCCGTTCCTCGCGGACGAGCTGTTTGGACACGAGCGCGGGGCGTTTACGGACGCCAGGGACCGAAAGCTCGGCTTGCTGGAGGTCGCCCACGGCGGTACCGCCTTCCTCGACGAGATCGGCGACCTCACCGTCGAGCTGCAGCCCAAGCTGCTGACCGTGCTCGAGTCGCGGCGCTTCCGGCGCTTGGGCGGCACACGCGAGATCGCCGCCGATGTCCGGCTGATTGTCGCGACCAATCACGATCTGCAACTGGCGGTCGAGCAAGGACGCTTCCGCGAGGACCTCTACTACCGCATCGCGGTATCGATCGTCGAGCTTCCGCCGGTACGGGACCGCACGCGGGAAGACCGGCTTCACCTCGTACGCCAGGTGCTCGCGGAACTGAGTACGGAGATTCCCGATGCACCCACCGATCTCGACAGCAATGCCCTCGAGCGCCTCCTCGCCTATCCATGGCCCGGCAACGTGCGGGAGATGCGAAACGTCCTCGAACGCGGCATGATCATGGCGCGCACTGCATCGGCCATCGGGCTCCAGCACCTGCCGGGCGAGCTGCGACGTCGGGCTACTCGCTTGCCCGGCCACCGCTTCCGGTCGCTCCAGGAAACCACCCGCCAGCATATCGGGCGTGTCCTGCGTGGCCATGGCGGGAACCGCACCCGAGCAGCAGCAGATCTCGGCATCTCTCGCGTGACCCTGATAAAGAAGATCAGGGAACTCGAGCTGGATTGACGCGAGCAAAAGGAGCCCATCAAATGACGGTGTCCTCTGAACCCATGCACACTTCCCTGATCACCGATCCGGCCGCGCTACTCGAGCTGTACGCGATCTCCCAAGACGATCTTGGTCGTATCCGAGCCGTCGGTGAGACGCTAGAGCCTCACCTCATCGATATGGTGGACAGGTTCTGCTTGTGGCTCGCAGGTCAACCGGAGTTCGACGTGTTCTTCTCGGACACCGAGGTACTGGACCGGGTCAAGCGACTACAGATCGAGTACTGGAGAGCGTTCTTCGCGGCGAACGTGGATGAGAACTACCTCGAAAGCAGACGCGTCATCGGACAGACCCACTCCCGGATTGGTCTGGCTTTGACCACCTATTTTGCGGGCACAACGAAGTTTTTCGGTATCATGGGTGAGATGCTGCGCGAGCTAGGCACGAGCGAAGAGCAGCGGATTGCCGAAGAACAGTCCGTCGTACGGCTGCTCCATCTCGACATCGGCATCGTAGTCGAGGCATACACCCAGATCGAAAAGGCAATGATCGCGTCGCAGAACCAAGCGCTGATGGAAATGTCGACGCCGGTCACCGAGATCTGGACCGGAATCCTGTTGCTCCCGCTCGTGGGAATCATCGACTCCAAGCGGGCGCAGGACATCATGAACGCAACCCTATCCAAAATCCTGGATACCCACGCTCGGATAGTCATCCTGGACATCAGTGGTGTCGCCGTCGTGGACACCGCGGTAGCCAACCATCTCGTCAAGATCACGAAAGCCACGCGACTGATGGGCTGTGAATCCACGATATCCGGTGTCTCGCCGGCGATCGCACAGACCATCGTCGAACTCGGAATCGAAATCGGCGGGGTGAACACGACCGCCACGATGAGCGACGCGCTCGGCGACGCGCTGCGTAGTTTGCGCCTGGAGATTAGGGAGGTAACAGGCGGCCATGGAAGGTGATGACGTCCCGCGCGTTCCGCTGACCTTGTCTCGCGACTGTGTCGTAGCCTCCGTGCAACTGGATCTTAGGGACGATGTTCTTCGCCAGTTCCAGGAGGACCTGCTCCAATACGTTCAGCGTACCGGCGCGGCCGGCGTGATCGTAGACGTGACCGGCGTCGAGGTCATGGACGCGGAGGATTTCGAGGCCCTGCGACGAACGCTGGCCATGGCGTCCGTGATGGGGGCACAGTCCGTCCTGGTGGGGCTTCGGCCGGGCCTCGTGTCGGCACTGATAGAGCTTGGGATCGACGACGAGGGAATCCATGCGACGCTCGACCTCGATGACGGCTTTTCGTTGGTGGAAACGCTGCGGGCACAAGGGAAGAGAGCCGTGGTGGCGGAAACGTACCGGGATGACGATGCCGAAGTCGAAGACGCAGAATCTTGAAGCTGGAACGATGAGCGGAAAAACCGTTCGTATACGGATCGCCGGCGACGCGGACCTCACTCGCGCCGTGCTGGAAGCCGGCCGAATGACCAAGGACGTCGGTTGCGATTCACCGGCCGAGGCCAAGGTACAGACGGCCGTTTCGGAACTCGTGAGGAACGTACTGAAATACGCCGGCACTGGCGAGGTCCTGCTGGCCCCGATTCAGAAGCACGATCGGGCCGGTATCCGGATCATCGTGCAAGACCGCGGACCCGGCATAGCCGACGTCGAGCGGGCCACGGCGGACCATTTCAGCAGCGGTGGCACACTCGGGCTAGGACTCCCTGGGGTGAAGCGTCTCGCCGACGATTTCGAGATTAGCTCAGCACCGGGCCGGGGCACTCGAGTTACGTTGACCAAGTGGCGCACCGCTCCCACCCGAACACCTCGGAGCAGCGGGGCCCATGCCGCGCGCTGCAGCGTCACTCATGGGAACGCCCCCACCGGGCACTTCCCCGGAACAGAAGCGGGCGCGGGGCGGGTTTTGGATTGGGCGCACGCCGGCAGACCGTGTGTGTCCGAACTCGTCAGCGGGGACGTCGCCGTCGTCGACGCAAAGCCGGACGTGGTGCTTGTCGCGCTTGTGGATGTCCTGGGTCACGGGCCGGATGCCCACGACGTGGCGACCCGGGCCGAGACCTTCCTGCGCCAGTCATGGACCCGCGACGTCGTGGAAATGCTGCGCCGCCTTCACAAGGAACTCACCGGAACCCGCGGAGCCGCGGCAGGAATCGCCGTGCTGGACATCGCGCGCGGCGAGGTACGCTACGCGGGCGTCGGCAACACCGTGGCCCGCAAGTTTGGCCCCACGGACAAACAACTCCGCTCAGTCGACGGCACGCTTGGCCATGTCCTCCGCTCGCCGGTGGAGCAAGTGATCCGGTTGACGCCTGAGGATGTATTGGTGCTGTACACCGACGGTGTACGCACGAGCTTTGGCGTTCACGATTATCCGCAGATCCAATATGAGAGTGCCAGGGCCATCGCTAACAACATCGTGCAGCGTTTCGGCAAGTTGTCAGACGATGCTACCTGTGTCGCCCTGAGGTATCACCGATGATTCCGCTCGGTAGCATCGGCGTAACTCATGAACTTGCCGCGAACGAGGTGCGCCGCAAGATTCTGCTCGTGGTCGAAGCGCTAACAGCCGACGTGATTACGGCAACGCGACTAGCGGCCGCAATATCCCACATGTGCCGGCGGATGTACCGGCAGGCAAATACACCTGTAATATCGATTGAGCTGTCGCAGGATTCGGCGGCTTTGGCCCTCGTGCTGCGATTGCAGGCATCGTCCTCATTGCCGCAATGTGACCAGCTCAACGCGTTCTTTGATGTCGTGCAGCCGTTGCCGCGGCACAACGGTCTCGATCAAGTCCAAGTCATGAAGTATCTGGACCACCGCGATTCATTGTCGGAGGTCGAGATAACACAGCTACGGGCCATTGTCGAGCGCAAAGGCCGCGACGAACTCATGCTCGAGGTTCAACGAAAGAACCTCGAGCTAGAGAAACACCGGGCGCGTCTCGAGGAGCAGGCGGGCCGGCTCCGAGATACGATGGCCGAGGTTAACGCCGCCAACCAGGCCAAGAGCCAATTCCTCGCCAGTATGAGCCACGAAATCAGGACGCCAATGAATGGCGTGCTCGGTATGCTGGAGCTGCTGCTCGACACGGAGTTGACCGACGGTCAGCGCGAATCCATCGATGTGGCCATCTCCTCGGGTGAGGCGTTGTTGACCATCCTCAGCGATATCCTGGACGTTTCCAAGATCGAGGCCGGTCAATTCGAACTCGAACAAATCCCGTTCGATCTCCCGCGCACGGTCGACATGACGACGCGGGCTTTGCGAATGCGAGCGATCGAACGGAGCATCGAGTTACATCTCGACATTCACGCAGACGTACCGACGACGGTCCGCGGTGATCCCGGGCGCGTGCGTCAAGTTCTCACCAACCTGTTGAGCAACGCAATCAAGTTTACCGAGGATGGTGACGTAACAGTCAGTCTCACGACGGAAGGATCGGCGAATGGCAAGGCAACGGTCCGGCTAGGTGTTAGCGACACGGGTATCGGGATTCCCGAGGACAAGCTGGAAACGATCTTCCAGGAATTCGCGCAGGCGGACGCGTCGGTTACGCGGACCCACGGCGGGACCGGGCTGGGGCTGACGATTTCGCGGCGCATCGTCGAACTGATGGGCGGTGCGTTGATGGTTGCTAGTGAAGTCGGCCAGGGAAGCGAGTTCTGGTTCGTGGTACCGTTCGGAGCGGTGGCGACGCCGATGACCGACCGGCGACCCGCGGATGTCAGCGGCCTCGAGAATCGACTTTTCCTCGTCGTTGACGACAACGCGACAGCGCGGCGAATCGTGCGGGAGGCCGTCGAGTCGGTCGGCGCTGCCGCGGACGAGGCGGAGAGCGCGGATGCCGGCGTGGGCCGCATGCGAGAGGCGGTCGAGAATGGCGCTCCGTACGATGCGGTGATTATCGACGGGAACATGCCGGAAAAAGACGGGTTCGGTTTGGCCGCGGACGTGCAGGCAGACGACCAGCTCGCCGGCACTCACCTGCTGATGCTCACGTCCGCCGCGGATGTGGGCGGCCAACAGAAGGCGCGAGACCTTGGGATCAACGGTTATCTGACCAAACCGGTACACCGGGCCGAGTTGCTGTCGGCGCTGCAACGACTACTGGGGTTGCGCGGTCCGGGTGGGGGTAGGGAGCGCCGCATGATTACTGCGGCATCCATGGAGAACGACCGACCGCACGCCGTGGTCCTAATTGCGGAAGACAACCGGGTCAATCAGCAGATCGCGACCGCGATGTTGCGGAAGCGTGGGCACGAGGTGGACGTGGCGGTGAACGGTCGAGAGGCCGTAGAGAAGGTGCAAGCGCGCAGCTATGACGTGGTGCTGATGGACATTCAAATGCCCGAGATGGACGGGCTGGCGGCGACGCGCGCGATCCGCGCAATGGAAGCGTACGAGCACCTCCCCATCGTCGCCTGTACCGCGCATGCACTGGCCGAAGAGCGGGAGCGCTGTGAGGCGGCAGGCATGAACGGGTTTGTGACCAAACCGTTCAAGGCAATCGAACTGCTCGCGGCGGTCGAAGAGTGGGTCCTACGGGGGCAGGACAGGCCACATGACCGCTGACGAGAGACCGCCCGTCGACCTCGTTTCGTTTCGCGCCGAGATGCGTGAGGCGGGAATCGAGGAGATCGTTGATCAGGCCCTCGCCACCTATCTCGACGAAACACCTGGAATCGTCGCGCAGCTCGGTGAGGCTGTGGCCGCGGGCGATACGGCTGGCGCGGCCAAGACCGCGCACGCCTTGAAGTCTACGTCCGGATCGATCCGCGCACAGACACTCGCCGAGTTGGCGAGCCAGGCGGAGTTGGCGGGAAACGAAAACAACCAAGAGCGTGTGGTGAGTCTCTGGGAGCTCATACGCGACGAGTTCGACGCGGTCACCAGGTACCTCGAGCCGACGGACGAAGATGGCTAGTCGCAGATCGCTCGGCTGGCTCGTCACGGTGGCGGAGCGCGCCGCACTGGAGCATGCCGCGTCGCTGTCTCTGGAGCCTGATCTGTCACCCGCGGAAGCATGGCAGACGGTTTCTGGGCACTGTGGCCTGACCCTGGACGGCTTGGCACAACTTGTTGCCAAGCATTTTCGGCTCGCGACTGCGGATTTCGAATCCGCTGAGCCTACCGCGACGAAACTGGTCCCGGGGAACCTTGCACAGAAATACGATGTCTTTCCCCTCCGCGCGGACTACCGGCAACTGGTCGTGGCAACCAGCGACCCCGCGGATCTCGAAGTAGAGCAGGCCCTCGGCTTTGCCTCCGGACGGCAACCGATCATGGAGGTCGCGCCGCCGGCGCGTGTGCGGGACGCTATTGACGCCGCCTACGCGCCCGACAAAGTCGTCGAGTCGCTCTTGTCCCATGTGGACACCGAGGTCGAGGGAGCTGTACGTGTCGTCGAGGAGATCGGTCCCGAAGCGGTCACGCCCGAGAAGGCCGACGGCGCACCTGTCATCAAGTTGACCAATCTCATCCTTCGGGATGCCATCGGCCAAAAGGCGAGTGACATCCACATTCAACCAGGGAGAGGTGGAGGCGTCGTGCGCTTCCGGGTTGACGGTGTGCTGCGCACTTACATGCGGATGCCAATGCCCGCGCTCGCGCGGGTCGTTTCCCGTATCAAAGTTCTGGGAAACATGGACATTGCCGACCGGCTCCGTCCACAGGACGGACGAGCACGCGTGCGCATCGGCGACCGGAATTACGACCTGCGCATTTCGACCATTCCGACCCGCACGGTGGAAAAGGCGGTCATTCGCGTGCTGGATACGGAAGGCGTCGGAGGTCTGGACGAGGTTGGGCTACCGCCACGCGAGCTGAGCACGTTCCGGCGCCTCCTCACCAACCGGGACGGGATTGTCGTGGTGACCGGACCCACGGGATCCGGGAAAACCACAACCATGTACGGGGCGTTGCGGGATCTCTCAACGGAAGACGTGAACATCATGACCGTTGAGGACCCCGTCGAGTACGAGCTTCCCGGACTGACCCAGATGCAGGTGGAAAACAAGCAGGGCGTGACCTTTGCATCGGCGCTGCGGGCGATCCTCCGTCAGGATCCCGATATCATCTTCGTCGGTGAGATACGCGATCAGGAAACGGCGGAGGTCGCCGTCCAGGCGAGCCTGACCGGACACCTGGTTCTGGCAACGCTGCACACCAACGACGCGCTGGGCGCGATCAGACGGCTCACTGACCTCGGCCTCGATGCGGCATCGATCGTCGACACGCTGCGTGGCGCAATTGCCCAGCGCTTAGCACGGCGCGTGTGCCCGGAATGCTCCGCGCCGGTCGAAGGCGCGCTCACCGACGAGGAAGAGCGCCTCGCCGAGCCCTTTGGCGTGCGGCCAGTCGTGCGCGCCGTCGGGTGTGACCGGTGCGGACGCACCGGGTATCGCGGTCGCATACCGGTGATCGAGGTCTTCACGATGACCCCCGCCGTGGAGGATCTCGTCCTGCGCGGACCAACATCACTAGAACTCGCCGATGCAGCGCGCGCCGGCGGGATGCGCACGTTGCGGGAGGCAGGAGCCGAGTTGGTGCGGAACGGCGACACGACGCTCGAAGAGATCGAGCGCGTACTCGGCGACGTCGGGGAAGACGAGCCGTCTACGCAAGCGGAGCCGCCCGTGCGACGAGCCTCCCGGGCAACCCGTGCGTCGCTGCTTCGCGCGTCGCGCACAGTGGTCCCGCCGTCGTCGGTCGAGGCAAGCGGTTTCCGTGTCGCCCTCGTGGATGACGACGGAGCATATCGCACGATCGCCCGCGCCTTGCTCGAAAAGGAAGGGTACTGCGTCACCGAAGCGACCGGAGGCAATGAGGCCCTCGAGCTGGTCCGAGGTGAAGAGGACTACGACCTCATGATCCTCGATCTCACGATGCCAGACATGGACGGGCGCGATGTGTTGGCCCGCATTCGAGCCGCACCGGCCACCGCCGCCCTCCCGGTCATCGTGATGACCGCGACCGCGGATGTGCAGACGGAAATCCAGCTCATGGAGGAGGGTGCGGATGACTATATCCGCAAGCCGATCGATCCCGCGAGCTTCGTCGTTCGAGTGAAGGCGACACTGCGTCGCGCATACGCGTAAGGATAGTGCCACGAGGAATTGATCATGAAGGATGTACCCGAGTCACCTGAATCCGGGAGTGCCTACGTCGACGAGATCATGGAGCGGGAGGCCGAGATCGCGGCCCAGGCACCGAGGCAGGTACGGCGAAGGAAGAATCCGGTCCCACGGTTGATTGTCCTATCGATTGCGTTGATCGGGCTCACGGCGTGGAACGTCGCGCGTAGGCCTACCGAGCCGGATGCGGCTGCTGCCCGACGTGAAACGGCGGCGGAACTCTACGAGGGCATCTTGCTGGCCATCGACGAGATCGAGACGTATCGGGACTCCACGGGGCGACTTCCCCCCGACCTGATTACGGTCGGCGTGTACGAAGAGGATGTCACTTACACGCTGGAGGGCAACGCGTACACGCTGCAGACGGGACTCGCATCTTCCGTCAGCATCATCTACCGCGATGGTGAGGACACCGCTCCCCTCGAGGGAGCGTTGGAGGCACAGTTCGAGGAGAGAAAATGAGCCGGCGTGGATTCACACTCATCGAGACGTTGATCGCCGTGGTCATCCTCGGCATCCTGGCCAACATCGCGGTTCCCGTCTCATGGCGCATGCGGGATCGGGCGACGGCGGCGGCGGTGGTGGCTGACTTGGGCATCATTCGTGAGGCGCTACTCGACTACTACGCCGGTGCGCAGGCGTTCCCACGTACCGCCCGTTGGGGGACCGTGCCGTCCGATCTCGTCGCGAGCCTTCCGGACGGCTTCAGTTTTCGCAGGCACGAGTTCGTGCGGTATCGGTGGGTGGCGTATGGGAATCGGCGACGAGCCCGGACGGGCCGAGAAGGCGTGATACGCGCGCGTGTGACGGGACGCAACCGCGCGGTCATAACCGCTGTGGGCCGGATCTATCGGGGTAGCACGATCCGCGTTACCAGTCGCAACATTTACGTGTATCTCGAATAGCGAGTCCCCTTCAGTCCTCGCCGCGGTCGGAATTCTCGAAGAATTCGTTGGACCTCGGGATCTCTCGACTGACCCCTATGTAAAGGATAGGGGAACTCGGGTTGGCTCGTCGCCCGGGGCGTGGGCCGGCGGACCGCTCAGTTCCTTAACACCGCGCGACCCGTCGAGACATTACTGCAACCCCCTCAGGTGGCGACACTTCCATCTCCGACCCCTGTTTGGCGTTAAGAACCTTTACAGTTGGTCGGTCCGACCGAGATGTGCGAGAGACACCTAACACGTTGTCATATAAGCATTTGAAGACCGCAGTGACGCGGCATCCGTGGTGCATTTACCCGGGGCAGTCGAGGGGCTCAACCCTCGGCTGGACGCCCGGAGAAGACCATGCGATGGCTGCGAGTATTCATTATAGGAGCCACCATCTTGGCTGGCTCGACACTGTGCCCCAAAGGCGCGGCCGCCCAGCATAGGGCAAGAGCGCGGGTGTCGGTGTTCGTGTTGCCTGCGCCCATGCGACCGGCACAAATCGATAGCGCCGTTGCGTCTGTCGTGCGCGATTCCACCACCCGGCAGGTGTGGGCCGGCGCGCGACTCTTCTTCACAGACCTTCCGGCAGGGGCAGGGGACACCGTTCGCAGCACCCGGAGCGGTGCGCCGTCACCGAGCCAACCTGTCCGCCGTATCACGCTCGAGTACGTGGCGAACTAGGGGATCACTAGGAGATCCGCCGGTAATGGGCCACCAACCGAGGGCAATGATGCCGACCGAGAAGCCCAACTACTCCCATGAGCATGTTGCGGCCATTCGAGATCAAGCAACGAGTAGCGGGCTGAACCGACTTACCTGCCCATGTGACGGGTCAACGCTCGAGGTTTACAACGCAATCGGCCGGGAGGTCGAAAGGGGCGACCAGGCTCTGCAGGGAGTCCGTTACCGCGGTTTCGAGGATGTTCACCGCTTCTCCGTTGAGTGCCCCAAGTGCCGCCGCGAAGCAGCCCGGATAGACCTCACTGGCCATGGAGATCCCCCCGGCCCTTGATCGGGCGCCCGGGCTTCAGTACATTCTCAAGTCTGTATTTGAACCGGATTTAGCCGGCGCTGCCGGACGAGGTCATGCCCACCATCAACCAGCTCATCCGCCAAGGGCGGAAGACTGTCGCCAAGATCGACAAGGTGCCCGCGCTCAAGGGGAGTCCCCAGAAGCGCGGCGTCTGCACTCGTGTGTATACGACCACGCCCAAGAAGCCGAACTCGGCTCTTCGGAAGGTCGCGCGCGTGCGGCTCACCAACGGCTTCGAAGTGACGAGCTACATCCCTGGCGAAGGGCATAACCTGCAGGAGCACAGCATCGTGCTCATCCGAGGCGGGCGTGTGAAAGATCTGCCGGGTGTGCGGTACCATATCATCCGGGGCACGCTGGACGCTGCCGGAGTGACGGACCGCAAACAGAGTCGATCAAAGTACGGCACGAAGAGGCCCAGATGAGCCGGCGGCAGCGGGCCGTCAAGCGTACGGTACCGCCGGATCCGCGCTACGACAGTCAGACCGTGTCGAAGTTCGTTTGCAATCTGATGTTGGATGGAAAGAAGTCGTTGTCGGAGCGGGTGTTCTACAATGCGATGGACCTTATCGAGCAACGGACCGGCCAGCCGGGCGTGAACGTGTTCAAGCAGGCGTTGAACAACGTCAAACCGACGCTCGAGGTGAAGAGCCGCCGCGTCGGCGGGGCCACCTATCAGGTCCCGGTGGAGGTGCGCCCGGACCGACGGACCGCGCTTGCGACGCGCTGGATTCTGTCCTACACGCGCGCGCGCAGTGAGCGGTCAATGGCGGAGCGCCTGGCAGCGGAGTTGATCCTCGCCTCGAAGGGCGAGGGGAGCTCAATCAAGAAAAAGGAAGACACGCACCGGATGGCGGAAGCGAACCGCGCGTTCGCCCACTACCGGTGGTAGACAGCAACGAGTAAACAGACAATCCCGGGGGTCCCTGCCACAAGGGATCCTGCGTCGCAGGGTTGGACCCGGACGAAAGCGGAGCGAGACCTGTCCAAGCACGGATGACGGTCGCCCCGCGTTTTTCGTGCCGGCGGCGACTGCGGCCGCGCGGCAGGAATACGGCAGCTACGGAACAGAGGAATGACGACAGCACTACGTGATATGGCGAGACGCACTGCGCTGGAGAAGATCAGGAACATCGGCATCATGGCGCACATTGATGCCGGGAAGACCACGACTACCGAGCGTATCCTGTTCTATACGGGCCGGACCCACAAGCTAGGTGAGGTCCACGACGGCGCCGCTACGATGGACTGGATGGAGCAGGAGCAGGAGCGTGGCATCACGATCACGTCCGCCGCGACCTACTGCGAGTGGGAGCGGTTCGACGACTTGTTCCAGATCAACATCATCGACACGCCGGGACACGTTGACTTCACCGTTGAAGTCGAGCGGTCGCTGCGGGTGCTCGACGGCGCCGTGACTGTGCTGGATGCTGTCGGGGGTGTCGAGCCGCAGACTGAGACCGTGTGGCGTCAGGCAGATCGGTATGGCGTGCCCCGGATCGTGTTCGTGAACAAGATGGATCGGGTCGGAGCCGACTTTATCCGGTGCCTCGCCATGGTGCGCGAGCGTCTTGGGGCCAAGGCATACCCAGTCCAGTATCCGTTGGGGTCGGGCGAGTTGTTCACCGGGTTGATCGACATCGTCCGCCAGGTCGAGGTGGTTTACGACGAAGAGTCGTTGGGAGTGAAGTGGGTCGAGAGCGATATACCCGACGCCTTCAAGGACCGAGTGGCGCAGCTCCGTCACGAGCTGATTGAGGCCGCGGTCGAGCATCATGAAGAGTTGCTCGAGAAGTACCTGGAGAGTAAGGAGAGCCTGACGGAAGACGAGATTCGCGAGGCGATCCGCCATGCGACCATCAAGGGTCACATAGTCCCGGTCTTCTGTGGCGCGGCGTTCAAGAACAAAGGGGTCCAGCGGCTGCTCGATGGGATCATCGACTACCTGCCAAGCCCGCTCGACGTCCCCGCAATCAACGGGCACCTACCGCACCACGACGAGACGTTCGCGGAGCGGAAGGCCGCCGACGACGAGCCGTTCAGCGCCTTGGCGTTCAAGATCGCGACCGATCCCTACGTCGGGAAACTGACGTTCTTCCGCGTCTATTCCGGAGTGCTCGAGGCGGGGGCGCACGTCTACAACTCGACGAAAGACCGCAAGGAGCGCATCGGACGTCTGCTGCAGATGCATGCGAACAAGCGCGAAGAGGTGTCGGAGGTGCGCGCCGGCGACATAGCGGCCGCTATCGGTCTCAAGCGCACCGGCACCGGCGACACGCTCTGCGACCAAACCGATCCCATTATCCTCGAGATGATGCGATTCCCGGAGCCGGTCATTTCGGTGGCGATCGAACCCAAGACAAAGGCAGATCAGGACAAGCTCGGACAGGCTATGCAGAAGCTCGCCGAGGAGGATCCGACGTTCCGGGTGCGGTCGGATTCGGAAACGGGGCAGACGATCATCTCCGGGATGGGCGAACTGCATCTCGAGATCCTGGTCGACCGAATGAAGCGGGAGTTCAAGGTCGAGGCCAACATTGGACGGCCGCAGGTTGCTTACCGGGAAACGGTGCGCAAGCGCGTGGAATCTGTGGAAGGGAAGTTCGTGCGGCAGTCGGGCGGACGCGGTCAGTATGGCCACGTGGTCATCAACCTCGAGCCCGCGGAGCCGGGGGCGGGATTCGTGTTCGAGGACAAGGTCGTCGGCGGGTCTGTTCCCAGAGAGTTCATCGGTCCGGTGGAGCAGGGCGTCAAGGGTGCCTTGGAGAGCGGGGTCTTGGCCGGGTATCCGTTGGTCGACATCCGCGTGGAACTCATCGACGGCAGCTCGCATGACGTCGACTCCAGCGAGATGGCGTTTAAGATCGCGGGGTCGATGGCATTGAAGGAGGCCGTCATGAGAGCCCGGCCGGTGTTGCTCGAGCCGGTAATGGATGTAGAGGTCGTGACCCCCTCGGACTACATGGGTGATGTGATCGGCGATCTCAACAGCCGACGCGGTAAGGTGGGTGGCATGACGCAACGGGGGGAGGCGCAGGTTATCGGAGCCAGCGTGCCTCTAGCGGAGATGTTTGGGTATTCCACCACGCTCCGTTCCGCGACGCAGGGCCGGGCCGTGTACTCCATGCAGTTCTCACAGTACGCCGAGATTCCCAAGGCAAAGGCCGAGGAAATCATCGGCAAGCTCAAAGCGTAAACGCAGAGGACGAGAGTCATGGCGAAGGCGAAATTTGAGCGGACGAAGCCACATGTGAACGTGGGAACGATCGGTCACGTTGATCACGGTAAGACGACGTTGACGGCGGCGATCACGTTGGTTCAGTCGAA
>JAZDCY010000030.1:0-37579 GCA_036679645.1 Gemmatimonadota bacterium | reverse complement strand
GTCGACGCCCGTTCCGATATCTACAGCGTGGGCTGCATGCTGTACGAGATGCTGTCCGGCGAGCCGCCCTTCACGGGCGGCGCCGAGACGATCATCGAGCAGCAGCTGACCGCCCAACCGCCGCGCGTCTCGCAGCAGCGCAGTACCGTGACACCGGAGGTGGAAGAGGCCATCCTCACGGCCCTGCAAAAGACGCCGGCGGATCGGTTCCCCACGGCGGCGCGGTTTAAGGAGGCGATCAGCCGGGTTACGACCTCGTCGCGGGTCGTCGAGGCCTTGGAAGCAGAGCGCGCCGCCACGATTCCGCGCCCGGCTCTGCGATCGCGCCCACCGGTATTGATTGCAGCGGCGGCCCTGGTCTTGGCGGTTGTCGCGGGTGCCGGGGCCATGCTGTTCCCGTTCGGCAGCGTGCCGTTCGAGGAGCGCGGGTGGATCGTGATTGCCAGCTTCGAGAACCTGACCGGCGACAGCATCTTCGACCGCACCCTGGACCGTGCCCTCGCGAGCAGTATCGCGCAGTCCCGGCAGGTCAACGTGTTCCCCGAGGCCCGAACGCGGGAGACGTTGCAGCGGATGGGACAGGCGGGTACGAGCCGACTCGACGAGCCACTCGCAACCGAGGTCGCGGTGCGCGAAGGCCTGGTGGTCGTACTCGTGCCGAGCATCACCGGCGTGGGCGGCGCGTTCAGCCTATCGGCGCGCATCGTCGATGCCACTACAGGCGTGGACCTCACCGCCGTCTCCGCAGATGCGAGCAGTCGGTCAGAGGTGCTCGAGGCTGTGGATCGTCTGGGGAGAGCCGTGCGGCGCCGGTTAGGCGAGTCCCGCCTCGACCTGGTGCGCAGCGGCGGTTTTCTTCCGCGCGCTACGACCTCATCGTTGGAGGCGCTGAGGGCGTTCACGGACGGAAGTCAGGCCTGGACCGCCGGCGAGTATCAGCAAGCCCGGTCGCTCTGGGAGGAGGCGCTCGGCTACGACTCGACCTTCGCATGGGCACACGCATCGATGGGCCTGATGGACGCGTGGTTCAACGACCGGCCCAAAGCGGAGGTGCATTTCGAGCGGGCGCTGGCGAGTGCCGACAGGCTCACCAAACGCGAGCGATTGTGGATCCGCTCGCTCGTCGCCGGGAGCCGGGGCCAGCCGGAGGAGGCGATAAACATCCTGCAGGTGTTCCTGCGCGACTATCCGGATGACCGCGACGCCTGGTTCAATCTGGGCAGTGGTTACATGCGGTTGCAGCGGTGCGACGAGGCGATCCCGGCGTTGGAGCGGGTGCTCTCGCTCGATTCCGGCATGGTCAACGCCTATCTCCAAATGGCCACCTGCCTCAACTCGGCAGACCGACCGACGGAGGCCATCCCGCTATACCGTAGTGCTTTCGCGATCGATACCGGCGCGGTGCTGCGCGGGTTCATCAACCACGAGTACGGATCAGCGCTCGTGAAGGCCGGGTATCTCGATGACGCCGAGCAGGCGTTCCGGCTCATGTTTGACGAGGACCCCTCACAACGAGCCCGCGGCCAACGCTCCCTGGCGCTGTTGGACATGTTCCAAGGCCGGTACCGCGAGGCTGTGGACCTTTTCGGCGAGGCCATTCGCACAAATCAGATCACCAACCAGGGGTTGAGCGAGCTGCGCAATCGACTGTATCTCGCTGCGGCTTTACGCACGCGCGGCGACAGCGCCGGATTCCTGAGACAGCTGCGAGCCGCGGACAATTTCCGAAGCGACGACTCTTTCTTTATCGGCCCCTACTTTCTCCTTCTGCTCGGCAAGATGCATGTGCGTGCGGGAGACCTGGTCACCGCGGAAGCGGTGGTAACCGACATCGACTCCGCAATGGGAGAGAGCGACGGCGACCGCGCCGCGCTCGAACTCCTCCAGGGGGAGGTCGCCCTGGCCCGCGGTGACACCGCTGGCGCGCTCGAGTTGCTCGAACTCGCCGTCACGCGCCGTGGTGACGAGTACTTCCGCGAGTCGCTCGCGCACGCGTACGACGTCGCCGGACGCATCGATGACGCAATCCGCGAGTACCAGCGGATGGCAGACGGCAGCACCTTCGGAACCGAGAGCCAGGAGCCCTGGATGCTCGCACACTACGAGCTCGGCCGGTTATACGAGGAGCGTGGCGACTACCGGGAAGCCGTCGCGTCGTATGAACGCTTCGTATCGCTGTGGCAAGGCGCCGACTCCGATCTTGCCGCCGCCGTAGGAAGCGTTCGCTCCCGCATTGCCAACCTGCGCCGCACGCACGGTATCGGCTGAGCCATGCCTCGCGCCGCAGAACTGCGCCGCTGCCAGTGGTCCGACAGCGATGACGTAATGCGCGCCTACCACGACGAGGAATGGGGCGTGCCTATCCACGACGACCGGCGCCTGTTCGAGTTCATGGTGCTCGATGCGTTCCAGGCCGGTCTGAGTTGGTCTACCATTCGGTCGAGCGGCTCCTCAAAGACGCAGGGATCGTTCGGAATCGGCAGAAAATCGAGGCGACCATTCGCAACGCACGTGCGTTTCTCACTATCCAGACCGCGGCCGGTTCTTTCGATGCCTACATCTGGCAATTCGTCGGCGGCGTACCAAAGCAGAATCGCTGGCGCACCATGAAACGGGTTCCTGCCACCTCGAAAGAATCAGATGCCATGAGTAAGGACCTGAAAGGGCGAGGCTTCTCGTTCGTCGGTTCGACCATCTGCTACGCGTTCATGCAGGCGGCAGGCATGGTCAACGATCACCTGATCCAGTGTTTTCGCTATAGCACCATCCAATCACTAGCAGGTTGAAATCTCTCTCCGTCAGGGAACTCCAAAAACTTTGTGTGTCTGGATACTCACCTTCCACTCTGGGTGACGCTCCGCGTACTCACACGCCAACTGTGTAAAGAAATCGCGATCCGGGCCGTCCATAGGCTGGAGATAGAAGTGCGCGAAGTCCCGGCCGACATAACAGGCCGGCTCGGCTCCCTCCTGAGGGAATACCAGTTTCAGCTCGTCGCCGCGCGTAACTACCACGGGTGCGCCTGCCTTTGGGCTCACACAGATCCAGTCGATGCCGGCCGGGGCCTCGATGGTACCGTTCGTCTCGACCCCCACTTCGAACCCGAGGTCGTGCAACGATGCGATGAGCTCCTCGTCAAGCTGCAGGAGTGGCTCGCCCCCAGTACATACGACGTATCGTTGCGCTGTTTCGCACGTCGGCCACGCCGCGGCTACCGCGTCGGCGAGGGCGGCGGCCCCGCGGAACGATCCACCGCCCACACCGTCAGTCCCAACGAAGTCCGTGTCGCAGAAGCCGCAAGTCGCGGTCGCGCGGTCGCCTTCCCTCCCGGACCAGAGATTGCAACCCGCAAACCGGAGAAGGACTGCCGATCGACCGCTGCGATACCCCTCCCCTTGGAGCGTGTGGTAGATCTCCTTGACAGAGTACGTCACGGTACACGCCCGCCGGCTAGCGGTACTTCCCCGGATCGGACATGCCAAGTGCCGCAAAGGCGTTCAACCGAAGCCGGCAGGCATCACACAAGCCACATGCCCTTCGTTCGTCGTCCGGATCGTAGCAACTGATCGTGAGCCCGTAGTCCACCCCGAGGCTCGAGCCAACCTCGAGGATCTCTTTCTTGGACATCCTGATGAGCGGTGTGTGGATTTTGAACCTTCTGCGCCCTTCAACGCCCGTCTTGGTCGCCACGTTGGCCAGCGCTTCGAATGCTTCGGTGAATTCGGGTCGGCAGTCCGGGTAACCGCTGTAGTCAAGCGCGTTCACGCCAATGAAGATATCGTACGCGCCGAGTACTTCCGCCCAGGCCAGTGCGATGCTCAACAGAACCATATTACGCGCGGGAACGTAGGTGACCGGGACGCCGTGCCCTATTTCGTCATCGCTCCGGTTTTTCGGGACTGGAATGGCGGCCGTAAGCGCCGAACCGCCAATCGACCGGAGATCGACCTTCACCACGTTGTGCTGCGCGACGCCCATTGATCCGGCAACCTCGCGCGCCGCTTCCAGTTCCACCGCATTACGCTGCCCATAGAACACCGTTAGCGCGTACGGCTGGAAGCCTTCCCGTTTGGCAATCGCCAGTGTCGTACTCGAGTCAACACCTCCACTCAGTAGCACAACCGCCTTCGCGACCCCGGGTTCGGCCATGACCAAAGCTAGAGAGAGTCGTGACAACTGTCACGCGGGGCGGCTAGAATAGGGCATGAACAAACTGCCGACATCGGGCCCACTCCCGCGCCCGGAGAACCCAGATGAGGCCCGGGAGGCGCTGAAGGACGCATCGTTTCCCGCGCCGAACGTACAGCGCATAACGCTCGACGCGACCGAGTTTTCTTCGATCTGCCCGCACACCGGCCAACCCGATTTCGGCAGCGTGGTTATCGAGTACGAGCCGGCACTTCGATGCCTCGAATCGCGGTCCGTGAAATACTACCTGTGGTCATTTCGAGACGAGGGAGCGTTCTGCGAGAGTCTCGCCTCGAGGATCGCGGACGACATCGTGTACGCCATAGCCCCGAGGCAACTACGCGTGCAAGTCAACCAGAACGTCCGCGGGGGAATCGCTATCGTGGCGATAGCCGAACGGGCAGAGTGAGTTGGCGGCACCGGGGCCTACCGGACATCTTACGCGTCCACCGTCCGTACCAGGAGCGCACTCAATGATCCGCCAAACGCTCACCGCCCTTGCGGTTACCGCGCTTGCCGCGTCCCCGTCACCCGGACAGGTCGACGTACGGGAGTGGACGGTACCGTGGGCGCAGAGTCGACCGCGTGACCCCTACGTCGCGCCCGATGGCCGCGTGTGGTTCGTGGGCCAACGTACACACTATCTCGCTGCCCTCGATCCGGAATCGGGCGTCTTTCAGCGATTCGATCTCGACGACGGGACCGGACCACACAATCTCATCGTCGATGCCGACGGCATGGTGTGGTACGCTGGGAACCGCGCCCAACACATTGGGCTGCTTGATCCCGAAACGGGAGAGATCACCAAGATCGCCACGCCGGACGAGGTTACCGACCCCCATACGCTGGTGTTCGACGGTCGCGGGAACATCTGGTTTACGGCACAGCAGAGTAACTACGTGGGTGTATTGAATATGACCTCTCACGAGATTCGCGTCGTGTCGGTTCCCACGCCTCGCGCGCGTCCCTATGGCATCGTTGTGCATGACGGGCGGCCGTGGATAGTGCTGTTCGGTACAAACAAGCTCGCCACCGTGGATCCGGCGACGATGGAATTGCGCGAAATCCTGCTTCCACGCGATGACGCGCGACCCCGTCGGGTTGTCGTAACCTCAGATGGCCGGGTGTGGTACGGGGATTATAGCGGTGGATACCTGGGCCGCTACGATCCCGAGGACGGATCATTCGAGGAGTGGCCACTGCCGTCGGGCCGTGGCGCCCTCCCCTACGGGATGGCGCTCGACGATCGCGGCCGGATCTGGTTGGTCGAGACGGGACCACGACCCAACCGACTCGTCGGGTTCGACCCCGCTAGCGAGGCGTTTTTTGGCGTGACGCCCATCGAGAGCGGCGCGGGAAGCGTACGACACATGTATTTTCACGCAGCCACCCGATCCATCTGGTTTGGCACGGATGCGAATACGGTAGGGAGAGCGGTAGTCCCCTGAGGGACCTCCTTACTCGCGGAGTCCTTCCGAAACCTGAAAGGGGTATGCGCACGTTGGTGGAGATGAGATGTTCCTGACACCCTGGGTGAAGCGGCTCCTGCTCGCGAACGCGATCGTGTTTCTGGTGACCTATAGTCTCCACCCGAGTTTCTCGGAGTTCCCGTACCCTATCGGCAATGTGATCTTCCGGTACACCCGGCTAGTGCCCGCAACCGTGTGGAAGACGCCGTGGACCCCGTTCACCTACATGTTCCTGCACGCGGGGTTCGGACACATCTTCTTCAATATGCTGATGCTGTTCTTCTTTGGCCCACGGGTCGAGGAACGAATGGGCGGGCGCAGGTTCATCCAGCTGTACCTCGTGAGCGGCCTCGGAGGCGCGGCGCTGTCGATCTTCACGCCGTCTGCGGCGATCGTGGGTGCATCTGGCGCGATCTTCGGCGTGATGTGGGCGTTCGCGCACTACTTTCCCCGGGCGCAGATTCTCTTGTTTTTTGTGATCCCCGTCCCGGCGAGGGTGCTGGTCATCGGGGTAACCGCGCTCGCGTTCTGGGGCAGTCTGGGCTTCGGCGGCCAGGGCATCGCTCACTTCGCGCACCTGGGCGGCTTCGTCGGCGCTTTTCTCTTTCTCAGGTTCGGGGACTACTTCTCCCCCGCGGCTCGCTTCAAACGGCGCGCACAGCCCAACCTCAAGCCGCTGCCGTTCGTCGATCCGCGTGACCGTTGGAAGAAGATCGACGGCGACGAGATGCACCCCTTGAATCGTGAGGAGCTGGATCGGATTCTCGACAAGATCTCCGCATCCGGGGTCGCCAGCCTCAACGCCAAGGAACGCGGATTTCTGGATCGCTTCAGCACTACTCATTGAGACGCACAGACGCACAGACGCTCAGGTGCTCAGGTGCTCAGGTGCTCAGACGCACAGACGCACAGACGCTCAGACGCTCAGACGCTCAGACGCTCAGACGCACGCCAAAGGGGGAGTAATGCGGGTGCCGAGATCAGAGCCGGGACTTCTGTGGACGATCGGCATGCTGGTGGTGCTGACCACCGCACCGCCTGTCGTTGCACAGGGTGAGCCCGCTGTCACGACCGTGGTCCTCGTCCGCCATGCCGAGAAAATCGACGCCTCGCGTGATCCCCGCCTGAGCCAAGCCGGCGAGGAGCGAGCGCACCAGCTGGCGCACGTACTGGCCGACTTCCCGTTCGAGGCGGTGCTCTCCACCCCCTTCATCCGCACTCGTGAGACCGGTCGGCCGGTGGCCGCCCAGATGGGGCTACCAGTCACAGAGACGCCCGTTACCAGGACATTCGCCAGCGACCTGGCGGCACGCCTTCGCACCGACTACGCGGGCCAGACCGTGCTCGTCGTGGGCCACAGCAATACCACGCCAGACGTGATGCGGGCCCTGGGCGTCCCCGACGTGGCGGCGATCGCGGACAACGAATACGACGACCTCTTCATTGTGACACTGCTACCCGGTGGGTCTGCTCGGGCAGTGCACATGCACTACGGAAGACCGACCCCGTGACGGACTTTGACAGCACGCCTACGGCCCGCTAGCGTTAGGCCCGTTTCTGTATGGCCAAAGAAGAAGCGATCGTTCTCGAAGGGACCGTGATGGAGGTACTGCCGAACGCCACGTTCCGGGTGGAACTGGAAAACGGCCACACCGTTCTGGCCACAATCGCCGGGAAGATGCGCCGTTTCCGCATTCGCGTCCTGGCGGGCGACCGCGTCAGCGTGGAAGTTTCTCCCTACGATCTCAGCCGCGGGCGCATCACCTTCCGGCACAAAAACTAGGAGACCCCCTTCTCATTTAGCGTCGCCCGCACCAACTCCATGATGGACTCCATGAGGCGCTCGCGGGCGCGATCGACCTTTTGCCGCTCCATCACACTGTTCTTGATGAACCCGCCCTCGGCTTCCCGCACGGCCCCTTCGAATCCCCGGAGCGCCGCGCGCACCGGATCAAGCGAGTGTTCTGCCATCACCCCTCCGTCGTTTGGACTGTTGGTCTAGGATTTATCATGCCGCGACACCAGATCGCAAGTCACCTCGCAATCGCCGTGATCGCCAACGACAAGCTCGAGCAGTGGGCCGAGGGACCCCATCCTTTGCTGTCATGACCGACCCACACGCCCCGGAGGCTGCGCTCGACGAGCTGCTCTCCCGCCCTCTGCCGGCTGAGATCGATGCGATGCGCCGATTGGAGGGCGACATCATCGTTCTCGGTGTGTCCGGAAAGATGGGGCCGAGCCTGGCACGTCTCGCGCACAGGGCCTCCGAGGAAGCCGGGCGGCAACGAGAGATCCTCGGCGTCGCCCGCTTCGCCGATCCGGCCGCCAGAGAGGCGCTCGAGCGGGAGGGGATCGGGACGATCCCCTGCGATCTCAGCGACTGCGCTGCCGTCGCCAAACTACCGGAGGTCGAGAATGTAGTACTGATGGCCGGGCAAAAGTTCGGAACGGATGCCCGGCACATCGCAACGTGGGCCACCAACGTGCTCGTTCCCGCCACCGTGGCGTACCGGTACAGGACGTCGCGAATAGTCGCGTTCTCAACCGGTAACGTCTATCCCCTCTGGCCCGTCGATCGACCCGGACCCACGGAAGACGATATGACCGGCCCCGTAGGCGAATACGCAATGTCGGCACTGGGACGGGAGCGCATCCTAGAGCACCACTCCCAGCGGCACGACACGCCGATGGCGATCTTGCGCCTCAACTACGCCGTCGAGCTGCGCTACGGTGTGCTGCGCGACATCGCCGACCGCGTCGTGGCCGAACAGCCGATCGACCTGCGCATGGGATACGTCAACGTCATATGGCAGCGGGACGCAAACGCCATTGCTCTCCGCGCCCTCGAGCATGCGACGTCTCCGCCTCTGATGCTCAACGTGACCGGTATCGACCAACTGCGCGTGCGCGATGTCGCACGCCGGTTCGCCGACCTATTCGGCGTCACGGCGCAGCTGGAAGGCCGCGAGCGCGCGACGGCCCTGCTGAGCGACGCCACCCGATGCCATGAGTTGTTCGGTCTGGCTTCGGTCTCGACCGACAACATGATCGAGTGGGTTGCGGAATGGGTGCGGATTGGCGGACGGTCACTCGGCAGGCCCACGCACTTCGAGGAGCGGGAGGGCCTCTTCTAGCGGTGAAGAGGGGCACCAGCTGGAGAGCGCTACTCGCCGGCGGCGTCGTGATCCCCGCGCACCCGCTCGCGCTGACCGCCAACCGCACACTCGACGAGCGACGGCAGCGCGCCCTGACACGGTACTACGCCGCCGCGGGCGCCGGCGGCATCGCTGTCGGCGTGCACACTACACAATTCGAGATCCGCCAAACGGGCATGTACGAGCCGGTGCTGCAGTTGGCCGGCGAGACACTGGACTCGCTCGAGGACGCGGGTGCCGCACAGCTCATCAGGGTAGCCGGTGTCACCGGCCCCTTGGCACAGGCGGTGAAGGAAGCCGAGGCCGCGGTTCGGCTCGGCTACGACCTCGCCCTGGTGAGGCTGGGCGCCGTGCCCGACGCGACCACGGCCGCTCTGATCGACCACATCCGCGCCGTGGCGTCCGTCATGCCGGTCTGTGCCTTTTATCTCCAGATTGCCGCCGGTGGCCGGCCGCTCGGTGCGGCATTCTGGCGAGGTCTCGTCGAGATCGAAAACGTCGTGGCGATCAAAATTGCCCCCTTCAACCGGTATGACACGCTGGACGTGGTACGCGCTGTCGCCGGATCGGGCCGTGCGGATGACATAGCCCTCTATACCGGCAACGACGACCACATCCTGCTAGACCTGCTCACCCCATTCGACCTGCGGGCAGCGGGCGCACCGCTACGGATCGTGGGTGGTCTGCTGGGCCACTGGGCAATCTGGACCCGACGCGCAGTAGAGCAGCACGCGGAGTGCCGCCGCGTTGCACGAACCGGCGGTCCCATCCCCGCGGAGCTTCTCGTGACGGCAGCCCAGGTCACCGACGCCAACGCCGCGGTGTTCGATCCGCGGCACCGCTTCGCCGGCTGTATTCCGGGCATCCACGAGGTGCTGCGCCGCCAAGGCCTGCTCGAGGGGACGTGGTGTCTGGATGAGAGCGCCACCCTCTCACCTGGTCAGTCCGAAGCGATCGACCAAGTGTGGGCCATTTACCCCCAACTGCGTGACGATCGGTTCATCGAGGAGCACCTCGACGATTGGTTGCGGTGACACGGGACCCTACATTAGGCTGGCCACCCATACTCGGAGGGGACAGATGGCAACAAGAACGACACGTGCTAAGAAGGCGGTTCGTCGCGGGACGAAGAAGGCAAAGAAGGCGGTGAAGCGCGTGAAGAGGAAAGCCACTCGGGTAGCCAAGCGGGCGAAGAAGACGGTGCGTCGCGTCAAGCGTGCGGCGAAAAAGAAGGTGAAGCGTGCGAAGAAGACGTTGAAACGTGTGGTGAAGCGGCGCTAGTCAACCGGCGGACGCCGTGACCGCACCCCGCTCCGACGAGCACCGGGAAGCCGCGTACGCTGTCGGCTTGAACTATGTCAGCGACGGCATGGCCGGCATCACACGCCGGGGTGCCGGGCGGGGCTGGGCGTATTATAGTCCCGACGGTTCGCTGATCACCGATAGGGATGAGCGCAGGCGTATAGCGGCCCTGGTCATTCCGCCGGCGTGGACAGACGTGTGGATCTGCCCTGATCCTTCCGGTCACATCCAGGCGACCGCGCGCGATGCGCGTGGCCGCAAGCAATACCGCTATCACCCGTTGTACCGCGACGAGCGCGACCGATCGAAGTTCCGCAGGATTCTCGAGTTCAGTGACGTGTTGCCGCACATCCGCGAGCGCATCGAGCGGGACCTCGCGTCACGCGGTCTCACGCGCCGCCGCGTGCTGGCCACCGTCGTACGGCTACTCGACAAGACTCTGATTCGCGTGGGCAACGATGAGTATGCGCGTGACAATCGTTCCTTTGGCCTCACGACCATGCGTAGACGCCACGTGCAGGTCTCCGGTGCAACTCTGCGGTTTCAGTTTCGTGGGAAGAGTGGTGTTCAGCGAACGGTGTCGATCACCGATCGCCGGCTCGCGCGGGTCGTTCAGCAGTGCCAGGATCTTCCGGGGCAGGAGTTGTTTCAGTACATCGACGCCGACGGGAGACGGCAAGCCGTTGCATCGGGTGACGTGAACCAGTACCTGAAGAGCATCACCGGGCGGGACGTCACGGCAAAAGACTTCCGCACATGGGCAGGGACTATGCTCGCCGCCACCGAGTTACGACAACTGGGACCCGCCGCTAATGAACGGGATGCGCGGCACAACATCGTGCGCGCGATCGACGTCGTGTCGCAGCAACTGGGGAACACGCGCGCCGTGTGCCGCAAGTACTACATCCACCCAGTGGTCATCGAGGCATATCTCAACGGGACCATTGCGCCGATACCCGGCCCCGTCCCGAGCCCGGCGCGGAGGAGAGAGCGCCCGACAGCGGCGTTGCGGCGCGAAGAGATTGCGGTCCTGCAGTTTCTCCAAGAGGAAACGGTCAACTCGGGTGACGAGCCCTGACGTCGTGACGCCTGCGCGCTTGCTGCCGCCTCGCAGACATGTTATTTAGCACGCCACATTCACCGCAGTGGCCGGAGGCGCCGTCCCATGAGCGATCATGCCAACTTCGATACCGAACACCTGCCAGCGCGCGCAGCGGCAGATCGTCGTGAGGAGGATGAGCGCCGATCCGAACAACGACGTCAAGTCGAGATCACCCAAGACGCCGAGCGACGAGCCAGCGCCGAGCGACGAGAGTTCCTGCGCCGGGTCCTGGGCGAGCGCCGCTCGGACTGGGTCGCTCCGAGAAACCCCGAGGCGACTGACTAGCTGTCGCGCGTGAGCCGGCGGAGGGCCAGTAAGGCCTCGTCGACAAAAGGTTGGAGCGACGCGTCGGCCGCATGCCAGAGGTTCGCCACAAACCGATAACACCAGATGGCAACATCGGTATTCCCAAGCCGTTCGTTCACGCGTGCCCGCTCGAGTTGCCACAGCACTTCACCGGGGCGTGCCGGCTTGGACGCGGGAACCGGAATCTGGTCGAGGAGATTGGCGGCTTCGCGGTCCCGACCCTGTGCGGCCAGCAGCCGCGCGTAGGTCAGCCGTTCGCGATAGTAGGGCTCCCACGGCCACGGCTGGAGGGCAGCGAACCGGCGCAACGCCGCCGTCGTGTCACCAGCCGAGAGCGCCAGATAGGCAGCGGCCGTGTTCACGAGATGATTGATCTCGGCCGTGTCGACCGGCGTCAGGCCGTCTTTTTGTCGCAACGAATCCCACAGCCGCATCGCTTGATCGATTGACGCGGCCTCGCCGTGGGTGGCCCACCACGACAGCGCGTGCCAGATCCCTTCCCCCTCGCCATCGAATAGCCAGCCGGCCAAAACGCGTGATGCGGTGTCCACCGGGATCGTGCCCAGGAGCGCCAACTCGGTATACAGGCCAACGTCCGCAGGGTCGGCGAGGGCGTGCGCTTCCAGCAGCTTGCCGTGAAACGCCACGGTCCATGCAAGGCTGCGCTGGTTGGCTTCGGTCGGTCCCCGACGGTACGCGGCGCGGGCGATCCGAATGGCGGCCTCGAGGGAATCCGGAAGTCGCGCGGTCACAGCGGCGGCTGCGCGCAGCGCATCGACCGACAGGGCATCCAACGCGGAGTCGAGCGACTCGCCGGTGAAGATCACGCTGCCCAACAGCTCACCCGCGAGCGCAATGCCAAGGGGCTGCTGCCCGACGGGCTGCAGCGCGAGGTATGCGTCGATGGCGCGTTGACCCGCCGTCACGCCGTCCAGTTTTGCGGCCAATTCGATGAGGTGGATGTAGGCAGGTACGAAGCTAGAGTCGAGCGCCACCGATCGCTCGAACGCCGCGAGGGACATACGCTCAGAGATCGCCGCCGATGCACCCCAGTGGTAGCGCGCCTCGCCCAATCGATACCAGACACCGGGATCGAGTGGGTACTGATCCGTAGCAAAGTTGAGCGTCCCGAAGAGTCGCTCCAACAGCGACCAACCGGTGGTGTCGCCGGTGAACGCGTAAAGGGCGGCATCGATCGAGTCAACAGTGATGAGCAGGCTCTCCCGCGGTGCGAGCCCCGCATTGAGCGCACCGGCACGGAGCGCGTAGGGGACGGACCCATCACCGCCTTTGCGCCACTCGTGCACCCGCCCCATGCGGCTGTACGCAAGGGCGAACGAACGGTCCAGGTAGATGGCACGGGCATAATAGGCGCGCGCCGAATCCCAACCGGCACTGCGGTAGTGATGTTCGCCCTGGAGAAAAGCCTTGAGCGCCGCCGGGTTGGTGGAGCCGAACGACTGGAGTTGTACCGACCCGATCCCACGCCGGCTGCTGAGGTCGCTCATCAGCCGGACCGCGAGCGAGTCGGCGAGCCGATCGATGTTGGCCGCCTGATCGCGTAGCTCGACCTCGCTGATCACGTTCCGGCCAGCCACATCGTAGAGAGACGCCGCCAGCCGAATCGAGTCTTCACCGGTACCAATGATGCGACCGTAGACAACGAGGCCGGCTCCGAGATCACGCCCTAGCCGCTGCGCGGATGCGGGATCGGCCCGTCCGTCCCACCGGCTGATGACCACCGATGGCGACACGCTGCGCAACGGTCCCGCACCGTCGAGACTCGCCGAGAGGACGTCCACCATCCCCTCTCGCCACAGTTCCTGCGCCGGCACGAGAACGTCGAACGGGGCAACGGCCAGCAGGTTGGCGTCGAGTGCCGCCGCCGGTGCCCTGAGCGCAAAGAACGCCGCGACGAGTGCCAGCGCACCCACCGCTGCAAGCGCTAGCGTGCGGCCCCGGCGCGGCAGCGACACCGGTGCGATGGGCCTCGTGTCCTGCGGCGTCGTGCCATCGGGTGTTACGTGGCTCTCCAAGTACTGCATCAACTCCGCCGCGCTCTGCCACCGATCCGCCGGTTCCTTGGCGAGACATCGCTCGAGAATGGCCGCGAGAGTCTTCGGCACGTCCGGTCGCCGGTCCTGGATCGGCTCCGGAATCTCCGTGAGGTGTGCCGCCAGAATCTGGCGTGGCGTGCGACCGGTAAAGGGCGGCGTGCCGGTCAGAAGCTCGTACCCGAGCACACCGAGTGCATAGATGTCGGCACGATGATCGATGTGAGGGTCTGCCGATGCCTGTTCGGGTGACATGTATGCCGGCGTGCCAAGAGCCATCCCGGCGGTGCTGTCGTGCGGCCGTTCGCTCGTGGCGATGTACACCTTGGCAATGCCAAAATCGGTGACCCATGCATCTCGCCCCGAGAGCAGGACGTTCTCGGGCTTGATGTCCCGGTGCACGACGCCGCGCTGATGGGCATGGTCGAGCGCGTCCACCACGTCGCGCAGCATCCGTACTGCCTCGGCTACCCCCAGGCGTCCTTCCTCCGCAAGACGTCCGCGCAACGAAAGCCCCTCGATGTACGGCATCACGTAGTACAAGACGCCGTCGGCATTGCCGGAATCGTGCAGCGGGAGGATGTGTGAGTGATGGAGCTGGGCCGCGATCTTGATCTCGCGCAGGAACCGGTCTGCTCCTATCTGTGCGGCGACCTCGGGGCGCAACACCTTGATGGCGACCTTGCGCCCGTGGCGCAGGTCCTCAGCCAGGTAGACCGACGCGGCTCCACCGCGACCGATCTCACGGTCGATCGCGTATCGTCCTTCGAGGGCGGCATTCAGGCGGCTTATGTCGTCGGCCAACGGCCTCGTCTCCGTGCGGGCCCCGCTACGATAGCTACGGCCGCGCACAGCGGCCACCTTATCCACCCCTTATTCAAGACCCCGTACGGACACAGACGTTCGCCCCGCCGCGAGCGTTGCAGTGAGAACCCATGAAGGCCCTATCGATCGTCGGGGTTGCGGCATGTGATATAACCACTATTGTAGCAGACAGTGGTTATATGATCTGCGTCACAACTTAACCTGTCAATGAGCATTACAGCGGTTAGTCACGCGGGAGATCATGGAAGCTGCCAGCCCCGTCGGTGAGTTCTCCTATCTGGCCCGAGATGCGGCGCTCGACTTTGGGAATACGCTGGGCGATCGCGGGACCGAGCGGCCCCACGAACGGTTGACGGCGTACCCGGATCTCGTTTGGTGGGCCTATGGTGCCGGCATCTTCGGCGGGCGCGGTGCACGCAAGCTGCTGGGCACCGCCCGGCGGAATCCGGGCGGGGCGGCCAAGGTGCTGACCCGCGCCCGCGCGCTGAGGGAGTCACTCCACCGGGCATTCGAAAACGTGACGGCCGGTGGGAGGCCGGCGGCGGCCGATCTCGCGGTGCTGAACGACGAACTCGGGCTCGCGCTCGAGCACCTGCAACTCCAACCCGGCGGAGCATGTTGCCGACTCGACTACGCCGAGCCCGACGAGGCCCTTGACAGGATGCTCTGGGCCGTCGCGAGGGCTGCGGTCGATCTACTGACCTCCGGACGTCTCCGGCTCGTCAAACAGTGCGCGGGGGCAACGTGTGACTGGCTCTTTCTGGACGAAAGCCGCAACCGCAGCCGCCGCTGGTGTGACATGCGGGAGTGCGGCAACCGCGCCAAGGCGCGGCGGCATTACGCGAAGACCAAGAACCGCTAGGTGAGGCTCAGAATCTGTCGCGCTGCCCTGTCCCTCCTCAAATCCGGATCGGGATCGCTCCGCACGGCCCGCAGGCCCATGCGATACGTGCTTGGCAGGACGTGTTCTTCCGCTCCGGCAACGACGAAATCCTTGTACCAGTGATATGGGCGCAGCGCCTGGACCACGAAGTGGCGTTGCGCCACATACGTGAACGCCTTCTGCCAGCCGCTGGACGCAAGTACCTCGATCTCGCGCCGATCGTAGCCGCGCTTCAATCCTTCGGCGGCGTCCAGGTCACCTAAGTTCCCAGCCGCGATCTCGAAGAGGACGCCGTGCACTTCATCACCGGGAAGACGGGTCCGCACGATGTTGCACTTACCCGATCCGTCCCGCACGCTGCGCTTGTGGAAGTAGAGCCGATATCCCGGCAGGCTGGCGGTAGAGACGGGAACGGCTGAGGGCGCGCGATCCGGCTGCCGGATGCGCTGCACGAACATGTTGGACCCGTAGGCGAAGTAATGGTGCATGGCGCGTGCAAGATAGACACGCACAGGCACTCCTCCAACTTCCGTCAGCGGCTCGCCACGTTTCTGGCACTTTGCCTCAGCAGGCCCCATCTTGGTCGGCCGTGACGCGCGAAACGTTCACAACCCGCTTTGGCGTGCTGATGGCGATGATTGGCGTCGCGGTCGGGCTGGGAAACGTCTGGCGGTTCCCCTACATGGTGGGGCGTTTTGGCGGCGCCGCGTTCGTCCTGCTCTATCTCGCGATCGTGGCGCTGATCGGCATACCGGCGCTTGCGGCGGAGTGGTCGTTGGGGCGCGAGACGCGGCGCGGCACGGTAGGGGCACTGGAGCGCGGTGGGCTCCCGTTCGGGCGACAGATAGGGTGGTTCTTCTTCGTAGTAGTGAGCGCCGCCACGGCGTACTACGCGGCGGTCATCGGTTGGGTGCTCTTCCACGCGCTGGCCATGTCGCTTCATATGGTCGGCGGCACGCTCGATCCTGCCGGTATCCTCCCGCCTGACCGGGGGTTCGCCGCCCGACCATACCTGCTCCAGGCCGCGATGACCGCGACCGTGCTCGCTGTGTGCGGGGTCGTCATGGTGCGCGGCCTGCGGGCCGGAATCGAGCGAGCCAGCCGGGTGCTAACACCGCTGCTCTTCATCACGCTGCTCCTGGTCACTGCGCGGTCCCTCACACTGGACGGTGCGTGGGAAGGAGTGCGGTGGTACTTGCTGAAGATCGACCTCGACGCGATCCGTCCCGCAACTGCCGCCGCGGCCCTCGGCCAGGCCGTGTTCTCCCTCGCCATTGGCGGCACGTTCATGGTCGTCTACGGATCGTACCTCGACGATCGCGAGAACTTGCGCATCAACGCCGTGATCACCGCCGGCGGTGACACCATCGCGGGACTGCTCGCGGGACTGGCGATCTTCCCCGCCGTGTTCGCGCTGGGACAGGAGCCCACGTCGGGACCCGGCCTGCTCTTCTCGACTCTCCCCCGTGTGTTCGCCGAGATGCCCGGTGGCGCGGTGTTTGGCCTCTTGTTCTTCATCGGCCTGGCTGGCGTCGCCCTCCTCTCGGCGATCGCGGCGCTCGAGGTGCTCGCCGCGGGCCTCACGGACAACCTCGCTGTGGCGCGCGCACCGGCGGTGTGGGGCGTCATCGCACTCGTCTTTGCGCTCTCGCTCCCACCGACCGTCAACATGCAGGTATTCACCCCCTGGGATCTGACTTTCGGCTCGGGCATGCAGACGTTGGGCGCGCTCACCGCCGTCGTGACGGTCGGCTGGACGATGAAAAGAGGTGCCGCAATCAAGCAACTGGGATCGCGACCGCTCTATCTCTGGGTGCGCTACGTCATCCCGTGGGCGATGATCGCGGTTGGCGTCTGGTGGGCAGTCACCGCGCTCTGAACACCACCTGACCGCATCTCCGCATGACCGCCAGTTGATGCGCCGTTTCGAGGCAGCTGCTGTGATTTAGCGCACAATAGACTCCTCGAAAGAGCCACCAAGCCCCCCTCCACGGCGACGGCAGGACGAACACCTCACAGTACGCTTTATCGTTACCCGACAACAACTTCCCGAGTGGCGCTCCGGTCCGATCAGACCCGCCTACGGCTGGCGTTGGGCAGTTGTGACATAGGGCACATCGATTGCCTCTGGGCAGACGGTCAAAGCCAACAGAGGCAATCGCAAAATGAAAATCGCGTACGCCGTAGCCGTGCTGATCGGGCTCACGGCAACTCGGGTCTCCGCCCAGGAATCAACGACAGGCAGCGCAGCCTCTCTCGTTCGCGCCGGTCAACTCGCCGCGGCGGAGGCGATCTACGACAGTCTCCTGGCGGCCGACGCCGATGACATTCCCGCGCGCTTGTCGAGAGGTCACCTGCGCTCGTGGCAGCACAACTACGACGGCGCACATGAGGACTTCCGCGCCGTCTTCGCCCAGGATCCCACCAACTTGTCTGCGCATCTCGGAACCGGGTACGCCTACGCGTGGGAGGGACGCTACGACCGGGCGCGTGACAGTTTCGAGCGCGCGCAGCGACTGTCGCCAGGTGCAAGAGAGTCGCTCGAGGGACTCGCGTTCGTGGCCCTCTGGAGCGGACAGGCGTCCGCCGCGGTCGATCGATTCGACTCACTAGTCGCCGCGGAGCCGAACGATCTCGATCTGACGATCGCGCTGGGACAGGCGTACGTGGCTGCCGGCCGCGCACACCGTGGCCGCGCGACGTTCGAGCGGGCGCTGGCGCTCGATCCTTCACGAACCGAGCTGCACGACGCCATTGACGGAACGCGGTTCGCGGCAGCGCCCGTGGAGCTGGCTGTCTGGGGTGGCTACACGAGTTTCGCCGGCGCTCCTACTGGACGCATGGGACTCCGGCTGGCACAGCTATCTGCAGCCTGGCAACCTGGCCTGCGGGTCTGGCTGCGCTACGACAACGGTCTCAGCCTCGACAACCCCGCGCTGGCCACCGCCGGCGAGAATGTCCCGAGCTACACGGGCGGTGCGTTCGTCACCTGGGCGGGACGTCTCACGACCAAGGTGGAAGCGGGCTGGCGTACGCTCCCCTCAGGCACCCAACGCATCTACGCCGGCGAGCAGACGATCGCGCTCGGCAGCCGCGTGGCGGTCAGCGGCGGGGTGTGGCTCGGCGACAACTCTCGTCGGCCCACGGAGTGGCTCGCGTCGGGTGGGTTCACGCTGCGCGCGAGTCGGATCATCACGCTGCAACCACGTCTCTTCGTGTCGAGCGACGGCGTATCGGACACGCGAGCCGTCCGGGGGCTCCTGCTCGCCACACTGCGCCCCGGTGGCGGAACGGAGTGGTCATTCGGGGCAGCCTTCGGCCGCAACGCCATCGCGCCGGATGCCACGGGTAGCGTCGGCGAGGCGTTCCTCGGGTGGTCGCTGCCCGTCACCGCGGCCATGCGAGCGCATTTCTCTCTCCGGCATCAGCGTATCGAGGGCGGGACCGATCTCACTATCGTATCGCTCGGCGCAACGCTGGGCGTCCTGGCGAGGTAGCCCATGTCCGCCCCGCCAATCGTCAGCCCCCAGCCGATCGGTCTCGTAACTGCTCCGGCGGCCGGCGCCCGCCCACCGGCGCGTGGCTGGATTCAGTCACACCAACTCGTGAGCGCACCGCGCGCACACATGTATCTCGGCATCGGCATGGCGTGGGTGGCGGCGCTGCTGTGGTTTCATCCGCGCCTGGCCTCGCTGCTCGACATGGCCACTTCCCCGTTCTCGTGGACCGCATTGCTGTTCTTCATCGTGTTCATCGAGATCGCTTGGCTCTACGCCTTCTACAACATTGGTGTGTTTGCGACCGCGATCGTGTATCGATGGACGCGAGCGCCCCACGCCCAACCGCCAATGCCAAGTCCGGCACCATCGGTCGCACTGCTGTACACCACATACAACGACTTCGTCGAGCGCAGCGTCGCGTCGTGCCTGCGGCAGGACTACCCCAGCTTCCGCGTCTACATTCTCGACGACAGCACCGATCCGGAGTCGATGCTCCAGGTCGATGCATTCGCCGCGCGACACGCCGACCAGGTAACTGTGGTCCGCCGGTCTGATCGGAAGGGGTTCAAGGCGGGCAACCTCAACCACGCGCTCACCCACGTGTGTCGCGAGCCACTCTTCGCGCTGGTCGATGCCGACGAGATCCTCCCGCCCGATTTTCTCACGCGGCTGGTGCCGCGGATCTGGGGGGATCCCGTCTCGCGGGCTCGGCATCGGGATTGATATCCACTGGCGTTGGTACCAACCACTTCGCAACCGGTACGGTTTTGTCATGCTACTCGGTCACGGAGCGCTGGTCCGCCGCAAGGCGTGGCGCGACGTGGGCGGATTTCCTCACCTCGTGAGCGAAGATCTCGCCTTTGCGATGCGCCTGCGCGAGCACGGATGGCGCGGTTACTTCGCGGAAGACGTCGTCTGCTTCGAGGATTTTCCCGAGTCGGTCCGAGCCTTCCGCGTCCGTCACATGAAGTGGACGCGGGGAACGAGCGAGTTTCTGCTGAAGGAGGGAGCGCGACTGATCAGGAGCAAGCGCATCTCGTGGACGGAGAAATTGGATATTCTCTTCCCCACGCTGGGACTCCCGCTCTCCCTGTTCTGGTTCCTCTACCTCGTGGACGCGAATCTCGTCCTCGGGTGGCTGTACGGGACGAGCAAGCCCATTACGCTGGCCGTCGGATCGGCGGAGTTGGTGTTTCCCGGGTGGGGCCTCGACGCCGGGTTCAACCGGATCTACTCGACCGATTTTCTGGCAATCACATTGCTCACCTTTGCCGCACCGGTGCTGGTCTTCCTCGTCGATCTCGCGGCACATCCACTTCGTCTCTGGCGCTTTCTCGCCAAGAGCACCACGCTCTATGCGTCGCTGGGGCCCCTCTCGTTTCTCGGGGTGCTGTCGTATCTGATAACCCGGCGCGCGACATTCCTCGTGACCGGCGACAAACGCGCGACCTCGGAGACCGGCGGGCGCGGCCAATGGACCCTCAAGGGAGCATTGGGACGGCTCCACCCGGACCAAACGCTCGTCCAGGCGTTCGAGGTCGCCACCGGACTTACCTTTGCGGTAACAGCGCTGCTGTTCTTCCAGCCCGCGACGTTCGGACTGGCAATGGCGTTCCTGCTGTTGCCGGCGTTGCATCGCTTGGGATGGGATCACCCCCTGGCCCGAGTGGCGGTGTACGTGCCGTTCACGCTCATTGTAGGTGGTTTGGCAATCGGGGTCGTTTCGCTCGTCCAGATGCAGACCGTCTTCTTCGGCTACGGGTTCCACTTCTAGCGAAGCCTGGGATGTAGCGCTGGGGAAACTCCGGGCGCGGGTTGAAAAACGAGTTGCACTGATCAGATTTCGGCCACACTCGCCACGAACATAGGATTCTCCATGCGAGCTATCGCGCTGCTGTGCCTCGCACTGGTCCTCGCCACTTCGACCGCTGACGCGCAACAGACGTTGGTCCTGCGGAGCGGGGACCGCCTCACCGGTTCCCTTTCAGCCATCGACGGCGGGACCTGGGTGTTCGTGCACGCAGGGGGCGGAGGCCAGCTCAAGATCGCTGCGACGGAGGTGGCTTCGTTCGCCAGTGGCGGGCCCATCGGGATTCGTCTCGCCGACGGGACCATCTTGGCGGCGACCGTCACGACGGCCGGGAATCGGCTACAGCTGGCCGCGGCCGACGGCACGACGCGCACAGTCTCTCCGACAGACCTCGCCGCCGTCGGGGACCCGGACGCACTCGACGCGCTCGTACCACTGCAAATCGGCCTCTTCTCTCCGTTCCAACGTTTCTGGAGCGCAACCGCGAGTGCGGGCTTCTCAAACAAGACGGGGAACAGCCGGAACCGCGGGCTGTCCGCGGAACTCGAGTTCGGCCGGCAGACCCCAAGAGACCGATTGAGCTTCAAGCTCGGGGTCGCGCGGGAGGAATCCGCCGTTGATGCGAACAGCCCGCTCGCCACGACCGTCGAGAAGTACTATGGGTCGGCCCGCGCCGACGTGTTCTTCGGTCCTCGCCTGTTCACTTTCGCATCGACCACCCAGGAACGAGATGAGTTCCAGGACATCGACCTTCGCTCGAACTACAACGCCGGATTCGGAGTGCAGATTCTCTCGACCGATCAGACCGATCTCCGCTTTTACTCATCCGGCGGGGTCCGACGCGAGGTGTTCACCTCGGCCACTCCCACCGAATCGAGGGCGATCATCGCGGCGGGAACCGGGCTGCGGCAGGCATTGGGCCCTGCCATACTCGCGTGGACGGTCGATTGGGCACCGGCGGTCAAAGATCTGAGAGACTTTCGCTTCATCTCAGAGGCCAGCGTCACAACGTCACTCATCGCCGGCCTCGGATTCCGCGTTGCCTCGCGCAACGAGGTCAACAACCGCCCTACATCCGACGACATCCGCAAGCATGACTGGCTGCTCACGACCACGCTGACGTATACGATTGGGAGATAGGGGACAGCTAGACGCACAGACGCTCAGGTGCACAGACGCTCAGGTGCTCAGGTGCTCAGGTGCTCAGGTGCTCAGACGCTCAGGTGCTCAGGTGCTCAGACGCACAGACGCTCAGGTGCTCAGGTGCGCAGACGCTCAGACGCTCAGGTGCTCAGGTGCTCAGACGCTCAGGTGCTCAGACGCTCAGACGCTCAGTTGACCGACTACCTAAGCGCGGTACCGCCGGGCGGGGAGTGGCCTATGTCACGCCTGTCGTCACCAAAAGGGGACAGAATCGAGTCCCGACGTCCACATAAGTAATGACATCACAACATGTTAGCGGTGGCACACATCTCGCGTTGGAAACTCACGGGATGGTTGTCTTGCTCTCCCTAATAGCACAAGTAGACTTTGGAAGCAGCCCGGCGCGCTCAGTGGTTCGGCGCTGACCCGGAACGCGGAGGTACTCATGTTGACAGCGGTCCTGCTATCACTCGCAGTCTCCGGCACGGAGACAACGCTCGCCGCACCCGTTATCCAGGATGCGGACCCTCCCGTCAGAGTGTGGCTGAACAAGAGCCGCAACATCGAGCGGCGCGACCGGCTGCGTGTGTATGTCCGCACCGAGACAGACGGATACCTGGTCGTGCTGCACACCGACCCCGAGGGACGGGTCCGCGTGCTGTTCCCGCTCGACCCGGCCGACGATCACTTTGTGCGCGGCGACCGCGAGTACGAGATCCGCGGCCGCGGCGACCGGCACGCCTTTACGGTCTACCAATCGGCGGGACGCGGTGCGATTTACGCCGCGTTTTCACCCGACCCGTTCGTGTTCGACCCTCTCATGCTCGGTGACCACTGGGACTACACACTCCCCGAGTGGATTTCGAGTGACGATGCGGAAGCCGACCTGACGAGCTTCGTCACCCGGTTGGCGGTGATGGGCCGGTTTGACTACGACGTGTACGAGTACGATGTCGGCTACGATGTCGCGTACACGGACAGCTACCAGCCGTCGCTGTACTATCACGACCCATACTACCGGAGCGGGTTCAACCTGTACCTGGGGTTCGGGCCGTTCTCGTACTTCGGCTATAGCGGCTACTACGATCCGTACTACTTCGGCTACCGGCACCACTACCGGGGCGCCTACACGTACTACGACCCGTTCTACTACGACCCATTTTATTACGACCCGTTTTTCTACGGCTACGGTTCGCGATTTGTGTACTGGTCGGCGCCGCATCGGGCGTCACCGCGCGGTGTCTTTGTAGCCGGCGGCTCACGGTCGATTGGATCGCGGCGGTATGCCTTCAAGTCCAACGGCGACCGTTGGGGTATTCGGCCGGAGGTCGTGCGTCCACGTCGCCGCAGTGTTGCTACTACTTCCGGTATCGCAACTCGAACCGGACCTGCTACTCGCAGGAGCGCGTCGACCACGACCACTCGCCGCGCCACACCAGCCGCCCGGACACCGACACGCCGGTCCGCCGCGGTCGATCGATCAACACCGGCCCGGCGCATTCAGGCACCCACGCGACGCTCCGCCGATCGGTCACGTGGAACGGCAGGTGAGAGCCGGCGCCTGGCTCCCCGCGAGTTGTCGCCGCCTACTCGGACACCCTTGATTGGCGGAGAGCGCGACCGGCCCGCCGAGGCAGCCCAGCCAACGCGGCGCGCCAATACCGGAACGCCTTCTGGCGGACGCCGCCGCGACGGCACGCCAGCGGAGCGCATAGGGACCCCGCGCTCATTCCCGGTGGCACCCGTCGAGCGCTCGCCGACGCCTGCGACTCGTAGCCAACCGCAGAACCGGAGCGGTACCTCCGCGCGACGCACGACACGTTCCGGTACGTCACGCGGTCTGCGGCCGGCAGCGGGTGGGAGCCGCGGCGCCAGTCCCACGCGCAGGAGTACGGGAGCATCGCGTTCGCCGTCCGCCACACGCAGTGCATCACCGCGTCGCTCGACCTCACGCTCCGCGCGTACGTCGAACAGGCCATCGACCACGCGGTCGGCGCGGCCCAGCAATCGGCAGCCGGCCCGGTCGGCACGGCCCGCGAGCAGACCACCGTCGCGGTCGGCACGTCCGGCAAGTAGGCCACCGTCGCGGTCTGCACGTCCGGCAAGTAGGCCGCGGTCGCGGTCGGCGCGACCGGCGAGCAGGCCGCAGTCACGGTCGGCCAGACCGGCGCGACGGTCACCGTCCCGCCGGCGGGGCGGCAAGAACTAGCCGCCGCCGGTCAGTTCATGGCACGGGCGGTCACGATGTCCCAATACGTCGTGAACCGCCCGTTTGCTATTTCCGCAATACGCTGGAGAACCTGCGTGGAGTGATACCCGGGCACCGCTAGTGGATGCGGGCCGAAGGTCCCGTGGAACACACTGCGAATGATGACGCTCTCCCCGTTGGTCGGCAGCGCGCGAACATTCCGCACGAACTCGTCAAACACCTGGTTTCGGAAGAGATAGAACTCGACGTTTGACGTGTAATAAGCGGAAACACTTTCGCCACGCTCCTCGAGATACCCCCCGATGGCTGCGATTGCATGATCGCCGGCAAGATCGCCGACCACCGGGATGACGAGCCCGCGATCCTGGAGCGACTTCACCGCGCGATAGGCCGTACGTGACGCCAGGTAGCTGGCACGCCGACCAGACCGGGTGCGCTCCAGCAAAAGGTCCCGATACGTGGGGTAGTAGTAGCGCGGCGCCCGGCCGTGCGTCTGGAACCGCAATCCCAACCCGGCGTCCATGAACGTGCGGTGGAATCGATCGATCGTCGCGAAATCCTGCGACGACAGGTCGATCCCGAACTGCCGGATCTGTGCGTCGACGACGCTGCGCGCCGCCTCCGCGGATGCCGCGGTCGCCGGCGTCTGGTCCACGTACCGTACCAGGGTCTCTACATCACGATCGCCCCACCCAACGGCGTTGGACGGGGGAGGCCGTCCGAAGAGCAGCGACATGTATTCTACCCTCGTCTCCGAGAGCGCGAACAGCGCCTTGAAAAGCAGGTGCTGGAGCATGTTGTCTCGCCTCACATCGACGAGAAACGCGATCGTGGGGCGGATGGCTGCGATATACGAGAAATTCTGATCCGGTCCCACACCGATGTACGCCCCGCCATGCACCCCCAACGCTTGGAGCCGGTCGATTACATGGAGGTAGGACGTCTCATTGGAGATCAGGTTATCGGTATCGAAGTACCCACCGGGCTCTGACAGCTCGGTGACGAGCTGGGCAAAATCCGTGGACGCCGCCCGCTGCTCCGCGCGTCCCGTGCACGCGGGAATGGTGAGCGCGAGGAGCAATGAGGTCGTAGCGAAACGGCGGGATCGCAGCATCTCAGTCTAGTACCGGAAAGACTTTCAAGAGTGCCGCAGCGCGGGCCCTCCACCTTTGAACGAGTACGCTTCGTACCCTGCCTCCTGCATCAACTCGGCGACGTGGGCGGACTGGACGCCGAAACTGCAGTACAGGACGTAGCGCCTTGCCTTGTCGAGGGTCTGGAAGCGCGCCGCGAGTGCGGGTGGGTCCCAACGCTCGGCACCGCGGTAGTGCCACTGAGCGTAGTGTGCCGGTGAGCGGCAGTCGATCACGACGGATCCGTCCGCAATTTCGCTCGTGAAGAGATATGGTGCCACGAGATCGGCATCCTCGAGGGCACGCAGATCGAGTTCCTTCCGGTTCGCCACGGCGCGCGTCAGGACGTGCAGATCCATCGTCTCCTCGGCGGCGCGCGCCGAGGCAGGTGTCGCGTCGGTTACCGGCCTCCTGACATCCAACGCACAGTACTCGCGAATGCGCGCGCTGAGGACCGCCGTTCCCACTTGCTCCGCGCGCTTGATGATCTCGACCTTGTCCATTCCCAGCAGCGGCCGCAGCAGCGGCAGCGGCGACACATCCTCTATTGCGCGCAGGTTGGCAAGCGTTTGGGACGATACCTGTCCCACGGACTCGCCCGTCACGATCGCTTGGCACCGCCCCCGAGTGGCCTGTGCCACCGCTCCCGCGGCGCGATACATGAGACGCTTGAGCGTAACCTGCCAGTAGCGGCGCGGCACCGTGCGTTCCATCTCCGCCACCGGCTCCGCGAAATCCACGACGTGGAGCGTGGGTCGGTCCCCGTAGCTCCACAGATCGGCGAGCACCTTGACCACACCCAGAACCGAGCGCTCGTATGCCTCGCCGCCCAGGTTACAGAACACGTAGTCCAACCCGATTCCACGTCGCAGCATCATCCATGCGGCGACGGGCGAGTCGAACCCCCCGGACAGCAAAGACACCGCCCGGCCCTCGACACCGATCGGCAGCCCGCACGGGCCAGCACGCCTGTTGGCAAAGAGAAACGCCTCGTCGCCCCGGACCTCGACGCGTACCGTGATGTCAGGATGGGAGAGGTTTACGTGACCGTACCTGTCCAGCGCCGCTCCGAGCCGCACCTCTACGTCGCGAGATCGGAAGGGCACGGTTCCGTCTCGCTTGGTACGGACCGCAAAGGCGCGGTCGCGCACGCGTTCGCCAAAGCACTCCTCGCCGGCACGCACGATCTCGTCGAGCGACGCGGGAACTCTCGCTTCGATTTCCGATACCGAGTGCACGCCGAACACCGACGTGATCCGGTCGGCCGCCGCTTCTGATTCGGGAACGCTTACGACAAGGCGACTCCAGCGGTCCTCGATCTCGCCCGCGACGCCGGATGTCGCCAACGCGTCGCGCAGGTTCGCCGCCAGGCGACGCTGGAACCGGAGACGCGTGCCTTTGCTCTTGATCGTGATATCCGGCGAGATGCCGACCAGGTACTCCCGCATACAGAGGAAGCTACCGGTCGCACCAGGTGAGGGCGAACGCGTCGGCAAGGTCGGCTATTTGTTACGTGCCTCCAGCTCTTTCAGTATTTGATCCAGTTGCTGCTTCAAGGTAGGTAATTCTCGTTCGACGACCTGCCAGACGATATCGAGGTTCACACCGAAGTACTCGTGGATCAACTTGTCTCGCATACCCGCAAGGCGGCGCCAGGGAACGTTCTCATGTGTTTGCCGCAACTCGCCCGACACGTTCTTGGCTGCTTCGCCCAGAATCTCGAGATTGCGAACGACCGCATCCTGGGTCTTGGTGTCATCGAGGAACTCACCCTTCCCCGCTGCGGTGTAATCGAGGATTCGGTCGATGGCATCCCGTACATGCGCGAGATACACGCGGTCGTCCTTCAAAGGGGAACAGCCTCAGCAATGATTTTGTCCCGGAGGTAGGGACTCATGCCGCCTTCCGAAATGACGTCCACACTTCGGCCAAGCAGGTCCTCGAGGTCTTGCCATAGCCCCACTAGATCGAGGAGACTACGGCCCGCTTCCATATCGACAAGGAAATCGACATCGCTGTCCGGTGTCGCATCTTCCCGCGCCACCGATCCGAACACTCGGACGTTCGCCGCTCCGTGCTGAGCGGCGAGCCGCAAAATGGCTTCACGATTCCTAGAAAGCAGTCCAATGGACCCCATCGGTCTCCCCTGAATTAACTCCCAAAAACATGGACCCCGAAAGATGTCAAAGCGAGGGGAGCACGGATAGTGTCATCCCCCGGCGCCGAGTTGGTGTAACCAGCGTCCTTCAAGATGCTCCGCTGGGCGGGTGGCCGTTGCTCAACCCATTGGCGGACCGTAGCTTGGGTGTCCACTGGAGAATCCGATGGTATGACCGCACCCTCCGAAGTGCTCGATCTCGTCGACCGGTTCGCGACACACCGGGACGCGTATCGCTCCGGCCGCTACAACGAGACCCAGCTCCGGCGTGAGTCCTGGACCCGCTCTTCACGGCGCTCGGCTGGGACGTGGACAACGAGCAGGGCTACGCCGAGGCGTACAAGGACGTGGTCCACGAGGACGCGGTGAAGGTGGGCGGCCTCACCAAGGCGCCCGACTACGCGTTCCGGGTCGGCGGCGTGCGCAAGTTCTTTGTCGAGGCCAAGAAGCCCTCGGTCGACATCAAGGGCGACATCCATCCCGCGTTCCAGCTCCGTCGCTACGCCTGGTCCGCCAAGCTGCCGCTCTCGATACTCTTGCCGACGGCAAGAGTACGTTCCCGAAGATCAAAGGTGCGCAGATCGAGCAGCTCCCTGTTCCCGATTGCAGGCTGGCGTCAACAGGCAAGACACGGGAACGCCTCCATACACATGCGAAGAAGATGCTGGAAACCTGCAGCGGGAGGGCCGCTCTCCGGTCTCACCACAGCCGGACCGTCATCGACAGGGAAATCGTCAGGCTGGATCACACGATCGACCAGCTCGTCTACGAGTTGTCCGGCCTGACGGACAAGGAGATCGGGATCGTCGAGGAGGCGACGAAACGTGAATGAAGGTCACAACGCTGACGTGCATCGCTGAATCTCGACGATCCAGTCAGGGGTCTCCCTGAGATAACCTTCCACGAGCTGGGTGCGCACAAAGTAGTATCGGGCGTTCAGCCCCTGGAACAGCGCCGTCAGGACGATCACGCCACCGTACACCGCCAGCGTCACTTCCGTAACGAGACCGCCGACGGAACCGGCAATCGCCTCCAATCCCGCTATCTCGGTAATGGGATTGCTGACAGTCTGATACATGCTCCACAGGGAATAGACGATGATCAGACCCATGAAACCAAGCTGATTTCGACCCAGCAATCGGGGACCCAGAGGATCAAACTGTCGTAGGAGCGTTCGACCGCGGAACTCGTTTCGTGCAACGAGGCCCATGCCGACGCCCATGACCAGGGCAGTCACACTGAAGATGCCAAAGAGCAGACCAAAGGCCGCGAATATGCCGATCGTCCAACCGTTGAACGTCGCGACCTTGGCGGCCCCGAGGACCTTTCGCGCGCGCTCGTTCGCTTCAGAGAGTTCTTGACGTTGCTCCAACGAGAGCGGCGTGCCGCCCGTCATTGGGCGATCGGTGTACTAGCCGGACACCTTCTCCGCTTGCTGATCCCTCCCGCCCTGATGCAAGATCAAGGCGACCGTTTCACCGCCTTCGACGACGAAGGTTATCGACGCCTCGACCACTTCGAGGTGATACTCGTTGTCGCCATCGGCGAAGACGGGGAACTTCGGCTGACCCGTCGCTTCTACGAAGAGACGTCCGTCTTCGAGTGTCACTTCGATGGCGAAGGTGGCCGTGAGCTCGTAACGCCCGACGTGCTCCGCCATGACCGCCTCTGAGACCGACGTTTCCTCTTGCTCACCCATCTCCCCGGCATCGAGCACGTAGAGGCCGTACACCTGGTCGACGCGAAGGCGCACGGGTGCACCGTCTCGCATCTCAAAGGTGTAGCGGGTGTTGCCGCGGAAGAACGTCGTTCCCTCGAGGAACTCCACCGGCTGCGCCGTACCACTAGCTCGGATCGTCAGCCCTCCCTCGTCGTCGATCGCGACCCTGGCGGTCATGGTTCGGCCCCGTGACGGCCCGGTGTACGCACCCACGAGATCTTCCAGATCACCCGGATACGTTCCGGCTACGGGATTGGTGTCGTCACCGAAGAGCTGCCAGCCGATCGCGTCGGAGATTCCCGCCGGATCCGCCGGACCGCTGGTGTTCAGCAACACGACAATGATGGCGTCCTCCTCGGGGTAGTAGCGGGAGTCCGCACGGAAGCCGTTGATCGCGCCGCCATGCCCGATGATCCGGCCGCCGGGCCCCGTGTACCGGGCGATCCCTTTTGCGTATCGGATCGGCGTGCCGTCCAGGAGCGGCTCCGGCGTGACCATGAGCCGGTAGGCCTCCTCACCCAGCACGTCACCACCGTGCAGGGACCGGTTCCAGGAGATCATGTCTCCGACTGTCGAGCACAGCGAGCCCGCGGCGAAGGGCCACGTGTGATCGAGGTAGGCGGCCCGTCGTAGCCCGTTCGACGAAACCTGATATCCGTGGGCACGTCGCTCGACCACGGTCGCATTACTGCAATAGGATGAATGGTCCATCGCCGCTTTGGGAAAGACGTGCTCCTCGAGGAAGTCCCCGTACGACTGGCCCGAGACCTCTTCGATGATGAGCCCGAGCAGAAAGAACGCCGAGTTGTTGTAGATCTCTGCCGTACCGGGTTCGACATCGAACGGTTCCGCACCTACCAACGCCACCAACGTGTCCCTGGGAAGCGCCTGCGTGACGATGGTGCCGAACACCGGCATCTCGGTATATCCCTTGATGCCCGACGTGTGATCGAGCAGCCGCCGCACCGGGACCGTGTGGCCCTGCGTGTCGAAGTCGGGCAAGTACGCGGTCACATCCGCATCCAGGTCGATCTTCCCCTGCTCCCACAGCATGAGCACCGCCGCGGCCGTGAACTGTTTGGTCACTGACCCGATCTCGTAGATCGCGTCCTCGGCCATGGGCACGTCCCACTCGAGATCGGCCTGCCCATAGGCACGTAGAAGCAGCGTGTCCGACCCCTGAACCACTGCAACACCCATTCCCGCAAGGTTGCCGGCCTCGATGTGTTCAGACGCGATCGAGTCCACGAAGGCGGCCAGGTCTGACGACTGGGCGGCCAGTTCGATCGGGGCGCACACAGCCGCAAAGACGAAGACCGTGGCTAAAGAAAGTCGCTGCAGCATAGGATCGATCTCCGATTGGAAGGGCGGGCGGGAACTCCGGGGAGTCACGGCATCATACAACTGATTGATGGCATTGACCTCCCAGCACGCGAAGGATCAATGATCACGCCTACGGCGCTCGGCCCTTAGGTGACGAGGTATGTCCGTTCAAGAAGCGCCAGCCACGGCCACAATCTCGGTATCGTGGTACGTCGTCTGCACCTGCACGCTCGGGGGTAAGGCCGCGAAAGCGCGCCGGATCTCCGCCGCCGAGCGGTACCTGACTGCCCCGTCCTCGACCCAGCGGAAACGCGAGTCGTCCGCATAGAGTGCGGCGACCGAGTCCCAGGCCTGCACGGCGCTCAGCTGTCTGTGGACCTCCAGTACGGCCTCGACGCTGTCCCGGATGGCCGCAGCATGGGCATCCGACAACCCCGCGGGGGCCGGGGCACACGCCGCGGGGATACCAATGACGACGACGATGGCCGCTGCGAAACGAGTCACGCCCACAAGCTGTAGCGACCAGCGCAGTGTTGTCCAGTCACGGTGCGCCTACCACCCCACCTTCTCCACCTCCGCCGGAGACCCGGGGGCGAAACTCCCTGGCCCCTGGCGCGTAGAAGGCACCATGCAGGTTCTGCGTTGGTTCGCTATCTGCGTATTTCTGCCCGTGACCTTGGCGGCACAGGTGTCGGTCACAGGGACGGTGTACAACACGGTATCGGGCCGCCCCGTTGCGCACGCGGTCATTCGAGTGCCGGGGATCGATACGACGACGCTGGCAAACGGCGCCGGCCGTTTTCGCGTGGTGTTGCCGTACGGTTCACATACGCTGGAAGTGCGGAGGATCGGTTACCGCATGGGGTCGGTAGCGATCGTAGTGGGAGACTCGGCAATCGTCCAGGACCTGTATCTCGAGCCGCTGCCAGTGGGGCTCGATCCCCTGGTCGTGACGGGTGAGGCCGAGGACGCGGCCACCCGCATCATTCGAGCGGCCATCGCGCGGAAGAACGATCTGCTCGACCGGATCACCGACTATCGATACACGGCATACGTGAAGCTCGTCATCCGCGATGCCGCCAAAGCACGCGACTCCGCAGACGCGGTGCTCCTGCTCACCGAGACGCAGACCGCTGCCTACTGGGAAAAACCGGACCGGTATCAGGAAACGATCGTCGCGCGGAGGCAATCACGGAACATCGACGCGGAAAACAATCTCGTTTCCGTTGGCCAGATCGTGAACTTCAACCGTGATCGCATAGAACTGGGCAAGTACTCCATTGTCTCGCCCACCGCCGACGATGCCCTCGATCACTACGAGTACTATTTGCTCGACACGCTCATGCGCGACGAGACCACAATTTTCCGGCTCGCGATCCAACCCAAGTCCGACGACGCCCCGTTATTCGTGGGTCTCGTCGATGTCGCCGATTCGACATGGGATGTCATAGCCATCGATGTCGGATTCAACGACGCGGTCCGAATAGAATTCCTCGAGAACCTCCGATACCGACAACGCATGCGTGATCATGGAGATGATCGATGGATGCCATTCGAGATCATGTTCACCGGCGACGTTCATTTCGGCGTGCCGATCCCCGGATTGCCCCGACGGATCGCGTTCGACCACATTGCGACGCTCAGCGATTTTCGATTCGACGAGGGGAACGCACCGGCTGATATCGGCGAGTTTCTCATCATCGTTGCCGAGGGTGCGGACGATGCGGATAGTGCCACATGGGAAGCCGCGCGGCCCAATCCGCTCGAGGCGGTAGAGCAGGCCGCGTACGTTCGCATCGACTCGGTCGAGAACCAGCCGGCCTCCGTTGGCAGCTATGTGGGGACCGGGTTGGGATGGGCGATACTCGCGACGACCAATCACGATTTCTTCCACTACAATCGGATCGAGGGTAGCTATGTCGGGGCGGGGCGGACGTGGCGGGATTGGTCACCCGATCTGGTCGTGCGCACGAAGCTGGGGTACGCAACCGGCACAAAGCAGTGGCAATACGAGTTCGGCGGTCGCTACCGGTTGAGCGAACGGCGACGATTCTGGCTCGGCGCCTACGTGCACGACCAAATCGTCAACCGTCCCACACTCGTTTCGGGCCGGTACAATCCGACCTATCTGGCGTTGATCGCACGTCTGGATCCGCTGGACTACTACCGTGAACGCGGGTACCGATTGACGGTGGGTTCCAAACTCGTGAATTTCACGACGGTGGGACTCGTGTTTCGCGACGTGAGGCACACCTCCATCGAGCGCGTCTCCAGCTATTCGTTATTCGAACGCGACGGGGCGGCGCGAATCAACCTGCCGGTATCGGACGGTCGACTGAGGTCGTTCACCGCCTCTTTGACCTACGATTCCCGCCCCCTGCTCAAGAGCAAACGCCGTGACTTTCGTCTTAGACTCCTGAGATACACGAGGATCACCGGCGAGTTCGAGATCTCGGACCCGTCGTTCGTCGCCAGCGATTTTCGGTACCGGCGCGCCGGTCTCCGCATCCACCGGCAGCAGCAGACGCTGGGGTTCGGGTTGACGAGGGTGACCGCATACGGAGGGATCGGGTGGGGCAACCTCCCGCCACAACGATACTTCACGATGGATTTCGGGCGCGGGGCGTTCTTCGAGAGTGGCGTTTTCAACACGTTGAACGAGGTGAATTTCGCGGGCGACCGCGTCGCCAGCGTCGTCGTCAACCACGATTTTGACCGCCTGGTCTTTCGCCGTTTACCCTTGCTCGACAGGCTGCCGTTCACGCTGCTAATCCACGGCGGCGTGTTCTGGACCGATTTTCGTCGCACCCGGCCACCGGATGCAAACGCCCTCATTCCAACGGCACCCAGCGCCTACACGGAACTGGGGTTTGGACTCGCCAATCTCACGCCGTGGATCTCACCGTTCAATTTCGGGGCGTTCTTCAGTTGGCAGTTGTCTAACCATGGAACGCGGCGCTTCGAGTTCCGGATCGGGGTGCCGGGGGTGTAAGCGAGCGAGGATCGTGTATCCTCTCCGTTCACCGCAACAGCATGCCCGCATCAAAGAGCGTTGCGCTCCGAACGCAACGTGCGCACCTTTCGTCTCCCTACAACAATGAAGAACCTCGAGAATCCGCATCGATGTGACACCGTACCCGCGAGGTGACGTACAATGACGGCACTACGGATCAACCTCGACGAGATGCTCCGGAATCCAGTGTGGCACTGATCGTCTCGTTGCAGCTAAAGGCACGGTAGGTCCTCGCCGCCACGGATATCGGTGCTGCTTCCGTGTCGGAACGCCGCAGCCACACTGGATGAGGCACTTGCCTCCATTGCACGGCAAACGCTATCGGATTTCGAACTCATCGCGGTGGACGATGGGTCAAGTGACGACACGCCGTCGATCCTAGCTGAGTGGGCCAGGCGCGACAGCCGCATCAACGCAGTCTCTACGCCTCCAAAGGGGATAGTAGCGGCGCTCAACACGGCCGCTGAGTGCGCGCAAGGCGACGTGCTCGCCCGCATGGACGCCGACGACATTGCGGCGCCGCAGCGACTCGAGCGACAACTCGCGTTCCTCGACAGCCATCGAGATCTCGTAGCATGCGGGTCCCGCATCCGTTACATGCCACGTGCACGGTTGAAGGATGGTGCACTCCGCTACGAGCGGTGGATCAACAGCGTGGTAACGGCTGACGACATCGAACGTGATCTGTTCGTCGAGTGCCCCATCCCGCATCCGACGCTCGTCATGCGCAAGGCTGCGTTCGACGCGGTCGGGGAATACCGGGACAACGGGTGGCCCGAAGACTACGATCTGCTATTGCGCTTCTGGGAATCCGACTACCTCTTCGGCAAGGTCCCGGACGTGCTGCTGGACTGGCGCGAAGGTCCTGACCGACTGTCGCGAACCGACAGCCGGTACTCGGAAGATGCGTTCCGCGCGTGCAAGGCACATTACCTCAGGAGCCGTACAGCAGGCCGCTCTGTCGTGGTCTGGGGAGCTGGACCCGTCGGCAAGGCTTTCGCCCGTGCGTTGCAACGCGAAGATCACACCGTCGTGGCGTTCGTCGATCTCGATCCACGGAAGATTGGCGAGATCATCCACGGTGCTCCCGTGATTCACCCATCGGCGATCGGCGAGTATCGTGCGGCATACGTGGTCGCCGCCGTGGGGTCACCTGGAGCGCGGGAGGAGATAAGAGCATCGCTGCGGAGAGCAGGACGCGATGAGCCGGAAGAGTTCTGCGCGGTCGCTTGAAGAACGTTTAGTGCGCGCCTATCCCAAACCGGTCGTGGTCGCGAGCAAGTGCCTCGAATTGGCGGCATGCCGCTACGACGGCAAACGAATCCGCACCCCATTCATCTCGCTGTTGCAGAAGCATGTGAGATTACGCCCAGTGTGCCCCAGGACCTTCCTCGACGGCTTGCCAAACGTTGACGGCTTCATCCTGAAGAGCCGATCACCCTCCTGCGGCATCCGGGACACCAAGATCCATGCGGAGCATGGAGAGCCCCGGAGAAACGGCGCCGGGCTCTCGCCACCCAGACATTCTTTCAGCCGTACCCCAACGCGCTGATGCATCCGCATGACTCGGAAAGACTAGCCACCGTGCCGCGGTTGCTCACACGTCATTAACTTCCCCACCATCCGCTCGTGCTCTGCACGAGCGGTACCCTCATTCCTCAGGGAGAGCCTCTCATGCGCCGAGCATTGCTTTCCGTTTCCCTGCTCATGTTCGCAGGGGCATGCAGCTTCCTTCTCGAAGACCCCGCGGAGACGGCGGAAGCGTTCTGGCTCGCGAGCCAGCAGGGCGATGTCGAGCGCGCGCGCGAGCTCGTACTCCCATCTGGCTCGGCGGAGATCAAGGAGCCGGGTGAGGGCGGCACGGGAATCGGTGATTTCTCGCTTGGCGATGCGGAGGTGGACGGTGACGAAGCAACAGTAGCGACGACGCTGTACGGTCTGGGCGAGAACGACATGGAGATCAGCTTCTCGACCGTACTCGCAAGGGAAGATGGCGAGTGGCTGGTCGATCTCGATCGCACGACGAGCGAGATGACGCGAGCGCTCCTCGGCACCACCCTGGAAGAGGTGGCGGAGGGTATGGGGCGCGCCATGGGTGAGGCCATGGGTCAGGTAGTGGAGGGCTTTGCGGAAGGGATGCAAGCGGCGGGCGAGTCTCTCTCCGCGGGCCTAGAGCGCCGCAACCAGAAGCGTTGACGGGCGCGTGGTGAACGCGCGCTGCACCGTGAGTAGCGAGCAGGATCGCGCATCGTGAAAGCGCGCATCAAACGCGTCGTGCCGGTTAGGGACGACGAGATCGCTGCGATGCTGTGGGCCACAGCGTACGGCTTTGCCATCCTTTTCTCGTACTACATCCTGAGGGCCGTGCGTGACGAGATCAGCTCGGCGGACCGGGGGAATCTGCAAGTCCTCTGGACCGCCGTCTTCTTCGTCACGCTCATGGCGGTGTCGGCGTACTCCTGGACGGTCTCCCGCTTTCCGCGTGGTGTGTTCGTTCCGCTGGCGAACCGGTTCTTCATCATCAACCTCATTTTGTTCTACGCGGCTCTTGTAATACTGCCCGAAACAGCGCGTCCGTGGATCGACCGGGTGTTCTACGTGTGGGCCAGCGTGTTCGCGCTGTTCGTCGTGACCGTCTTTTGGGGGTTCATGGCCGATTGCTTCCGCAACGAGCAGGGAAAACGACTGTTCGGATTCATTGCGGTGGGCAGTTCACTTGGCGGCATCTTCGGATCGGCGACGACCGCATCGTTGGTCGAGGTCCTTCCCGACTTCACCCTCCTGCTCGTGGCGTGCGTCCCGCTCGAGATTGCCTCGTGGGTCGTCGGCCATCTACATCGCCGCTTGGGTGACCAGCACGACGGCGCCGCGGAAGCCAATCAGCCAGTGGGCGGGAGCGCGTTTTCCGGCATCAAGATCGTGTTTCGATCGCGCTACCTGATGAGCATCGCCGCATTCATTGCGCTCATGACGTTCGCGTCGACCATCCTCTACTTCCAACAGGCGCATCTGATAGGCGAGGCGTTCACCGATCGCGCCGAGCGGACTGCGTTCTACGCCACGATCGATCTTTGGGCGAACGCCCTGACGCTGCTGTTCCAGGTGTATCTCACTGCCCATATCATCCGTCTCGCGGGTATTGGGATCACCCTGGCACTCGTGCCAGCGGCGGCGGTCATCGGTTTTCTGGGCCTGGGGATCTACCCGCTGCTCGCTGTGCTGGTAGTGCTCCAGGTGGCATACCGTGCCGGCCGCTACGGGATCACGAAACCCGCGCGCGAGGTGCTCTTCACCGTTGTAAGCCGTGAGGAGAAGTACAAATCGAAGGCGTTCATCGATGCCGCCGTCTACCGGGGGGGCGATCTGGTGAATGGCTGGGTCTACGCCGGGCTCTCCGCTGTTGGACTCTCCATTGGTGCGATCGCGCTGGTCGCGGCGCCGGTCGCGGCGGTGTGGGTCATCCTGGGTCTAAGGCTCGGACCGCTGCAGGAGGAGAAGGCCGGCCGCAGTCCCATACCGGTAGCGTCCTGAGTCCGTTCAGCGGGTCAGCCCTCCCGTGCGTGCCACGCCGTCAGGACTTCTGTCTCGCGCTCCGTCGCAACCCCAAAGTTGCCCGGTACGTTCTGCTGTTCCGCCGGTAACGCGTCGTACCACGTCCCGGTATCACGCGCCGTGTCGGCCAGCGGCCGGAAAGTAAGTCCGTCCGCAATTGCCTTCGAACAGTCGATACGCGCAAACCCCGCCATCTCGTCGCTAGGCGGCATCCACACCGGCATGTGCTGCCAGCCCCGGACCTCATGTTCCGCTAGAAAACTGGCCGGCACCCACGTGAAGGAAACATCTGCCGAGGTGGCCGCCCGGATCCCATAGAGCATCTCGGCGATCGTGAGCGGCGACCCGGGACCGGTAGCGTTATACACACCGCTCCGCTCCTCTTCGAGCAACCGCACCATCCACTGAGCCAGGTCACGCGCATCGACAAACTGCACCGGATCGGTGTGATTCCCTGGGGCGAGCACCTCGCCGCCCTGGAAGATGCGCACCGGCCAATATGTGAAGCGTCCGGTAGGGTCGCGGGGTCCGACAATCAGTCCTGGCCGCACCACGATGGCGCGGTCTGGAAACGCGCTTTGCGCTTCCCGCTCCGACAACGCCTTCATGCCGCCGTAGGTCTGGCCGGTTATTTCTTCGGCCGTGGGATCCTCGAGCGTGGCCAGCGGTCCACTCTCGTCCATACCGACGGCACTGAAATCCGAGAAGACCGAGATGGACGAGACATACAGGTA
>JAZDCY010000003.1:0-44054 GCA_036679645.1 Gemmatimonadota bacterium | reverse complement strand
TGCGTCTATAATCCCCCCATGCGATTCCTCCTCGTCCTCCTCACCGCGCTCACCGCCTGCGCTCGGTCGCCACAAAGAGATACGGACGCCGAGATGCGCCGTATTGCGGCAGACGTGATTCCGCGTATCGAAGAGGCCGTGGGGCTCACGTTCAAGACCGCGCCCCTCTTGGCGGTCCGCGACCGGGACCACGTCTACGGCTACCTGGTCGCGAAACTCGATCAGGACTACCCCCCAGAGATCCTCGAGAGGGTTGTCACGGCGTATCGGGTCTTTGGGCTGGTGTCGGATACCCTCGACGTCCGCGCGCTGCTCCTGAGCGTGCTGGGAGAGCAGGTGGTGGGGTTCTACGACCCAGACTCGCTCACCATGTACGTCGTAGAGGGGAGCGATCCGTTCGGCCTGCGCATAATCGTGGCCCACGAGCTGGTGCACGCGCTCCAGGGGCAATACGCGCCGCTCGATTCCATCCTGCGTCTGCGCAACGATAACGACCGGCGGTCCGCTGCCCAGGCGGTACTCGAGGGGCAGGCGACGTTGGCGTCGTTCGCGGCGACCCTGTCGCCCGAACAGCTCGCGCGGCTCTCCAACTTCTGGCGGGACCTGCGGCAGAGCATCCGCACCGAACAGGAGCGCATGCCGGCGTTCGCCGCAGCGCCGCTCGTCATTCAGGAAGAGCTCGTCTTTCCGTATCTCGCCGGCGCGGACTTCATGCGCTGGTTCGAGAGCGCCTATCCCGACACGGTCCCCTTCGGGCCACGCATGCCGGTCTCCACGGAGCAGATCCTCCACCCCGAGAAGTTCAGGGCCGGCGATGCGCCGGTGGACCTCCGGTTCGCGGAGCATGGGGCGGATCGCGGGGCGCTCGTCTACGAGGACACGTGGGGAGAGTTCGAAACGCGCATCGTGCTGCACGAACTCACAGGCAGCGAGTCGATGGGCACCGCGGGTGCGCTGGGATGGGGTGGGGACCGGTTCGCGATCTACGAGGATGGGGCCGCTCACGCCCTCGTGTGGTGGTCCGTGTGGGACTCCGAGCGTGCGGCGGAGAAGTTCGCGACCATGCTCGATCGCTACTGGGCGGATCGGATGGGGCGCGACGGCCGCCGGTCGCGGGTGGACCGGACCGTAGTGGGGGACCTGCCCGCTGTTCGCCTGGTCGATGCGTCCGACGAGTGGCCCGGGTGGGACCATATCCCCGAAGTGGCAATCCGATCGCGTTGACGCCAGGCCGGGACGCCGGCTCCAACCGACCTAAAGCAGCAGGATCGATACACCGAACGCGGCGGCGCCCACGACGGCTCCCAGTACGAACCCGAGACGCACGATCACGTCCAGTTCCCGTTGCGTGGTCCGTCGCACGATCTCCTCGATGCGGTGGAGGGAGAAGCTGAGCACCTTCTGTTCGACCATCGTCCTTATGTCGAGCTGCCCCACCATCGAGGGGACATGGCGCTGCGTCCATTCCCAGAGGGCGGGAGAGAGGTGCGCCGTGATGCGATCGACGCTGTCGTCACCCAGGATATCGGTTGGGCGTCCAATAGGCCGGTCGAGCACGGCCGCGAGGCCGGCCGTCCATCCTTCCGCAATCCACTGCTTCACCTGATCGGTCTGTAGCGCGTCGGCGATCCAGGACGCGGCCTGGTCCGGCGCGAGGCGCGCCAGCAGATCGCCCCACGTCCGCTGCTCGGCCGACTCGAGCGCGCGGTCGAGCCGGTCGATGGCGTAATGCTGCGTGGCCTCGTCGCGCAGCACCATCAGGACATACCCTGTGGCCGCCTCGGCGAGGCCCTCCGTGCGCTCCTGACCCAGGGCGGAAATGTGCTCGGCGAGCGGCCTGCGCAGGAAACTCACGACCGCGTCGTTCACGCTGCGTGCCACATGCTCACGCATGGCCGGCTCATCCAGCATGGCGGCAAGTTGTGCCGTTCCGTCCTCGCCGAGGCTGTCGAGCACGCGCGTTATCGTGCGCTCGGTGACAACCAGGCGGGCTACGATGCGCTCGTGCAGCATGAGCCCCTCGACGAATCGACGAAACAGCTCGTGCAGTGCGTGCTCGATACGTCCGCGCGCGTCAGGATTCCGCAGCACGCCGGCCAGGCGCTCGAGCGCCAACGGGAGGTAGCCCGCGATCGCGCGTTCGACGGCCGCAACGAGCCCGGGCGGAAGCCGATCGAGCAGCGGCGTCTGGTCGGATGCACCCCGAACGATCTGCCTGTCTAGCCAGCCACGGACCGCCTTCTCGAGGTCCGCGCTCTGCGAGCCCTGGGTCACCCACGATGCGACGCGCTCGCGCAGCGCCGCACGTCGCGCCTCGGTGAGAACATCACCCAGCGGCAGTTCGGCGACTGAGTCGGCGGTACGTCGCAGGAACCGCTCGACGGGCTCCTGGAACGCCTCCGCGGCGGAGAAGTCAGCGAGCCGTTCGGCGAGCCGCGGTCCGAGGTCGGCAGCCATCCGCTCCAGTTCCGCCACCAGGGGTTGCGGTACCTCTTCGCGTATCGGCCCCCGTTCTGTGGTCAGCAGATCGGCCACGAAGCGGTGCACCGTTTCGTCAAACGCCTGCCGCAGCGCGGGCGAGCTGAACTGCCCTGCGAGATCTTCCGGTGTCAGGAGACGCTCACCTACCGTCCGGCCGATGGTTTTCGCCAGCCTGGGCCGGTTCTTCGGAATCGCGCCCTGAATACCGAACCACCCAATCCCGCGCCGCTCGTGCGGATGAAACAGCATCCAGATCGCCACGGCGTTGGTTAGCCCGCCCGCTATTGCGCCAAAGCCGATGGTGACGAGCGCTTGCACCCATATGGAATCTGGCACTACGTGAAAACCCTCCTGTTGCGGCGGGTATCCATGACCTCTAAACTCTGCGTACCATGAAACTGCACACACAAATCTCCATCGGGTTGGTCGCGGGCGCCATAGTCGGCGTAGGCGCCAACATCATTGGCAGTGCGACGGACTCGACGATCGCGGATGGAGTTGCGCGGCTGCGCCCGTTTGGCGACGCGTGGATTCGCGCGATCACGGCAGTGGTCATTCCGCTCGTGGTGGCGAGCCTCGTGGTCGGTGCCGCCAGCCTGGGCGACATGCGCACACTGGGGCGCATGGGTGGAAAGACCATCGCATACTACATGGCGACGACGGCGATCGCCGTGTCGATCGGACTGGTGCTCTCGAACGTCGTGCGGCCGGGATCGGGGATGTCGGACGCCTCGCGCGAGGAGTTGTTGGCCGAGTTCGCAGCGGATGCTGAGGGGCGCATCGAGTTGGCGCGCGGGGCGCCGAACATGGGGCAGACCCTGCTCGACATGATTCCCAGCAATCCAATTGCGGCCGCGGCGGAAGGTGACATGCTGCCCCTCATCCTGTTCACGTTGGTGTTCGGGGCTGCGGCCTCGATGCTCGCCGACGAGAAAAAGAAGGTGCTGATCGGGTTCTTCGACGCGGTCAATCACGTGTCGATGACGATCATCCACTGGATCATGAAGTTGGCCCCGTTTGCCGTATTCGCGCTGATTGCAGCGGTCACGGCACGGTTCGGTCTCAGCATTCTGCAGAGTCTCACGGTGTATGCCCTGACGGTCGTGGCGGGTCTCGCGATCCACGCGTTCGTTACGTACGGTCTGGCGGTCAAGTTTCTCGCGAGGCTCCGGCCGTTGGACTTCTTTAGGCGCATTCGCGAGGTGCAGTTACTCGGTTTCTCCACCTCCAGCTCGAACGCCACGCTCCCGGTGACGATCGCGACGGCCGAGGAGAAACTCGGTGTCTCGACGCGGGACGCTGGCCTCGGTCGGCGCGGCGGGCGTGCCGAGCGCGGGCATCATTACGCTCGCGATCGTGCTGCGGCAGGCGAACGTGCCCGAGACCGGGATCGCGTTGATCCTCGGCGTTGATCGGATTCTCGACATGTGCCGCACCGCCGTGAACGTGACTGGTGATCTCTCCACCAGCGCGTTCATCGCCCGATCGGAGGGCGAGTTGGCGTTCCCGACCGATGCGGAGGTCGCCGCGGTGACCGGCGGTTGACAGCATCAGGGGACGTATGGGTAGTGGGTCAGTTTGACCCACTACCAAGCATTCTTGGCTGAACTCGCACGGCGCGGTTCAGGGTTGTCGCAAATATGACGCACGCTGATCTACAAAGACGACAACCGGTCACAAGTGCCCGTGCGCGTTGCCGTTGAAACCAACGTGTCGCATTTTGGTAGCTCGCTGTCGCGTTTTGCCGCTAGCGTGCTTGAATACCACGCGGTATGATTGCTGTCAGTCGGGCCCCCCTGTGGCCGCAAGACCAGGTACCCTCGTGTTAGGAGGAAAGCACGTTGCATTGCAGAGCAGGGAAGCCCTCGGTGTGGCGTGTCGCATCGATCGTGGCCTGCGTCGTTGGGTTGTCGGCCTGCGGCCAATCGACCCCGCCGACTGAAAGCGCGCCGACACCGTTTACGGCGAACTTCCAGTTGTACAGCGCGGCGGCACAGGCCCGGAATGATATCATCGATGCCGGCGGAACCGTCTCAGAGTTGACGCTTGTGGACGGCCAGTGGACCTTCGATTCGTCAGTCGACGCGGTCGCTCCGACAGCCCGCATCGAGGCTCCCAATGCTTCCGTTTCGGCCCCAAGTTCGGCCTGCTCGTCGAACTACAATCCGCCGGGCAGTAGTTATCAAGGTAACACGCAGTGCGATCTGTATTCCGAGGCCGCGGCAGAACGCCAAGCGATGATCGATAATGAGGAAATCGTCGGGGGTCTCTGGCTCGACCCAGCGACCCTCAAGTGGCGCTTCGACTGGCGGCCGGTCCTCGATCCGTAGGTTGCGTGCTTCCGACGCGGACGGAGGCCACATCTTCGTCACGGGCCCCCAGGAACAATCCCGGGGGCTCTCTGCTTTGTGTGCCCAGCATGGATGGTGACTTGGGGGTGGAAGTCCCCCGGTGAGTTGGTCGTCGCGACCCAAGCGCACCGCAAGGTGGTGACCGTGAGGGGACTGCTGAAAGAAGCGGGGAGCGAATCCGCGAGTCGACGAACAGAAACCGGATAGGAGGCACTGCCGAGCAGGGCTAGCGGGCAGGCAACCGCGAAGCTCTCACGACCAAGGCTCAGGCGGTGTAAATCCGGCGGCTGCGCGGAGAAGGCCACCGTTCTTACCTGGGGAGATCTCGCCTTACGCTTGAAAGGGCGACGGTGCCGCACCGGAGCGAGAAGTCAGCCGAGGCCGTAGTAGCCGTGTGGGCGCTCCTGCGTGGTGAAGGGCCGAACCGCGAGGAGATCGCATCGTCCGTGAGCCGTGGAAAGGCATGCACCAGAAGTACGAGCAACTGGAGCTGCCGCTGGATGGCTGGGGTGAAGCCCCGGCAGCAGAGCGGAGCGGCGTAACAAGGGCAGTCCGGGCATCGACGGAATGACGGTGGATGAGCTGACGTGGTACTTGCGGGCACATTGGCCAGCGATCCGTGGGGTGCTCCTCGCGGGCACGTATCGGCCGAGCCCGGCGAAGCGGCAGTTCATTCCCAAGATCGGCGGCGGGGTGTGCTGATCGGGTTCTTCGACGCGGTCAATCACGTATCGATGACGATCATCCACGGGATCATGAAGTTGGCCCCGTTCCTTGGGGGCTACGATCAACATGGACGGGACCGCCCTCTACCAGGGCGACGCTGGCCTCGGTCGGCGCGGCGGGCGTGCCGAGCGCGGGCATCATTACGCTCGCGATCGTGCTGCGGCAGGCGAACGTGCCCGAGACCGGGATCGCGTTGATCCTCGGCGTGGATCGGATTCTCGACATGTGCCGCACCGCCGTGAACGCGACGGGTGATCTCTCCACCAGCGCGTTCATCGCCCGATCGGAGGGCGAGTTGGCGTTCCCTACCGACGCGGAGATTGCCGCACCGACCGGAGGGCGATAGCGAACTGGGAGGCATGCTCCCTTTGTATCCGGGCCGCAACCGCCTACATTATAAGGCTCTATGTTTTCGGCGCTCTCAGAGCGGCTGACCGCCGCCATCCGGGACCTGGCCAAGCGCGGGGTCCTCACGGAAGACGCGGTCCGCGAAGGACTGCGGGAGATCCGTCGGATCCTGTTGGAGGCGGACGTCAGCTTCGAGTTGACCCGGACCTTCATCGAGCGGGTGCGCGAGCGTGCCGTCGGCGTGACCGCCATCAAGGCTGTGAGCCCGGGACAGCACCTCGTCAAGATCGTGCACGACGAGTTGGTTGTCTTGCTGGGGGAGCGACGTGCCCCGCTGGCGTTTGCGTCGGTACCGCCGACCGTGATCCTGTTGGTCGGACTGCAAGGGTCCGGAAAGACGACCACGGCGGCAAAGCTCGCGGCGCGATTGAAAAAGGAGCAAAAGGCGCCGTTCCTGGTTGCGGCGGATCCGTACCGGCCGGCGGCCGAGGAGCAGCTGAGACTGCTGGCTGAACGGGTGGCGGTTGGGTGCTACGGGCAGACGGATTGGGGTGTGGGAAACGGGGACCCGGGGACCGGGAGCGCTGAGACGTCTCCGGCCGCCAAACCCGACGTGCCGGCGCTCGTGCGGGACGGCATTGCCGCGGCGACCAGGGCACGCGCGCGCACCGTGATCGTCGATACCGCGGGTCGCTTGCAGATCGACGATGAGCTGATGCGCGAGCTCGTGGCGCTCAAGAAGGCGGTGCAGCCCCACGAGATCCTGCTCGTCGCCGACGCAATGACGGGTCAGGACGCCGTACGGATAGCGCAGGGGTTCCACGAGGCCCTCGGCATCACCGGTGTAGTGCTGACCAAGCTGGACGGGGACGCGCGGGGTGGTGCAGCGCTGTCGATCTATGGGGTCACGGGCGCGCCCATCAAGTACGTCGGTGTGGGAGAAGGGGTCGATGCGCTCGACGTGTTCGATCCCGCGCGAATGGCGGGTCGGATCCTGCAACAGGGCGACGTGGTCGGTCTGGTGGAGCGGGCGCAGGATGCGGTCGATGCCGACGAGGCTGAGCGCCTTGCGCGCAAGGTGGCGTCTAAGAAGGGCATGGATCTCGAGGACTTCCTCAAGGCGATGTCCCAGGTGCAGAAAATGGGACCGCTCGAGGGGTTGTTGGGAATGTTGCCCGGGATGTCACCCAAGCTGTTGAAGAAGGCGCAGGCGGATCCTAGCAAGCTGAAGCACACGGAGGCGATCATCCTGTCGATGACGCCCGCGGAGCGGCGACGGCCGGATCTGCTGAACGGATCGCGCCGGCTGCGGATAGCACGCGGTGCCGGCAGGACGGTGCAGGAAGTCAACCAGCTGCTGAAGCAGTTCAAACAGATGAAGCAGATGATGAAGGGCATGGGCAGGCTCGGCCTGCCGCGATAGTCGGAGAACAGGAGACATATGGCAACGCGGATTCGTTTACGGCGCGTCGGGCGCAAGAAACAACCGGAGTATCGCATCGTCGTGGCCGAGCGGTCGGCGGCGCGCGACGGACGGTTCATCGAGACGTTGGGGTACTATCGGCCGCGTACCGACCCGGCGCAGGTCGAGGTCGACGCCGACCGCGCCCGGGCGTGGCTGGACAAGGGTGCCACCCCGTCGGACACCGTCCGGTCGCTGTTGAAGAAGGCGGGTGTGTTCGGTGGCGGGGCCCCGGCAGCGGTCGCGACGCCGGAGACCGGGGCCGACGAGGCCGTCGTTCCTGAGGCCGACCCTGTACCAGACCCCGAGAGCGGGGCTGACGCGGCCGCCGCTCCCGAAGCAGACCCGGCACCAGAAGCAGAGGGCTAGGGGCCGGCGGTGGCAACACCGCCGTTCCTCGCGGTCGCGCGGTATGCCAAGCCGCACGGCCTGAAAGGTGAGGCGGTCGTGTATGTCCTCACCGACAACCCGGACGAGGTGTTCGTGGCGGACCGGGTACTCACGCCAATCGACGAATCGGGCGAGGCGACGGGGCGTGGGTACACCATCGAACGCGCGCGGGCGTACCACCGTCGGTGGCTCGTGAGGTTCGCCGGCGTCACCGACCGGACGGGGCTTGATCCGTTGGTCGGCGTCATGCTGGGTGTCCCGGTGGACGAGTTGGCTCCGCCGGCTGACGGTCAGATGTACGTGCACGAGATTCCTGGCGCTACCGTGGTGGCACACGGTGACACCGTCGGTGTTGCGCGAGAGTTGCTGACCGTCCAAGGAGGGCAGGTGCTGGCGGTCGAACGGGATGGGCGCGAGGTGCTCATTCCTTTCCGTCCGCCGTTTCTGGTGCGGGTGGATCGCGCGCGACGCACGATCGAAGTCGATCCGCCGGCAGGCCTATTGGAGTTGTAGGTAGTGTTGCGGATCAACGTGCTGACGATCTTTCCGGAGTTGTTCCGGGCGCCCTGCGAGACCAGCATCATGGGTCGCGCGGTTGAACGCGAGTTGATCAGCGTCCACGTGCAGGACCTGCGGGCGTTCACTCACGATCGGCATCAGACGGTCGATGACGCGCCGTTCGGCGGTGGGGCGGGGATGGTGATGAAACCGGAGCCGTTCTACGAGGCATTGGAAGCGCTTGCGCCGGAAGGACCGGTCGTGTTGATGTCGGCGCGGGGGAAGTGTTTTGCACATGCGGACGCGGTGCGGTTCAGCGTGTCGCGCGAGTTGACGTTGCTCTGCGGCCACTACAAGGACGTCGACCAGCGGGTGGCTGACCGGCCGGGCACGGAGGAGTTGTCCGTTGGGGATTTCGTGGTCTCGGGTGGGGAGTTCGCTGCGCTCTGCGTGATGGACGCGGTCGTGCGCTTGTTGCCAGGAGCGCTCGGCGATCACGCGTCGGCGTCGGGCGACTCGCACTACGACGGGCTGCTCAGCGCGCCGAGTTACACGCGTCCCGCGGAGTATCGCGGGCTCACGGTCCCGGATGTATTGTTGAGTGGCGACCATCACCGCATCGCGGCGTGGCGGCAGGCCGAGGCGGAACGGACGACGCGGAATCGGCGGCCGGATCTATGGAAGCGATACCAAGACGAACACCGGTCCGATGGGACCGTTTGACGAGGATGGAGCAATGAGCAAACTGGCCACGATTCAGCGTGAAGGCTTGCGAACGGACCTCCCGGAGTTTTTTCCCGGCGATACGGTGCGGGTCCAGGTCCGCGTCCGCGAGGGCGACAAGGAGCGGCTGCAGGCGTTCGAGGGGACGTGCATTGGGCGGCGTGGAGCGGGCATCAGCGAGACCTTTACGGTGCGGAAGGTGTCAGCGGGCATCGGGGTAGAGCGGATTTTCCCACTGCATTCACCCAGCCTGGCCGCGATCGATGTCGTGCGCCGGGGGCGCGTGCGCCGGGCAAAGCTGTACTATCTGCGCAAACTCTCAGGCAAAGCGGCGCGCATTCGCGAGAAGCGCGACCGCTGACCGTGCGCGGCCCCACGCTGCGGCGTGAGCGGGCGCTGTGGTCGGCGGGGTGCCGTTATGTCGCGGGAGTGGATGAGGTCGGGAGGGGGCCGCTTGCCGGACCGGTAGTGGCGGCGGCGGTGGTGTTCCCCCCGGAGCAGCGGCACATCAAGGGAATCAGAGATTCGAAGTTGATGACGGCGGTCGAGCGGGAAGCGGCCGCCGTCGTCATTCGGGAGCAAGCGCTGGTTTGGGCGGTGGCGGCGGCATCCGTGCGCGAGATCGATCGAATGAACATCCTTCGCGCGAGCGGTCTTGCCATGCGACGCGCCATCAAGCGGCTTGGGGTGCGCGTCGAGCACGTCCTGCTAGACGGCAATCCCATGCCCAATTTGGGATACCGCCACGACGCGATCGTGGGTGGCGACAATCGATCGCTCTCGATAGCGGCGGCATCCGTGCTCGCCAAGGTCGTACGGGATCGTCTCATGAGGGCATTGGGGGCGCGGTATCCGGGATTCCGCTGGGACAGCAACAAGGGGTACGCTACCGCGATCCATCTTGCGGCAATCGACGCAAACGGACCGACCCCCCATCACCGCCGCAGCTTCGCTCCGGTAACCCAACTACAGCTCTTTCCCCGCTAGAAACACTTTGGGGGCCGGCGAGCGCGCCGACCCCCGAGAGTGTGCTGTAGGGCTGGTCCTGCCAATCCTGCGACTTCGCTTCGCTCCGGCACGTACTTCTTCGGACTACTTGACGTGCCGGCTCACCAACTTGGTCATCTCGAACATGCTGACCTGCGCCTTGCCGCCGAAGACCTTCTTCAACGCGGCGTCCGCGTTGATCATCCGGCGATTCTGCTGGTCCTGCAGCTTATTCTTTTTGATGTACACCCAGAGCTTCTTCGTCAGCTCGGTCCGCGGTATCGGCGTGGAGCCGACGACCGCCGCCAGTTGCGAGTCTGGCTGTACCGGCCTCATGAAGGCGGCGTTGGGTTTCCGCTTTGATTTCTGCTTCTTGGCGGGTTTCGGCTTTGCGGCTTTCTTGCGCTTGGCGGTTTTCCGTTTGGCGGTCTTTTTCCGCTTCACGGCTTTCTTGCGGCGAGCGGGTTTCCGCTTGGCCGCCTTTTTCCGCTTGGTCGTTTTCTTCCGCTTGGTCGTTTTCTTCCGCTTGGTCGCTTTCTTCCGCTTGGCGGTTTTGCGTTTAGCGGTCTTCCGCTTAGCGGCTTTCTTGCGCCGTACGGGTTTCCGCTTGGCGGTACGTCGCTTTGCAGTCCGCTTCTTCGCCTTCTTCTTCGCCTTCCTTTTTGCAGCCATGCGTACCTCGAAGGTAGGGTGAATTCTAAGCCCAGCCGCTACATGCTGCGCCCCAAAGTAAGGCATTTTCCCTCTGGGACAAGGCTTTTTTCAGAGGGGATTCGTAGTGCGCGGCCCCTGAGCGTCAGCAGAGCGCACCGGAGTAGCGCGCCGGTCGCATCCCGTGAGCATCACCTGCCGCTTATCTTCCGTCAGTTGGCCGGGTAGCTCAGTTGGCTAGAGCAACGGACTTTTAATCCGTAGGTCCTGGGTTCGAGCCCCAGCCCGGTCACTTGTACTAGGTACTTGCTCCTCAACAAGTTCTCAGTTCCCGAGGGCCGCTCCAAAGAGCGGCCCTTCCGGTGTTGGGACCCCAAATGGGCCCCAAACTCAGTGAATCTCGCGCGCACTGGAGCGATGCCGCATCTTATCGGCTGATGAGCGACGACCTCGATAGACTCACCAAAGCACTCGCTGACCGCTACAAGGTCGAGAGTGAACTCGGTGCGGGAGGCATGGCTACCGTCTATCTCGCCGAGGACCTCAAGCACAAGCGCAAGGTGGCGCTCAAGGTGCTGCGCCCCGAACTCGCGGCTGTGCTCGGCGCCGAGCGGTTCGTGCAAGAGATCACCACCACCGCCAATCTCCAACACCCGCACATCCTGCCGCTGTTCGATTCGGGGACCGCTGACGGGTTTCTCTACTACGTCATGCCGTATATCGAGGGCGAGACGCTGAGGGACAAGCTGAACCGGGAAACGCAGCTCGGGATCGAGGAAGCAGTTCGGATCACGACGGAGGTGGCCGACGCACTCGAGTACGCCCACCAGCAGGGCGTGATTCACCGCGACATCAAACCGGAGAACATCCTGCTGCATAATGGCCGTCCGATGGTGGCGGATTTCGGCATCGCGCTCGCGGTGAGTGCGGCGGCCGGCGGGCGCATGACCGAAACCGGATTGAGTCTCGGCACACCCCACTACATGAGCCCCGAGCAAGCGACCGCCGAGAAGGACCTTACCAACCGTTCAGACATTTACTCGTTGGGCAGTGTGCTCTACGAGATGCTGACGGGCGAACCGCCACACTCGGGCGGCTCCGCGCAAGCGATCATCATGAAGATCGTGACCGACGAGGCGCGACCCGTCACAGAGTTGCGCAAGTCGGTGCCGCAAAACGTCACGGCCGCCGTCGCCAAGTCACTCGAGAAGCTCGCGGCCGATCGATTCGACAGCGCGAAAGCCTTTGCCGACGCATTGGAGAACCCGGCCTTCGCGACCGCGACCCAGGTTGGCGCGCTGTCTCCGCGTCCCCGCGTTCCTGTGTTCACGACGTACGTCCTCGCCACCATCACGATCCTCTCCACGGCCCTCGCGATGACGCTGCTGTGGCGGGGGGCAGGCGGAGGATCGGGGGAGGGTTCGGTCGCGCCAATGCAGTTCGCGGTGGACCTCGATCCGGCAGACGGATTTCCGCAGGTGTCGTCGGTCATGGTCACTCCAGACGAACGGACGATCGTCGTCAGCGCCTTGGTGGCGCGTCGGCAGGTTCTGCTGGCGCGGCGGCTGGACCGACTCGAAACAACGATCATCCCGGGCAGTGAAGGTGCCAACCGACCGTTCCTTTCCTTCGACGGACGCTGGGCGGGATTCGAGGTGGGCGGAAAGCTTGTGAAGCTTCCCATCGAGGGCGGAACGCCGGTCGAGCTCACGGAGGCGCGGTGGGGTGGTGGGGCGTGGGGAGCCGATGGGACCATCGTCTACACACCGACCTACCAGACTGGACTGTGGCGCGTCAGTTCGGCCGGTGGCGACGAACGCCTGCTGACAGCGCCGGACACGAGCGCGGGGGAATTGGCCCATTGGTGGCCACAGTGGCTTCCGGATGGCCGGCATGTGGTGTTCACCGCGTTCCGTACGCCGATTGACCGCTCAACCATTGAGGTACTCGACCTCGAATCGGGGGAGCGTACCGTACTTGTCACCGGCGGCGTCATGGGTCGATACGTGGCGAGCGGCCACCTGCTATATGCACGGAACGGATCGATCCTCGCCGTGCAGTTCGACCTGCGAGCCCGGGAGGTGACGGGCGCCGCGGTGGTAGTGGTGCAGGATGTCGCGATGGAGTACGTGGATGGATTCGCAGCATATGACGTCTCCCCCGGCGGCATGCTAGTGGTGATGCCGAGCGATGTTGCGGGCTCCCGGTATCAGGTCGTGGAGGTGGACCGTCGGGGGGTCGAACGCGTCCTCCTCGCGCAGCCGGACCGGTACGAGAATCCGCGTTTCGCGCCCGATGGGCGTCGGCTGTCATTGGACATCCGGTCGCCGCGGGCTGCGAGGGATGTCTGGGTGGTGGATCCCGTGCGCGGGAGCCGCACACGCGTCACGACGGACGAGGGCTCCGACTTTGGTGCAGACTGGACGCCGGACGGACGCGACCTTGTGTACATGAGCGAACGGCCGTTGTTCGAACTATACCGCCGGGCGGCCGATGGGAGCCGGGCGCAGGAGCGTCTCGTTGGCGGCGATTACGACCGTATCATGGGCTCCATCTCGGACGACGGACGGCTGGCGGTCTTTGTCGCGAGCGTCGCGAGCGGGGAGACGGGCAACGAGATCTGGACGGTGGACCTGAGCGGGCCGGCCGAGGAAAGGAAGTACCTGACGAGCGCGTTCCGGGTCGCGCACCCGGCGCTCTCACCGGATGGGAATTGGATGGCGTACGATTCTGAAGAATCGGGCCGTCTCGAGGTGTATGTCCAGTCGTATCCGGACCCAACCGTTGCACGCCGGCAGGTGTCGAGTGGTGGCGGGTCGCAGCCCCGGTGGACGCGCGAGGGTCGCGAACTGGTCTTTCAGCTCGGTGACAGCCTAATGACGGCGTCGATTAACTCCGGCAGCGGCGCGGTGGGTACTCCCGAGTTACTGTTTGCCGGGGCATATGCATCGAGTGCCGGGTCCACGGACCCACTCGATTATGATGTGACGCCGGACGGCGAGCGCTTTCTGCTGCTCAAACGGCCGGCCGCCAGCCGGCGACCGCGGGTCGTGGTCAGCACACGTTGGTTCGATGAACTGCGTGCACTCGTCGACGGAGCGGGACAATCACGATGACGCAGAACCCCGTCCCTGCCCGCCTCACCGCCGCCCTCGCCGACCGCTACCGCATCGAACGCGAACTCGGCGCAGGTGGCATGGCTACTGTCTACCTCGCCGAGGACCTCAAGCACAAGCGCAAGGTGGCGGTGAAGGTGCTCCGTCCCGAGCTGGCGGCTGTGCTCGGGGCCGAGCGTTTCGTCCAAGAGATTACGACCACCGCTAGTCTGCAGCATCCGCACATCCTGCCGCTGTTTGATTCGGGCGAGGCCGACGGGTTCCTGTATTACGTCATGCCGTACATCGACGGCGAGACACTTCGGGACAAGCTGAACCGGGAGACGCAACTCTCGATTGATGAGGCGGTCCAGATCACGACTGATGTAGCGGAGGCACTCGAAGCGGCACATGAAGAAGGGGTGATCCACCGTGACATCAAGCCCGAGAATATCCTGCTGCACAAAGGTCGAGCGATGGTGGCGGACTTCGGGATCGCACTGGCCGTGAGTGCGGCGGCGGGTGGGCGGATGACGGAGACCGGCCTGAGCCTCGGCACGCCGCATTACATGTCCCCTGAACAGGCGACGGCAGAGAAGGACCTCACCAAGCGATCAGACGTGTACTCGTTGGGCACCGTGCTGTATGAGATGCTGACGGGTGAACCGCCGCACATGGGGAACTCGGCGCAGCAGATCATCATGAAGATCGTGACCGACACGCCGCGTCCAGTGACGGAGCTCCGGAAGTCGGTGCCGCCACACGTCGCGGCCGCGGTGGCCCTGTCGCTGGAGAAGCTGGCGGCGGATCGGTTTGATGGTGCGAAGGCCTTCGCGGATGCACTTGCGGACGTGCACTTCGGCGAGCGCGACGCGGCCGTGGCCGCGGAGCGGACGCGAGGGACGAGCCGCCTCGTCTGGGGCAGCGCGGTCGCTGTCGCCGCGGTCGCCGGATTTGTGGCGGCATGGATCATTCGAGGGAGTCCGGTCGCGCCGGGCAACGCGTCGCCCGTGCTGTGGCTTGCCGTGCCGGGCGATTCCTCGATCCATCCACTGGTGGGGTGGGGGAGCAACATCCTCGCCGATGGATCCGGCAGGGCCATCATCGCAGACGGTCCCGAAGGCCGCGGCATCTACCTGCAGTCGTTCAGCGGTGCACCGACGCGCTACCTCCCGGCGCCCGACGCCGCGGTTGGCGGGAAATCGTTAGCCGACGGGACCGGAGTGCTGTACTACACGTTCCTGAGTAGTGGCCTTTCACGCCTGCGCGTCGCGCCGGTCAATGGCGCACCGCCCCGCACCCTGACCGACTCCGTGAGACTCCCGGTCGCTGTCGACGACCGCGGGCGCGTGTACGGCACCCATCACGCGGACCGGGTCCTGGCGCGCGTGGACCCGCGCAGTCAGCAGGTCGAGCGATTGACCGAGCTCGATTCAGCACGGGGCGAGACCCTGCACATGTATCCGGTACTCCTGTCCGGCGGTCGCGGGATTATCTTCACGATCCAGTCGGCTGACTCGATTTCCGCGGACGCTGTGCGCTGGGAGATCGCGGTCCTCGACGTCGAGCAGCACGCGGTCACGCGACTGTTCGACGGTCAAAACACCGAGCCTCTCCCCAATGGCTACCTGCTGTTCGGTGACAGGGCGGGCACCCTCAACGCTGTTCGCTTCGATACGGTTCGCATGACCCCCGAGGGCGATCCCGTTCCGGTGCTCCAGGGGGTGGCCGGCGGGTTGCTCCCGGCGCGCAATTTCAACGTGAGCCGGAACGGTACGCTCCTGTACCAGCCGGCGGCTGCCGGCGGCTGGGAGATCCTGCGCCTGGCGCCGGGTGGTGCGGAGTCGTTCGTGCGCGGCGACGGTCCAGCGCCTCGGGGATTCCGGCTGCATCCCGATGGGCGCCGTGTGGCGGAGATCGAATCCGGGGCGCTCGTCTTCCGCTCTGCGGATGGTGCCAGTCGGCGCGTCTCGCTCGATGCGGTCCGAGCGGTCATCGGCTCGTGGTCGCCCGACGGAGACCGCATTGCCTTCCTCGCCGGGAACCCCACAGGCCCAGGGGGGGTTGCGTTCTCTGCGCCCCTGGATGGGGCGACGGCGCCGGTGCGCCTCGCGCTGCCGCCCGATGCCGTAGGAGCGTCCGGGGCTGATTGGGGACGGAGCGGTATTGCCGTCGCGGGAGCCTGGCTCCCGACCGGCAGCCAGACCGCCATCGCCATGGATGAGCGGATGGTCGGGCCGCGTCTGTCGCCGGAGGGCCGGTACCTCGCGTACCAGCATGGATTCGGGGAGGCGGCCCAGGTGGTCGTGCGTGCGGTACCGCCCGGCACGGGACGCTGGGAGGTTGCCTTCGGCGCGTCGCCGCGGTGGTCGCCGGACGGGAAATTCCTGTACTTCGCGAGCCCCGGGCTCCTGTACCAGTCGGCTCCCGCGTCGGTGCTGCGGGTGCCGGTTCTTCCCGGACCATCGTTCTCATGGGGGAGCGTGACAGTCGTAGCCGAGGTACCGCCACGCGCCACCACCGCGTGGGAGATCGGGCCGCGCGACGGCCTCGTGTATTGGATGACGCGCGCCGAAGACAGTCCGGCCATCCTCGTCTCGAACTGGGCGCGCGTGGTGGACAGCCTCGTACGTGGAGCATCGTCCCGATGACGGCGCCTGAACGGCTCGCAACCGCCCTGGCCGACCGGTACCGCATCGAACAGGAACTCGGCGCGGGTGGCCTGGCCACCGTGTACCTCGCCGAGGACGTGAAGCTCGAACGCCACGTCGCGGTCAAGGTCGTGCGGCCCGAGCTTGCCGCTGTCCTCGGCAAAGAGCGGTTCCTCCGCGAAGTCAAAATCACCTACTAGGTACTTGCTCCTCAACAACTTCTCAGTTCCCGAGGGCCGCTCCAAAGAGCGGCCCTTCCGGTGTTGGGACCCCAAATGGGCCCCAAACTCAGTGAATCTCGCGCGCACTGGAGCGATGTCGCATCTTATCGTCCCATGGCCGACGACCTCGAACGCCTCACCAAAGCACTTGCTGACCGATACGCGATTCAACGCGAGTTGGGTCGTGGTGGCATGGCCACGGTGTACCTCGCGCGCGACCTGAAACACGATCGTGATGTTGCGGTGAAGGTGCTGCGCCCAGACCTCGCTGCCTCGCTAGGGGCCGAACGCTTCCTGCGCGAGATAAAGGTCGCCGCCCAGTTACACCATCCGCACGTGTTGCCTCTCTACGATTCCGGCGAGGCCGACGGCTTCCTCTACTATGTGATGTCGTACGAGGAGGGCCAGTCGCTTCGTGAGAAGCTGGCAAAAGAAGGCGCGCTGCCGGTTTCTGAGGCAGTGCGGCTCCTAAGGGATGTGGTGGATGCATTGGCCCACGCGCACAAGCACGGTGTGGTCCATCGGGACATCAAACCCGATAACGTGCTGCTCTCCGAGCGCCATGCGCTGGTGACCGATTTCGGTGTTGCCAAAGCGGTGAGCGAGGCAACCGGACGCCAACAGTTGACGACGGCGGGCGTTGCACTCGGTACACCCGCTTACATGTCGCCTGAGCAGGCAGCAGCCGACCCACAAATCGACCACCGTGCCGATATCTATGCGGTGGGCGCTCTAGCGTATGAGTTGCTGACGGGCAGACCGCCGTTCGTAGGCACGACGGCGCAGGAGGTCTTGGCGGCCCACGTGACCCAGGCACCCGATGTGGTTACGAAGCATCGGGAAGCAGTGCCGCCCGCATTGGCGCAGGTCGTGATGCGGTGTTTGGAGAAGAAACCGGCAGACAGATGGCAGAGCGCTGAGGAGTTGTTGCCGCATCTTGAGGCGCTGACGACGCCAAGTGGCGGGATCACTCCGACGGATACGATGCCGGTAGCAGTGCCGCCAATGGGAAAGCACAAGACGGCGCTTGCGGGCCTCGCGGCGCTCGGTCTGGTGGTGATTGCTGGAGCCGTCTTGCTGCTGCCCGATCGCGGTCCCGGAGCACTCAGGATTGGGCTGACCACACAGCTCACGCGTGAGCCCGGATTGGAAATTGACCCGGCCATTTCGCCCGATGGCAACATGGTAGCGTACGCTGCGGGTCCCCAGGCGCAGATGCGGCTCTACGTCCGACAGGTCGCGGGCGAACGTATCATTCCCCTCACTGAGAACTTCCCTGGCCACCACCGCTGGCCCCAATGGTCGCCCGATGGTACCCAGATTGCGTTTCAGTCCGGAGGTTCGATCTACCTGATGCCGGCGTTGGGGGGCAGCCCTCGACGACTCGTTTCGGGTTCACCGGACCCGGGGGCCTCGAGTCCCGCATGGTCGGCCGACGGCCAAGAAATTGCGTACGTGTCGGGGAGCGCAATCTACGTCGTGTCGGTGGATGGGGGCGAACCCAGAGAGGTGACTGACGCGTTCAAACCCCATTCCTTGCGTTGGTCTCCCGACGGATCTCGAATCGCTTATGTATCGGGAAATGCGGAATTCATATTTGGGATCGCAGACTTTGCCAACATCGCGCCCAGTGTGCTCTGGGTGGTCTCCGTCACCGGAGGTGATCCCGTCCAGGTGACGGAGAATGCGTACCTCAACGTCAGCCCTATTTGGACGCCAGACAGCAGGCATCTGCTGTTTGTGTCCGACGAAGGCGGCAGTCGGGACGTGTATCAAGTGCCGCTCGATGGAACCGGCAGGCCGTCGAGCCCGCCGGTGCGCCTGACCACGGGATTGGATGCCCACACGATCAATCTGTCGGCAGATGGCCAACACTTGACGTATTCGGTGTTCAGGTACGATACCAACATCTGGTCCATCGGAATTCCCGAGGCTGGATCCGTCTCGACTGCGGAAGCCGAGGCCTTGACCACCGGCAATCAGGTGATAGAAGACGTCGCTGTGTCACCGGACCGTCGATGGCTGGCTTTCGACTCGGACCGCAGTGGAAATCAGGACATCTACAGGTTACTCCGCTCCGGGGGAGAGCCGGAGCGACTCACGAGTCACCCCAGCGATGATTTTCTTCACCAGTGGTCGCCCGACGGATCACAGATCGCGTTTCACTCCTTCCGAACTGGAAATCGGGATGTCTACGTGATTTCGGCGGATGGAGAATCGCTTCAGCAAGTAACCAACGATCCTGCCCATGACCGCGAGTCCGACTGGTCTCTGGATGGTAGGCGACTCGTGTTTCGGTCAGACCGAACAGGACCTTATGAACTGTATGTGGTGGCGAAAGAGGACGTAGCTTCGGGCTGGGGGACGCCTTGGCGGTTGACATTCGATAGCGTTGGAGTGGCCGCGGTCAGATGGTCCCCTGATGATCGTCTTATTGCGTACATCGCGGCTAACGAGGTGCGGGTGATTCCACCGGGCGGCGGCGATGTCCGCGTCCTGGTCCGGAGCCGGGATCTCCCCGGGTCGTCCGTCCTCTCTTTCCTCGGCTGGTCCGAGGACAGTCGGTCGCTTTACCTCAAGGCGTTTGATGCGGAAGGGCGATCGAGCTTCTGGTCGGTCCCGACGGCCGGGGGCACGCCGAAGCTTCTGGTTCGATTCGACGATCCCCGTAGACAATCGTGGCGGCGCGAATTCGCAACGGACGGTGAGCGGTTCTTTTTCCTCGTTGATAGACGCGAGAGTGACATTTGGGTGATGGAGTTACTGGAGCCGTGACCCCGGGAGCTGTAACACCCTCCTGCCCGATCTCAAACGCCTCACCGCAGCACTCGCGCGGCATCAGGCGTACTAGATGACATCACTGAAGTGCGTGCTACCGCACCCCTGGTATTTGGGAACCCCTGAACGCGCGATCCGGTCCAATCTCGCAGTGAGCGGTATCTTCTAAGGCGGAACGAGCGTCGGGCGACGGGGATGGCGTGAGCGGTGCCTCCGCGACCGCGATGTACGGGTCGCGTGGCGGGAACGGCGTGATTCTCATTCGCACGAGGCGCGGTCGACATCGCTGACATGTGCTGAGCACGGCATCGGCACGGAGAATCCCTCCGTTCCCCGAAGTGTGATCTACCTCACCTGGTGACGTCTCTCACGGTTCGGTCCACACAAACCGATACTCTAGAAGCGGTCGGTCATCGCATCGTGCAGAGCGCGACGCATTGTGCATGCTTGTCGTCGCTGATGCGCGGACGCCGGGTCTTCGGCCCGAGTCCGGAAGTCCGTGAGACAGACCGAGTTCTGGTGCAGTGGCGCCGAGTGGCGCCGAACTTGCCCCTCGCTGGGGTAGGCAATCGCCGAAATGAGCGAACTGCTCGAAAAGGGCAAACTGCGGGCGACCGTAGGGCGCAAAGCCACGGATCTCATGAGTCATGGAGATGGCCGGGCTGTCGAAGGCAGACTGATCGTCCGACCGCCCTTCTCCCGCAGACACGCATAAAGCCGAGCCCCGGGATCCTCCCGGTGGCGGAGGAGGGTTGATGTCGAAGCATGGTGCACGATTGCATGACGAGCGCGGCCTCGCTCTCGAGGGCACGCTCCTCGTTCTCGTTCTCATGTCGGCCATTCTGATGGCCGCCGTGAGTGGCGTTACCGTGGTCACCAGAACCGCAAACTACGATTACCGTGGCTCGCGCGTCTTCTACGCGGCCGAAGGCGGCGCAGAGGCGGTGATGGCGCAGTTGGCGGACGCCCTCGAGGACGGTGCCCTGTCCGATGAAGAACTCGCGGCAATCCAGCCGCCGACGCTCACCGGGTTCACCTTCACCGACGTCACCGCGCAGCGTGTGGGTGCGATCGAGATCGAGACGATCACCGACGGTCCCTACGCCGGGCTCTACTCGCTGACGCAGCGGGTGGACATCACAACCGAGGCGCGGGACGAGCTCGACAATTCCAGCTCGATCATCGTCTCCGCCAAGGCGCAGGCTATTCCCATCTTCCAGTTCGGCGTGTTCTTCGAGCAGGACCTCGAAGTTACTAACGGCCCGGCCATGGAGTTTGCCGGGTGGGTCCACTCGAACGGCAACATCTACATGAGTTCGAATAACGCCTGGTATCGGGATGTCATCACGACCCCGAACCAAATGTTCTGGCAGCGGAAGGACAAGAACCTCCGCTACAACGGCGTGTACGTCAACGACGCGTCGGGAAACGAGGTCCAACTCGACTTCGACAGCCGCAGCCATCCCACGGCCTCGGCGTTCCGTGCCCACAGCGACATGTATTACGACAACCGCATCAAGACGAATGCGTACAGTGTGGATTCGCTCAAGGTGCCGCTGCCCGAGGGAATGCAGCCCATCGTGGTGACGCAGCCGCGCGACGCGGCGGATAACGATCTCGTCCGCAAGGCCAAGTTCGCGTGGAAGGCCGATTGGTATATCGAGATCGATCTGGCGCAGCTCACGCAGAGTTCAGCAGACGATCCCAATGAACTGTGCCAGAGCGGTATGATCCAGGTCCGCGGCGCGGGGCTCACGCTGCCCAGCCAAGGCGAGTGCATGCAAATCTTCGAGTGGACGTTCGAGGCGTTCTACGAAGGCCGCGAGCTCCGCAACGCCGATGTGCTGGACATCGACATGCGCGCGCTGGGCGACTGGAGCGGTGCATCGTTGGCCCGGACCAACCAGATTCTCTACGTCACCTTCATCAACACCCCTGCCGTGACGGGCGCCACAGACGGGAACGGCGACGGATTCTATCCGGTCGTCCGTTTCCATAACGGTCGACGGCTGACCGGCGGTGCGCTCACGATGGCCACCGATCGCCCCATCTACGTGCAGGGTGATTACAACGTCGACGCGTGGGTGCCGGCGGCGGTCGTGGGTGATGCGATCACCCTGCTCTCCAATAACTGGAACGACGCAAATCAGCAGCAGCAGTTCATCGTAAGGCGGACCGCGGCCGACACCCAGTACCTGATGGCAATCCTGGCCGGGCACTCGGCCACGGCATGCGACTGGATGCTGTGCGGGACGAACCCGTACGGTGGTGGGCTGGAGAACTATCCCCGGTTCTTGGAGAAATGGAAAGCCAACGGCGTCAAGAAGGTTGCCATGTACCGCGGCTCGCTCGTCTCACTCCACCAGAGCGTGTATGCGACGGGACAATGGAGCGGGGCGTACTACAAGCCGCCGAACCGTGACTGGGGTTTCGAGGTGCGATTCGAAGATCCACAGAATCTTCCGCCGGGCACGCCGACGGTCGGGAACGTGATCCGTACTGCTTTCCGCCCGGTGTACTGAGGCGGGTGACGGAGATTGACGATGCGTAAGCTGACGAGGCACGGTGGTTTCACGCTGATCGAGGTCGTGATGGTCATGGTGGTCATGGGACTCATGATCGCGATAGCCGGACCGCGAATGCGCGTGAGCCCCCTGCGGAAGGTTTCCCAGGTCGCGACCCAGCTCGCCAACGACATCGAGTTGGCGCGCACGCGCGCCATGTCGACGAGATCGGGTGTGCGCGTCGCCTTTAACGCGACGGGCACGCGGTATCAGGGGTTCCTGGATGACAACAGGGACGGGGCGTTCACCGAGTCGGTGGCCGAGCGCAACGCGCTGCGGGCCTTTGGCGAGCGTGCGCTTCCGTCATACCTCACGTTCGGTCGGGGCAGCGCCGGGCCGATCCCGGGGGACTCGCTCCCCGGCGCCATCACCTTCGCGAACGATAGGGTGGAGTTCGATGCGCGCGGGGTGACATCGCCGTTCGGGATTCGTGGAACGGTCTATATCGCCCACAAGGACTATCCGGACGCCGTAGCGGCTGTCTCTGTCTCGCCGTCGGCATCGCTAGTGGTGTGGGTCTACCGCAATGGAGCATGGCAATGAAGCGCGAAACCGGGTTTACCTTGATCTCCGTCCTCGTGGCGGTAGTGCTCCTGTCCATCGGCGTGATGGCTGTCGCCGGCACCACGGGTGCCGTGGTTGCCGCCCACACGAAGGCTTCGACAAAGACCGTGGCGCTGTCCATAGCCCGCGGTTACCTGGAGGAAGTACGCGGCCGCGATCCCGTGGACCTGACCACGGAAGGTGCCGTCCAGGTCGATGAAACGGGTACGCCGTCGGGGACCGGGATCTTCACGCGATCGCTGATCGTGACGGACGTCGCGCGCAATCTGAAAGAGGTGCGTGTGACCGTCGATTATCCGCGCGCGACGGCACCGATGGAGCTGGTAACGCTGGCCTTTGTCGGCCTCGCGCAGTAGAGGAGGATACATGACAACCGGACGCAGCGACCGCCGCGGGTTTACGCTGATCGAGCTCCTAATCTCGATGGTAGTGGGGTTGGTCGTGCTCGGCGCATCCCTGGCGTTTGCCACGACGACGTTCCGCACCATCCAGGGCAATCAGCTGCGCGGCGACGTGCAGAAGGCCGCGCGATTCATCGGCATGTCGCTCGAGCGCGATCTCCAGTCGACGGGCGTCGGGCTCGCCAGCACGCCGTCGTTCGGCAGCCTCGCCGTTTGGGGTGACACGATCGTCATACTCGGTGTGGCGTACGAGCCGACGGAATCCCCGCCCAACGACCTGAAACCTCCACCGGGGGCCAGCAACCCGCTGGCACCCGGCGGCACCTGCGGCGCCAACTGTCTCGATCTCGTGTATCCGGGCATGACGTTCGACCTCGCCGCCGGCGACGTCGCGCGGCTGCAGGTGAACGACGAGCGGCGGTTGATTCAGGTGCAGGGCGTCACCAGCGGTGGCGGCAACGCGATCGTGGAGCTTACCGGCGCCACGTCGTTACTCAACTACCAGGCGGGTTTCAGCGGCGGTCTCTTGCTCGATCGGTTCAGCACCTTCGTACAGAAGCTGAGTACCGTCGTCTACTGGGTAGAGGACGGCAAGCTGATGCGGGCGCAGGGCCTGCGGTCGGACGGATCCCTCGACGGAACCGTCATGGCGTACGGGGTTCAGGAGTGGACGGTGACGGTGACGTTCCGGGACGGGGATCAGGCAAACCGCATCAACCCGGCAGACACCGATTTCACGAATGATTTTGACGACGTCGTGGGTCTACGCGTGCACGCGGTGCTCGCGGCGGATCGGCCCGTGCAGCACGTGGCGGGTGGCTCACTCTTCACCCGCACGTACGATTGGCGTTTCTCACCGCGGAACCTGATGTACGAACGAAACCGGCTGTAGCAGCGACGGTGCGGTCGGGTCGAGGCCCGCTGCCATGAGGCGGCGGGCCTCTTGATATATGGGGTCAGGGCTCTAGCGGGTGTATGCACCCGCGGCGCCGCGATCTAGGGGCGCGGCAGTTGTTTGCGGTGATCGCGCGAGCCGTGATGCACGCCTGCGCCGATCCCGATGCCAAAGATGAGAGCCGTCGGGACGCCGATGATGGGGACGATTGCTACGACAGGAAGGGCCACCAAGGTAGCGACCGATCCGACGATGAAGGGAGCGGCTGGGGCGTGTACCGCATCTACAAAGCGGAGCCGTTCCCGTACGAACCGACGCGACTTGAGATAACCCCAGAGCGTCGCGGCACCGGTCCCGCCGGCCATGGCAACCCAAGCGATGGTTTCGAGCATCGAAAGCCTCCTTCTCTTGTTTCCTAACGGAACACGGGTGCCAGAAGTTTCGCCGAGGTCTTTGAGGTCCTCGGCTTGGCGTGGCCTGGGCAGCGAGGAGGGCAGCTGGTGCTAACCGATTGTGGATGCTTGCGTTGTGCGAGAAGTGGGGCCCTGAGCACGAACCCGGCGTGACAGCCATCACGGCCGGGAATCGGTGCGCTGTGCCATTATACGGTGGGTCCACCGCTCGAGTGTGGTGAAACGGTTGCAGGGTGTCGGATCTGCTGCTAGATAAAAGGCGAACTGCGGGCGACCGTAGGGCGCAAAGCCACGGGCCTCGGACGCACGAACGCGGCGAGGCAGCCGAGCTGCCGGAGGCAGAAATGAATGTGAGAACCGCCCAGTTGCATCGAAACAAGCGCGCCGGGTTCACGCTGGTCGAGTTGCTGACCGTGGTCGTGATCATCGGGATACTGGTCGCGATCGCGCTCCCGCAGATCGATATCACGAAGTATCGGTTGGAGTCGGCAATGCAGGCCGTCGGCACGCGGATGCTCTCGGCTCAGCGGTTCGCCATCACCCGCCAACACGATGTTATCATCATGTTCGACGAAGCCCGCGCGCTCATCCGCGTGCATAAGGACGCCGACAACGACGGGTCCATGGACGCGGGCGAGTCGGTGCGTAACTACCCGTTGGGCGACAACGTCGTATTTGGCCGGGCGGGCGCCCCGCCAATGTCGGTTGGCGCCACGAACGTCACGTTCCAACAGCGCCGCGGTGGGCTCCCGGCTGTGACCTTTCACCGCAACGGCAGCGCAAGCGAGTGGGGAGGGATCTACTTCACCTCTCGGCGCGCACTCTCCGGGGGGGATAATCCCGAGGACTCCCGGTTCGTCGAGGTGGAGCGCGCGACGGGACGGACGTCGTGGTACCGCTACCGGCCCCCGACTTGGGAGAGGGGATTCTGATGCAACGACGAGGCTTTACGCTGATCGAGGTCATTGCCGCGCTCGTCTTGCTGATGATCGTGGTATCGGGGCTCGCGAACGTCACGGGACGTTTCGTCCGCACCGTCTCGCAGACCGAGCTCCAGGTGGCGGCGGCGCAGCTGGCGCAGGATCGCATCCAGATCATTCAGATGGATCCCAATTACTCCGGGCTCGATACCGCGTACGTGGGAGTGGAATCGAATTTTCCTACGCTAACAGGATTCCGACGCGCGACAGAGATCACGCGGGTTGGTGGATCGGGGCAACCCAATGACTACAAGCGCATCACCGTGACTGTGACTGGGCCCGGACTGCCGCAACCCGTGGCTCGCACGACAACCGTGGCGGCACCGTGAAGACGTACCAATTGCACGTGACACGCAATCATCGTGGTATGACACTCATCGAGCTGCTCATCGCCATTGTGGTGTTCAGCGTGGTGATGACAGGGACGTTGAGTATCATGACGTCGCAGACCCGCGCGTTCCGGCTCGGCACCGATCGAATGAACATTCTGCAGAACCTGCAGTTCGCAGCCGATTTCGTGGCGCGCGATCTCCGCACCCTCGGGTCCAACGTCCCGGATGAACAGCCCATGCTCATCTACGCGGGTTCCGATGTCGTGAGCTTCAGCGCCGACTATGTCTCCAACGTTGGGGGCGACCCTTTCGCGGTGTATTACGACCCCGACGCTCCGACGGGCGTGGTCACCGCCCCACGGACCGGACAGGCGTTTACGGTTCCCAACACCGCTTTCGCGTTTCCCTCTGTCGACTACTTGGATCCGATTGGCACGAACAGCCCGGCCGAAGTGCTGACTTTCTTCTTCACGCCCGACAGCTCCACGACGCGGACGGACGACTACGCGCTCTTCCTCCAGATGAACGATCAGCCGGCGGATTTGGTCGCGCGCAATCTGCTGAAGACACCGGGTACGGAGTTCTTCCAGTACTTCCGGGTGCTCCAGCCACCGGGTCAGACGGCCCGCATACAGCCTTTGGCGTCGACCGATCTGCCAATAATGCACTCCATTCCGCAGCATCTTGCGCCGGCCGACACCGGGGCGTTTGCAGCGATCGACAGTATTCGGGGTGTACGTGTGAGCCTCACCGCGACGAACGGGTTCACGGGCGAACGCGAACGGCAGCGCGCCGTGACGCGCATGGTGCGCCTGGCAAACGCCGGTATGGCCAACCGACGCACGTGTGGGTCGGATCCGTTGCTGGGCGTCGCGCTCGGCGGCCGGGTCATCACGCTGACCTCGGGTGATCCCGCGGTGCAACTCACTTGGAATAGGGCCACCGATGAGGCTGGTGGAGAGAACGACGTCGTGAGATACGTCATCTGGCGGCGTCTCACTACAGAGCCTGACTGGGGCGATCCATACCTGAGCATTCCGGCCGGGAACCCTAGCTATACCTACGAGGACACGGCGGTAATTACGGGCCAGCAGTACCTGTATGCCCTGGCGGCCCAGGATTGTACCCCGTCGCTCTCGACGCTGGCTACGACTGGCCCGCTCACGATCCCGTAAGCCGGAATCTCGGGCAGGAGGAGAATATGTTGCGTATGCGATTGACACAGAACGAGCGCGGTATTGCGTTGATTACGGTGCTTCTCGTAGCGCTGGTCGTCGGCGCGATCTCTGTCGGTGCCGCGCTCATCATGACTAACATTTCCCTCATCAACCGCTACAATGAGCGGCAACTCGCGCTCGAGGCGATCGCCGATGCCGGTATCGAAGTGGGCCGGTCCGCGCTGAACGGGAACTATTCGCTCTATCCCGATACTGCTTACAACGTGCTCGAGAGCGGCGCGGCGGTGGTTGACGCGGGCGGCGCGAGCATCCCCAACGTGCGGCGTTGGGTGTACGTTGGACCAACCGGCATTACGTCCGGGCAATACGGCGTGTTCGGCAGCGTGGTGAGCGTTGCCGAAGACGATTTCGGCAATCGTGTCGTCCGACGCGGCGAGATCGCGCAGGAAAGTTTCGCGAAGTTTGCCTACTTCACGGACATCGAACCGTCCAACATCTCATTCGGTGGTGGTGACCAACTTTTCGGGCCCGTCCACACGAACAGCTATCTCAAGATCTATTCGTCCGGCGCCACATTCTGGGGTCCGGTAACGACCGCGCTCACGGTCCAGGGCGGCCAGTACGGGACGTTTGCCCAGGGCTACACCGAAGGTGTCCCGCCCATCCCAATGCCACAGACCGCCGATCTCGTCAAACTGCGGAACCAGGCCCAGTCCGGGAACACCTCCATCTCGGGGAACACGCTCGGCGGCCAGGGTGAGGCGTCCACGCGGATCGAGTTCATTGCCATCGATCTCAACGGCGACGGCGACGTGAACGGCGCGAACGAGGGATTCTTCCGCGTGTATCAGTCCGCCGACCCGAACTGGGTTACGGGCGAGTACCCGTCCGATTATTCCAGGAGATACCTCAAGAACTCGGAGAACTGCGGGCACTATCACGCCGACGGGTCGTTCGTGGTCGCGGACGACCACCCGAGCGAACCGAGTAGTGATTCTTGGCAGGACGCCATCTCGGATTCAGACCGACGGTGCTACCTCGGAGGATCGGATTCACTGTCTGGCGGGTTCAACGCAAGCGACGGGCGCGGGCAGTGGTTACGGTGGCCGGGTGCGGTCAGCCCATTGGTGGCGGGCCGGGCCGACGGTCAGTACCTGTTCCCACTCTCGCGGCAGCTCAACCCCGGATTCAAGGGTGTGATCTACGTCGAGGGCAAGGTCGCCATCAGCGGTGTGCTCCGAGGGCAGGTCACGCTGGCGGCCACCACCGAGATCATCATCGCCGACGACGTTACCTACGCTACGGATCCCGGTGCGGGGACGTGTAACGACATGCTGGGCTTGTTCAGCGGCGGCGACGTCGTTGTTGCCGACAACACAATCAACGCTCCCGTGTACGGCTCCGGGCGACGCGGCTACCTGACGTACGACGACTCGAAGGACGAGTTCATCCACGGCATCGTGCTGGCGCTCGACATCTTCACCGTCGAGCGGTACTGGTCGGGGCCGACCAGTACGGAATGGTGCGAGACGCGGCGCTGGGGTCGGGGGTGTCTCTACCTGAGCGGCGGGATTATCCAGCGCACGCGCGGCGCCGTCGCGACGCTGCGCAGCTCCGGCGGAACGGGGAACCTGAAGCGGTATTCGTACGACCAGTGTGCCTTCACGAATCCACCGCCGTATTTCCCCACGACGGGGTACTTCTTCCGTAGCCGGTACTATGAGGTCGATCCGGTTGGCTTCGACGTCGATGCGTACTACCGATCGCTGACGCCCAACTGATCGGCCGCCGGCCCCCCGGGATGACGCGGTGCGCGCCCCGCGAGGAACTCCTCGCGGGGCGCTGACGTTTTTTGGGCGATAAGCCATGTCTTCGTTCGATCTCGTAGTGATTGGTGGCGGCACGGCCGGCCTGGTGACATCCGCCGGGGCGGCCTCGCTAGGATTGCGCGTCGCGCTCGTCGAGCGCGATGCGCTGGGCGGTGATTGCCTGTGGACCGGATGCGTCCCCAGCAAGGCCCTCATCGCGTCCGCGCGCGTCGCCCACGACATGCGCGTGGCGGACCGGTACGGCCTGGAGCCAGTGAGCCCGGCGGGCGGGTTCGGGAGCGTCATGGACCGTCTGCGTCGTGTGCGTGAGACCGTGGCCGTCCATGACGATCCAGACCGGTTCCGCCAGCTCGGCATCGATGTCCGCTTCGGAAGCGCCGAGGTCGTGGGCCCTCACACCGTTGTGGTCGATGGAGCGTCGCTCGAGGCGAAGCACGTCGTCATAGCGACGGGAGCCCGGCCAAGCGTGCCACCCATTCCGGGGCTCGAGGACGCGGGGTATCTCACCCATCACACGGTTTTCGATCTGGACGAAGCGCCCCGACACATCGGCATTCTTGGCGGTGGCGCGATTGGGGTCGAGTTCGCACAGGCCCTGCGCCGCCTCGGATCGGAGGTCACCGTGTTCGAGGCATTGCCCAGGTTGCTCCCCCGCGACGACGAGGCGGCGGCGAGTGTCCTCGCACGGGTGCTCGAGGCCGAAGGCGTCCGCATACTGACAGGCACACCCGTCGCTCGGGTCGAGCCGGGTCCGGGCGGTACGCATCGGCTGTGCGCGCTGCAGGGGGATGGCGAGGTGGCGGTCGACGTGGATCGTATCCTCGTCGCGACGGGGCGGCGACCCAATGGCGATGGTCTCGGGCTCGAGACCGTCGGGGTAGCGGTCGATCGCGGTACCGTCGTCGTCGATCGCACACTCCGCACGGCCGTGAAGTCCATCTGGGCGGCCGGAGACGTGGTGGGCGGACCGCAGTTCACGCACGTCGCCGATTACCAGGCAAAACTGGTGTTGCGGAACATCGTCTCGCCACTCAAGGCCCGCGCCGACTATTCCCAGGTGCCGTCGGTCACGTTCACCGATCCCGAGGTGGCTCGTGTAGGGCTCACGGCGGCCGAGGCGCGCGATCGCTTTGCCAAGGTACAGGTCTACAGCTACGGCCTCGCCGACCTGGATCGGTCGATCGTCGATGGCCATACCGAGGGATTCGTCGAGATCATCACCCGCAACAACGGGCGCATCATCGGGGCGACGATCGTCGCACGAGGCGCCGGAGAATTGCTCCCCGCGCTCGTCCTGGCCATGCGGCACCGCATACCGCTCAAGAAGCTCTCTCATATCGTGTGGGCTTATCCAACCGTCGCGGAGGCCGTCAAGCGGACCGCCGATCTCTACTACCGCGAGGCGCTGCAGGGCACCCGCGGCAAATGGATCCGCCGCCTGGTCAGGTGGCTCGCCTGATGGGCAGTCGTCCGTGGGTCAAGCTGGGTGGACTGGTAGCCGTCCTCGTCGCTGCGGCGTTCGCGAGCCGGCTGACACCGCTAGGGGACTACATGACGGTGAGCGGAGTCCTCGAGGTGCGGGAGATGCTCCGCTCCTCGGTGTGGGCGCCCCTGCTGTTTGTCGTCATCTACGCGGCGGCGACGGCGGTGGCGTTGCCCGGATCGGCGCTGACTATCGCCGGGGGCGCGATTTTTGGGCTCTGGTTTGGGGCACTGCTCAATACGCTCGGCGCGAACATCGGCGCCAGCGCCGCATTCGGGCTGGCGCGCTGGCTGGGACGCGATGGTGCGGAACGCATCGGCGGCCGTCGCCTGGCGGGCCTCGATCGGGCAATGGCGGAGCGAGGGTTCATCGGCCTGCTGATCCTGCGTCTCATCCCGCTCTTTCCGTTCAACGCATTGAATGTCGGGTCCGGACTCACCGCCATGCGGTGGCGCGACTACGCGCTCGCCACGGTCCTGGGTATTCTCCCCGGCACGATGGTCTATACGTTCTTCGCGGATGCGCTCGTTGAGGGTACCGCGCACGCGAGCCGTGACGCATACGTACGGTTGTGGATCGCGGCGGCCCTCTTCCTGTTGCTCATTGCCGTGCCGCTCATTGCCCGCCGGCTAGGGTACGTGCCGGGCGGTGGACGGGAGGCGACATGATGCGTTTGTTGGCTGTGCTCGCCGTGCTTGCGGCACTTGGTCGTCCGGCCGTCGCGCAGACGCTGCCCGACCACGCACTGTTCGATTCGGTGCTCGCGCAGTATCTGCACGACGGCCTGGTGGACTATGCAGGGCTTGCGGCAAACCGCGTCGTATTCGACCGGTATCTGGAGCAGTTGGGTCACACCAGCCCGTCCGCGCTGAACCTAGTGTCACGCGACGCGCGACTGGCGTTCTGGATCAACGCGTACAACGCCTGCGCCATGCGGCTCGTGATAGACCACTACCCAATCGAGCGGCGTGGCGGTATCGCAGGTCTCGCGAACCGTGTCGTGGGTGTGCCCGCAAACTCGATTCGCCAGATCCCCGACACGTGGGATCGCGCGTTTTGCTACATTGCGCAACGCGATCGATCGCTCGACGGGATCGAGCATGGCGTCATCCGTCTCATGGGCGATCCGCGCATTCACTTTGCGGTAAACTGTGCGTCCCGGTCGTGCCCGGTGCTCGCAGCCCAAGCGTACCGTGCTAGCCGGATAAACGAGCAACTCGATGACGCGGTTCGCAGGTTCGTTGCCAGCCCCCTGCATTTTCGTCTCGACGAAGGTGATCCACCGGTGCTCCACGTCAACAAGGTGCTCGATTGGTACAAGGACGACTTCGGTGACACGGCGGACATCATTACCTTCCTGCGGCGATACCTTCCCGCTGCCGAGGCTCGGCTGCTCGACCCGGACCACGTACGGGTCGAGTTCCTCGAGTACGACTGGACGCTCAACGACACGGCGGTGTTTGGCACAGAGGGCTGAGCGCTGACCGACCTCTCGGTCGTCATCCCAACACTCAACGAGGCGCGCCACCTGCCCGCGCTCCTCGCGGACCTCGCCCGACTCGAGCCGCCGCCGCAGATCATCATCGCCGACGGCGGTTCCGAGGACGGGACGCGAGCCCTCGCGCACCAATCCGGCGCGGTAGTGTGCGAGGCGCCGCGCGGACGTGCTCGCCAGATGAACGCCGGTGCGCGGTTAGCGGTGGGGACCTGGGTGGCATTCCTGCACGCAGACATCCGGTTCCCAGCGGAGGCGGGGCGCGACCTGCTCCAGGCAATGCGGGACTCCTCCGTAGCTGCGGCCGTCTGGCGGCTGCGGATCGACGCACGCGGTGTGTGGTATCGGGTGATCGAGTTTGGAGCGAGGTTGCGCGACCGGTTGGGAGGCCTGCCGTACGGTGACCAGGGGCTGGTCATCCGCCGCGCGTTGTTCGAGGCGATTGGCGGGTATCCCGACCTGCCGATCATGGAGGACGTGGCGATGATCCGTGTCGTGCGTCGCCAAGGACCGGTGCGACGGTTCCGCTCCGCGCTTCTGGTATCCGCCCGGCGCTGGCAGCGGGAAGGCCCGGTGCGCTCGTGGTTGCGCAACGTCGGGCTCCTGTCGGCCTTCCTGGCTGGCGTGTCACCCGAACGGTTGGTCCGTTTCTACCGGGCGGAACCGCCAACGACATGACAGCCGTCCTCCTGTTTGCCAAGGCCCCGCGGTCGGGAACGGTCAAGACACGGCTCGCGGCGACGATCGGTGTGGAGCGCGCGCTTGCCGTGTATCGCCAACTGGGTCGCGCCGTCGCAGATGGGGTCGCACGGGATGCCTCGCTCACCGTCTGGTACGATCCGCCCGATGCCGAGGACGAGATGCGCCGCTGGCTCGGCGACCACGAGTTCCTGGCGCAGCCCGAGGGTGACTTGGGGTCCAGGCTCACACACGCGTTCCGCGCGCACTTCCGTCGCGGCGACCATCCCGTCATCGCGATCGGCGCGGATGCGCCGGGCGTTGATGGCGCGGTTATCGGCGAAGCCGTGCGGGCCCTCGCGGCGGCTGATGCGGTGATTGGCCCGGCTACTGACGGGGGGTACTACCTCATCGGGCTGGCGCGCGACGCCCCGGCGCCCTTTCGAGAGATCCCGTGGAGCACCGGCCAGGTGACCCGCGTCACACTCGATCGTCTCGCGGTCGCCGATCTTTCAGTCGTGACGCTGAAGACACGACGCGATATCGACACGGCAGACGATCTCGCCGCACTCGGGATCGTGCTCCCTTGACCGCCTCGAAAACGGCCGCCAATATACGAGCCTGCATCTTTCCAAACCCGTGATGAGGCAAAGACGGCGATGGCTTGGCGAGTGATCTCGAGAGAAGGCGAAGTCTGGCATGTCCATCCTGCCGCCGAGCGGCGGCCAAACCAGTCCCTGTGGCAACTCATGCTCTCGTTCAGAGCGGCCGACGCCCGAGCTACGCGGGAGGCATTCTGGGCGTCGTATCCAATCGAAGCGACGTCGAAATCATCGCTGTTCATCCAGGCGGAGAAGATCTCGGACGCGTCGTTGCACGACCTACTCTGTCAGCATCGTCCCTAGCCACGCGACACCAGGCGCCCCCCTTGAGTCTCACCTCTGTCCATGACCTCCGCCGCATTGCCGATGCGGTCTCCTACCTTCGGGATCGGACCGTCCACGACGTGACCATCCGTTCCGACTGCCGCCAGCTCCGCGTGACGCTCGAGGACGGCCAGATGCTACTGATCTCGGTCACGCTCGATGAGCACGGGAGGCCCCGGCTCGACGCCGATCTCCTACGGGCCGCCGCGACTCCCCCGACCGGCCAGCTCGAGGTGGAGTTCGAGCGGACCGGCTGAGCGACCATGGATCGTCGTCTTCGCTTCATCGGATTCGATTTCAAGCGGCTCCCCAACGGCCGCTGTCGAGCGCGTGTCACGTTGCTATGGGATCCCTCGTCCGAGTACGTCGGGACACACGAGGCGTTGGGCTCGGAGGCGGGTGAGCTGCGGTGTGCGGCGCAGGCGACCCTCAACGCTATCCAGGAAGCGGTGAAGGGACGAGGGGACCTGATCTGCGAGTTGTTGGGCGTGAAGTCGGTTCGGGCCTTCGATTCGACGGTGCTCATCGTCTCTCTCGTGGCCCAGCACGAAGGCACCAGTCAACGGCTCGTCGGCTCGTTCCTTGCGGAAGATCGTCCCGAGCGAGGTGCCGCCGTCGCGGTGCTGAATGCCACGAACCGCCTGTTGGGGAACATTTTCCTGCGGGATAACCGATAAGGTGAGAAAGGGGAGGTCCCGCAGCGTGCCGCGTATTACCCAGCAACTCGTGCTTCTTACCGCAGTCGCCGCCTGTGCGACGGCGCCGCAGGCTGGCGGGCCCCAGGCCCTTATGCCGGCGCCGGATTCCGGGATCGCCGTCATGGCGCGGGACGCAGATAGTGCGGCGGACAGGGAAGTGCTGGATGCGCTCGCCTCCCTCGAGTTCGGTAGCCTCGACGGGCGCTCGGAGCGCGTACGCGGGCGCCTCCAGCCCGTCACGATCCCCGACAACGAAGCGGATGCCGAGTCGTACGGGCTCTCTTCTCGGGGCGGGGTCGCGAGCGCCGCGCTCCTGGCCTATGACATCGACGTCGAGTCGTTCGCGCAGCATCGCCGGGTACAGTACTACATCGATTTCTTTCTCGGTCCCGCGCGCGACCGGTTTGAGATCTGGCTCGGCCGGATGCATCGGTACGAGGGGATGATCCGGGAAACACTCCGCGGGCACGGGATTCCCCAGGACCTCGTCTATCTCGCGCTCATCGAGAGCGGTTTCTCCAACACCGCGGTATCACGGGCGCGTGCCGTTGGCATGTGGCAGTTCATCAGCAGCACGGGACGCCGGTACGGGCTCGAGATTGGGACATGGGTCGATGAGCGGCGCGATCCGTTCAAGGCGACCGACGCCGCCGCCCGACACCTGCGCGATCTCGAGCAGCGGTTCGGGTCTTGGTACCTGGCCGCCGCGGCGTACAACGGCGGTCCCACACGCGTGACGCGCGGGATACGCCGGCTCCGTGCAGATGCGGATGCGTTGTCGGACACGACGTTCTTTCACCTGTCCGATCGCCGCTATCTCCGGCGCGAGACGCGAGACTACGTTCCCAAGCTGATTGCCGCTGCCTTGATCGCAAAGCAGCCCGCCCTGTATGGTTTCCATGAAGTGACACTGCAGCAGCCACTCGTGTTCGACGAGGTGACCGTCACCGACGCGACCAGCTTGGATGTCGTGGCCCGCCTCGCGGACACGACGGCGCGCGCCATCGTAGAGTTGAATTCGCATTTCTACCGCGGCGTCACCCCGCCGCGGCGCACGTCCGTCGTACGCGTACCGCGGGGACGCGGTCCTCAGGTTGCCCGCCGGTGGGCGGAGCTACCCGCGAGCGAGCGAGTGTCATTCATCGAGCACCGGATTCGGCGTGGCGAGACGCTCTCCCTAATCGCGCAGCGCTACGGCGTGAGTCTCCGTCTGCTGACGGCGGCGAATCCGGGCCTCGAGCCGCGCCGGCTTCGTATCGGCCAGCGTCTCATCGTCCCGCTGAGCAGTGGAGCCCGGCGCGACGCTGGCGCCGGTCGCGCCCCCCCCCCCCCTGTCGTGTCGGCCACGACGTCCACCAACACGTATCACACGGTTCGTAGGGGAGAGTCGCTGTGGACCATCTCCCGGCGGTACGGCGTGCGCATCAGCCAGTTGCGCCGGTGGAATCGCATTGGGGTGGAGGATGTGCTGCAGGCGGGCCGCCGGCTCCGGGTCGCCGGCCCCTGAGCTAGCGAAGCGTCGGCCCTCGCTGACGGTAGCCGTCGATCACACTGGTCGCATAGCCGTTTGCTGGGTCCACACCGCGCCGCAGTAGTTCCCCGAGCCGGCTGGGTCCCCGGTTGTAGGCCAGCAGCGCCAACCGCAGGTCGCCCTCGTACCGATCCAGGAGATCGCGGAAGAACCGCAGCCCAATACGGAGGTTCGTCGCGGGGTCGTAGAGATCGTCCGCCTCGACCGACGGATCGTAATAGACCGCCGTCGCCGGCATGACCTGGACCAGCCCAATGGCGCCAGCCTTACTATGGGCACGCGGGTTGAAGTTGCTCTCTATGCGGACAATCTGAAATGCGAGATTGGGATCGAGACCTACCCGTAATGCCGCGTCGTAGATCATGGCGGTGAAATCCGTGGGGATACCGAACTCGGCCGAGTACTCGATGAGCGCCCGCGCGCGCCGTAACTCGATTTGCGTGATCTCCAGCTCGCCGCTGGTGGCGTCCAGCGAGCCTCGCAGCCGCGCGAACTCCTCCGTGGCGGCCGTCCCCGTGTAGGGTGGATCATGAACCGCCGTCGCCCGCTCGGGCCCGAGCGTGATTGCTCCGCCCACGGCGACGAGTGCAACGAAGATCCCCAAGCCACGTAACATGAGCCGCTGCGTATATACCATCACAAACTCCTTTGCCAATCTCCTGAAGTGCCGCCCGATTTCTCGATGAGCACGATGTCACCAATCCGCAGGTCGTGGCCGACGGCCTTCACCATGTCATAGACCGTGAGCAAGGCTACGCTCACGGCGGTGAGGGCCTCCATTTCCACGCCCGTTCTACCGGTTGCCCGGGCTGTCGCCTGCACCTTCACGCCGGGCAGGTCGGCGTCGAGCGTCGCATGGACCGCCACGTGGTCCAGGCCGATGGGGTGGCACAGCGGGATGAGATTCCCGGTCCGCTTTGCCGCCATCGTCCCCGCCAGCTCCGCCGTTGAGAGAACGTCTCCTTTGGGCCCGGAGTTTCGCTCGACCTGCTCGTAGGCCTCTGCCGACATGGCAATGGTTCCCGCGGCGGTAGCGCGACGCTCGGTGACGGGTTTGCCACCGACATCGACCATGCGTGCGCGGCCCTCAGCATCGACATGGGACAGCGTCATACGAACGGCTCCAGATCCCGCGCCAGCACTGCCAGCGCCAGTTGCGGGTTGAGGTTCCCCGCGGCGTCGGCCCGGATCTGCTCCACCCGGCGCATGGCCCGGACACGTTGCTCGAGGCTCTTCGTATCACCAGCCTGCGCCTCGTGCTGTGCCTCTCCCCGTAGGGTGACAGCCAGCGCATCGAGCATCTCACTGAACGCGCCCCTGGCTGACCACGGTGCCTGCGCCAGCGCGCTCTCCGACCGGCGTCTCGGTCCGGCACGCACGCTCTCCAGGAAGCTCGCCGCGGCGCGCTCCGCCGTCGCTCCCCGATCGTCCGACCAGAGCGCCCGGCCAATCGAGCCGGCCGCTAGCGCCACGCGTCGCTCGAGTGCGCCGGCTTCACCCGTGTCTGTCTCCGCCTGGAGGAACGCGGCTACGTCGTCGTCGGTAACCCGGCCTACGCGGATTGGCACCACCCGCGACCGAATGGTCGGGAGCAGGGCCTGCGGCTCCGCCGCCGTCAGGACGAGCGTCGTACTGGCCGGAGGCTCCTCCAGCACCTTGAGCAGCGCGTTGGCCGCCTCCTGGCTGGCCTCCTGTACTACGAGTCGCTCTGCGTCGCCCAGCACGATGACCTTGCGCGGGCCCCGAAACGGCTTCATGGCCGTCGTACGCTGCAGCAACCGGATGGAGGCCAGCGGATGGCTGGTCATTGGCGCAACGGCCGGTGTGAGGCCATCTCGGCGCTCCGCGATGGCCTCACCGAGGAGATCGCGGGCCTCGGCGACCTGCTTGTCCGGATCGCCCGCCTTGGGACGCGTGATGGGCACGAACCAGTGCAGGTCGGGGTGGACAATTCCCGCTGCCAAGCGGCACGACTCGCACTCGTCACATGGCCCATGGTCGGAGCGGTCACACAACAGCGTCTGGGCGATCCAGAGGGCCAGACGTTGCTTGCCGACCCCCCGCGCTCCGACCATTAGGGCCGATTGCGGGAACCGGCTGGAGGCGATAGCGCTCCCCAGCCGGTTCAAGAGGTCACGGTGACCGTAAATAGCTCTTAAACTCATCAGGCACAAATCTACACGCGGAAAGCCTGCCGGGGTAGCTACTTTCTTGTAAGACGTTTACTGATAAAGGCTTAACCGCACTTTAAGGTTAGCGTAGCGGACCCGAATATCGCCGAAACTCGGCCATGAGTGAGTGGCTACTCACGTTCGGATCTGCCAATGTAGGTCATGCTTCAGAGCTGTGCGTAGGCGTAGCGCCGCCTCGCGGCGGCGTTTTCTTGCGGAGCTAGCGACTCATCACCACCCGCAGCTCGACCGCCCATCGCGTGTACGCTCCAGTGGGGGCAAACGCCACGTCGATGGCGCTCCCGCGACGAGTCACACGCTCCCGCGCGGCGTCGACCGCGACGGTCGTGTTGGCATTTGCGTTCCATGCAAGCCCCAACCGGGCGGAGTACGGGAGAGATGGTAGGACGTACAGGGAGTTCTCCTGGGCCACGAGCTGCTGGTACAGCGGGCCCATCGCGGCAGGATCGGGGATGGCCGCACTGGGGGTGTAACCTGCCACCGCCAGCCCAACTCCCGCCGAAACTCGCCCGAAATCCCGAGCGATCTCCAGTCGACCGGCGATGGTCCAGCTCTGGATGTCCGTGTAGACGTCGACGATGAAATCGCGACGCTGCATGTTCTCGCGTCGCAGATGGAACGCGGCTGCCCCGCGCCATGCCCCGCCGCGCGGCCGGTACCACAACTCGGCCGAACTCTCGACGATTTGTTCCTTCGCTCGGAAAAAGATTCCCTCCAGATCCGACCGTCGTCCCTCGCCGGTGACGGTGCGCGAACGCGTCTGCGCGGTCAGCAGGAAGGCATCGCCCGGCACCCGGGCCTGAATCGCTGCTCCCACCGTCCAGCCCCGGGCCCTCCAGCGATCCGTCGGTGGGTTTACGTCGCGTGTGCTCATGTAGGAGTTGGTGCGCCGCTCGCGTCGAGCATGGACAACCCAACGCGCGCCGAGGAGGCGGCCCTCCAGGCCGCCGCCAAAGGCATTGGCCTCGCGATCGGCACGCCGGAACGCGAAAAGGGGGGGCTGGACGACCGCGCGTGTCGGATCGCTGTAGCCGGCGAGCCGATATACCTCGCCCACTCCCGGCTGCGCCGAAAGGATCCATGTCTCTGCGCCGCCCGTCCACCGCGCGTGCACAGCGGCGCGCAGCGCGAGCGGAAGCCGGATCGCGAGCCCAGCTCCCAGCGCCGGCAGCGACGCCCGGCCCAACCGCGGGAAGCGTGCTTCCTGCGTCCGGTAGTCGTCCACCGCAATGCCGGCGGCGAAGCCCGCGTCCAGTCTGCCGAGTCGCCACGCCGCTGCCCCCTCGAGCTGCGCTTGGAGCCGTCGCATCGCGGGGAGCGCGCTGTCTGCGAGGACGAACGGATCGCTGCGATGGGGATCGAGCATCGCCGCATGGCCTGCCGCATCGACAGCCCGCAGCGCGGCGATGACGCGGCCCGCGACCGCGCCGCGCCCCACCGGACGCCATCCAACGCCCGTGACGCGGGACGCGCCGTCGGCATCGACATCGAGCGCGCGCCGGAAAGGTCCATGGCCGCCGACCCGTCCCGCCCGCGCTTCGAGCCTCGGCTCAATCACGTCCGCCCCAACCCCGACCGGAATCCCCGCCGTCCAGAAGAGTCCGATACGCGGGGGCGGCGCGGCCAGCACGTCGCTGAAGGCGGGAGTCCCGGGCAGCCGCCGGCCGATATCCGCCAGCCGGACCAGCGGACTCCATCCGCTCATCCATGGGGGCATTGCGCGGATCGGTTCCGGCGTTTGCGCGGCGCTCCGCCCCGCGCAGGCGGCCAGCCCAGCGAGCACCAGGGACCAGGTCGCTGGCCTCACGGCAGGCCTCCCCCGGCTCCAAGCAGCGATCCGAGCGGCAGCGTCACCTCGAGCCCGAAGCGCAGGCGCGGGAACGTGCGCGCCGCGATCGCGCTGGCGATGCGTCCCTGACGGTCGAGCGCGTTGAAGGCGTAGAACGAGAGTCGCCCGCCGAGCGGCAGCGTTTTGCTGACCTGCAGCGTCAGGAACCAGTCCGCGGGTACCTCCTGTCGCGCGAACGAGCCGCCGCGCGCCACGCGCAGGTCGGCGAACTCGGGATCGCCCCTGCGTGCGGACGGCACCGGCACCAGCTGGCCCGTCCGCGTGATGTACCCGGCGAAGCTCAGCGTGTCAGCGCCGACGCTGTCCTCGCGCACGTCACGCGCGATGTGCTCGACCAGAACGGTGATCACGAGACCCAGATCGGGCCGGTGATGTACCAGCCGATAGGTCAGCAGGAACCGTTCGCTCTTGCGGGTGACGCCGTCCCAGTAGGGTGTGCGGGGGATGGCGCCGTTCACTTGGAAGGTCCCGAAGCCACGGCCGAAATCCAGTCCTTCGCTCGCGAAGTCGGTCTTGACCCACGCACCTTGTACGTGGAGACGGAGACGCAACGGCCTGATCTCCGGAAGCTGGAGCGTAGCCTCGACGCCGCGGTTATCGAGGGTGAGCGCGTTGGCGGGGACGTCGAGCAGGATCGGCACCGTGTCCGCTCGCGTTGCCGGCTCGATCAGCGTAGGCGGCTGCCCGGTTCCGGTCGTGGAGTCGGCGAAATCGAAGAGCTCGCGCACCAGAAACCCCGGCTCGGATCGGAAGCCCACACCGCCGCGCGTCCGGTCGCGGAAGGTCACGACGTCCAGCGTGAGCCCCCGCCGCCCAGTCACGATCTGGACGCCGGCCTCCCGCTTGCTGCCCACCGCAAAGCCGAGATCCGGGTTGGTGGGGTCCCGCACGAAGGTGGTCAGCACGGCGAGCCGCTCGGCAGGGTCCGTCGTGAACCAGTTCACGTTCACGACGTCGAAGAACTGCCGTGTCGGAAAGAGGCTCCCCACGCTGGGCACCTTGGCGGTGCGGCCGATCCCTGCCCGGAGGCGCAGCCAGGGCGCGGGCGCCAGCTCGGCGTTCAGCCGAGGTTGCAGCACCGCACTGCGGACGCCGGAGAACCAGGTCGTGCCGCGGTGGAACAGGTCCGCGCGCAAGCCCGCCTGCAGCGTGGCGGTGACCGGTCCGAACGCCCGGACCAGCCGGTCGTCTACGTAGATGGCGGTCGTCGCGACCGGCGGGATCGCGTCGAACCGTCGCGGCCGGTCGAAGCCTTGCACGCCGTTGAACGTCACCTGAGCCGGGCGCTCGATATCGAACAAGATCCCGGCTCCGTCGTTCCACTCCCGCCGCAGCTCAACGCCGGCCAGGAACCGGTGATCGAAGCCGAAGCCGCCGAACATCCGATCCGCTTCGAGCCGCGAATAGAGCTGCCACGCGTCCCCCTCGATGCGCAGATCAGACAGGTACTCGCCGATGACATACCGACCGGTTGCGCGGCCCTCGGTCGTGCGGTCCGTGAACGGCAATGCACTGCGCAACCGCAGTGCCTGGACCGACGCGCGGCTCCGCACGTAGTCGGCCGAGGCCGTCACGGTCAGCACCCCACGGGTCCCGAGACCCAGACGCAGCCGTTCCGACAGCCGGAGGCCGAACTCCTGCGATGCCGAGGCACGTCCGGGGAACACCTCCGGTCGCTCCGGGTTGTCCGCCGCCAGCCGGAAGAGATCGAGGCGCGAGTTGAGCGCAGGTTCCGCTCCGTAGCGCGCGGGCCCGAGCTGTAGCCGGTGGGCGAGCTGGACAGCGACGCGCGTGGCGTCCTCGGCCGTGAGGCCGGGGCGGAGCCGGGTGCGGACCGCATCCACCGTTGCGGTCACGGCGTGGGCGCCGCCCAGCCGGCGCCCACCGACGAGACTGGTCTCCACGGTCCGCTCGTCGAGCCTGCCCGCAATTTCCGGCCCGGCGACGCCGGCGCGCGTCTCCACGATGACGACGCCTTGCGTGAGGTCGCCGTACCGAGCGGAGGGGATTCCGCGAATCACCTCCACGCGCTCGATGGTCGAGGCCGGGATGCGCCGCAGATCCACGCCCCCGCCCGCCGAACTCTGGAGCAGGAAGTCCAGCTCACCGCGCGGTCCGGTGCTCTGGAGGTTCGCGTTGTTCGAGACGGGTACGCCGTCCAGGATGATCAGGGTACCGAACGAGGCGAGATCGGCAGCGGACGGCCCCCCAGCCGTGAACCCCACCGGCTGGCTCGTGGGCACGCTGCGCAGGCCGACCTGCTGGACCCCCTCCAGGCCCGGAGGCTGGGAGGGGACGCCGGGGAGCAGCTCGAGGACGCCGCGGAGGCTCGTTGCCACTTGGTTGGCGATGGCCGCCCGGTCGATCACGCTCGCGGTTCCCAGCTCACCCCGGGCGCGTCCGGCTGGTTCTGCCGTGACCGTGATGTCCGGCATTTGCAGCGCCGTTCTGGCCAGGGTCACATCCTGTAGCAACGTTCCGCGGGTCGGCACCACTATCGGGACGCGGGCGGGCGCGAACCCGATGCGGCGGACCAGGATCACATGCGGGCCGGGTGACACGTCCACGAAACGATAGACGCCGGCACTGTCGGTGAGGGTCCGGTAGGGCGTTCCCTCCAAGGTGACAAGCGCGCCCGGCACTGGCACGCCGCTCTCCGCGAGCCTGACACTTCCCGTAACGCCGGCGCGGTCCGTCTGCTGCGCCCAGAGTGGGGCAGCGACGAGCACAAGCAGGAGCGGCAGTCGTTTCACGGGAAGGTCTCGAAGAGGGTATGGGCGCAATATGCACATGCCCAACCGCCGCGCCATGGGTCGATGGGGAGAGCGCTGAGATTGCAGCTGAGCAACATCGCCGCCGTTGCCACCCGGCAACCGGATGGGCTCCCGTGCCGGCGTTCTGTGGACACTCTTCCTCCTATGGAACTACCGAAAGTTCCTATCGGAACGCCTGTCCGCGTTTTCGTCTTGGCGGCGCTCCTCGGTGCCGCCGGACTCGTGGTCGTACTCGCGGGGCAGAGCCGGGAGTTGCGCGAGCAGGTTCGGCACCTACGCCGCGAGCGGCGGATTCTGCACGATGGAGTCGTCGTGCCCGCCTTCCGCACGACGACTCTCGCGGGGGATTCGGTGCTTATCGGAGATCCACCGGAGGGCGGACGGCAGTTGCTCATGATCTTCAACGCCGCATGCCCGTATTGCCGTGAGACGCTGCGGCATTGGAAGAACGTCGTCCGACGAATGCGGGCCGACACCGTGGCGATTGAGCCGTACGCCGTCTCGCTCGATTCCGACAGTGTGGCGCGGGCGTACCTGACCGAGCACGCCTTCGACGTTCCCGCAATCCGGTTCCCGAACGAGCGGACCGCCGCGGTCTACCGCGCCATCGGTGTGCCGATCACTGTCGTGATCGGTGCCGGCGGCCAGGTGCTCTACGGTCGAGGTGGAGCGATCACGAGAAGGGAAACTGTGGATTCACTGCTCGCCGTGCTGGGTATCGTCAGATCCTGACAGGCGCGTCCATCACCCTCAACTACTTATACGGAGGTTATCATGAAACGCACACTCACCCGCACGCTTCGTCTGGCCGTAGTCCTGGGGGTTCTCGCGGCGCTCAGCTTCGGTGTCCAGCAAGCCGTGGCATCGTCGGCGACGCAGAACTCCGCCGCGTGTCACTGTCAGTTCCCCGACAACGACGCGTGCAGGCCGACTCCGGTGGAAATCGGCCCCGCTCGACTCTCAGTCTTTGCAGATTCTAGGGGACGCGCCCAGCCGTCAGTGAGTCAACTCTCTCGAAGTCCCGCGCGGAGGTCTTCGTCCGCTGCAGCAGTACGCGCCCGTCAAAGATGCCGAGACGGTTCCGCACGATGGAGTAGTACCCCTCACCATCGTTGAAACGCCCACGCTGTAAATCGAACACAGGATTGATACTCTGCGCACAGTACTTCTCGTCCCCTCCCAGCGGATCCGAGATGCTGCGAGCGGCGATGGACGTGAACACGTCCAGAATCTGCGCGCGCGGAATGCGCGGAATGGTGTTGTTGTAGCTTCCGGGACGCATCCAAGGCACCGCCGCTAGGTCCACCGGGTCAGCAACGAAGTAGATGGCTCCTAGTGACACGCGGAAAATCATGCCGCGGCCCAGGAACGACAGGAACTCCTCGACAATCGTCGTCGTATTGGGCACGGCCGGATTGTCCACGTCGGCCGAGCCGATGGACTCGAACCGGGCGTTCGTGAGGTTCGGGAGCCGGGCGTCCACCGCGCTGTGGTCAATGGCGTCGGTGGCGATCAGGACTACGGCTCCCGGCGCCAGGGGATACTGTGTCCCGCCGCCGGGAAGCCGGATAAGGTTTGGCGACCACAGGCCGTCGGGATCCGTCTGCCACTGCACCGTGAGCGAACAGGGAAAGAACCCTCGTTGGGTCTGTCCGAAGTCTCGGAGCCACTGAGGTCCTAGCCCCACGAGCTTCCCGTCGAGATAGATCGTGGTGTCGCTGTTGTTGTACAGCTCGATATAGGTGGCGTTGAAGTACACGTTATCGTTGATAAAGGGCCAGCTGAAGTAGATCTCACTGATCACGAGCGAGCCGCGCCGCCCGGCGCTCGCGTTCAACGCCACCGTCCGTTCCGGAGCCCGCAGCGTCACCACCCCCCCTCCCGCAAACCCCGTCACGTCCTTAAGCTCC
>JAZDCY010000029.1:0-9381 GCA_036679645.1 Gemmatimonadota bacterium | reverse complement strand
AATACGGCAACCTGGTCCACGCGTTCAGCACGTACGAGTCGCGACGGGATCCGGAAGAGGATCCGTTCGTGCGTGGGATCAACAGCATCCAGTTGCTCAACGACGGGTCGCGCTGGTGGATCCTCACCGTCATGTGGGCTGACGAGAACAGTGCCGGTGAGCTGCCTGAAGAGTATCTGCCGCACGATCACTAGGAACCTCTGCGTAAAGGGGTGATAACGAAGCGGCGGCGGAGCACAGCCGGTTTACCGGTAGAGCCGAGCCGCGAGTTTGCTTGCGGATCAACTGCGGGGAGATTGCTGCGATGGTGGGATACCTGACATGAACGCTGATCCCACGCAACTCGGTCACGACGCCCGTGAGCGCTTGCAGGGTGCGCTCGGCTCCGGGTTCGAGGTGCGCCGACTCCTGGGCCAGGGTGGCTTCGCCGAAGTCTACGCTTGCTGGGACACGTCACTGAAGCGCGAGGTCGCGGTGAAAGTGCTGCGCCGCGACCTCGCGGCGGAACCCGTGCTCGCCGAGCGGTTCCGTCGTGAGGCCGAAGCGGTGGCCAGCCTCCGCCATCCCAACATCATTCCTATCTACAGCGTCGGTGAGGGCGATGGACTGTGCTACATCGTGATGCCGCTTGTGGAAGGTGATTCACTGCGCACGTGGATGGAGAAGGACCCCCGGCCGTCGATCGACGAGGTTCGGCGCATTCTGTCCGAGGCGGCCGATGCGCTCGCAGAGGCACACCGCCATGATGTGGTGCACCGCGACATCAAGCCCGACAACATCATGCTCGACGGTGAGAAGCGCCGCGTGCTGGTGATGGATTTCGGTATCGCAAAGGCGGTGAGTGAAGCGGATACCGGCCTCACGGCGACGGGCATGATCATCGGGACTCCGCAGTACATGAGTCCCGAACAGGGGAGTGGGGAAGGGAACATCGATCGTCGCAGCGACATCTACTCGCTCGGTATCGTCGGCTTTCAGATGATCACCGGGCAGCTCCCGTTTGCGGGGAGTACGGTCGTAGCGCTGTTGATGCAACACGCCACCGAACCACCGCCACCCATTCGCGATCTGCGACCCGATTGCCCGGCCGACCTCGCGCGTGCCGTGCAACGGTGTCTCGCAAAAGATCCGACCGCCCGTTGGCAGGGGGCGGACGAGTTGCGCGATGCGCTCACCGGGGCATGTCCCGCACCCGTTGTCGAGGACGTAGCGGAACGGCCCAGCGGCCCGCTCGTGGCACCCTACGACGCGGGAAGACGGTTCCGCGTGGTCGCAATTACGGCTGTTCTGGTTGCACTCGTGTCGTTCCTGCTCGACGCGCTGATCGTTCCCGGTATTCAGTTCGCGCCATTCGTCGTGGCGGTGGGTCTCTTCGTTGCGGCCGCGGCCTACGGGAGGCTGCGCGCCGACGGATTGAGCTGGCGCGACGCGTTCGGTCGTGCGTCGACCGCGAAGGACCAGGGCGCGATGTCCTCCGACGAGGCGGAGTTCGGTGAATACCTCACGCAGTTACAGCGGGTTCGTGCGGACCGGGCAGCCTTGCTCGGTTCCCTAGCGCGGCTACCGAACTCGGAGCGGGCCATTCTCGAGGACATTCTCCCCGCAGCCGATCGATTGCTCGCGCAAGCGACGACGCTCGCGCACAAGATGCATCAGTTGGATCGGTCGCTCGCCAAGGGAGTAGCCGCGGAGGATCGGGCGACAGCCGAGTCCCGACGTCGCGAGCTGACGGTGCAGTTCACGACGACCGCCGACGCCATGCATCAGGTGCGCTCGGCCCTGAGACGTGTAGCGACCGAAGGACCGTCGAGCGTGGGCGAGGGGATTCGCGAGGTCGTCCGCGGAGCGACGATGGGCGGCTAGCTTCCCTCGACGTGGCGGGTAGTCGCGTGCGCGGCGCTCGCCACCACGAGACCCACGAGCAGGACAACCGATACGAATACCGAAGAAGCGGGGATTCTCCAGCCCCGCGGTGGGGCGGGGGCGCGCGACTTGATCCAGCGATGCACAAATTCGCCGAGCGGTTCCCCGAAGGCGGTTTCAAAGGCCTGCTCCAACGGCTCGTTCGATCGCCAGAACACTGCAAAGGCCTCGCGCCCTTTTTCCGCCAGCAGATCCGACAGCGGGTAGGAGTTATCCGATCCCGCGCCGAATCTGTATGTACGGACGCCCTCGAGCACAGGGACATCGGAGGACGGAATAGACCCGATGGGCCCGGTGGGATCTGAGACCAGGTGACTGCACCGGTCGGTACGCCCCACGAGACATGCCGGGACGTCGAGATATCCCGCCCGGTGCTGCGGTCCAGATCCGGGACTCCATCCGGGTAGTTCGAAGGTCCGGTCTCTCCCCTCGCGCACCGGCACGGATCGTACCGTCGTTTCGAAACTCGAGCCGTAGAATCCGCTTGGGCTGTCGAGCCACTGAGAAAGCGTGCGCCCAGCCTCGCCGAAGATTGCATAGAATGCGCACGGCCCGAAGAGCGCAGGTCGCTGCCCGTCCCTCAAATGCCACTGGAACTCTCCATTCTCCTCGGACGCGTGGCTTTCGCGGAGGCGCACGACCGTGACGCAGGCGTGGCCGTCCAACGAGGCCGGCATATAGTAGTTCAACGAGGCACGGCGCCACCACCGCTCCCGCAACCTCCCGAGCTCCGCCGACGTGTCCATCACCACCAATACCCCGACCGGGTACCCGCCAGTCTGCCCCAGTATGCTCCAACGCTGGGACACCTCGCGCCGGAACCACTCGCGGCTCGGCTGCGAGACGTCAGGCGAGAAATGGAGGAACGGCGTCTCGAGCGACTGCTCCCTTAACTGAGCGAGCAACGAGTCGCGCCGCCGTGACTGAAGGAGTTGTCTTACAGCCTGCTCGACCCGCGTACGTGCGCGATTCGCGGCGCGGCGCTCCACGGTTCGCGGCCGTCTGTCGATGAACCTCGGGCCGCCCGGCTCGGGTGAGGGCGGCAGATACGCGACCGCGATCAGCCCGCAGAGTGCAACGGCGCCCATTGCAGCGCGCTTCGGCGTCAGCGCCATCGTGAACTCCTCATTGCCAGCACACCGGCAACGACGATCCACAGCAGCGTACTCCAGGTCGTGCGATCCACCGGCTGCTCCGGCGTCGGCCGGGCGGAGAGGACAGCGGATCGCCAGGCCGTGAGCACCGAATCGAGGTCGGCACCTGCGGCTGCGGTGCCGCCGTGTCCGCCACGAGTCGCGCGTATGCGCCGTCGCCGCCCATTCGTAACGCGACGCTCACGAGGCTTCGGGTAACGCGCGGTGTGAGTGGAGCGCGCGGCGGATCGCCCAGCACTCTCGGGAGGAACTCGATGCAGCTCTCATCCACCTGCTGGTTCACGCACTGGTCGTACAACTCTTGGTAGCCACGCCGCACGTGTCCGGCCATTCTGCGGGCGAGCGTGATGCGATCCTGCGCATCGTACCAATCGGTGAGTGGGTTCTCAGTGGGGATGATCCCCATCGCCTGACCGCACGATGCGATGTGGCCGGCTTGGCAGAGGCGGGCGGCGACCGAAGGGGTGGTGACCAGCTCGATGAACGCCTGCTCGTCGACACGATTCCCGCTCGTCGGCAATCGTTCGCCCGTTGCGACCCGGAGTACGGTGCCGCCCCGTGTGAGGAGCCACTGCGATGCGGCGAAGCCGATCTGTCGCTCGAGCCGCCGCTCACGTTGCTCGCGCGGGACGTCAATGAACTCGGCTCCTCGCGTCACGAGATGTCCCCACGATGATGCGGCCTGCTCGAAGCGCACGAGCGCCACTCCGCCCTCCAGCAGCTCGGCGTCGATGGGACCGAGATCGCTCGCAACCTGCTGCAGCGCCCGGCTCGCCGCGCTCCGTAACCCCGGCGCATCCGCGGAATCGGTGACGATGAGAAACCCGAAGTAGTCCAACGTGTCGAGGTATAACGACGCGCGCGTCGTGGAATCGGCTGCCTCCGCCGTTGCTTCCGCGGCGCGCCACGCCTCGGCCAGCGAATCGATCCGCGCCAGCGCAGCAGCGTCCTGTTGGGCACTCGCGGCGGTAGGTCCGCTCGTCAGTGCCAGCCCAACAGCAGCCAACCACGACACCCGTGACAATCCGCGCATCCGCGCCGATCCGTCGGTCCCCCCGTCACGGAACCATCCGCCGCCGCCGCTAGACATTGATCAGCATCCAGTCGCCGAACAGAATGTCGAACGGTCCCGGCCACCGGGCTAGTGGAACGAGCACCCGTTCGAGGATGTCAATCTCGAATCCGAGTAGGGTGGTAACGATCGAGAGCACGACAAGCGCAGCGAAGATGCCGGCGCCAACCCGTAGCGTCTTCTCCGAGGCCCCGGCGACCGCGAACACGAACGCATAGCCTAAAGCGATTGCCAACGCGAAGCGCAGGCCTATGACCGTTGGATACGCATGCAGCCCGTCTGGGATCGTGGAAGCCGCCGTAGCAACCAGCGCACCAATCCACAGCGCGAGGATAACCGGCACGAGGAGGACCGCCCCCGCCCCGAAACGCAGGAGCGTGTAGTACCACCGCGGAATCGGAAGTGATAGAGCGTACACGTGTTTCCCGCGTTGATCCCAGGTCCACGCCAGCACCGCGAGAAACGCGCCGATCCCAATCGCGAGGATGGGGTACGCGGGGCTCGCGTTCCGCTGGAAGTCGAGCATCGTGACCACGTCGCCCATGGTCGGGTTTACGAGTCCCGCGCGCCGCACCGTGATGACCGGTGCGGCAAAGGCGGCCACGACACTGACAGCTATGAGCCACCCGGTCCATTTCCATTGCGTGTACAGCATCTGTTTGAACATGGGTTTCTCTCAGTCGTGGCGACGGAACGTGCGCAACAGCTCGACGAAGCCTTCCTCGAGATCGAGGTCTACGACCTCGTGCAGCGTGGCACCCACCCCTTCGAAGTACTGCCCCATGGGTTGCTGCCAGCCGCGGACCACCCACACCTCGCTGGCGCTGATACCGTCGCCAACCTCCCGTGACAGCACCACGAACGGCGTATCGCCCACCTCGGCAGGGGGGTTCTTCACGCGCAGGCGCTTGATGCCGTTCTTGAAGCTCTGCATGGGCAACTCGGCGACGAGTCGGCCGTTGTCCATTACACCGACCCAGTTGCAGATGCGCTCCAACTCGTGCACCAGGTGGCTCGAGATGAACACGGTGGCGTTGCGTTCGGACACATACTCGATCAGCGCCATCAAGACTTCGCGCCGCACGACCGGATCCAGGCCGTCGGTCGGCTCGTCGAGCACCAGCAAGTCCGGACGCTGCGCCAGAGCTATCAGCATCATGACCTTGCCTGTCTCGCCCTTCGAGAGCTTCTGAATCCGGGCGCTAGTGTCGAGCCGGAACATCGTGACCAACTCATCCGCCCACTGCCAATCCCAACCGCGATAGAACGCCGCGTGGAACCGCATCGCTTCGGCGATCGTGAGCGTGGGATAGAGATGCGGGCGCTCGGGCACATACCCGGTCTTTGCCAGCATCAGAGGCGACTCGCTTGGGATGTCCCGGCCGAGCACCGTGATGCGGCCCTTTGCCGGCTTCAACAACCCCAGCAGGAGGCGGATCGTGGTGGTCTTGCCCGACCCGTTCGGTCCCAGGAACCCGTACATCGAGCCCGTTGGGACGTTCAAGGCCACGTTTGCCAGCTCGAACGTCTTGCTCGGCCGGTAGACGAGGTCTTCGGTTTGGATGGCGTGGCTCATCGTAGTTCCTCGATGGCGTCGCTGCATTCCAGCACGGCTTCGGTCCACGCCGGAGGCGTGTCGGCTCCGACGCCCATGCCGCATATCACCGGGGCGTCGCGATGGACGAGGATCGCCACCCACCCCCTCCTGCCCGCCGAGATGAGATCGACTGAGACCTCGGACGGGAACGCCACGTCGAGTTCCGCGATGTTCGTCGCATACCGTCCGTGGTCGGCGAAGTACCGCTCCTGTGCGGTGACGATCCTGATCAGGACCTCTTGAAGCGCCTCGCGATGTTGCGGCTCGAGGGCCGCGTGCGTCTGACCCGGCGAACTGTACCACTCGGGCACTCGGGCGGGTCGGTCCGTTCTGCGCAGGCGATACACTCGGATGAAGTTGACCTCCATCTCGTCGCGCCATCGGCCCAGCACGAAGGGATACTTGATGTCGTGGATCTCAAACCGTCCAGGGACGTTCAACATTGCGCGAGGGGCGCCCTCGGCATCGAGCACGGTCCACCGGGCGGTAGCATCACCAGGGTGGACGGGCTCCCGAACCCACACGTCGCCACTGTCTGCCGGACGCACCCGGCGGTACGCATCCCGGACGGGAATCGGGAGGCGTGACAGGGCCCGCGCAACTCGAGTCCTGGCCGCACGCCGGGGAGTCCACTCGATCCAGAAGCTTCGGAATGCCCACCCGTAGAACGGACGCAGCGAATCGGCAGCGGCGTCCCGGGCCGCAACTCGCACGTAGCTACCATCCGGGTCGAAAACGGCCAGGCGACGTCCGGCGGCGTCGAGCGCCAACACCGTGTCCCCCTCGTCGGCGTAGAGACGGCGCAGATCGCGGAACTCGCCCGGTCCCCCACCTGCGCCACCAACCTGTTTGAGAAACACGCCGTCCGGCGCGAAGTATCGAATCTGCCGCGACCCGGCGTTTGCCACGACGATCCTGCCATCACTGAGCAGGAGTGAACTTGCCGCGTCGAACAACTCGTACTCGGGATCTCCAGCAACAACTCCGATTTCGGTCTCCGGTTCGGCCGACAACTCCCATTGCACCGTGGCTGATCGGGCATCTGTCCCCCCGATCAGTGCGAACGCCGGCGCTGCGGCCAATGCTACTCGTCCCCAGTGCTTCATACGGCCCCTCCGTCCAGCTCGCGTAGGAAAGCGTCACGGAGCAAGTCTGGCGACACGCCGTGCCGTGCCGCCTCGGTCAGGAGCTGGCGCACCAACCGAACCGCGTGCTCGTCGCGCTCCCGTTGCTGCCGCTCGCTCCCCACTTCCTTTATGTAGGTGCCGGCTCCCTGCCGCATCTCAACAAACCCCTCCGCTTCCAGTGCGCGGTACGCCTGGACGACCGTTGCCGGGTTAACGCGGAGTCGGGCGGCCAGTTGTCGGACGGACGGGAGGGTCGATCCCGGCCGAAGGTCCCCGGCGGCAACTCCAAGCCGCACACGTGCCGCGATCTGGTCATAGAGCGGCGTCGGACTCCGCGGGTCGATATCGTCGAACATCCGGCTCCTGGCAAGTGTATTACTGTAGTAATACAGTAAGACATAATCCACAATCTGTCAAGAACGGCGGCGTTGCCGGAGCCCGAGGCTACCGCTAGACTCGGCGGCATGACGAAGATCGAGCCCACGTTCGTGCCATACGATTTCGAGCGCCTGCCGGCCGACGAAATGGTCCGGCGGGGCCGGGCGTTCTTGGACCACATGTGGCGCCGGCGGTCGGTACGAGACTACTCCGACGAGGTTCCGCCGCGCGAGTGTATCGAGCTGGCCATCAGAACGGCGCAGAGCGCCCCCTCCGGGGCGCACCGCCAGCCGTGGCGCTTCGTCGTGATCGAGGACCAGGAGGTGAAACAGCGTATCCGGGAGGCCGCCGAGCGGGAGGAGAAGGAGAACTACGAACACCGATTTCCGCAGGCGTGGCTGGATGCCCTTGCGCCCTTGGGCACCGGCTGGCGCAAGCCGTTTCTCGAGCACGCGCCCTACCTGGTGGTAGTGTTCAAGGAAATCCATGGCCGCGACGGGCAGGGACGCAAGGTCACCAACTACTACGTCAACGAGAGCGTGGGCCTGGCGTGCGGTCTGTTCATCGCGGCGCTCCAGGCGATGGGCCTGGTGACGCTCACCCACACGCCGAGCCCCATGGGATTCCTGTCGGATATTCTGGGGCGGCCGGCGAACGAAAAACCGTACATCCTCTTTCCTGTGGGGTATCCGGCCGAGGGAGTGCAGGTCCCCGATCTCCAGCGCATGTCGCTCGACGAGGTTGTCCAGTGGAACCAGAGCGCGTGAGGGTCGGGTGGGGGAGAGCCGCTCGGGTTGCGGTTGCCGTTGCGATGGTTGCGATCGTCGGGCTGGCGTGCCGTATCGAGAAGCGACCCCCGGTGCGCATCGTCTCTCCTGCAGATTCGGCCCGGTCCGCGGATTCGGCTGCGGTCGCTGCGGTGATTGGCGCGTATTACGAGGATTTCAGTGCGCGGGATTGGGACGCGTTCGCGTCGCACTTTTGGCCCGGCGCCGACATCACCACGGTGTTTCCCCCACCGGACGACTCGCTACCGCGGGTGGTTATCATGCCGGTGCCGGACTTCGTGGCACACGCCCCGGAGGGGCCGGGCAGCCGCGAGATCTTCGAGGAGCTGCCCGAGCACACCGAGGTAGACGTTCGGGGCGATCTCGCGGTTGCCTGGGTTCGCTACCGAGCGCGGTTCGGCGATCCCGGCGATGTCCAGGAGTGGGCCGGCACCGATGTGTTCACGCTCATGCGCCATGACGAGGTCTGGAAGATCGTGGAGCTGGCCTTCACCCCCGACTCGAGCGACCCGGAGACCTGACATGCTCGACAGCATTCGGTCGTTCTTCGAGAAACGCATGGCCCCGCCACCCGCGCCCGAAACGCCGGAGGTGTCGGAAACGCCGGAGACGTCGGGGCACCGCCACGACCACGTTCACGTGGCGGCCTGCGCGCTGATGCTGGAGTTGGCATATGCGGACGACGAGTTCACCGACGACGAACGAGCGCACATCGAGGACGTGCTGGGCAGGCACTTCGCGCTAGATGCGGAAACGACCACGGAATTGATCGAGCTGGCGGAACGAGAGCGCACAGCGGCCGTCGATCTCTATCAGTTCACTTCACTGATCACCGCCAGCTATGACGAGGGCCAGCGCATGGTGCTGGCGGAGATCATGTGGCGACTCGTTTATGCGGACGGCGAGCTGGCGAAGCACGAGGAGTATCTGATGCGCAAGCTCTCGTCGCTGCTCGAACTCCGGCCGGGATACCTGGCGGAGGCGAGGAACCGAGCAACGAGAGGAGACGAGTGATCGGCAATTGCCGATTTACGATTTGCGATCGGCGATTGGGCCGCAGCTTGGGCCACGATCGCAAATCGCAAATCGCAGATCGCCAATCGCTAATCGCCGATCGGTGAGAGCAACGATGCAAAACAAGGCTCTCCCCGATCGTTTCATCGATCACGTCCAGTCCCAGCGTCTCTTCCCAGAGCCAGGACGTGCACTCGTCGCCGTAAGTGGCGGGGCCGACTCGCTCGCGCTGCTCTACCTCTTGGTGGACACGCATGTGTCGCTGGGCGTCGAGCTGGTCGTGGGGCATGTCGATCACGGGATCGCGAGCGCGAGCGCGACCTGGGCG
>JAZDCY010000028.1:0-87505 GCA_036679645.1 Gemmatimonadota bacterium | reverse complement strand
GTGGTCGACGAGCGCGCGAGAGGTCATACCCCGGTCCGCGGAAACCGTCCCGGTGTCCCCTCCATCGGTTCTCCGCGCGGGCGGTCATAGCGCCTCTCGTGTGATTGTCCGTTCTTGGAAGGGGTCGATCTTGGATACACCGTAACAGGAGGCAGTGGTGAACGCGCCAAAGCTGACTCCTTGTGCCGGCCGGCTTACAGGATTATTCGCGGTGCCGATCCTAGCTTGGGCCACTCGAGCACTGTCGAACATATGTTAGTGTCTCGCAGCGGGATCGCGACGGGTGAGATCCACTCAAGCGGGTGTAGCCAGTTTGCCCCCGCAAGGATTCGCGGCCGGCTGCGGGTTCGACCAGGAAGCACTCAGGTGGAAAGCCTTCATCGATCGAATGAGAGGTGGTCTGCAGTCATCGGCTTGCACAGAACACTACATATCTCAGTTGTCTTGTTCTTCACCGTCACGATGCTGGCTTCAGGTTAGACTGACCAGACAGGCGCTTTTCAGAACCCAATCCCAGGAGGAAAATATGACGTGGCGCAAGCTTCTCACTCGCAGCCTAACCGCAGCGGCAATAGCCGTCGCTGGCATATCGTTTGCTGCACCCAGACAGGCCGCTACGCAGGTGCCGTGCGGAGCCTTCTCGGGCAGTCTCTGTGTCAGCGACTGTACGAAAGAGTGTTCGGACGGGTCCTGCTGCCAGTGGCGCTACTACTATTACTTCAAGCAAGGGACTGATACGCTTCCGGAAGGTGGTCCCCCCATTCTAGAGTAGCAAAGGCGCGCCAGTTGCCGGTCCCCGTCCCAATATGGCGGGGACCGAATCCCGTTGAAGACCACTCAGAGGAACAGGGCCCGAGATGACTGGATCGAGCCTAGCCAAAATTGCCTCGGTTACGCTGCTGGTATTCGCTGTCGCAACTTACGGTTGGTACAGGCTGCGACCGCGCGCACCTTATCCAGTTGCGAGGATATCGTCGAACACTTTCAATCGCATGAATAGCAGGGGCCAACTTCTCGGGAGCGGCCCTGATACTCTGGTTATATTCTCAAATTATCGATGCGTCTACTGCGCGGAGCTCTTTGGGACGATAGACAGCATCTTGACGACGGACGTCTCTTCGTTCACGGTGCGTCTGAGGCACTTCGCTCACCCCAGTGTGGACTCGTCGTCGTTCTTGGCATCGGTTGCCGCAGAGTGCGCCTCTCAGCAGGGTCGGTTCGTTGAGTTCAGTAGGTGGCTTTTTGGGAACCGCGAGCAGTTGGAGCCGTTTCTCGGCCCGGCATCCGCGCGCGCAAGTGCAGTTCCAAACCTAGTATCCTTTGACGACTGCTTCGAATCCAAGCACACAAGGTCACTGGTTACGGAAGACCTGAGAGCGGGGATGGAGCTGCGGATTTCGGGAACCCCGACGATCCTAACGCGGCGTCGGATGGTCACGGCCCGCTTGTCCTCCCGCGAGCTGATGGCACTCGTCTCGTCGACAAAGTGACGATGAGACGCGCTGTCTTAGATATGGCTCTGCTCGCCCACGCAGTTCTAGGCGGCTGTGGAGGAGATCGCGCCATTCACCTGAATGATCCCGCGGCTTCTGTGACTGATACGTTGTCGGTTTCGATTGTGCAGACCATCGGCGCCCCTGTCGGATCGGACCAGGAAGTAATGGGCCGAACTTTCAGTGGCTTTCTACGCGAGGATAGAATATTTGTCTCGAACGGTGCCGTTCCTGAGATACGCGAGTACGACCGGTCGGGTCGCTTGATCAGGCGCATAGGGCGACGTGGCCGCGGCCCTGGGGAGTTTACAAATCTCAGACACATCGCACCACTGAACCCGGATTCTTTGATCGCCCTCGACGGACTGACGTCGCAAGTCACGGTGTTCGATCCCGAGGGTAGCTACGTTCGGTCCTTCAGACCACGGCTGCCAGAGCACGGACAAGCAGAGTGGATCTCGGAGTACGACACAGGGTTTGCAATCGGTTTCTCACATGGCCTGGATCCCCGGAGACTTAGCGGGATAACCCGGGATTCGTTCTCGATTGCACTTTTCCATCGCGACCCTGCACCGGAGGACTCCGCCTACCGTGTGCTTCTTTCCGTCGGGGGGCGTTGGTGGCGGCCACGGGAGGCCGTGGGAGCATACGGATTGGAGATGATCGTCGATGGTCCACGCCCGTCCGCTACGATCCGCGACGGACGCTTGCTTGTGTCTACTTCCGACGCTCACGCGATCCGCCGGTGGGACGGCAGTGCCTGGAGCATCGTTCGCCTCGACGGGCACGATTGGAGTAATGGCGCCGTCTCGAAGACGCCGCACGTCGTGGTGCGACTCTACGATCAACTCGTTGCAGGAGCCAACGGTCAGTTCTGGCTGAGTGACTTCGAGGTTGCCTCGGACGGGTTTCGTACATGGAGAGTTTTTACTCCAGACGGTCATTTGTCGTCGATCTTGCGACTCCCGGGTGAGTTCATGATATGGCAAGTGGCGGAAGATCTCATCCTCGGAAGGCGACTGACCGAGGCCGGCTACGAATATGTAGAACTCTTGCAGCTCATCGACCACTCCGGCAGTCAGGGAGGCGGGACGTAGGTCGGCCTCGACTCAGCTACGCGACGGGGTTGCATTGACACTTGCGGGCACTTACGGAGCTGTCACAACATGCCTGACTCATCGTCGTCTGGCCGTTGACAGTAACGGGGCACGGCGATTACACCGAATTGAAGCGGGCAATGCGGTTCTTCAGCGGCGCTTGGCGGCGACGCACCAAGCTTGTAGCAGCGGTTGAGGAAGAAGTGGATCCCGTCGACCCAGACGCGCACATACTCCCGGTCGCGCAGATCGGCGAAACTCCCGGTATTCTCCCTCCCACGCAGCCGTCAATCGTGTGATCGTCGTAGGGGACAAACCCGATGCGTCATCGCCCAACAGGATCGGCAGCGCCTCACGAAAATCTCCCGTCGAGAGACCGCGCAGATACAACACCGGCAATACCTCCGCCACCTTGGGCGACCGCCGCATATACGGAGGCAAGATCTTGCTCGTGAACTGCTCCCGCACACGACGGTCATTCACCCGAGGCGCCCTCACCGCAACAGTACCAGCACCCAGCGTCACCTTGCGGGGACGGGCTTTGCCATTGCGCACCACCAGGGCGCGGCCCGCTTCGTCTCGCTCAATCCGATATCGCTCGACATACTCGGTCACTTCAGCGTCCAACGCACTCACCAGCATCCGCCGAGCTCCCTCTCTGGCCAGCTCGTCCAGGTCTGTTAACAGTTCGTTCCCTTTGCTTCCGGAGCCATCCTGCATATTGCGGATTCGGTGCATCCGGACACCCAGTTCGGTTGATGTCGGACACCTGGTTCGGTCGAAGTCGGACAGTCAGTTCGGCTGATGTCGGACACCGACACCGAGGGTGTGGGTGCTGGCCTAGTTTCCTTCTTTCGTTGTCGGTTTCTTCTTCGTTTCCTTCTTGGTCGTTTCCTTGCGGCGCATCGACCGGCCCTTCAGCGTGATCCGGTGCGCACCGTGTACCAGGCGGTCGAGGATAGCATCCCCAAGGGTGGGGGTCCCCTATGAGTTCGTGCCAGTGCTCGACGGGGAGTTGGCTGGTCACGAGCGTGGCCCGGCGGCCGTAGCGATCTTCGACGACTTCCAGCACGTCACGCCGTTCGCGATCGCCGAGCGGTGCCAGGCCCCAGTCATCCAGTATCAAGAGTTCGGTCTTCGCTAAGGCGGTCAAGAGTTTGCCGTAGGAGCCGTCGGCCTGGGCCAGCGCCAGGTCGTGCAAGAGGTGAGGCAGCCGGACGTAGCGCACGCGCAGGCCCCGTCGACAGGCACTGTGGCCGGGCCCACCGGGCGGTGCTTCGCAAGTTCCGATTGGCCCCGAAGCCCAACAGGTGGTTGTAGTACCCGTCGAGCACGTACACTCGATCTCCCGGTCCAGCCGCGACATCTACCGCTCGGCCGAAAGTGTCGGATTCCCCTGGTGCTCCCACAACGTGGGTCTCGAGCGCGCAAGCGCGCTCCGTCGGAGTCATCTGCACCGGGGATCCGCTGAACAGTGCAGGCTGATGAGCCCGCATTCACAAAGACTGAGTGGCTTGGACATCACGAAGGTTAGTCCTCTCTGGACACTCGGTCTCCAACTCTTCAATAGGCGTTCCGGAGCTCCTCGATTAGCCATTTGTGCATTGTGGGGTTTCCCGCAACCACCGCACCCGCCGTCACTCCGCGCAGCCACAACTCCCAGAACGCGTCGAAGCGGCCCTCTGCAACATGGGCAAGATCGATCGCCGCCGATCCTGCCCGCCGGATACCCGCGGTCTTGGGTAGCAACGCGCTGAACTGCGCCGTGTACTCGTCCAATCGCTCAACGGCCGGGTGCTTGAACGGAAACCCCGTGCCGAGCAGTGCATGCCGCGGGTCGTCGACCGACGACACCGAGATGCGCGTCTTATCGCAGAACGCCCCCCCGCCGGCTACCGCGGTGTACAACCGGCTGTGCGGTACGTCCAACAGGACGCCCGCCGCGAGTTGGCTGTCGACCTCTGCCGCGATGCTGACCGCGTACGCCGGGAACCCGTGCAGGTAGTTCGTCGTGCCGTCCAGCGGATCTACGATCCACCGCACATCGGCCGCTTGAGCATGACCCATCCCGCACCAAGCAGCCTCACCTCTGACCATGGGCGGCCCGTGAGCTTGCGGACCAGCCGATAGCGGACGGCGGGGTCACGCCCGCGCAACAGCGAGAGGTTGGCGAGCGCGCGTCCGTTCTGCTCCCACTCCAAGACCCACCGTAACACGCGAATCCAGCCGGCGAGTTCGGTCAGCTGCGGCAGGCCCTCCGCATGTAGGACGCGTCCCATGTGCTGTCGGGTGCGGAAGCCCGAGAGCCGCGCCGCCATGTCCGCGGCCTCGAACTCCCCGCCGTGCTCCGCGAGCACCCGCACTAGCTGACAGGTCTCTGGGGATCGGGCAGGTACGAGCGCGGTAAGAATTGTACAGATAGTGTCCATTTGGCCCTCCGCAACGCGGACCGATAAGAGACGCACGCGCGTGGTGCGACGCAAGAGGCAGGCGCCGCTCGGGCGAGAGGTCATAGCGGTCGCAGCCTGCACTTGCGAGTATTGCTAGTGGTGCGCGCAAGTGGCGGTCCTGATGAGCGTCGAACCCTATACGCAACGTTCGAAAAGGGACATGCGAGAAAGAGGGAACCGAGACCAGGAAGCTTCAGGGGGTGTTCGGAGTAGCAGTGCTCGCGAACGCGGCGCTACTCGTGCTTGGCATGGCGTCGCCAGTGGAGGTGCCTTCCACGTGCCCGGATCCCTACACGTGGCGCTACTGTCAGGCCAAGTGTCCCCCGAGCTGCCAGGGGCCGGACTGCGACGAATGCTGTAACCAGGCGTGCGTCACCAGCCGCAACGGTAATGAAACTTGATCCACGATGATTGTTGAGCTAGGCGCCGTGAACGGAGATCGTCTTGTCTAAGATGCGACCGCGAGCATTCGATATCCCCCATTCAAGTCACCGACTCGGGCGCAGGCGAAACGGCGATTCTATACTAGCGTTCGTTCTCATTCTGCTGTTTTCTTCTCAGAACACCGCGTGTCTGACAGAGCGGGCCAATCTGAAACTCAATTCACCGGAGGGTGACGGTCCTAGCCCCAGCACGTTCCGTTGTGATGGCGAGCGCCTCGATATCCGGCTTCTCGCCGAGCTGACGCGAGGGGATTCCACTGCGGCCACGCTACGGCCTGGTAGCGTGGATGTTGACATAGATGATGACGGCAATATCTACGTCTTGAGCGGGCTCGGTGGCGGTGTAGTCCAAGTCTTCGCCAAGGACGGCCACCTGCTGCGCGAACAGCAACTGGCAGACATCGGTCATCGACTGGCACCGGGTCCCGTCGGGATGACGGTTAGCGGATCGGGCCGGATCAACGTCTGGAATGTGCGTGGACAGGAAGCGCTCTCGTTGTCGCTGGGGGATGGGAGGCTATCATCGTTCACGATCTTCGGCCAGGCGGCGGCGGGTCTGCCCGCGCCGGTCGCGGTCAGTGACTCTGGGCATATCGCGTTCGGGCTCGAAATCCCTGAGAGTGACGGCTCCGTCTCCCAGGTCATAAGGATCGTCGACACGACTGGCACGGACCACACTCGGCTAGGGCCGTACCCCGTACGCTCAGCGGTGCGGGTCAGGTCCGAGCGGACAATCAGCGTTGTTAATCTGCCCTATGACCTCGCGACGCGCACGGTGTGGGCGCTGACTCCGGACGGCTCCATCTTGACCGCCGAGCCCCGTCGATACTTCATCTCGGCACTTCTTGGGGGGGATACGACCTGGACCGTGCAGCGGCCCGCCGATACGGTCCCGGTATCCGCGGACGACGTTGAGGCTGCCCTCTCGCTCAGTGGCTCGACCGGCATCACGGAATCCGCTGTGCGCGGCCTCATTCCCAGGACAAAATCTCCCGTACTCGAGCTGTTCGCGTCTCGCTACTTCCTGCTTGTGAGGCGCCCAACCGCTGGTCCCCACTCGTATTCGGCAAGGTACGATGTGTTCTCACTGCCGCGACGGTCGTTTTGTGGCACGGTAACATTCCAAGCCCGAATACTCGCAGTACGGAACCACCGTGCTGTGGGACTGCATTTCAGCCCCACCGAGCCAACGAGCGTCAGAGTGTACTCAGTTCAGGAGCCGATAGGATGAAACCGGACAGGAACACCGAGGGGACTCTTCTCGGGCTGCTCACGTTCTTAGTAGTCGGCCAAGCGTTTATCACCCTGATCCTCAGAAGCGACATGCGAGACTCGACCGCCGCGCTTCAATCCCTCGAGCGATCGGTGGCCCTCCGGTTCACAAACATCGAAGCTTTTGCCAAGCACGCGACGGCCGTCTCCTGGTTCGATCTTGATACGAATGGGGGGGCCACCCGCGGCGCGGTAATTCCCGAAGTTCAGATTGTCGAGTTCGCCGACTTCGAGTGTCCGGCGTGCGCGCTGATTGCAGACTCTCTCCACGATCTCGTGGGGCGCAACGCGGATCGTGTTCAGCTCATGTTCAGGCATCTGCCTCTTCAGGAACTTCATCCGCATGCAACGGCGGCAGCGCTCGCGGCTGTTTGTGCCGGTCGCGCCGGTCGTTTCTGGGAGTACCACGATGCACTCTTCAAGAACCAGCACCGTCTCGCCGTTGCGGGGGTGGCGTACCTGAAGGAGCTGGCCGATTCTCTCGGCATCGGCGCAGATCCACTGATCCAATGCGCGGAGACTGAAGCGGTGAGAGATGTCTTGCTAGAGGATCGACAGCTCGCGTCGCGGCTAGTGGTGCTCGCTACTCCGACCTTGTTCATCAATGGGAAGCGCGTCGAAGGCACGAGGTGGGAACTGATCAAGGGAATCGTAGATTCGGAGCTGGAGCGCGCCGCGACGCGGAGGCGTGAACTTGGAGCTGCCTATTAGACCGATCAAATGGGGTGCGCCGCTTGTCGGCTGTGAAGGTGCGGTGAACGTTGACAGGTTCCATGAAAGGAAGGAATATCATGCTAAGAGCAGCTCGCGGCCTGGCGCTAGCGGCAGCACTCGCTGTGTGGGCCACCGTCGGTGCCGCGTTCCTTGATTCGAAGGTTCTACGCGCTGATAGTGCAACATGCGGCAGCGGGAGTTGTGAATGCACCGTTTCAAACACGGGCTGTAGTTGTGCAGCCGAGAGTGGTAGTTGCGTCGCATCATGCACGAGCGGCGGTTCGTCGAGGTGCATTCACATACCGGAGGGGTAGGGAAGCAAAAACTGGGTTGAACTAACGTAAGACTGGAACGTCTGACGCATACCGCACCTGCACCCCTAGTTGGCCGACCCGGAGCAACCATGACCACACAAGTACTCCGCTTTCTTTCGCTCGCCCTCGTAGGTGGAAGCTGGCTCCATACGACGGGTAGCGGAAATACTGAATACGCCTTCGAACAAGGATCCGAGGCACGACTGGCATGCCGCACGATGCAGGGGGCCGCCGGGTCGTCCACTGAGGTCGTCGTTCGCTTGCTTCCTGATCTGAGGGGTGTACAGCTGGGGCTGCGGTTTGCCAAGACTGATCACGACTCGGCGACCTCGGACGTTGCAGTGCACGTTTCCGCGCTACGGCATGCATTGACTGCAACATGCAGCGGCCGGTCCGCCGTGAGCGTGGAGATTGGCGGTGCCTGGACGCTTGATACCGTTCTAGTGTCGCACCGGGGTGCACGGCTGCTCCGGATTGTCGGCCATCACGGCGAGCCCCTAGCCGAATGGAGCACGTCCGTCGGATCCGAAGAGGTCTTCTGTCACGTTGACCCGCGCGGTCAGGAAGCGAAAGTGGAGTGCCCGTAGATGGGTCGAAGGCGACAGGTATGGTGTTGTGTAGAGCTGTGATCGGCCCTCTCTCCGTGGCTTCACTGGTTTCCCTAGGTTGCGCCGACGACGCTGACAGAAACACGGGGAGGACCGTGTGGAACGATACCGTAGGTGGCGTGGAGTACGTTCACAACCTAGCTCAACGCCGCTCCACTCTACGCCCGATCGTTCTTGAGGAAGACCTGAAGATTGGAGAGGCACTCGGTGATACTGCATATGAATTCATGCAGATCTGGGACGTGGAAGTTGATCACTTGGGTGCTATCTATGTGCTCGACGCACAACGGCATCAGGTTCTGCGTTACGACAGCACGGGCCATTTCATTCAGGCCTTTGGTCGACAGGGATCCGGGCCCGGTGAGTTTAGGTGGCCAGCTCGATTGGTATGGATGGCCGACTCACTGGCAGTCTGGGATCGGGCCGCAGCAAGGCTCACCTTGTTCTCCCGAGATGGGCACTACGTTCGGGACACAACAGTTATTGCGTGGATGAACGTCGAGGACATTGCTTGGATGCCGAACGTAGGCTTCCTGATTCAAGTGGGACCTGTTTGGAGTTCGCCGCCTGATCCCGCGGGGGATGGGTTGACGACGGTGATGCGCGTTGATACCAGGACGGGGACGGGGAGACACGATACGGTGATATCATGGAGTGACACGGCCGCGATGGTGGCGTACCAAGGCCGGGGGGTTGCGGCCGTTGCAGAGGTTCCTTTCGGCATCCGCGGGAGTTGGACGGCAACATACTCCGGGACAGTCTTTCAAACCTCTGGCCGCGAATACACTGTAGCTGAGTACTCGGTCACAGGCGAAAGGCGAAGGGTCATCACAATGGAGAGCCGCCGGTACCCACTGTCGCCACGAGAACGGGATAGCGTTCAAAGGAAGATGCGCACGCTCAGAAGGGAGCTGAGGGGGCTCCTTACCATACCGTCCCGCAAGCCGGCCGTAGGGAGGGTGATCGCCACCGAAGGTGGAGCATTATGGGTCCGCGTCTACTCGAAGGACGACTCCGAGGTCCAGACGTGGGACGTTTTCGACGCAAGCGGCGTGCATGTCTTCCGGGTTACCCTACCCGCCGCCCTTCGTGTAATGCTTGTCACGGACTACCACGTGTATGGCGTCGAACGTGATTCGCTTGGCGTCCAACGGCTGGGGAGATACAGACTAGCTTCGCCGAGGTCCGTGAATTGATTGATGTCGTCCGGAGCGTTGCGATTCTGGTCCGCCTGCACTTTCGAAGGAATTGACTACATCGCCCGTGTCGTTGAGTTCGTGAATAATGAGACCGTTGTACAGTCCCATGCTCTCGGCGTCAATATCGAGACACTCGAGGTCGGCTGGCATCGATGCTTGTTGGGATCAATATGTCCGAACTTCATTGGACCGTTCTTGCTAACCTGGAATTCGCGAACGTGCGAACCGCGCCCTGGGCCCGAAGGGCTGCGAGTGGGGCGAGCGTGATCATTCCTGACCTCGGCGAATAGAGGTTATAGGTACCTCCGCCAATTCGCTCCGAGTTGTCATCCGGGCGGGCCTTCCGTTGGTCGACAACCGAGAGGACCCCAACGGGCTCTCACGTTCACGGCAAGTCTGTAGATGTTTGCGGTGGCTCCAGATTGGACACTTTCGGCGGCCAAAATTGCACACTCGGTCTCCCCCGTACTGATGGCCGCTGGCGCCTGAACTGCATCGGTACTCGTCCAACTGCTCCGCCGCCCGATCTTGAATGGCAACCCCGTGCCGAGCAACGCCTGGCGGGATCGTCTTCCGCAGAGACCGACAGGCGTGTCCCGTTACAGACCCCCCCGCCGCCCGCGACCGCCGCATACGTCGGTTCGCGGGCGACGTTGAGCACCACGCTTACAGCCAATAGCCCATCTACCTCGGGGTGATGCTCACCGCATAGGCGGGAGAGGCGCGAACGTAGTTGATCGTGCCGTCGAGTGGGTCCGCGATCCAGCGCACGCTGGCGATGGTGCCTCGGGCGCCTGGACGACGGGACCGCCAGTGTGATCCGGTACGGGCCGGCGAGATGAGAGATCGCATCCTGACTCTAGGCAACCGCCCGCAAGCGCTCCAACAGCCACGCGTGCATTACGTGGTTCCCCGCCAGCCACAACTCCCAGAACGCGTCGAAGCGGCCCTCTGCAACATGGGCAAGATCGATCGCCGCCGATCCTGCCCGCCGGATACCCGCGGTCTTGGGTAGCAACGCGCTGAACTGAGCAGCGTACTCGTCCAGTCGCTCCACGGCCGGGTGCTTGAAGGGAAACCCCGTTCCCAGCAGCGCATGCTGCGGGTCGTCGACCGACGACGCCGAGAGGCGTGCGTCGTCGCAGAACGCGCCGCCGCCAGCCACTGCGGTGTACAGCCGGTCGTGCGGTACATCCAACACGACGCCCGCCGCGAGTTGGCCGTCGACCTCTGCCGCGATGCTGACCGCGTACGCCGGGAACCCGTGCAGGTAATTCGTCGTACCGTCCAGTGGATCTACGATCCAGCGGACCTCGGCCGACGGCGCATGAGGAGATAATTCCTCAAATCGCTCGCCGCCTTCCGGTCCCACGAGTCCGGATGCGGCCGCTCGACCTCGCGGATGTACCTTCCCGCAGCCTCGGCTGCGGTAGTCGCGATGTGCAGTAAGTCGTGATACTGAGCCATCTTGCGGTGCCTTACCACCCTCCGTAGCTTGAGGCCATGTCACGCGTTTTTTCCGGTATCCAGCCGTCCGGCGAACTCCATATTGGCAACTATCTGGGTGCCGTACGCAACTGGGTTGCCATGCAGGATGCCCACGAGTGCTTCTACTGCATCGTGGACTACCACGCGATCACCCAGGAGTACGATGCGGCGCAACTCGAGACACGCACGCTCGACATGGCCGTGGGCCTGCTCGCAGCGGGCATCGATCCGGAAAAATGCGTGCTGTTCGTCCAGTCGCACGTGCCCGAGCACACCGAACTCGCGTGGGTGCTCACAACGGTGACTCCGCTCGGCGAGCTGGAACGGATGACGCAATTTAAGGAGAAGTCACAGCGACAGAAAAGCATCTTGGCCGGTCTGCTCAACTATCCGGTGCTCCAAACCGCCGACATTCTGCTGTACAAGGCGGATCTCGTTCCGGTGGGCGAAGACCAGGCGCAGCATCTCGAGCTGTCGCGCGAGATCGCACGCAAGTGGAACGCACGCTACCGCGCGGACTTCTTCCCCGAACCGCAGGTGCAGCACACGGACGCCAAGCGCATCATGGGGCTCGACGGACAGGGAAAGATGTCCAAGAGTCTGGGCAACACAATCGGCATGCTGGATGACCCCGAACAGATCTGGCAGTTGTTGCGACCGGCCATGACCGACCCGGCCCGCAAGACCAGGAAGGACCCGGGCGATCCGGAGAAGTGCAACCTGTTCACGTTGCACCGCAGTTTCTCACCCGACGATACGGTGACCGACGTGGATGCCAAGTGTCGTTCGGCGGGGTGGGGGTGCTTGGATTGTAAACGGGTGCTCGCCGACCATATCACCGGTCACTTCGCACCCATGCGGGAACGGGCGGCGGACCTGCGAGCGAATCCGGAGCGCGTGCGCGAGATACTCCAGCTTGGAGCGAAGCGAGCCCGCGATGTGGCCGCGGAGACAATGGAAGGCGTGCGGGAGGCCATGGGATTTCTTCCCGTTCCCAAGGCGGCGCTACGCCCATAGCTGAGCTGTGGCAACACCTGGTCGAATCGTTGCGCCTGGACTTGTTGGGTGCACTGCTGCTGGCGGTGTTGTTCGGGGGAGCTGTCGGCTTCGAGCGGGAGGTGAAGGCAAAGGCCGCGGGGCTGCGCACGAACATCCTGATTTGTGTCGGTGCCACGCTCTTCACACAGCTTTCCATGCGCATGACGGGAGCCACCGGCGATCCATCGCGCATCGCGGCCCAGATCGTGACCGGCGTCGGGTTCATTGGGGCGGGCACGATTTTGCGCGCGCGCGGTGGAATCACCGGCCTCACCAGTGCGGCGACCATCTGGGTGGTTGCCGCCATCGGCGTGGCTCTCGGCGCCGGTGCGGTATTCGAGGCTGCGGGAGTTACGCTCCTGTTGCTCGTAGTCCTCGGCGGGTTGGGCCCCGTCGAGAGGTTCGTCCACCGGCGCTCCCTGGTCAGTAAGCTGACCGTCGAGGTCGACCAAACCGAGGATGGGGCGGCGCAGGTGGAGGAACTGGTGCGACAAAAAGGCCTCGAGGTCGAGGTGCTGGAAACAGAGTCGCTCGATCACGATCGCATGCGCGTCCAGCTCTCCATGCGTGGTCCCAAGCGTCTCCACGATCGGGCAAGGCTCTCCGTCCTCCGCATGACGGGCTCTTACAAACTCTCTATCGACGAGTGAGACGGGCGGTCGTCGATCTGGCGTCGTCGCGTCCCTTGTGGTCGGCGCCGGCTGACACGTTGGCAAAGATCCGCCGGGCCCTTGGGACGGATTGGCAGGTCGACGAGGTCCGTGCTGTGACGTCGAGTGACGGGGATGGGGGGGCGGGCTCACCAGAGGCCTGCCGTCTCGCGGTTGGCGCAGAGGTTTACATTGGATGGGGTATTCCCGAGGGCGTCGCGCGGGCGGCGTCAGGGTCAATCCGGTGGGCGCACACCGCGTCGGCGGGAGCCGGCGGGAGCCTCTCGCAGGCTTTCCGTGAGACCGGTGCGGTCCTGACCAGCTCCCGCGGCATGTACGCCGAGCCGATCGCGGATAGCCTGATTGCCGCGATCGCGTTTTGCCTCCGGGGCTTTCACGAGGCCGTGCAGGCGCAGGCGGAACGTCGCTGGGCCAAGGATCGGTTCACGAATGGGCAGATGCGCGTCGGCGAGTTGGCCGGCACGCGGGTCGGGATCGTGGGGTTTGGCGGGATCGGGCAGGCGCTCGCCCGTCGGTGCGCGGCCCTGGGGATGCCGGTCAGGGCGGTGCGGCGCAATCCAGCGAAACCCGCCCCCCAGTGCGTAGTGTGGGTGCGGGGGCCGGATGCCGTTGTCGACCTGGCTCGCGAGAGCGATGTGCTGGTGCTCTCTGTTCCGGGTACGGGGCAGACGGTGGGGTTGGTCGGGCCGGCGGTGCTCGACGCGCTCCCCGCGGGCGCGTTCCTGGTGAACGTGGCCCGGGGAACGGTGCTGGACGAGGAGGCCGTGCTCGCGCACCTGGAGAGCGGTCGCCTCGCGGGGTGCGTGCTGGATGTCTTCTGTGAGGAGCCGCTTCCACCGGAGCACCCTTTCTGGGGGCACCCGCGCGTGCTGGTGCTGCCTCACGTTAGTGGCGTGTCCGACCGGTTTTGGAAGCGGGAGTCGGCGCTGATCGTGGGGAATATCGAGCGATACCTGCGTGGCGAGCGTATGGACAACGAGGTCGATCTCGAGGCGGGATACTGAGCTATGGAGAACATCATCAAGGCGGCGGTTGAGCGAGGTGCTTCCGACCTGCACATCAAGGCGGGGGACGTGTTCCGGGCACGGATCGACGGCAAGTTGAAGCCGCTCACAAAACAGCGCTTGACGCCCGAACAGACCAAGGCGATCGCGCAGCAGCTGATGTCGAACGATGCGGACCGGGCGCGGATCGACGAGATCAGGGACTATGACTGCTCGTGGGGCGCGCCGGGTGTGGGGCGGTTCCGCGTAAACATCCTGCGACAACGGTCGTCGTTCATGATCGTCATGCGGGTGATCCCGTTCGAGGTTCCGAACATCGAGCGCCTCGGGCTGCCATCGGTGCTGGGCCGGATCGCGGAGGCCGAGCGCGGGATGATTCTCGTGACGGGCGTGACGGGAAGCGGAAAAACGTCGACCTTGGCGGCGCTCGTTCACCACGTCAATGCGACTTTCAACAAGCATATCGTCACGTTGGAGAACCCGATCGAGTTTCTGCATCGCGACGTTACCTCATCGGTGACGCAGCGGGAGATCGGCGTCGACACCGAGTCGTTCGCCGCGGGACTCCGCGCCGCGTTGCGCCAGGATCCCGATGTTGTGTTGATCGGCGAGATGCGGGATGCGGAGACGATCGACACGGCAATGAAGGCGGCGGAGACGGGTCACTTGCTGATGTCCACGTTGCACACGCCCGACGCGGTCACCACGATCTCGCGCATCGTGGCCATGTTCCCCGCCGAGGAGCAGGAGGTGACTCGAATTCGGTTGGCGGAGTCATTGCACGCGGTGATCTCGCAGCGGCTACTACCCCGGGCCGACGGTGAGGGGCGCTGTGCGGCGGTGGAAGTGATGATTGCGACATCCACCATCCGCGATCTCATCCGCAGTCCCGATAGGGTAGGGGAGATCCCCGACTACATTGCCGAAGGGCGCGACCAATACGGAATGCAGACGTTCGACCAACACCTGATGGACCTGGTCGATGCTGAAACCGTCACGTTCGAGGTCGCACGTGCCGCCGCAAGCAATCCGTCCGACTTCGAGCTCAAACTGACGACACTCCGCCGCCGGACCCAAACGGTCACGAAGCCCAAGGAGCAGCCGGCGGAACCGCAGAGTGGTGCGACGAAGGATGAGAAGGGCGGGGACGATACGGAGATGGAAGGTCTCACAGACGGTCTCGACTTCATGTCGTCGTGAGGCAAACTCTCGGCGGATTACTCGTTCCGATCATCACCCCTTTCGACCGCGTCACCGGTGACGTGGCGCCGGTCGCGCTGCGCAGCAACGCCCGGGCGCTGCTGGACCAGGGAGTTGCCGGGATCCTCGCTACCGGGTCTACCGGCGAAGCGGCGCTCCTGAGCGATGAGGAGTACGAGCAAGTCATCGCGTGGTTGCGTGATGTCGTCCCGGAGGATCGACTTCTCGTGGCAGGTGCCGGTCGCGAGTCGACGCGCGCAACGATCGCCGCGTGTCGCACGGCAGGCAAGCATGGCGCCGATGCCGTGCTCGTAAGGCCGCCGGCCTACTACGGCCCTTCGCTCTCCAGTGCGGATCTCATCGAGCATTTCCGGAGCGTGGCGGAGGCGTCTCCCGTCCCTGTGCTGGCCTACAATATCCCGAAGTACACGCACCTGGCGTTGCACGAGAGCGTCATCGGCGCCCTGTCCGAGCACCCGAATCTGGTGGGTGCCAAGGACTCCTCGGGCGACCTGAAGAATTTCGCTGCGTACCGCAAGGCGGCTCCGGAGTGGGCGTTGTTCATTGGATCGGGGTCGCACTACTATGCGGCACTCGAGTTGGGTGCGGTGGGTGGTGTGTTGGCGGTGGCGATGTTCGCCGCACAGGTAGCGCTGGCAGTGGACAGCGCATTCGGCCACGGTGATCGGCCGGGAGCCGGTGCCGCGCAGGAGCGGCTGTCGCCGCTCAATCAGGCCGTCGTCTCGCAGCGGGGCGTGCCCGGCATCAAGGCGGCGTCCGATCTCGTTGGCCTCGATGGCGGACCGGTTCGCGCGCCCTTGCGCGACCTCCGCCCGGCGGACCGCGATGCGGTCGAGGCCGTGCTCCGTGACGCGGGCCTCGCCGCGTAGCCCAACCCTTCGCATCGGAGACGCTGGTGTTTGGTCCGAAGCGGCAGTGTGTGGTGGTGGTGGGTGCCCAGTGGGGTGATGAGGGCAAGGGCAAGATCGTCGATGTGCTCTCCGAGCAGGCCGATCTGGTGGTACGGTATCAGGGCGGTGCCAACGCGGGACACACCGTCGTCATCGACGCCGATGAGTTCATTCTCCATCAGATCCCCTCCGGGATTCTCCATCCCAACACCCAATGCGTGATCGGGAATGGTGTCGTACTCGATCCCGAAACGCTGCTGGGTGAGATCGACGGTCTCTCGGCCCGCGGGATCGACGTGCAGAGAAGGCTCGCCGTGTCCGACCGCGCGCACCTCGTATTGCCGTACCACAAACTGATGGATCACGCACGCGAGCGACGGCAGCGGATCGGGACGACCGGGCGAGGGATCGGACCTGCGTACGAGGACAAGATTGCGCGACGCGGATTGCGCGTCGGTGACCTACGTGCCCTGGATCGCTTACCCACGGTGCTCGCCGAGCGGGTGGAACGCGTGAACGCCTGGCTCGAGCGACTCGATTCGGCGGAGCGCGCGTCCGCCGACGAGCACGTGGCGCTGCTCGAACGGGTGGCGCCGCGCATCCTGCCCCTGGTGACGGATACAGGGAAACTGACCTACACGGCGCTACGCAACGGTCGGCGCATCCTGCTCGAAGGCGCGCAGGGCGCGCTGCTCGATGTCGATCACGGGACCTACCCGTATGTCACGTCATCGAACACCACCGCCGGTGGCGCAACGATCGGTGCGGGAATAGGTCCCACCGCGATCGACGCGGTCCTTGGCGTCGTGAAGGCGTACTCCACGCGTGTCGGTAACGGGCCGCTACCGACCGAGATGGATGATTCGGTCAGCGAGACGTTTCGGCAGCTCGGCGACGAATTCGGAGCAACGACGGGTCGGCCGAGACGGTGCGGCTGGTTCGACGCCGTGGTGGTGCGGTACGCGGTCCGCGTCAACGGGCTCACGGATCTCGCGGTCACCAAACTCGACGTGCTGGACACGCTAGAGCAGTTGCGTGTTTGTGTCGGGTATCGAATCGATGGTGATACGGTGGATGACGTAGCCGCTGATCCCGAGACCCTCGACCGCGTCGAACCGATCTACGAAGTCCTCGATGGATGGTGCCGCCCGACTACCGGCGCACGACGGCTCGCAGATCTCCCACCGCAAGCCCGCGCGTACCTCGACCGCATCCAGGACCTTGCCGAGACGCACATTGCGTACGTGAGCGTCGGATCACGCCGTGAACAGATTATCAGGGAATAACGACTCGTCAGCGTCCGACTTCTACGTTCAAAAGATATCGGCGATCCGCGCGCGTACAGACCGTCGCGGCGAGCGCGCCAGGTACGGCACGTTGCGCTGATAGGAGTAGTAGCCGTACGACTCGTCGCGCGACCGGTTCACGCCGTTTAGCACCGCGCCCGCAACGCGCGCGTTGATGCGTCGCAACTGCTCCATTGCCCGCCGTGCAGGGACCTCTTCCGTGTCGCCACTCCGAATGGTCAGAATCGTCGCATCTGTAGTCGTCGCCACGACCGTCGCATCCGTCACGGGGAGGATGGGCGGTGTGTCGATTATGATGTAGTCGTACTCGCGCCGCAGATCGGCAATTAGGGAGTGCATCACGTCCGACCCGAGCAACTCCGACGGGTTCGGTGGGCTCGAGCCACTTGGCAGAATATCCAGATTGCCAATTACTTCCGGGCGGATCGCCTCGCGCGCCTGAGCCTGTCCAATCAGAATGTCCGTGAGGCCCGGCTCGCGCATCACGGCAAACGCCCGGTGAACGAGCGGCCGGCGGAGGTCGCCATCGATGAGAATGGTTCTATGCCCGCCCTGCGCCAGGGTGACTGCGAGGTTCACGGTGGTCGTGGACTTCCCCTCGCCCGGTCCCGGGCTCGTCAGCGAGATGAACTGCAGCGGCTTCTCAGCACTCACGAACGTGACATTGGTGCGGAGCGTGCGATACGCTTCGGCGATCGGATCGTCCACGCCCAGCGCCGTGATGACGGTGATCGGCGGGCCCTTTCCGTTAGGTCTACCGGCCAACTTGGCGTCGTAGGGGATCATGGCCAGCACGGGCACGCCCAGCACGCGCTCCAGATCGTGGGCGCTCTTGATGGTCTGATCCAGATACTCGAGGAAGAACGCCCCGCCCAATCCCAGCAGCAGACCGACCAGCAACCCGAGCATGATTTTCTGTTTGATGCTCGTCCCGATCCGGTAGGCGGGTGAGGCACCGTCCATGATGTTCACGTACGGCCCGATCGTCGCCTCCTGCATCCGGGCGCTCTCGAGCTGGCCCAGCAAGTAGCGCGTCGTCTGTTCCTGGATGCTCCGCTCCAACTCGAGCTGCGCAATCCGATTCTCCATCCCGGGGATCCGGCGCAGCGTGGCGCGCACGTCGTCGATCTCCTGTTCCAGACCGTCGAGGCGGACGAGGAAGTTGTTGCGGGCCGCCCCCACCGCGTCGCTCAGCGCGCGGTGCGCCGCGACGATCCGTTGATCGAAGGCCTCGACTCGCGGGTTGGTTGCGCGCAGACCCTGTGATCCGACCGTCAGAGCCCGGCGTTCCTCGTAGAGTTGAAGCAGGTTCTGGAGTTGGAAGTCGAGCGCCGCGTTGCTGCCGGCCGCCTCGATCGACGAGAGGCGGTTGAGCATCTCGATCCCGATAGTGCTGTCCCCACCGACCGCCGAGTCGATCGTGGCCAGCTGAATCAGCAGGCGCTGGCGTTCCTGCTCGAGTCGCTGCAGCGCGCCAATGCGAGCCGTCGCCTCCGCCGACAGATCGGCTATCTCACGCCGCTCCTTGAACTCCTGGAGTTCGGCGAGCTTCACCTGGAATGCCGCGTTCGCCAGGCTCAGCTGTTGCTGGATGTACTCGCGCTTCTTCGAGGCAATCCCCAACGCCCGGTTGGCACCCTCGTTGCGCAGCTCGAGTGCCGCCTGATTGAGGATACGGGGGACGAGGCGCCAATCGGTGCCGGTGAAGTAGATATCGACCGCGTTGGTGCCATCCCGCACCGCGTAGTTCACGCCCGCGCTCACCCAAGAGGCCGTGAATGCCGGCGTGCGCACCGAGAACCCCAGGGTGCCCGATTCCTGCACCGGTAGCACGGTGAACTGGAACCCGGGTCCGGTCGCGACCGCTGTGTAGGGGCCCTCGGCCACGACACCGCCTGCGGCGTTGCGGATCACGTAGCCATCCGTACCACGGTACTCCATCGTGTATTGGCCCGGCGGCGCGGCTGAATCGACCCGCACACCGGCGAGATACTGCGATCGCGAAAGTGTGGGGTCGTCGAGCTCGAGGTGCAGGTCCAAGGCGAGGACGATCCCAAGGGCCAGATCCTGTGTCGTGAGTACCAACGCCTCCGACAGAATCGGGTCGGTCTTGAGCGCGAACTCATCGACATCGATATCGTCGAGGCGCGCAAAAACCTGCTTGGGGGAATTGATCTGGACGGTCAGTCGCGACTGATACTGCGGCACCGTGCCCCGGCTCGAATACCACGCGCCCGCGGTCACCAGCGACACGATGATCACCACGATCTTCCAATGCCGTCGGATGATGGCGAACAGATCGCGGAGGTGCACGTCGCGTTGCACGCTCTGCGGAGTGCCGGACTCGCTCTCTACCGGCCTGAGCATATGTGAGCTATTGCTCCTCGGGGAACCGCCCCGTGAACAGTCATGGATAGTTGGACCGACTCACTCCCTTGAGGATCGGCAGAACGGTCTCCATACCGTACCAGTCCAACATCAGACCAACGCAAGGGACGTGCCTCACTATAAACTCTTTTGTTGCAATGGTTTATGGCGGTAGCCAGATGCTGGCGTCGTGCATAATGCATGGATTGGTGTGGGCTCAGGCGGGAACTTGTCCCGTCGCAAGGCGCGTGCGGGAGCCGGTCGAATCCCAGAACAGGAGAGCGTGGGTGCATCCATTCACCCCGAGCCACGAGAAGCTGGCGTCGGACGAAAAAATACGACAGCCTCAAGAATTGTGCAAGTCTCTGCCATTCTTCATCTTATGTTCTTCTGTCTTCCGCACGGGTGAGGAACGCTGAGGCATTCTGCGCCATCGGTTCTCGGAGTTGCACAGGCGTTCAGGGAGACGCTGAGTGCGGCCCAGGTCGCCACCGTGTTTCGTCGGGGGATCACCCGACGCGCACGTGCTGATTGGCAGTGACGGAGGGGACAGGCTGCTGGACGCGCTGGGGTCCCATCTGACGCACCAGACCGGACACACGGTGCCCGGACCCAGCCTAGCGCCCATTGCCGCCCAGAAGGGAGCCTCCGAGGAGCGGGCCAAACAACTCGCGGATGGTCTCGAGCGGCTGGTCGGTCGCGTGCTCCGCTTGCCGGGTGCCTAGACGGGCATCTATCTTCCAAAACCGTTTTCTCATTACAGCCAACACCACAAAGCCTACGCCGATGGCCACACCGTCCGTGATGGATAAGCTCGTGTCCCTCGCCAAGCGGCGGGGGTTCATTTTCCAGTCGTCCGAAATCTACGGCGGTTTGGGCTCGGTGTGGGACTACGGTCCGCTCGGGGTCGAACTGAAGCGCAACATCAAGGACCGGTGGTGGCGGTCGATGGTGCTCGAGCGTGACGACATCGAGGGCATCGACGCGGCTATCCTCATGCATCCCCGCGTGTGGGAAGCGTCGGGGCACGTCGAGGGATTCACCGACCCGCTCGTGGACTGCCGCCAGTGCAAGAACCGGTTTCGTGCCGACGACGAACGCATCAAGGGTGAACCGGGAACGCCGGAAGGACAGTGTCCCGTGTGCGGCAGCAAGGGAACGCTCACCGACCCCCGACAGTTCAACCTGATGTTCAAGACGTTCATGGGCCCGGTGGAGGAGAGTGCCGCGGTCGTGTACCTGCGTCCGGAAACGGCGCAGGGTATATATGTCAACTACCTGAACGTGATGCAGGCATCGCGGCAGAAAATCCCGTTTGGCATCGCTCAGATCGGGAAAGCGTTTCGCAACGAAATCACGCCCGGGAACTTCATCTTTCGTACGCGCGAGTTCGAGCAGATGGAGATGCAGTACTTCGTCAAGCCCGGTGACGACGACCGCTGGTTCGAGGAGTGGCGCGAACAGCGCATGCAGTGGCTCCGGGGACTCGGGTTGAACCCCGACAAGTTGCGCTTTCATCAGCATACGTCCGATGAACTCGCGCACTACGCCAAGGATGGCTACGACATCGAGTACGAGTTTCCCTTCGGGTGGAAGGAATTCGAGGGGATTCACAACCGCACGGACTTCGATCTAAGCCGGCACCAGGCGTCGTCCGGCAAGAAACTCGAGTACCTCGATCCCGCGTCCAAGGAACGGTTCATTCCGTACATCATCGAGACGTCGCTAGGCGCCGATCGACTGGCACTCGTCGCTCTCGTCGACGCGTATCACGAAGAGGAGATCGGGGGCGAGCAGCGGGTCGTTCTGCGTCTGCAGCCGTCTTTGGCTCCAATCAAGGCTGGTGTCTTTCCGCTCGTGAAGAAGGACGGCATGCCCGAGGTCGCGCGCCGCATTGCCGGTGACTTGCGCGGTCGGATGCCGATCTTCTACGACGACGGTGGCTCGATCGGGAGACGGTACCGGCGCCAGGACGAGGCGGGCACGCCGTTTGGCATCACGATCGACGGTCAGACGCTGGAGGACCAGACGGTGACGGTGCGGGACCGCGATACGCTGCAGCAGGAACGCATCGCGCAGGATCAGCTCGCGGCCTACTTATCGGACCGTCTCGCCGAGTGAACCTCGCGGAGTTGGTCTCTCGCGGTGAGCTGCTCACGAGCGAGCTTGGGCGCGAGTACTATCTCACCGGTGCCGGGCTGAAGAGCGAACCTCAGTTCCAGCAGATCTACCAACGGCACGTCGTCTTGCTGTCCGACGAAGCCTACGAAGTTGCGCGTGCGTCGGGTGACACGGTCTTGCTCGAATGGCTGATCGATTTGCGGATCGGTCGCACGCTTGCCCCGCTGGACGAGCAGCAGTTGGTGTGGGAGCAGGCCGCAACGGTCCGGGTGAACGGACGCGAGATTCCCTTCCTGCGGGTCCCCATCGAGCTCCAGAACAGTCCCGATCGCGCCTATCGCATTGCGTTGGACGCCGAGCGCGCACGGGTCGGTGCCGCAGGATTGAACGACCTTCATCGTCGCCGCTTTGCGTCGGAGCGAGAGATGATGCTCGGCCACGATCTCGGGGCGGATTACGTCGCTTGCATCACGTCGCTATCGGGTATCGACCTCGACGCGTTGGGTACGACGGCGCAGACGTTGTTGGACCGCACGAAGGACGCGTACGCCGACAGCCTTGCCCGACTCGTCAAGCGCCGCCTTGGGATTCCCGTGCGCGAACTGGTGCGTGCCGATGTGGGTTGGACTTTCCGCGCGGATCGGTTCGACGCTGCTTTTGCGCCAGACACGCTCGTCGAGACGGCCCTCCGGCACATGCGCGATATGGGTCTCGATGCCTGCCAGAACGGCCGTGTCCGGTTCGACGTGGAGACTCGTGAGGGGAAACAACCGCGCGCGTTCTGTTCTCCGGTATGCGTGCCCGACGAGGTGTATCTCGTGATCCAGCCGAGCGGCGGGCACACCGACTATCGCACGTTCTGGCATGAGTTGGGTCACGCAATGCACTTCGCGGCGGTCGATCCGTCGCGACCCTTCCAGGAGCGATGGCTGGGTGACAACTCGGTTACGGAGGGGTTCGCGATGTTGTGGGACCACCTCACGCTGGACGATGGATGGCTGCGCCGCTACGCGGAGTTGTCGGGCTCGGATACGCGGGAACTGCGCTTTGAGTTGGCGGTGGCCGAGTTGTACATGCTCCGACGATATGCCGCGAAGCTACGGTATGAGTTGGCTTTCCATAGGGGCGAGCTCGACGACATGAGCGGGCTCTATGCGGAGATGCTGACGGACGCCACCCGATTTCGATATCCCGAGTCCGACTACGTGCGCGATATCGACCCAGGATTCTATGCAGCCCGTTATCTGCGAGCGTGGCAGCTGGAGGCCGCCGTGGCGACTTCCCTCTTGGAGCGGCACGGTGAAGACTGGTACCGGAACCCGGAGGCGGGTAGCGCCGTACTCGACTTGATGCGGTGTGGCCAGGCAGATCCGGCAGACCGCCTCGCGCAAGAGGCGACGGGTGCGCCGTTGAGTTTCGACGCGGCGGTTGCGCGACTGGAAGCGGCGCTCTCGTGACGGGCGGGACGACCAACAAAGGGGGACGCGTGGCGCGGACCGAAGGATTCTCATCCCGCTGGATGATGCTGCTCGCCATGCTCGGCATGGCGGTGGGTACGGGCAACATCTGGCGGTTCCCGCGTATCGCCGCGCAGAACGGTGGGGGCGAGTTCCTCGTCGCGTGGGTTGCTTTCCTGCTGCTCTGGTCGATCCCGTTGATCCTGGTCGAGTTCGGCCTCGGCAGGAAAGTGCGTGCCGGTCCGGTCCGCGCGTTCGTGGCGATGATGGGGCCAAGGTGGGCGTGGATGGGCGCGTTCGTCGGGTTCGTGGCGGTCGCCATCATGTTCTACTACTCGGTCGTCGCGGGGTGGACGATTCGCTACGTCGTGGCGTCGGTGACGGGGGAAATCTCGGGTACCGACCCTGGAGCGTTCTGGACCCAGTACACCGAGTCCATCTGGCCGGTAGTGACACACGCGGTAGCGATCGGTCTTGCCGCGTACGTCGTCTCCCGCGGCGTCCGGGCCATCGAACGTGTGGCGCGCGTGCTCATGCCCGCGTTGCTGGTACTCGTCGTCCTTCTCGCCGGCTACGCGGTCACGTTGCCGGGTGCGGGTGCAGGACTTTCGTTTCTTTTCAGTGTCGACTGGCACCAGTTGGGTGACGCCAACATCTGGCTCCAGGCGCTGACGCAGAATGCCTGGGACACGGGTGCGGGATGGGGTTTGGTACTCGTCTACGCGGCGTACATGCGCCCCAATGAGGACACGGCGCTCAACGCGTTCATCGTGCCCACGGCGAACAACATCGTTTCGCTCCTGGCGGGCATCATGGTCATCAGCACCGTCTTCGCGGTCATCTCGGACCTTGCAGCCAACCCCGAGGCCCTTGCCGCGTTCCCGTCGCTGCAGGAAGCCGTCACCGCCGGTGGTGCGGTGAACGCCGATCTCATTCAGGCCGAGATCTTTGGGGCGACCAACGAGGGGCTCACGTTCATCTGGATGCCGCAGCTATTTGCGCGCGTGCCGGGCGGCCAGTTCTTCATGATCCTCTTTTTCGTGGCGCTGTCGTTTGCGGCCTTCACGAGTCTCGTGGCGATGGTCGAACTCGCGACACGCGTTTTGGCCGACCTGGGCGTCGATCGACGGCGGGGCGTGCGCATCGTCGCCATCGCCGGATTCCTGCTGGGCTTTCCCTCGGCGTTCTCCGTACAGTTTCTCGGCAACCAGGATTGGGTATGGGGTGTGGCGCTCATGGTGTCGGGGTTGTTCTTCGCCATTGCCGTCATCACTCACGGCGTGCAGCGTTTCCGGGCCGAGCAGTTGAACCACGAACACTCGGATATCCGGATTGGGAAATGGTGGGAGATCGTGATCGGGGTGCTGGTGCCGTTGCAGGCAGTCGTGTTGCTGGTGTGGTGGTTGTGGCAGTCACGCGGCTGGGATCCCGAGGGTTGGTTGGAACCGTTCAGCAAGGAGACAGTGGGCACGATTCTGCTCCAGTGGGGAGTTGTCTTCGTGCTGCTGTTGGTGGCGAACCGGTGGCTGGGACGGAGGTCGGGGGGAGCGGTGGAGGAGTAGCCCTACGAATGGCGAGTTTGGGTGCAGTACGAGCAGTTTGACCGGTTGATTCGACAACTCGCCGGCGAGGTCCCGGCAGAGTATCTGGATGGGATTGCGGCGATCGATGTGAGTCCGCGGGCCCTGCCGCATCCTACGCTCGCGGACGTCTACACGCTCGGTGAGTGTATTCCCATACATGGCGATCTGGATGACGTCGTATCCCGTGTCGTGTTGTATCACGGGTCGTTTCTCGCGTTGGCGGGGCAAGACGAGAACTTCTCGTGGCGGGAGGAGGCATGGGAGACGCTCACCCACGAGTTGCGGCATCATCTCGAGTGGCGCGCGAACGCCGATGCGCTGGAGCGCTACGACTGGGCCGCCGAGCAGAACTTCGCGCGGCAGGAGGGCCGCGTCTTCGACCCGCTGTTTCATGCCGCCGGTGAGGAAATCGCAGAGCATGTCTACCGCGTGGACGACGATTTCTTCTGTGACGTTCTGGTACGAACCTGCCCGGCCCGGTACACGTTGACGTGGCACGGGCAGCAATATGGGGTCGACGTCCCTGCCCACCCACTTCCGCTCTTCCTTTCACTCGACGGTATCGACGAGCCACCGCCGGGCGAGGTTGTCATCGTGTTTCGGCGCCGGCCGCGCTTGCGCGACTTGTTGCGGGTGTCGACCCCACCGTCCTGTGCTCGCGCCATCGCCCGGAGGAGGCCGTCGACACCCTCGCAGCGGTAGCTTGCAGGTCGGATGCCTACAACGCATCGTGGAGCCATGCTGTCGAGCGATGCGAGGCGGGTGCCGGCGTCCACGGTTGCCGCGCTCGTTTTAGGCGCTGGGCTGGGAACGACCCGGACGCGGCGTTAGTTTGCCGGTGGCCGTGTGGCCCATAGGAGACGTACTTGCCATGGTGCATGAAATAACTACGACGCTGCCGGCGCGAGAGGTCATCGAGCGCGCCAAGGAATTCTTCGCGGAGCGCGTTCCCCACGTCGGAGCCTTTCTCGAGGAGGAAGGACCTACGTTCGCCACGTTTCGAGGTCAGGGCGGCGAGGAGATAGCCATTGCCGCGATCGCAGGAGAAGCCGGCACTTGTGTGCGCGCCTCGTCGCTTCTCTTTACGCAATCGATAGATCGCTTCTACTCGACGCTGCCCGTGGTTGAAGAGATGACCGAGTGAGCGACGGCGCCGACGTGCGGCTGAATGTCACTGTGCCGGATGTCTGGGATACGGTAACCGTGACCGTCTCCCCGACCACCGCGCTCGGCGATGTGAAGGTCGAGGCGCTGGAGGAGGCGCTCGGCAGGCGACCGGATGCAAGCGCCTACCTGCTCAAGTACCGAGGGGCCGAGGTGCTGGACGAGTCGCGGACCGTCGGCGATCTCGGGATCCCGTCTGGCGCTCCACTGATTGTTCTCCCTCGCCAGCGGCGTCCCGTTTGGTGACGGAGCGGTCCTGATGGCCCGTCGGCCGCGTGCGCGGACGCTGACGATTTTTGCTGCGGGGTTTCTCCTGCTCGACGCTGTTCTGCTGGTGCTTGCGGGTGTCTGGACGGCGCGAGCGGGGTTGATTGTCTGGGGCGTGGTGTTCGCGGGCGCGAGTGTCGGCGTCGTCGTCCTCTGGCGGCGCTACCTGGCACGACTCGTTGAGTTGGACCAGGCGCGGGCTGCCCTGCGACATGAGGTGCGCCGGCTTTCCCAGGCGGTCGAGGACGCGCAGCGATAGCACCGGGAATTCCCCCGTTGACATGCCCGACACCATCCCCGCCCCTCCTGTTCGCCTCTTCACGCACCCGAGTTCCGTGGAGCACGAGGCCGGTCCGCACCACCCCGAGTCACCCGAACGTATCCGGGCCATCACGGCAGCTCTCGAGACTTCTCCGATCGGCGCACGCGCGGACTGGGTGACCGCGGTACCCGCCTCCGAAGAGCAGCTGCAGCGGGTGCATCCACCGGCACACCTGGCGCGCCTCCGGCAGATCGCCGAGGGGGGCGGTGGTGCCCTCGGCCGCGAGCCCTACGCCGATACCGTGATGAACGCCGCGACTTGGGCAGCCGCCGTACACGCCGCCGGCGCGGCCATCGGTGCCGCGAGATCGGCGCTCGATGGGGTGCCGGCGTTTGCCCCGGTCCGGCCACCGGGCCACCACGCCACTGCCACACGTGCTATGGGGTTTTGTTTCATCAATAACGTCGTGGTTGCCGCACGGGCGGTGATGGCCGAGCGTGGGGTAGAGCGGGTGCTGATCGTCGACTGGGACGTGCACCACGGTAACGGTACGCAGGACCTGGTCGCCCACGACTCGTCTATTCGGTTTGTCTCGCTCCATCAGTCGCCACTCTATCCGGGTACCGGTCATGCCGATGAGCGCGGGGTAGGGAATATCTTCAATGTTCCGCGAGCGCCGGGACTGCCCCGCGCATCCTATTGGGCCGACCTCGACGAGGCTGTGGCGCGTGCCACCGATGGATGGCTACCGGAGTTGTTGCTCATTTCGGCGGGCTTTGACGCCATGGCAGGCGACCCACTCGCCGGGTTCACGCTCGAGCCGGACGACTACGCGGAGTGGACCGCCGGGTGGCGCGCCCTCGGCGCGCCAATGGCGTCTGTGCTGGAAGGCGGATACGTGCCGCAGCGCATCGCCGCGGCAGCGGTCGCGCATGTGGAGGCGATGAGCGTGCAGCGATGACGGTCTCAACGGTGCAGCTCTCGCCGTCTGTTGTCCTCGCGATTCTCCAACCCTGGACCGGTGTCGCCGAGACGATCCATGAACGGATTGCGCGGCTGGCGGAACCGGATCGGTCGTCTGAGGCGCTGTGGGTTGGGTGCGGCTCGGGGCGTTCGGTGTTGTGGTGGGCCGAGCGGTTTCACATGCGGGTCACCGGCGTCGATCCCGACCCCGCGGCGATCGAGTCGGCCGAAGACGCGATGCGCGCGACAGGTCTGTCGGACCTGGTGACGTTCCAGACTGGTTCTGCCGAGGACCTCCCGCACGAGACAGACATGTTCGACCTCACGATCATCTACCTGCCGGCGCTGGCGAATGTGGACGGTGCGCGCGCGCTGGAGCAGGCGGCGCGCGTGGCCCGGCCGATGAGCGTCATGGTCGCGGTCGTCCCGACGTGGCTGCAGTCTCCAAGCGAAGACGCCGCCGCGCAGATCGGAGCACTGGGGATTCGCCCACGTGTTCTCATGGAGTGGAAGCAGTTGATGGGCGCGGCGGGGTTCGTGGAGTTGACAGTGGAGGACGCCGCGCTCGACGGGGGGTGGATCGCACACGGATTGGTGGAGCTCCTTCTGCGCGGCTGGCGCGCCGCGCGGTGGAAGGGTGTACGGGCGGTTCTCGGCGGTCCGTTACGGGCGCTCCGTCTGCTCACGCGCACGCGAGTGCTCGGGCTCTCGATCGTGCGCGGCGTTCGTTGGCCGCACGGGTGATTCCCACCACCTGCTCGGTCGCGCTGCCACTTCCCGCGGCGCATCCCTATCGCTACAACTTGCCGCGGGCCCTTGCGGACCGCGTGGTGCCGGGGGTACGCGTGGTCGTACCGGTGCGCGGGCGGGAGATGGTGGGGATCGTCGTCGCGACCGGTGATGACGAAGCTCCGGATCTTCGATCGGTGCTCCTGGCCCCTGATCCTCGTGCCATCATGCCGGTGTCGTTGCTGAATTTGGCCCGCTGGGTCGCGAGCTATTACGCCACACCGCTCGGCGTAACGATGCGGGCGATGCTACCGGGGGCGTTGTGGGGCGCGTCGCGGCTGGTTGCGGTTGCGCGCGCACCGGAAAGCGTGCCGGGTGGAGCTGGCGGCGATGTGTACGAAGCGATCGAGCGGGCCGGCGGCCGAGTTACCGCGAGCCGGTTGACGCGGATGATGCAGCGGCCGGTGTGGGACGCGCTCCAGCGGCTGGAACGCACGGGTGCGGTAACGCTCGAGACCGAGCCCCCGCGATTGGGACCCCGCGCCGGCAAGGAACGGGTGGTCGTCCTCACGCGATCCCTACCCGTGCTCTTGGAGCGCCAGCAGGTCTTTGGACGGGCCGTGCGCCAACGCACGGCCTACGACATTATCGACGAACTGGGCGGAGAGGCTCTGTGGTCGCATCTCGTGCGGCAGGTCGGGTTTTCTCCTGCGGTGCTGCACGGGCTCGTGGCGCGCTCCGTGGCGCGCATAGAGGAACGCGAGCGGTTGCGGGACCCGTTCGCCGGTGTGGAGACTCCCCCTCCCGACACGCTCAGCCCCGACCAGTGTCGCGCAGTCGAGGCGCTCGGCGCTAGGAAACGAGGAACGGCCAGTCTGCTGTTCGGCGTGACCGGAAGCGGCAAGACGGCCGTCTACCTCGAGGCGGTGCGCCGTGACGCCGCAGCTGGTCGCGGCGTGATCGTGCTCGTTCCCGAGATCGCCCTCACGCCGCAGACCGTCGCGCGAGTGCGCGGTGTGTTCGGAGACGCGGTATCGGTGTTGCACTCGGGGCTCTCCGACGCCGAGCGCGCCGATGCGTGGCGTGCCGTCGCCAGCGGGCAGCGTCATGTTGTCGTGGGTGCGCGATCGGCGGTTTTCGCACCGGTACGGGACCTCGCGGCGATCGTCCTAGATGAAGAACACGACGCCAGTTACAAGCACGGCAAGGCACCGCGGTACCACGCGCGCGAAGTAGCGCTGGCTCGCGCCCGGGCCGAGAACGCGCGCGTCGTGCTGGCCAGCGCCACCCCGTCGCTCGAAACGTGGGCACAGCGTGATCGCATCACCGTCGTTGGGTTGCCGGAACGAGTCGGGGCGAGGCCGCTTCCACCGGTCACGCTAATTGACCTCACGACAGCCCCCCGCGTGCCCCAGAGCCGTGGAGTTCCCTGGTCCGAGGCGCTCGATCGCGCGGTCGAAGCCCGCCTGGCAGCGGGCGAGCAGGTGCTCCTTCTCCTCAACCGGCGCGGGTTTGCACACTACGTGCAGTGTCCGGCGTGTGGGCTCGTGCAGGAATGTCCCAACTGCTCCATAGCGCTCACCGTGCACCAACAACCCGTGCGCTTGCGCTGCCACTACTGCGATCACTATGAGGCGCTCGCCCCCGTGTGTGATGCATGCGGGCACGAGACGCGCCGGACGCGCGGGATTGGGACGCAGTCGCTGGAGGAATGGCTCGAGACACGGTTTCCTCGGGCGCGGCTGGCCCGGATGGATGCGGATACGACGACGCGCAAGTGGTCGCACCGGCGTATACTCGATGCGATGGGGAGCGGGGCGATCGACATTCTTTTCGGGACGCAGATGATCGCGAAAGGGCTCGATTTCCCGAGCGTAACGCTGGTTGGGGTCGTCGATGCCGACACAGGACTGCATCTGCCGGATTTTCGGGCAGCCGAGCGCACGTTTCAGCTGATTGCCCAGGTCGCGGGTCGAGCGGGCCGCGGGCCGCGCGGTGGTGAAGTGCTCGTTCAGACCCGCAGCGTCGGGCACGCCGCGTTGACCGCCGCGCGTGATCACGACTTCGTGGGGTTCGCGAAACGAGAACTCGCGCAGCGCCGCGCTCCGGCCTACCCACCGCATGTCGGTTTGGTACGTGTGATTGTGAGTGGTCCCGACGAGACGGGGGTCGGGCGAGCGGCGGACGAGTTGTCGCAGTGGTTCCGTGGGCTGATCCGTTCGCGTGGTCTTCATGCGGCGGAGGTCGTGGGGCCGGCACCGGCGCCGTTGGCGCGGGTCAAACGGCAGTGGCGCTGGCATCTTCTCCTGAGGTCGAGCGACCGCAGGCTGCTCGGCAAGATGCAACGCTACGCAGCGCGCCGCGCCCCGCATGTGCGCCGCGGACCTGTCCGTGTCTCGTTCGACCGCGATCCGGTGTCGGTTCTGTGACGGCGCCTTGATACGGCTCGCCGCTGCCAGTATCTTGCGCCGTCTTTTTCGAGATTTCGGTGTGACCCAATCGGGTTGCACCGCCATGCCACATCGCGGACAACGCAGGGAGAGATGACGACGAAGGGTTCGGCCATCGAAATGTCGGCAACGCGGCCCGCGCGGGACGCGGTGGACACGCGGGCAGCTGGGCTCGGCATCGGCTGGACGAAACTTGCGTCGGCCGTTGCTGAGGTGCTGCCCGTCGCCCAGGTCGAGCGCATCTGGCTCTTCCCACCGGTGCGGCACGAGGAACGCGAGTGGGGAACCGCTGTGATTGCGGTGCGAGTTGACGAGAACCGGCTACAGGTTCACACGGGCACCTACATTCTCATCATCCGCGGGCAGGAGAAGGGCCAGGCGCATGTGTCGGTAGAAGAAGTCGGCGCCGGCCCGGACAGGGTGCTCCCGGACGTCATCCGGGGCGTGCGGGAGCGCGCGGGTGAAGCGGAGCCCCCGGTCGAGATCGCGCCCGAGCTGTGGTTCCCGGCTGAGGCCGATGACCCCGTTCCCTCGGACACGACCCGTGAGGCTGTGACAGGTCACGAACGCGAGGAGCGACCGTCGTGATTGACTCGAGGATGTTCGTACCTACGCGCGCCTTCCTCACAAAGGGCGTCGGACGACACAAGGAAAAGCTCACCAGCTTCGAGTTGGCACTGCGCGAAGCACGCGTTGCGCAATACAATCTGGTGCGGGTGAGCAGTATCTTCCCTCCCCACTGCAAGCTCATGAGACCGGAAGAGGGACTGCCACTGCTCCAACCGGGTCAGGTAGTCTTTGCCGTCGTCGCGGAGGCACAGACCAATGAGCCTTCTCGTCTCGCGGCAGCGGCAATTGGGCTCGCGATCCCGGCCGACCCCTCGCATCACGGATACATCTCCGAGCACCACGCATTCGGTGTGCGCAGGGAGCCTGCGGGCGACTACGCCGAGGATCTCGCAGCGAGCATGCTAGCCACCGTACTTGGTGTGCCCTTCGATCCGGATCAGGCGTGGGATGAGCGTCGGGAGCAGTGGCTTCTCTCGGGGGAGATCGTCAACTCGTTGAACGTGAGCTGCACCGCCGAGGCGCAGGACGACGGACGTTGGGTTACCGCCATGAGCGCCGTCATTTTCTGCGGATGAACGAGTTCCGCGACGCGGCCGGAACCGATCTGCCGTCTGCACTCCGTGACCTTCCCTGGGCCCCCGGGGAGAGTTTTCTGGGTCTCCCGCCGAATGAGTCGGGCTTCCGCGACGCGGCCGTCCTGATCCTGCCGGTTCCCTATGAGGCAACGGTGTCGTACATGGGTGGCACCCGGTTCGGTCCGCGTGCCCTGTTGCACGCATCGCGCTACGTCGAAGTGTACGACGAGGTTCTCGATGCCGAGCCGTACCGCGTGGGCCTACACACGCTACCCGAGCTGATGCTCTCGGGAGCGGGCCCAGAGGTCGCGATGGCCGAGTTGCGGCGGGCGTTCGATGCGCTGCTCGACACCGAGAAGTTCGTGATCATGTTGGGGGGCGAGCATTCCGTTTCGGGCCCGCCCATCCTGGCGCACGCCGATCGCCTGTCCAAGGGGATGCTCTCTGTGCTCCAGCTGGACGCGCATGCTGACCTGCGCACCGAGTATGAGGGTACGCCCTACTCGCATGCCTGTGTCATGTACCGCGTGCACGATGCCGCGCGGCTCGTCCCGGTGGGGATTCGGTCGCTTACGGGTGACGAACGGGAGCTGATCCGGCGAAATGACATTCCCGCCATCTTCGCGCACGAGTTGGAGACGCCCGGCTGGATCGATCGAGCCGTGGCGGCGCTCGGTCCCGACGTCTACATCACAATCGATGTTGATTACTTCGACCCGGCGTTGATCCCATCGACGGGCACACCGGAGCCGGGAGGCGGGCAGTGGTACCCCACGCTCGAGCTGCTCGAGCGCGTGTTCCGGGAACGGCACGTCGTGGGGTGCGACGTGGTTGAGTTGGCGCCCATACCCGGGATGGTCGCGCCCGATTTCCTGGCGGCCAAGTTGGTGCACAAGGTGATCGGTCTCTTTGCGCGGGCACAGACGCCGTGAGGAACCTCTGGGGGACCTACACCGTTTGTACGGGCGGATACCATGAGTACTGAAGCCGTAGGCATACCATTGGCGTTCGTGGCGGGGCTCCTGAGCTTCCTGTCACCGTGCGTTCTGCCGCTCGTGCCGAGCTACGTCTCCTTCATCACCGGCCTCTCGCTGGATGACATGGAGCGGCGTCGTTGGGTCGCGGTCACGCATGCCCTGGCGTTCATCCTGGGATTCACGGTGATCTTCGTGATGCTGGGTGCGTCGGCGACCGCGGTGGGGACGCTGTTGCGCTCCCACCGGGTCTGGCTGGAGCGATTCGGCGGGGCCTTCATCGTGGTTTTCGGTCTTTACCTCCTGGGGGTCTTCCAGCTCGGGATCTTCGCGCGGGAACGCCGCATCCATCTTCAGAACAAGCCGCTCGGCTACTTGGGGAGCGCGTTTGTCGGTTTGGCCTTCGGCGCAGGGTGGAGCCCCTGCATAGGCCCGATCCTGGGGGCGGTGCTGGCGTACACGAGCGCTACGGCCACCCTGGGGCAGGGGATCGTCCTGCTGCTGGTCTACTCGGCCGGGCTCGGTGTGCCGTTCCTCATCGCCGCGCTCGCGATCGAGAAGTTCGTCGGCTGGTTCCAGCGGTATCGCCGGTTTATCCCGATGGTCCAGAAGTTCTCGGGTGGTGTACTGGTGGCAGTCGGGCTGCTGTTGGCCACCGGTTATTTCACGCTGATGGCGTCCTGGTTGCAAGGGCTCACGCCTGAGTTTCTGCGGTCCCGTCTGTAGCATCTTGCCGGTGCCCGCTCGTTGGGCAACCGTTTGGTACGACCACACCTGGAGGCGCTATGACTACCATACGCGTAGGCGGAGTCCTTGCGGCACTAGCGGTCGCCGTGGTGGCGTGCGGTGGCGGGGACAGGCCGGCAGATGACGAGACGGCACGCGACCTCAGCCTTGTCCCGGCGGAGTCGGTGGCGGCTCTCGCGGACGTGCCGGCGACCGACGCCGGTCGGCCCACGGAGACCCTGAACGTGCCGCGCACAGCTCCGCAGCCGGCCAGAAGACCCGCGCGGGAGCCCGCTCCCCGCGGCGTGACGATGACGCTCCCCGCGGGCACGGTCATCACGCTGGCCGCGGGCGATACGCTGACTTCCCGGCACAACACCAAGGGCGAGCAGGTCGTTGCAACAAATGCGGAAGCCGTGCTGGATGACGCGGGCAGGGTAGTGATTCCACCCGCCGCCATATTCAGCGGCACGATCTCGGATATCGCCCCGGCCGAAAGTCCCGGTGGAGAGGGCCGCCTCGTCCTCACCTTCAACCGCGTGCAGTTTGGCGACGCGATGTTCGAACTGCAGGCTCGCACCGACAGTATCGGGGCCTTCATGAAGGGGCGCGGCGTAACTGCGGGAGATGCCGCAAGGGTAGGCGCAGGCGCCGTGGTTGGTGCCATCGCCGGGCGCATCATTGGGGGCAATCGCACCGGCACGATCGTCGGCGCGGCGGCTGGTGCGGCGGCCGGTGCCGGGATTGCAGCGGCGACACGCGATATCGACATCATCATGCCCGAAGGCGCCCCGATTCGGCTGGTGTTGACGGCGCCGTTCGTGGTGGAGATGCAGAGGTAGGGAAGGATTCGGAGGGCCGCCGCCGGTCAGTACCCGGTGGCGCCACCTCCGCTGCGAGGATCGATTACCCCAATGAGGTGGCCGCGCCGGACGAAGATCGCGGCCACCTGACCGCTGTACCCCGGCCGCTCGACTACCGCATATCCCATGTCCTGCAGCCGGGCCACTGTGCGCGCGTTCAGGCCGTCACGCTCGTAACGGATCGTGTCGGGCAGCGCCTGATGGTGAATGCGGGGCGCCGCCACCGCTTCGGTCGCGGACATGCCGTGATCGATCACGTTCGAAATCACCTGCGCGACAGTGCTGATGATCGTCGCCCCGCCCGGTGTGCCCAGGACGAGCAGGAGATCGCCGGCAGGGTCCTCCACGATCGTTGGACTCATCGAAGACAGCATGCGCTTTCGCGGCGCGATGGCGTTGGCCTCTCCCTGAACCAGGCCGAACGTATTGGGCTGGCCGGGCGCGGCTGTGAAATCGTCCATCTCATTGTTGAGTAGGAATCCCGCGCCGCTCACGGTTACGGCACTGCCGAATCCGGTGTTGATCGTGGTCGTCACCGCGACCGCGTTGCCGTCGCCGTCCACCACCGAATAGTGCGTGGTGTGATCGCCGTCCGGAACGCCCGGCAGAACACTTGGTGACGGGGTCGCGCGCCCGGGCTCGATGGTGCGTTGGCGTTCGGCCGCGTATTCGTCGGAGATCAGGCGTGCAATCGGCATGTCGACGAATGCCGGGTCGCCCAGATAGTGGTTGCGATCGACGTACGCGCGGCGCATTGCTTCGGTGAGGAGGTGTACGTGCGCGGGCGACCCGAATGGGGGCAAGGCATCGTAGCGCTCGAGGATGTTGAGGATCTCTGCAATGGCAATCCCTCCCGAGCTGGACGGCGCCATGGAGTACACCATATGTCCCCGGTACGTCGATCTTATGGGCTCCCGCCACAGGGGACGGTACGTCGCGAGATCCTCATGCGTGATGAGCCCGCCACCCCGTTCCATCTCCGCGACAATGAGGTCCGCCACAAACCCGCGGTAGAAGACGTCCGGCCCGCTGTCGGCAATGGCCTGGAGCGTGCGGCCCAGATCTGTCTGGATCAGGCGCGAACCCGCTGGCGGTGGCTCGCCGCCGGGCAGGAACTGCCGGCGCGACGCCTCGAAGCGGCTCAAGCGGCGCGCGCCGCCGGCCAACGATCGGGCGCGATAGTCGTCCAGGATGAACCCATCCCGGGCCAGCTCGACGGAGGGCGCCAGCACATCCGTCCAGGAGAGCGCGCCGTAGCGCCGGTGGGCTTCGGCCATACCGGCTACGCTGCCCGGAACGCCGGAGGCCAGGTGTCCCAGCATGCGATCGCTCCGCAGGGTGCCGTCCGGCGCCACGTACATGTCGTGCGTAGCCCCGCCGGGTGCCGTTTCCCTGTAGTCGAGGGAGACGACCTCCCCGCTCGCCAGCCGCACCATCATGAACCCGCCCCCGCCGATGTTCCCGGCGGCCGGGTGGACGACCGCGAGCGCAAAACCCATCGCGATCGCCGCGTCGACCGCGTTGCCGCCGCGCCGCAGGATCTCCACGCCCACCTCGCTCGCGATCGGCGAGATCGACGCCACCATGCCGTGCTCGGCTGCGCTGGAGTAGGACTCTGCCGGAATCTCCCAGGGAGCGGCCCCGCGGGCGGGAGCCAGTCCAGGCATCCTCGTGCAGGCGGTAGCAAGAATCAGCAGCGCAGCCACGCGTCGCATTGGGTATTGGCCTCCGGATGGGTGAAGTACGTAATTTAGCGCCTATGCCCCCGCCCGAATACCTGGATACCCGCCTGACGGAACGCCGCAACCCGCGGACGGCCCACCTCGATGTGGCGTCGTCAGTCGAGATCGTGGACATCCTCAATGCAGAAGATCGCGATATACCCGGCGCGGTCCATGCGGCGCGTGAGGAGATTGCGGCGGTCATCGATCGTGTGGTGTGCGCCTTTCGGAGCGGCGGTCGACTCGTCTACGTCGGCGCCGGCACTAGCGGGCGCCTGGGCGTACTTGATGCCGCCGAGTGCCCGCCGACCTTTGGAACGCCACCTGAGATGGTGGTCGGGATCATCGCCGGAGGGAAGGACGCTCTCGTCTGCAGCCAGGAAGGCGCGGAGGATGACGAGGCCGCGGGAGCGCGCGCAATCGACGCGCTCGACGTGTCGTCGGCGGATGTCGTGATCGGGATCGCCGCGAGCGGCACCACACCCTACGTGCACGCCGCGCTGCGACGCGCGCGCGAGCGAGAGGCAATTCCGGTCGTGCTCGCATGCTCGGACGTTCCGACGGAGCTGGGCGAGATCGTCGAGATCGCAGTAGTCGTGAAGGTCGGGCCCGAGGCGCTCACCGGATCGACGCGGCTCAAGGCCGGGACCGCCACGAAACTGGTGCTCAACACGATCACAACTGGTGCCATGATCCGTCTCGGGAAGGCGTACGGCAACCTGATGGTCGATCTCACGGCGTTGAGCGCGAAGCTGCACGATCGCGGAGAACGGATCGTGATGGAGGTGTGCGGCGTCGATCGCGAGACGGCGCGTGCGGCGATCCGCGATGCCCAGGGCGACGTCAAACACGCCCTCGTCATGCTGCGCCGTGAGGTGAGCCGGGAGGAAGCGCAGCGGCTCCTCGGTGAAGCCGGCGGCGTCATACGGAGAGTGATCGGGGACCCGCCGCCGGTTGTCCCGTGAGCCAGCTATGCGTCGGCCTCATGTCGGGTACGTCGCTCGACGGCATCGACGCGGCGCTCGTGCGGCTGGCGGGTGATCGTCCGGATGTCGAGTTGCTGGGATTTCACACCGTTCCCTACTCCGAGAGCGAGCGGCGTCGCATTCTCGACACGATAGAGTGCGGCGGGGTCCGTGAGTGTGCCCTGTTGCACGTTGATCTGGGACGCCGGTTTGCGGAGGTGGCACTCGAGGTTCTCGAGCTGGGCGGGCGCCGTGCGGGTGAACTGGCGTTCGTCGCGTCACATGGCCAGACGGTGTGGCATGAGCCGGGACGTGCGTCGCTGCAGTTGGCCGATCCGGCCGTCATTGCGGAATCGCTGGGCGTCCAGGTCGTGAGCGATTTTCGCAGCCGCGACGTCGCGGCGGGTGGGCAGGGAGCGCCGCTCGTGCCCATGGCCGACGCGCTGCTCTTTGCGGCGAGGGACCGCGACCGCGCACTTCTGAATCTCGGTGGTATCGCCAACGTCACCTGGGTCCCGGCCGGAGGCAGCCTCGACTGCATGATCGCGTTCGACACGGGACCGGGGGTTGCGGTGATCGACGCCGTCGTCCGCGCGTCCAGTCCTGAGGTCGCGTTCGACGTCGACGGCGTTCGCGCGCGCCGCGGAACAGCTCACGCGGCGGTTGTCGAGCAACTCATGCAGGATCCGTTCTTCGAGCAGGCGCCGCCCAAGAGTACCGGCAGGGAGCGTTTCGGTCCGGTGTTCGCGAAGCGGCTGTCGCAGCAGGTCGCGCGGGCCGCGACCGGTACAGGCGACGACGATGCCGTCGCCACCGCGGTGGCACTTACGGCGGCGTCGGTAGCCGATCAGTTTCGCCGCTGGCTGCCGGCGGCGTCTGCCGAGGTCGTCGTTTCCGGCGGAGGCGCGCGCAATCCCGCGTTATGGGACGCGCTGCGTACGGCGTTGGGGGCCTACGATCTGAAGCGGTTTGACGATCTGTTCTTCGACGGCGACGCGAAGGAAGCGGTCGCGTTCGCGCTACTAGGTTGGCTGACGTTGCGGGGGAGGCCGGGGAATGTGCCGGCGGCGACCGGGGCGAGGGGACCGCGCGTTCTGGGGAGGATCACGCCTGGAGTCTGAGGGTCTCGCGTCTGAGCGTCTGTGCGTCTATCTGTCTTTCTCTATCTGCCTATCTGCCTCAACAGATCCTGCACGAACGCCGCCGGCACACTGTAGACCACTCGCCCGTTGGTGCCTTCCTGGCCGGCATACAGCACACCAACCAGATCGCCATCGCTGTTGAAGATGGGGCTCCCACTCGCGCCCGGGGCCCCGTACCCGTCTATCTGCAGCAGGTCCGGAAGTACCTTGCTGACCGTGCCGGCGGTGAAGGTCGTGCGGATGATGTCCGCCTCGGATCCCGATCGCATTGGCAGGTCATCGCCCAACGGAAAACCGATCACGGCCACCGGTTCGCCGACCCCGATAGATGCGTCTGGATCGGCGAAGCCCTGTATGGTCGGTATCTGTCCCCGGAGACGTCGCACCTGGACGACCGCAATGTCGATGTTATCCGACAGCGCAATGAGATCGGCGCGGAACACCTGCGCGGAGTTGGTGAACTGGACCGCGAGCCGGCGCGGCCGGAGTGACCCGTCGTCGCCCGCGACCACGTGCTTGTTGGTGATGAGCACGCCGTCGGCCGTCACGGCGAACGCCGTGCCGTTTCTGATCCCGTTGCCGAGGTCGGCCCAGATCATCGCCACCGCGAACTGATTGGCCTCGTTGATGGATGTGTAGTCCACCTGAGCGGCGAGCTGCTGGCTGCGAAAGGCGGCGGTGGCGGTAGCCAGTTCCTGGCGCAGTGCCTCGACCTCTTCGTCGTTTCCGGCGGCTTCCGCTACCGCGAGATTGCGTTGCAGCCGTTGGACGTCGGTCTGTGATCGCAGCAGCGCGTTCTCGAGCCCTTCCACCTGGCCGCGCAGCATCGCGACGGCCCGCTGCGACGCGTCCAGGATCGAGTCGATGCGCGCCTGCATGGCGGCGACATCCCGCTCGCGCTGCCGTAGCTGTCGCCGGTTGTCTACAAAGTAGATTGCCGCGACCGCCAGCAGAACGACGAAGAGGACACGCGTCATCGCGCGCAGCCTACGCGTCTGGCGCCCGACCTCGATGCGAATGCGCTGCGTCGTGCTGGACCGACGCTGGGGCTCCACGCTCTCGCGCGGCGGCGCCGCGCCGGTGGGTCGCGGTGCCCGTCTGGCCGGGGCTGCCGCGGGTTCGGGGGCTTTGTCGGGTGTCGACTCATTCACGAGGCGAATCTCGACCCGCGGCCCGTCCTCACCGAACCGGATCTGGTCGGTATCGTCGAGCTTCGTATCGCGCGTGATGCGGTGCCCGTTTACGATCGTACCATTGCGGCTTCCCAGGTCACGCACCAGCCAGCGGCCTTCTTCCCGGACGAAGACCGCGTGCCGGCCCGAGACGTCGAGATCCTGCTCCGCGTCAAACGACAGTGTCGATTCGTGATGCCGACCGACGGTGATACCGGAGGCGGAGAACACCGCTGTGATACCCGATCGGGCGCCGCTCAGGACCTTGATCTGGAGTTTCACGGCGAACGGGTGGTGGGCTAGGTGAGGATGTAGATCGTGGCGGCGAGGAACACGACCAGCGCGGCGGACGCCATTAGCGCCCGCGCCGCTCCCTTCGGTTCCGGCGGTGGACTGCCGGTGTAGACCGGTACAGGCTCCGTCGTGGACTCGCTATCTAGCAACGGGTAGATCTGATGCCCTACGGCATCCTCTTGCGCCACGTCCTGCAGGCCGTCTCCCGACACCCGGGCGACGACCACAGTGATGTTGTCCGGCCCGCCCCGCTCGTTTGCCAGGTCGATCAACTCGGTGCAGACATCGACGAGATCTTTGTCCTGCGAGACCACCTGCCCGATCTCCTCCCGCCGCACCTGACCGGAGAGTCCGTCCGAGCAGATCACGATCGCGTCGCCCTTGCGCACCTGCTGGTGAGTCAGATCGACCCGCACCTTGGGCTCGGGACCGAGCGCCTGCAGGATGATGTTGCGCCGCTCGCTTTTTTCGGCCTCCTCCTCCGTGAGCTCGCCGGCATCCACGAGTCGCTGCATGAGCGACTGGTCCTTGGTTAGCTGAACCGCCTCGCCTGCCCGGACGAGGTAGGCGCGGGAGTCGCCGACCTGTGTCAGAAAGAGCTGGTCGGAGAGCAGCCCGACGGCGGTCGTCGTCGTACCCATCCCGCGCAGTTCCGCGTGTTCTTTGGCATACTCGTGAATATTCTTGTTTGCGTTCTCCACAGCTTCCTTCAAGCGGAACGCGAACTGTTGCGGGGTGTTCTCGCCGTCCTCACACCAGGTGGAGGCGAGGTGCTTGTAAACCGTGTCGGTCGAAATCTGGCTGGCCACCTCGCCTGCTGCAGCTCCGCCCATGCCGTCCGCGACCATGAGGAGCGAGCCCTTCTTGCCGACCTCGTGCTCGCGCACCTCGGGCTGCAGCGACGCGTCCTTGGTGGACAGGTTCGCGACGAGGAAGCAGTCCTCGTTGTGATCGCGCGTTTTCCCGACATCGGTCTTGCCAAAGACCGTCACGAGAACCGAAGGCTTCTTTGACCGAAAGAAACTCACTGTTGCCCACGCAAGGTTGCGACGAAGCTCCGGTACGCGCGCTCGGTTCCGTCGAGATTCACTGCGATTCGCCCCCACCGTAACGCCTGGTCGGTATCCCCTAGGAAGTTCCACGCCTGCGCGACCCCGAATGCGGCGAGGGCCCGGTCGGCCTGATCAACCGCTGCGAGATCGTAGTATGCCTCCGCAGTATCCCGCGTGCCGGTCGCGTTCTCGGCATTGACGCCCTCATCGACAATGCGGTCGAAGAGCCAGCTGCCAGCGTCTGCGGCGCTGACCTGGATACGGGCCGGGGGCGTGACCACAGTCGACTCTGGCTCGATTGGACCCGGTCCTGGCAAGGTGTCCCGGCTCGTCGCCGTGTCGCGTGTCCGGGGATTCTCGCCACCGCCCTGCCGAACCGTTGAAGTTTCCGCCTGGGCCATCACCTGCGCGGTGTCGCCCATCACACGCCCGGCGCTATCGAGGCCGTCGCCACCCCCGTTGCCTCCACGCATCACGACGGTGCCGACGCCCACCCCCACGATAACGATAGCAGCCGCGGCGACAGCTCCGACCGGGAAGCGCTTCTTCTGGGGCTCGATTGGGGAAGGCTGCGGCTTTGGAGTGGTGGGAGTGGCCGGTTCCGGTGCCGGGGTCGGCGCCGTGATGGCCTCACCCGCGACGCGCGTGGTCGCCAGCTCGGCAGTCGCCTCGTCCGAGCTCGCGAGGACCTCGGCCGAATCCATGAGTTGCGTGGCGCCTTCGGTCTCGACGGGCGGTGCCCCCGCCGGCATGCCTTCAATGGCCGCTGCCGCGTCGTCGGCGAAACCGGCTGCGTCGGGGTACCGCTCCGAGGGCATCCGGGCCAGTGCGCGGTCCATCACGTCCTGCAGTGCCTCCGGATAGGTGGCACCGTGCCGTGCGTCGTTCAGCCGCAACGGGTCGTCCGTGAGCCGCTTGATCATGGTCTCCTGCGCGCTGTCGGCCTGGAACGGCAAAACACCAGTCAGCATGCGAAAGAACACGAGCGCGAGCGAGTAGGTGTCGCTGCGGCCGTCCAGCACGTCACCGGAGAGCTGCTCCGGGCTCATGTATTCCGGTGTCCCGACGACCAGGCCCGTCTTGGTGACGTTCTGACCCTCTTCCCCTCCCATCGCTTTGGCAATACCGAAATCGACCACCTTGACGACATCGCTCCCGTCCCGACCGGTGCCGATCATGATGTTGTCGGGCTTGAGATCTCGGTGCACGATCCCGAGGTCATGCGCCGCCTGTAGGGCGTCGGCCGTCTGCTTCAGGATCGCCACCGCCCGCGCCGGGTCGAGCGCCCCTTCGCGCTGAATCAGGTCGGTGAGCACCTCGCCCTCGATGAACTCCATGGCGAGATAGATCACGCCATCGTCCGTCTCACCGAAATCGTAGATTGCGCAGACGTTGGGGTGATTGATCCGCGCCGCGTTGGCGGCCTCTCGGTTGAATCGGGCAATCGCATCGGCGTCGTTGGCCATCGACTGGGACATCACCTTGATGGCGCTCTTGCGACCCATCTTTACATGCTCGCCGAGATACACCGCCCCCATCCCACCCTCGCCCAGTTTCGACGTGATATGGTACCGGTCGGCGATGACCGAATCGATCAGGCTACCTTCGGAGGTCGACCGGAGCGACGACCCGTCGTTCGGACAGAACTTCTGGTCATCCGGGTACTCGGTGCCACACGTCGTGCAGACCTTCACGACTTTTCCACACGCATTACGCGGTCGCCCGCCAGAATGCGCGTCCCCGGGGGAAGGCGTACCTCCCCCCGCACAGCGATCGCCACGCCGTTGCGGCTCCCCCGGTCCACGATGACGAAGTCGGCATCTTCCGATCGGATCTCCGCGTGACCGGAGCTCATTGAGGGATCATACGGGAACACCCAGTCGCCGCCCTCGCGCCCCACCACGACCGGTCGACCGGGCGACAGGTGCATCACGTCACGGGCGCTCCCGTCACTGCGCAACTGCGTGACCTTTGCAATGTCCGCGCCCGGAACCAGGCTCCCGAGTCGACGCGTCTGGTCTTGTTCCGGCGGTTGTGGTCCGGGATACCCGAGGCGTCGGAACTGTATTACCTGCGAACCCATCAGGATGAGATCGCCGTCCTGAAGCCGGTAGGGGTCCTCCATGAACATCCACGTCCCGTTGCGACTCCCAAGGTCGCGAATATGGATGTCGTCCCCATGAACGCTGATCTGGGCGTGCACGGGCGACATGAAGGGATCATCGATCACGATGTCGGCGTCGACTCGACCGATCGAGGTCTCCTCGCGCTTGAGGACGTGTCTGCCACTCTCCTCACCGGAGTCGTCGAGCAGAATGAGCGAGACGGGACTGGTCAGGGGACGCGACCGGCGGTGTGCCAGCGGCTGCCCGCACTGCGGGCACATGCTGCCGCTACCACGATCATCTGGGGCAGCCACTGCGCGTGCCGGTCCGGTCACACCGTCGGGGCCCTTCATCGGACGGCCGCAATCCGAACAGTACGTGGAAGCATCGTCGTTATCGCGGCCGCAGTGATCGCATTGTGTCACGCGGGAAGCAACTCCCTCTAAATCTGGAAAAGGAAAGACGCCGCCCAATCTACACCCCGTAAAATGGCGGGTCAACCAGTCCTGAAATTGACGTAGGTTGTTGAAACAGTGTAGCTTCCGCCGCCCATGCACGATGCGCGGAGGCTGGTGATTGGGACCGTTCTGGGCGCTGCCTTCGCGTCCGGCTGCGCCACGGCTGGTTCAGGGCGTTCGCTGGACCCGCTGCCGGCGCCGCCGGCTGATACGACCGGCCCGCTCCGCATCGACCTCGTGTACCCCCCCGTCGTCGACACGACGCCGGTCCCGCGCACCGTGGCTCCAGTCACCGCCCGCGACTCCACGTTTCTCTTCGGCTCACTTGGCAGAGGCGATGCCACTCTTGCGATAAACGGTTTCGCGGTACCCGTCTTTCCCAACGGGGCGTGGTTGGCCTGGGTCCCCCTGCCGGAGGACACCGTTGCGGCGTTCGAGATCGTCGCGTCAGCCGCCGGTACAGATGTCCGCTACGAGTTCCTCGCGTCGCTACCGCGTTCGTTCGTCCCGCCCGATAGTGGAGCCTGGATCGACACGACGTCATTTCTGCCCACGGGCGACCGCTGGGTGCGGCCCGACGAGGGTGTTCGCCTCGTGGTGCGCGCGACGCCCGGCGCGCGCGTGACGTTGACTTTGACCGATGGCAGGCATGTCGCATTTCTCCCGGAGCGTGTAGCCGAAAGCGTCTCGTGGGGGGAACGCGCTTTTGGCACAGGTCAACCATCGCCGGAACCGCGCCAGGCTGATCGGTATGTTGCCTGGTGGAGCGGCCCGCTGGGTCCCGATCCGGGACACGTCCTCCCGCTGGCCGCTCCGCCTCGGAACCGTCGACACGCACCCGCCGCCCATGGCCGTTGTCAACGACGATACCGCGGCGACCGGGCAGACCGATGGAATCGTGGCCGGACGCCCCGCACCGTACGCGACCTATCACTGGTTTTTTCCCAACGGTACCGTCGTTCCGGTTAGCGGCCGTTGGAACGGCCAAGTCCGGCTCCAACTCTCACGGGCTTCGGTTGCCTGGGTGAATGCCACCGATGTCCAGCCTCTACGTCCGGGTACTCCGCCGGTGCGGGGGACGACCCAGTCAATGCGCCTGTACCCAGGCGACCGGTCGGTGACGCTTCGGGTCCCGTTGCCGGGTCCGGTGCCGTTTCGCATCGACGAGCGGGATCGACAGCTCGCCCTCACGGTCTATGGTGTCTCCGCCAACGCCGATTGGATCCAGTATGGGGGGACCGATCCGTTCGTCCGGCTGATTGCCTTCCACGCTTCTGCCGAAGACGAGACGGTGATTACCGTCGATCTCGCGCAGTCCGTGTGGGGATACCGCACGCGGCGCGACGGCAACGATCTGCTGTTCGAGATCCGCCGACCCCCGCCGCTCGACGAGGAGGCTCCGCTCACGGGACTCCTGATTGCGCTCGATCCCGGGCACCCGCCAGGAGGTGCGACCGGACCGACGCGGCAGTACGAAGGCGATGTCGTGCTCGCGGTTGCGCGACGCGCGAGGGCCATGCTGGAAGCACGTGGTGCCCGCGTGGTCCTGCTGCGAGAAGATACGCTCCCGGTCGGGCTCTCTGAGCGGCCCGCCCGTGCCGAAGCCGCCAATGCGGATCTGCTCGTCTCGATTCATGCCAACGCACTGCCCGATGGCGTGAATCCCTTCGTGAACAGCGGTACCAGCGTCTACTACTTCCATCCGCGCAGCGCTCCCCTGGCACGTGCGATCGACCGTGCACTAGTGCGGCAGTTTGGTGCCCGGGATCTCGGTATCGGACGCGGCGACCTGGCACTCGCTCGACCGACGTGGATGCCCGCGGTGCTCACCGAGGGGCTCTTCATGATGGTGCCGGAGCAGGAGGCGATGCTCGCCAGCCCAGCGGGGCAGGAACGCTACGCGCGTGGTCTGGTCGAGGGGATAGCAGCGTTTCTGCGGGAGCGCGCCCGCGGTCGGTGACGATGCACATCCGCCCAATGTGGAGTGCCGTCCTCGGGATAGGGCTGGCCTTGGCGTTGTGTCCGGGAGCGGGGCGCGCCCAACAGGACCCGTCGGGTGCGTGGCAAACGTGGACCTCGGAACATTTCCGCGTGCACGCGCGTCGCGAACTCGCGTCATTCGCAACGCGGACGATTCGCGAAGCCGAACGCGCATACGTGCTCCTTTCCCGCGAGTTGCGCCCGCCGGGTCACCGCACCGACATCGCGCTCTTCGACAACGTCGATGCCTCCAACGGGTTCACGCGAGTTTTTCCCAGCAACCGGATCGCGCTCTTTCTCGCGGCGCCGTCAACGGACATTTCGCTCGGCGTGTACGACGACTGGCTCCGCATGGTCACCGTGCACGAACTGACACACGTTTTCCATCTGAATCGGGCGGACGGCGTGTGGCGGCTGGCGCGTTACGTGTTCGGACGCAATCCCGCGCTCTTTCCCAACGCGTATCAACCCTCATGGGTGACTGAGGGGCTCGCTACCTACTACGAGTCGCGGTTCACGACCGCGGGACGACTGCGCGGTGGATTCCACGGCCAACTGCTGGCCGCGCGAGCGGCACGTGCGTGGCCCGGACCCAACACCATCACGTTCGCGAGCCCGATATGGCCCGCCGGCTTTGGCCCCTACGCGTGGGGATCGCGGTTCTTCCAACTCGTCGCGGAAACGTACGGCGACACGGCGGTTCCCGGCTTCGTCGATCGCTCGTCTCGACAGGTCTGGCCAATCGCGCTGTCCGGCCCGCTCCGTGCCGCGGGTGCCACGGGACTTGCGGATGCGTGGACCCAGCTCCGAGACCGGTGGCGCCCGGATGAGCGGGGAGGGGGAGGCAGTGGGGAGGGAGACGGGTTCGACCGGGTCATTGCCCGTGGCATGCGGAGCCCGCCGCGCATTGCCGTGGCCGAGGACCGCCAACGGCTGGCATTCGTGCACCGGGGCGATCGCGAGACCGCGCGGGTGGTGGTATACGATCTCAAAGCCGCCCGCGCGGTGGCGCGTCATTCGGTCAACGGCGCGGTAGACCTGGCGTGGCGTGGTGACACGGTCTACGTCACGCAACTCGGCTTCACGTCGCCGGTCGAGATTCGCAGTGACCTGTATCGCTGGGTGCCCGGCGTTACGTGGCAGCGCGTGACGTGGGGCGGGCGGCTCGAGACCCCGTCGCTGCTCGAGGACGGCGGCCTGGTGCTGGTCGCCTCAGGGAGCGGCACCAGCTCCCTCGTGCGGCTCCGAGCCGGGTCGGAGGTCGACACGCTCGCCGCGCCTCATGGCGACGACTGGGGACGGCTCGCGGCGTCGCCCGATGGGCGATGGGTCGCGGCGGCGCGGCATGCGCGCGGACGGTGGGACATCATTCTGTGGCGCTCGGAGACGCCGACAGATACGGTCTTGGTCACGGACGACGCCCCGCGTGATGAGGATCCGTCCTGGACGCCCAATGGCCAGTTGGTGTTCGCGTCAGAGCGCCTCGGCGTCCCGCAGGTTTTCGGCTACGATCCGCTCGAAGGCACGCTCGAACAACTGACGCGAGTGCCGACGGGGGCCCGTGAGCCCCAGGTGATCGATGCCGGGGCGCTCGTGTACTCCACCATGCTCGCCGACGGGTACGCCGTCGTGGTCGTGTCAACGACACACGCAGTGCCCGCTCTTCATCGCCCCGGACCGACGACCACCCCTGTTGTGCCCGCGCCGGAGGTTGCCGTGACTCAGGGCGGCTACAATCCCTGGCCGGCGCTCCTGCCACGGTACTGGATTCCCGTCTCGCACGGTGAGGGGCGGGCCGGGCGTTACCTTGGCGCGCAGACCGGTGCAAGTGATGCCATAGGTCGCATCTCCTACGGTCTTACAGTGTCGCATGCTCCCAATCGGGGCCGGTGGGAAGCGAGCCTGGCGAGCCGCTACTCGCGTTGGCGCCGGTTCGCGATCGATGCCGGCGCCGCGCAGACATGGAGAGCAGGGGGATTCGCGGAAACGACCGCTGGCGACACGGTGCCGCTGGCGCTGCGCGAGCGTTTTGTAAGTACGGGGCTGTCCTGGCGTTGGCGGCAATGGCGCTCATCCGCGTCGGCTCGGGTCGGGGGAGAGGTCGAGCAAGACGTTCTGGTAAACGACGGATCGTCTCCGTTGGGGTTCACGTTTCGCAATCCGACGGTGGTAGCCCTGGTGGTCACCGCGAGTGCCGGCCATGCGCGCCGGCCGCCGCTCGCAGTGTCTCTCGAGGACGGGGCATCCCTGAGCGTTCTCTACCGCCGCCGGTGGGTGCTCGACGGCCCCGAAACCGGTAACGAGTGGCGAGCCAGTCTCAGAGGGTTCCGCGCGCTGCCTCTGCCGGGGTTCGCGCACTGGGTCCTGGCGGCCAGGGTGCGTGGGGCACTCGCGACCGGTGGGGTCATCACGACGTTCGCGCTCGGCGGGGCTTCTAGCGAGACCTTCGAGTTGATCCCCGGCGTGGGGGTCGGCGGCTCACGGCGAACGTTCCCCCTGCGGGGGTATCCCGTGAGTCGCGAGCGCTTTACCCGCGCGGTGACCCAGATTGTCGAGTTGCGCGTGCCCGTGCTGCTGGTGGCACGTGGCCTGTGGCAACTGCCCATTGGACTTGATCGCGTGTCGCTCGCCCTGTTCGCAGAGGCGGGCGGTGGATGGCGAGCCGGCGAGCGCGCCAGGCTCACCACGTTTCGTGACGTTGGCGCGGAGGTCGTGCTCGATCTCATTGCGGGGTACGACACCCCTGTCCGGCTGCGCGGTGGTATCGGTCTCCCGCTCGTCGATGGCCTGGGGGTCCAGCGGGGCTCGTCGCGGGGCTATCTCTCGGTGGGAGCCTCGTTCTAGTGCCGTCGGCGCGTGTCGGGTATCAGCCGATAGTGCCTCCCGAGGCTGGCTCACACTCCCGAGCCCTCGAACCGACGCTCTGGGGTGGTGCGCCTGGTGTAGCTTTCGTTAAGGGCACGGTGAGGTTGGTCACACGCTCAGCCCGGCGATTGGCGTACCGTTCAAGTCATCGCTTGACACTGTTTTGGCGTACGGCCAATTTGGCCGATAGCAGGGAGTAATCCGCGTGTTCTGTTCGCGCTGCGGGACTGAGGTCCAAGAAAATGGCAAGTTTTGTCCGTCGTGCGGACTCGATCTCGGTACGCAGACGCCGCTCGGCCGTGTCACCACTTCGGATACGGCGGAGAAGACCGAAGCCGATCTCGTCGGTGAGGCGCTAGCCGAGGAGTACGAACTACTCCAAGAGCTGGGTCGGGGCGGGATGGCAATCGTCTACCGGGCCCGCGACAAGCATCTCGATCGCGAAGTGGCAATCAAGGTTCTGCCGTTTTCGCTCGCCTTCGACGCGGAATTCGTCGAGCGGTTTCAGAGGGAGGCGCGCACCTCCGCGCGGCTCGAGCATCCCAACATCATTCCTATCTACCGGGTCGGCAAATCAGGTCGTGTGATCTTCTTCGTGATGAAGTTCTTGCGGGGACAATCCCTCTCGGAAGTCATCGAGCAGAAAGGGACCGTTCCACCGGAAGACATTCGCCGACTCCTGATCCAGACCGCGTCGGGGCTGGGCTACGCGCACAAGCACGGGATCGTGCATCGCGATATGAAGCCCGACAACATCATGTACGACGAGCTCGGCCACGCCATCGTCACAGACTTTGGTATCGCCAAGGCGGCCTCCGGAACTCGCCTCACGGGAACGGGGATGTCGATTGGCACGCCCCACTACATGAGCCCGGAACAGGCGCGCGCTCAGTCACTCGACGGCCGCTCGGACATCTACTCGCTAGGCGTAGTGGGCTACCAGTGCCTGACAGGACGGGTCCCGTTTGACGGGGAGGACGCGTTCTCGATCGGCTACAAGCACATCATGGAAGAGTTGGAAGAGCCGCCCCTGCAGTCGGGTGAACAGCGGCAGGTGTTCCAGGTCATCCGCCGGATGATGGCAAAATCTCCGGATGACCGGTACCAGAGTGCGGAAGACCTGGTCGCGGAACTCGAGCACGGGACCGCCGCCGCCCGGGACCGTTCGGCGGATGTGGCAAGTGCCCCAACCGTAGCCTTGAGCGCCGTGGAGCGGCAGCAGGCGGCCGCCGCGTCGGGTCATGTGGACCGCCAGCCGACCAGTCAGGCGGAGCGCCCGAGCACCCCGACCACACCCATGCCGCGTGCCGAGCCGCTCCCGCCACCCCCAGAGAGGCGGAAGAAACGTCGGGGTGGGTTGGTGGCGGCCAGCCTGGTCGTGCTGTTGGGTGGTGGCGGGTACGGCGGGTACTGGTACTACACGAACCACGTGCAGACCGTGGGATTGGTCTCCAATCCGATGCTCGACACGACGCTGGCGTCCACCACGCCGCCAGATTCGCTGCTCCGGGCGCTGGCCGACTCGCTCACCCTTTCCGATTCCGCCGGTGTAGCCGATACCGCGGGTGCCGCGCGGGTTCGGCCGGCACTCCCCGACAGCGGCTGGGTGATCGTGCGGGGCGCCCCGCACGGGGCGAGCTTCGGGGTGGACGGTACGACCTACAATCGGAACACGATACGAGTCGAGATGGGCTCTCATCGGGTCGTCGTCGAGGCGGACGGATACGAGCCGCAGTCGGAGTTTGTCTCTGTGGGTCGCGGCGATACGGCCAGACTGTCCGTGTCGCTCGAGCGGGTCGAACCCGAGCAGGCAGCGGAACCGGAACCGTCGCCGCCCCCGCGTCCGCGTCCGACAGCGCAATGTGCGACCCCGACCCAGAATAACTACAACTTGAACCGCGGGTGCTTTGACGTCCTCCCGCGTCTGCTCGGAGATCCGTCCGTTCCGCTGGACGCGTCGGTAGGTGCCGATCCCACGCAGGTGATTCTCTGGGTACGTGTGCGCGCCAGCGGGAAGGCGGACAGCCGGTCGCCGGCACGCCCCTCGAGCGACGCCGGGTTCACCCTGCTTGCCATGCAGTACGCGCTTACGCAGAGCTACCAGCCCGCGACGCTGAACGGGCAGCCGGTGGATGCCTGGTTCCAGGTCGTGTTCCGTCCCGCTCGGCGCCAGTAGCCACGTCGCTGATTCACCCATCAGCCTTCGTCGCGGCGGGCGCCGTAGTGCTTGGCGACGTTTCGCTGGGCCGCGACGCGTCCATCTGGTACAACTGCGTCGTGCGCGGAGACATGGCACCGATTACCATCGGCGACGAGACGAACATTCAGGACCTCACGATGATCCATGTCGATGCGGGCGTGCCGTGCACCATTGGGCGGCGGGTCGCGGTCGGACATCGGGCTATTTTGCACGGCTGTACCGTGGAGGACGAATCGCTCATCGGCATGGGGGCGGTTCTGCTGAACGGCGTCCACGTCGGCACGGGATCGCTCGTTGCGGCGGGGGCGGTAGTGCGCGAAGGCACACGAATCCCCCCGGGATCACTCGTGGTAGGTGTGCCCGGCCGTGTGGCCCGCGACGTGACCGCGGCCGAGGTCGACCGGATGCGGCAGACCTGGGAGCACTATGTGCGGGAAGCCCGCCGGCATCGGTCTGGCGCGGTCCCGAGACACAGCGGAGCATCGACTACAGATATGTGATGTTGACAAATGGGAAGGCCGGTGGCGTGTGGTCTTTGTGTCAGACTTGCGTGGGATCACGGGCTCTCCTACCTTGTCACCCCGCGCTTCCGGCGCACGCTTCGGCGATCACCCCACGGCGCGCAAGATCCACAAATAGCAGCCATCTCAGCCCTGGAGAGACGAGGCCGGTATGGGACGTTCGGGTGACTCCGACAGAGGTTCACCGCTCGCGCTGAGCGACAACGCGCATACCGTTCTCAAACGCCGGTATCTCATCAAGGACGAGCGCGGTGAGCCGGTCGAGGAACCCGAGGAGCTCTTCTGGCGGGTCGCGCGCACGATCGCGGCACCCGATGCTGGCTACGGCGCCAGTGCAGGGGCGGTCGAGACGGTCGCCGAGGCGTTCTACGATCTCATGGCGTCGCGCGTTTGGATGCCGAACAGTCCGACACTCATGAACGCTGGCCGTCCGCTGGGGCAGCTGTCGGCGTGTTTCGTTCTGCCGGTCGATGACGCGCTGTCGAATGACACGAGTGGCATATACGACACGCTGCGCGACATGGCGCTCGTGCATCAGTCGGGCGGCGGCACCGGCTTCAGCTTCTCCCGTCTCCGTCCGACGAACGACGTCGTTCGCTCGACCATGGGGGTGGCGTCGGGGCCCATCTCGTTCATGTCGTTGTACGACTCTTCTACGGACGTGGTGAAGCAGGGCGGAACGCGGCGTGGTGCCAACATGGGCATTCTGCGCGTCGACCACCCCGATATCCTCGCGTTCATAACGTGCAAAGACGACACCACCAAGATCACCAACTTCAATATCTCGGTCGCGGTCACCGACGCGTTCATGGATGCGGTCCGCGCCGGGCGCGACTACGCCGTCGTGCACCCGCGTACGGGTGACGAGATGGGTCGCCTCGACGCTCGCGACGTGTTTGCTCAGATCGTTCGCGGCGCATGGAAGACCGGAGAGCCCGGGGTTTTCTTCATCGACAGGGCCAATCACTTCAACCCGGTTCCGCAACTCGGCGCCTACGAAGCGACCAATCCGTGCGGTGAGCAGCCGCTGCTGTCCTACGACGTGTGCAACCTCGGATCCATCAACGTCGCTGCCTTCGCAAAGAACGGCGAGATGGATTGGGAGAACCTGCGGCGGACGATCTACCTCTGCACGCATTTCCTGGACAACGTCATTGACGCCAACAAGTATCCGTTGCCCGAGATCACCGATCTCGCGCAGCAGATCAGGCGTATCGGGTTGGGGATTATGGGGTGGGCGGATCTCCTCGTGCAGTTGAGTATCCCGTACGACTCCGAGGAGGCCGTCGCGTTTGGCGGCAAGCTCATGCGTTTCGTCGACGACGAGGCGAAGGTAGAGAGCGAGCGATTGGCCGAGCAACGTGGCGTATTCCCGGCGTGGAAGGAGAGTATCTGGGGGCCGGATGACCGGTGCGCCCGAGCTTCCAACGGGGAGCGGGTCCGGCCGGAGCGCCGCCTGCGCAACTGCAATCTCACGACGGTGGCGCCCACCGGGACGATCTCTATTATCGCAGGGTGCTCGTCCGGGATCGAACCGTTGTTCGCGGTGGCGTTCATGCGCAACCAAGCCGGTACGCTCATGCCGGATGTGAATGAGAATTTCATCGCCATTGCCAGGCGCGAGGGATGGCACAGTGACGCACTCATGGCGCGGATCGGCGAAGAGGGACACATCCATTTCGACGACGTGCCGGAGAAATGGCAGCGTGTGTTCGTGACCGCGCACGATGTGACTCCTGATTGGCACATCCGAATGCAGGCCGCTTTCCAGGACTTCACCGATTCCGCCATCAGCAAGACCTGCAACTTCCCGAACGACGCCACCGAAGAGGACGTGCGGCAGATCTACGAACTGGCGTTCGAGCTCGGCTGCAAGGGTGTCACCGTGTACCGTGACGGGAGCCGGGACATGCAGGTGCTCTCGGCCGGCAGCACGGCGAAGAAGGTGCGTGAGCAGAGCGGGACGGACGATGAGTCATCGACACCGGCCGGTGTCGCGGATCTCAAGGCGACCATAGCTGAGCTCGAGGCCGAACTCACCCGCACGAAGCAGCAACTCCACGTCGTGGAATCCGAGAACCTGCAACGCCGGCGGAAGCGCTCGCGCCCCGACCTCCTGAAGGGATCAACTCGCCGAGTCGAAACGCCGCTCGGCACGATGTACGTCACGATCACCGAGGACGACCGCGGTCAACCGTTCGAGGTGTTCATGAGCCTCGGCAAGGCCGGTGGCGCACTGATGGCGGACGTAGAGGCAATCGGTCGGTTGATCTCGCTTGCACTCCGCTCGGGGATTCCGCTCACCGAAGTCCACCGCCAGCTGCGTGGTATCTCGTCCGATCGTGTCACCGGGCTCGGTCCCCACAAGGTCCTATCGGTCCCCGATGCCATCGGCATCGCCATCGAACGGTGGATGCACGACAAACAGGGCGTGCAACAGGATCTCCTCGACCCCGCGCAAGACCAGACCAGCGCGCCGGTGCCATCGGAGCTGCGTCCGTTCGAGGGCATGCAGGGCGAACTGATGTCGTCCCGAGCCTTCGATGCCGACCAGCATGCAGGCGCCTGTCCCGATTGCGGCTCACAGCTGGAGTTCGCGGAGGGCTGCGTGAAATGCCACTTGTGTGGCTATAGCGAGTGCGGGTGAGCGAGATCAGCTCCTTGGCGCTCTCGCGGGGCGCGCTTCCGAGCGCGCCCCGTTGCGTTATCTTGCTTTCATGAAGCGGGTCAGAGCCTTTATCCGAACGCTGCGCGATGAGCGGCGGATGTTCGGTTGGTCGGGATTGGTGCGGAAACGCGGCTGGAAGCTCGTGGCGATGTTCGTCGTGTTCTATCTGATCCGTGATGTCGTGCTGTACATCGTTATTCCATTCGGCGTGGCAGCGGGGCTGCTGGCCCGCTAATCGGAGGAGGTTCATGGCCCCGAAGGCTTGGGCTCGTGTGCGGAGAGCCGGGGCGCACGGCTTACGCCGCGGCGCGTGGTATGCAGTCGTCAACGACAAGAAACCGACGATCGTCTTCCTCGACGTGAACAAGCGCAACGTTGCGGTAGATCGGACGCTGCTCGAGTTCGCCGACGTGCAGCCCTATCTATGGAGCATCGTGGTGCGCGATCCGGCCGAACCCAAGGCGCAGCGTGCTAGCCAGGTCAGTCTGGAACCCACGTACGGGGTCTGCCCGAATTGCCGGACGCGGGCAAACCTCCCGCCCGATGCGGAGCGCGTGCCGTGTCCTGGCTGCCGGAACGAATACGGCATCGACTGGGCTCATCCGTGCTAGCGGAGAGATGAACGGACCGAGGATATAGACGGCCCGACACGACTCGACCGGCGACCGGCGTCTCGCACCCGCCGTGCTGCCGAATCCCCCATATATTCTCCCCATGTCCCGAATAGCGAGGCGCCCCACCACGACCACGTGGATTGGGGATATACCGGTCGGATCCTGCCATCCCGTGGTCGTGCAGTCGATGACGAATACCGATACCGCGGACATCGCGCAGACGGTCGACCAAGTTCGGGCGCTTGCAGAGACCGGGAGCGAGTTGGTACGGGTCACGGTGAACAACGATGCGGCCGCCACCGCGGTGCCGAAGATCGTCGGCCAACTCGCCGCTAGCGGGAGCGCCGTCCCCATCATTGGCGACTTTCACTACAACGGACACCTACTGCTCACCAAGCATCCCGCGTGTGCGGCTGCGCTCGCGAAATACCGCATCAATCCGGGAAACGTGGGACAAAAGCGACGGGATGAGCATTTCCGCACGATCGTGCAGGTCGCGGTCGAGCACGACAAGCCCGTGCGTATCGGGGTAAATTGGGGATCGCTCGATCGGGCGCTGTTGACGGAGATGATGGACGCAAATGCGGAACGCGGCGCGCCCATGGATGCACGGGACGTCACGCTGCACGCGATGGTCGAAAGCGCCATGCGGTCCGCGGACCTAGCCGAGGAGACCGGGCTTGGACACGATCGTATTGTGCTCTCGGCGAAGATGTCGCGTGTGCAGGACCTGGTGGACGTCTACCGCCTGCTCGCCCCACGCTCCGATTACCCGCTGCACCTCGGTCTGACCGAAGCCGGTATGGGTACGAAAGGAGTCATTGCCAGCACGGCAGGGCTCGCGATTCTGTTGGTGGAAGGACTGGGCGATACGATCCGCGTCTCGCTTACCCCCCGACCCGGCGGCGACCGGACCGAAGAGGTGCGCGTCGCGCAACAGGTTCTCCAATCGCTGGGTATGCGCAGCTTCAACCCCCAGGTCACAGCATGCCCTGGCTGTGGCCGCACGACGTCCACGTTCTTTCAGGAAATGGCGGAGGAGATCCAGCAGTATCTGGATCGCCAGATGCCGATCTGGCGCGCCCAGTATCCCGGAGTGGAGCAGCTGAATGTCGCGGTGATGGGATGCATCGTGAACGGTCCCGGCGAGTCGAAGCACGCGGACGTCGGGATCTCGCTGCCGGGGACCTCCGAGGAGCCCAAAGCGCCCGTCTACATCGACGGCGCGCTGGACCGTACGCTCAAGGGGGACACGATCGTTCAGGAATTCGTTGAGCTGCTGGAGGACTACGTCGGGCGCCGGTACGGATCGGCCGTCTCAGCGTCCTGATCGATGAGTTACGATCCGCGGTTCCGCCGGACCAAGATCGTGGCGACGATTGGGCCAGCAACGGGCAATCCGGAAGTGCTGGGCACGTTGCTCGATGCTGGGGTGAACGTCGTACGGGTCAACAGCTCCCACGGGAGTGCGGAAGAGCGGGTACGGCTCGTGCGCCTGATCCGCAAGACGGCGCAGGCGAGAGACCGTCACGTTGCTATCCTCGTCGACTTGCAGGGTCCCCGCATTCGGGTTGGGGTGCTGCCCCAACCGCGCCTGCTCGAGGTCGATCAAGCCGTCGTCTTTGCGCCGGAGACGAGTGCCACAGGCGACGAGATCCCGACGACCTATGCGGCCCTGGCGCGTGACGTCGAGCCCGGATCCCGGATACTCCTGGATGACGGACTGCTGGCGGTTGAGGTGCAGCACGTCGAGGGCGACCGCGTGTTGGGCGTCGTCGTGGCTGGTGGTGAGCTGCGGGGGCAGAAGGGTATCAATCTCCCGGGCGTGCGCGTGAGCGCGCCGGCGGTCACGGAGAAGGACCACGAGGATATCGCGCTGGCCGTCGAGCACGGTGCCGACTACATCGGAATCTCCTTTGTCAGTCGACCGGACGATATCGAGGAGGTCCGCGCGCTCGTACCCCACGGGGTACAGCTGGTTGCGAAAATCGAACGGGCGGCGGCGCTGGAACGGCTCGAGGAGATTGTAGCAGCGGCCGATGCCGTGATGGTCGCGCGTGGCGATCTGGGCGTCGAGTTGCCGTATGAGGAAGTCCCACTCGTACAGAAGCGCCTGATCCGGCTGGCGATCCGCAAGGGGCGGGCGGTGATCACGGCGACGCAGATGTTGGAGTCGATGATCGACAACCCCCGGCCGACGCGGGCCGAGGCGTCCGACGTCGCCAACGCGATTCTCGACGGCACCGACGCCGTCATGCTCTCGGCGGAAACGGCGGTCGGTTCGTATCCGGTCGGGGCGGTGCGAGCGATGGCGCGGATCATCGACGAGATCGAGCGGTCGACGATCGACACGCCCATAGGGCAACCCTTCCGCAGACGGTCCGATACCGTTGGTGTGGACGAGAGCCGTGTCGAGGATGCGATCGCGGTCGCGACGACCGCGGCGGCCGAGATGCTCGACGTCCGGGCCATCGTGTGCTTCACGAAGAGCGGCTTCACTGCGCGGAAGATGGCCGTGCACCGGCCGCGCGTCCCGATCGTTGCGTTCTCCACCGAATCGACGACCTGCCGTCAGCTCCAGCTCGTCTGGGGTGTCGTTCCGGAACTCGTCTCCAGCGTGCCCAACTACGATTCACGTCTCGAGACAGCCCGCACGGTGCTCCTTGGGAAATCGTACGCCGAGCGGGGGGATCTCATCGTGGTGACGGCAGGCGTGCCGTTCGAGGTTCCGGGCACCACGAATCTTCTCAAGGTCGAAGTGGTGTGACGTGCGATTGACCGTGCTCGGGTCCGGGACGTCGTTTGGCGTTCCGGTGATTGGGTGTGCGTGTGACGTGTGCACGTCACCCGACCCGCGGGACCGCCGCACCCGTGTCGCGGCCGTGGTCGAGGGCGATGACGGACAACGGATCCTCATCGATACGCCTCCGGAGCTGCGGCTGCAATTGACGGGCGCGGGGGTCGAGACCCTTGACGCGGTGCTCTACACGCACGATCACGCCGATCACGTGCATGGTATCGACGACCTCCGTGCACTCTCGGTGCGCACTGGTCGACTACCGATCTACGGACCGGCCGACACGCTCGACCGATTGGCGATGCGGTTTCCTTACATCTTCGATGACGCGATCCAGCCAACTCCGGGCACCTCGGCTCCCGAGCTCGAGCGCGTCCCGCTCGAGGCCGGTACAGAGGTCTCCATTGTCGGAATCCCGGTGCTGCCGCTGGCGTTCGAACATGGGTCGGTCACCGTGTTCGGGTACCGGTTCGGTGCGGCTGCCTATGTGACCGACGTCAAGGCCGTGACCGGCGAGGCGTTGGGGCGCCTGCGTGGCGTGCGGGTGCTCGTGCTCAACGCGCTCTTCGAGAAGCCCCATCCGACCCATCTCTCCATACCAGAAGCGATCGCGGTGGCGCGCGCCGTGGGTGCAGGGCGCACGCTCCTGACGCATCTCACGCACCGAACAGCTCATGAGGCGCTGGCCCAGCGGCTCCCTGAGGGGATCGAGCCGGCGTATGATGGTCTGTCCGTGGAGTTTTGACGGGTATTCTGAAGCTCAGTACCTTTCACACAGATGTTCAGAAATGCCGCACTGGCGAGACGAGGAGGAGCAAAATGGCACAACGCCGTGACGATCAGCCGGTGGTCGTAATCGAGCGGTCTGGGGGGGTCGGTGTATTTCTCGTGGGGCTCGCGTTTGGTGCCGGGTTGGCGCTCTTGCTCGCGCCCCAGAGTGGCGAGGACACGCGGGAGTACCTGCGCGGACGCGCCAAGCACCTGCGCGACGAGGCAGAGGATCGGCTCGAGGATCTCCAGGATGTGGTCGGGACTGGCTACGACCGCACCAAGGCCAATATCGAGGCCGGGTTCGAGAAGGCGCGTAAGAACCTGAACGAGCGGCGCGAATCGGCGCGAGACGCCGTGCACGCCGGCAAGGCCGCCGTCCGCTCGGCGCGTGAGGAGCTGGAGCGGCGGCTCGAGGACGCCCGCAGCCAGCGGGCGGAGGTTCCCGAAGAAGCCAAGGCCGAGTAGCCGGGGTGGCCCCCGCGCGCGAGGCGCCACCGCGCGGCTGGGCGTTCTCGCCCATCGGTTTCGTCAAGCGCGTCTTCAGGGGCGCCTACGAAGACAACATTCCTTTCCTCGCGAGCGCGCTCACGTTCGATGCGCTCATGTGGTTGCTGCCGTTCCTCCTGGTCACCCTCTCCGTGCTGGGGTACATGATCGGTGGGGGCGGCGAGACGATCGCCGACGTGCGGACATTCCTCGACCGGTTCCTGCCGGCTCGTGGCGTTGGCGATCCACTCACCCAGATGGAAGATTCAATCGCCAGGGTCGTGGACAGCCGAGCGCAACTGTCACTCCTCGGAGCCCCGTTCTTCTTGTGGTTGTCGATGCGTCTGTTCGGGTCGGTGCGCGCCGCGCTGAATGATGTGTTTGATACGGAAGAGACTCGGCCGTTCTACGTCGGAAAACTCTACGACCTCGCGCTGGCACTCGTCTGCGCCGTGCTGATCACGGCCAACGCCGTGGTGAGCGTGCTGGTGCTGCAGTCCCCCTGGCTCGGTCGATTCGTGGCGACGCTCTCGACATTCGTGTTCTCGGTGGCCTTGTTCTACGTGGTGTACATCACGGCACCGAGCCGCCGCGTAAGGTGGGATACGGCACTCGTCGCGTCCGTCGCGGCCTCGCTCGCGTTTGAGGTCGCGAAGCGCCTCTACGCCGTGTACCTGGCCCGGTTCGTTACGCTCGATCGCGTCATCTCGAATTCGAACGCCATTGCGCTAATGCTTTTCGTGCTGTGGGTCTACGCCACGGCTTTCGTATTCCTTGCCGGCGGCGAGGTGGCAGAAACCTACGATTTGGCCCGGCGACAACGAGAACAACGCGCGATGCTCTCGTGACCATGCGCTACTCGATCGCGCCTATGGGCGCTCGTCGGCGCCCATCGAGATGGGGTGGAGCGGAACGGCAGGGTCTGCTAGCTTACGGAGCCCCAGGTCCGGAGGGCGCGTGTGCGCGAACCGCGTCAGGACCGTGAAGGTAGCAGCGCTAAGCGATGTCGTGTGTCGCTTCGGGTAGCCTGGGGCGCTTCCACTCAATGACGCATACCGCGCTCGCCCGTAAGTATCGCCCGACCCGGTTCGGCGACCTAGCCGCCCAAGAACATGTGGCGGCCGGGCTCATGGGCGCGGTCGCCAAACAGCGCGTGGCACACGCCTACCTGCTGACGGGGCCGCGAGGGGTGGGGAAGACCAGCGCCGCCCGGATTCTGGCAATGGCGCTCAACTGCGAGCGCGGTGGGGCAGATGGCTCTGCCGACGGGGAGCCGTGCGGGACCTGCGACTCGTGCCACCGCATCTGGTTGGGTGCTGCGAACCTCGACGTCGTCGAAATCGACGCGGCGAGCAATCGTGGGGTGGACGACGCCCGGGACCTGCGTGAGCGGGCGATGTACGCTCCCTCGGCACCGGATCGGTACAAGGTCTACATCATCGACGAAGCGCACATGCTCACGCGAGAGGCGTGGAACGCGCTTCTCAAGATCCTGGAGGAACCCCCGCCGCGCGTGGTCTTTGTCTTTGCGACCACCGAACCCCACAAGATCGCCAACACGGCAGCACCCGTCATGAGCCGTGTCCAGCGGTTCGATTTCCGGCGTATCGGCCCACAGACGATCATCAAACGGCTGCGGTACGTGGCGGGGCAGGAGCAGGTCGAGGTAGAGGACGATGCCCTGCTGTTAATCGCTCGCGCGGCAGCGGGTGGCCTGCGAGACGCACTGTCGGTTCTCGATCAGGTCCTGGCGTTTGGTGAGGGGGCGGTCACGGCGGAGCGAGTGCGCACGGCCCTGGGGCTCATCGACGACGAGCTGTACGGTGAAATGCTGGCGTTCACCGCGGATCGGGAGCCGGCGGCCGTCTTCCCGTTCGTGGCGCGGCTCGCGGAGGGGGGGGCGGATCTCGCGGAGTTCATTGGTGGGCTGGGGGAGACGCTACGTGCGCTTGCCTTGCGCCTGCTCGGGGGAGAGCCGGAGGGGCTGACCGAGAGCCTGCGCAACACGATCGATCGGTTTGCCGATCGGTTCAGGGTGGGTGACGTGCTCCGGATGCTGCGGCTCCTCCAGGAGGCGGAAACTGCCATCCGCCGATCGCCCAACCAACGTCTGCATGTCGAGACCTTGTTGCTGCAGTGGACCCTGCTCGACCGGACGGTCGAACTCGAGGAGGTGCTCTCGGCGCTCGGATCGACCCCGGTCACCTCTCGGTCTCCGGTGGGTGGAAAGCGGAAGGGCGTGCGGGGCGGCCGGGCGACGGAAGGGGTGGGGGTGGTGGAGGATCGTGTCCGCGTAACCGCGGCGCCCAGCGCCCACTCGCCCCGACCCCCGTCCCCTGCAGCGCAAGCGACTGGTATTCTGACGCTCGAAGCCCTCGTAGCACATTGGGACGCGGTGACGGAAGCGGTTGGGCACAAGAAGCGGATGTTGCGCGAAGCGCTGGTGCACGCGGAACCGGCGGGCGTGGACGGGGTGGAGGTCACGCTGACCGTGTCGGATAGCGAGGTGCACCTCGAGGGCCTCCAGACGAACCGGGCCATGATCGAGGCCGCCATCACGGACGTGCTCGGGGTCTCGATTTCAATCAGACTGCAGCCGGCGAGTGCCGCCGGGGAGGGGGAAGGAAGCCCGGTCCAGCGGCTCGATCAGCACACCGATCGGCGCCAGCGCCTAGAGGTGTATCGCAAGAAGGATCAAGCACTTGACGCGGTTGCCGAGTCGCTCGACCTCGAGCTTCTCGAGTAGCTTGCGACACCCCACGGACCTCGGTAGCTTGCATTTACACCTCCTGCAGGACACCCATGGCAAGCATGCCTGATTTTTCGCAGTTGCTGCAGCTCGGCCAGCAGATGCAGGGTCGACTCAGCCAGATGCAGACAGAACTCGCCGAACGTATCGTGACCGGGAGTGCCGGTGGCGGAATGGTGACCGTCACCGCCGACGGACGCGGGCGGATTCGGTCGCTCCAGATCGATCCCGCAGCCGTTGCGGACTCGGACGTGGAGATGCTCGAGGATCTCGTGGTCGCCGCCGTCGCCGATGCCCAGCGCCGGGCGGAGGACATGTATCGCGAGGAGCTCCGCAAGGCGACCGGGGGCATGCCGCTTCCGTTCCAGTTCCCGTTGTAATCCCCGTGTCGGCAATCGACGAGCTGACTACCGAGCTCGCCAGGCTTCCGGGCATAGGCAGGAAGACCGCAACCCGTCTCACCTATTTCCTGCTGAAGCAGCCACCGACCGATGTCACGCGCCTCGCACGCGTGATCGGGGATCTCCGGGCGCGTGTCCGGCCATGCTCGACGTGTGGCGACCTGGGCGAATCGGACCCGTGCGGGATCTGTTCGGATCCCCGCCGGGACGCCAGCACGCTCTGTGTGGTGGAGGAACCGTCCGATATTCACGCCATCGAGCGAACCGGCGAGTACCGGGGGTTGTATCATGTGTTGGGTGGGTTTCTCTCCCCGCTCGACGGCGTTGGCCCCAAGGATCTGCGCATGGAAGCTCTGGGGACCCGCGTGCAGAACGGAAGCGCCGTGTCGGAGGTCATCGTGGCCACGAACCCTTCCATGGAGGGTGAGGTGACGGCGACCTACGTGCGTGACCTTCTGGCGTCGAGCAGCGCGCGGGTCACGCGGATTGCGCTTGGGCTTCCGGTTGGCGGTGATTTGGAGTATGCCGACGAGGTCACGATCGCGCGGTCACTCGCGGCGCGCCGAGAAATGGATAACTAAGAGGTGCATCCGCGACTGACCACGCTGCTCACGGCCTTTGGGCTAGGCGCCGTTGCCGGGACGGTGCTTGCCCAGCACTCGATCAGCCGTTATCGTCGGGCCTTGTTCAGCAATCGGCCGCTGCGACGTCTGTCTGCCCTCGGGTACCTCAGCGCGCATCCCAATATTGAGACGGTCCGTCTCTTGAGAGATTATGTAACATGGGAAGGGCAGCCGATGCTCAGACGACGGGCCGAGACGATCGCCCGGCGTATGGAAGCAAAACTCGGGTAATGCGAGGAGCCGATGGCGGAAACTGCCGGCACGTGGTCGCTCGGCGAGAGTGACCACAACCGGATCACTGAACACCTGCACGCGCTGCTGAAGGAATCGAGCGCCCGGAGCGCCCTGCTCGTTGATCGAACGGGGCAACTCCTGGCCAACGCGGGCGAGCAGTTGCAGTTCGACTCGGCGGCGTTCGCTTCCCTCACCGCCGCGGACTTCTCCGCCAACGATCAACTCGCCAAGATGATCGGCGAGTCCGAGTTCGCGTCGCTGTTCCACCAAGGCGAGAAGGAATCGATGTACCTCGCGGATGTGGCACGCCGCGTCATCCTCGTCGTGCTCTTCGATCAGCGCACGACGGTGGGTCTGGTGCGTCTCCGCGTAAAGCAGACCGTCACCGATCTCGGCCAGGTCTTCGATGAGATGTTTTCCCGTCTAGCCGCCGGCGGGGACGCCGGTAAGCAGCCGGGATTGCTCGAAGGCGCTGAAGACGAGATCGACAAACTGTTCGGCGAGTAGAGGACGCGACCATGTCGATGATCAACTACGCGTCCCGCGAGATCAACTGCAAGTTGGTGTACTACGGCCCCGGTCTCGGCGGCAAGACCACCAACCTCGAGCACGTCTACAGCAAGGTGAATCCCGATGCGCGCGGGAAGATGGTTTCGCTCGCGACGGAAACCGAGCGCACGCTCTTCTTCGATTTCCTGCCCGTAGATCTCGGAACGATCCGTGGATTCAAGACGCGTTTCCATCTGTACACCGTACCGGGGCAGGTGTACTACAACGCATCCCGCAAGCTCATCCTCAAGGGGGTGGACGGGATCGTCTTCGTCGCCGACAGCCAGATGGAGCGGATGGAGGCGAACCTCGAGTCGATGCAGAATCTGTACGACAATATGGTGCAATACGGGTACGACCTCACCCAAATCCCGTTCGTCGTCCAGTACAACAAGCGAGACCTACCCAACGCGTCCCCGATTGCCGACCTACAGCCGGCCCTCAATCCGGGCTGGCCGCTGGAAGACGTTGCCAAACAGTCGGTCAAAGAGGATCCGTCTCACGAGGGTGAACAACTCATCTTCCAAATTGACGGCACGTGGGTCGAGCGGGCTCCGTACCTCGAGTCCGTCGCCGTCAGCGGTGAGGGCGTGTTCGAAACGCTGAAGACGGTCGCGAAGATGGTGCTCAAGACGCTCAGCTGAGGTGGTGCAGTGATCTGGACGCTGCCCAATATCCTCACGGTGGCCAGGATTGCCCTGACACCGGTGATCGCGTTACTCCCGTTCATCAACGGGTACGTTCCCAAGCTGATTGCCATCGTCGTCTTCCTCGCTGCGGCGATCTCCGATATCTACGATGGCCGTCTTGCACGCGAGCGCGATGAGGTCACCGATCTCGGCAAGCTCCTCGACCCGCTTGCCGACAAACTGCTCCTGATCGCCACCCTCATCCCCATCTACTGGATCACGCGCTACCCGATGCATCAATACGAGATCCCGTGGTGGGGTAGCCTGCCGCTGTGGGTAGCCCTACTGCTGCTCGGCCGCGAGGCGTTAATGACCGTCTTCCGCCACGTGGCGAAGCGACGCGGCGTGGTGATCGCCGCCGCCGGAGCGGGAAAGCTGAAGACCATCATCCAAGACACCTTCATCGGCGCCACAATTGCGTGGTTCGCGTGGAAGGACATGGCGGCGGCGTTTGAGTGGCGTAGCGGCTGGTTCGGGGAGTTTTGGGAGCGGTTCCACGGAACTTTCGTGGCCGTGACCCTGGCTGGCGCCATCCTGATCACGGTCTACTCACTGGGCGTGTATCTCTACCGTTACCGCAGTCTCTTCCTGCACCCGGGATCCGCCCCCTCGGATGGACCTTGAGCTCGTTACGATCGGGACCGAGTTGTTACTCGGTCACACAGTAGACAGCAACGCAGCCGATCTGAGTCGTGCCCTTACAGCCGTAGGGGCGCGCGTGGTCAGGACGTCCACGGTTGGGGACGACCACGACGCCATTGTGGCAACGGTCAGGGACGCACTGGCCCGCGCAGGGTTCGTCGTCACCACCGGTGGTCTCGGACCCACGCGCGATGACATCACTAAGGGTGCGGTCGCGGCCATATACAAGGTGCCGATGGTACGCGATGAGGCCTACGAACGGTTGCTCGAGGAGCGCTGGCAGGCGCTGCGCCGACCGGGTGCCATGCCCGAGTCAAACCGGACACAGGCCCTGTTGCCGCGTGGCGCCGAACGCCTGAGCAATCCGCGTGGTACGGCCCCGGGGCTGTGGCTCGAGGGAGCCCCGGGGACCGTCGTTATGCTGCCTGGCGTACCGGAAGAGGCGCGTGGCCTGGTCGCCGAGGAGGTGGTACCGCGTCTTGCTCGCCAGCTCTCCGACACCGCGGTGGTGACCCGCTCGTACGTACTGCGGACCGCTGGCATTGGCGAGTCGGCGCTGGCCGACCGGTTAGATGGCGTGGAGCAAACGCTGGCGCCGGTCACGCTTGCCTACCTGCCCACTCTCGACGGCGTGGACCTGCGGTTCACCGTATGGGGTGTGGCCGCCAATCGGGCGGACGCGATGCTCAGCGAGGCCATCGGCCTGGTGCGGCCCACGTTGGGGGATCACTGCTACGGTGCTGATGGGGCTGACCTCGCAGGCGAGGTGCTTCACCTGCTCGAACAGAAGCGCCTCCGGCTGGCCGTCGCGGAATCGTGTACGGGAGGGCTCATTGGCGCGCGGCTCACAGCAGTCGCTGGAGCATCGGTGGCGTTTGTCGGCGGTGTTGTGGCCTACGACGACGCCGTGAAGCGCGTGCAGCTCGGAGTGGGCGAGGAGCTGCTCGCGACACACGGTGCCGTGAGCGAAGCGGTCGTGACCGCCATGGCCCACGGTGTCTGTGACCGATTTGGCGTTGAGGCCGGTCTTGCGGTGTCGGGGGTTGCCGGACCGGGCGGCGGGACCGATGACAAGCCGGTGGGGACCGTCTGTCTCGCCGCGCGGGTCGGGGCCCAAAACAGGGTCGTCACCCTTCGGGTTCTGGGTGACCGATACCAGATCCGGGCGCGAGCGGTGCAGGGTGCGCTTTTCCTGCTGAGGCGGACGATAGGTGTATTGTGACCCGCGGTCGAGACGTGGCGTGACATTATTATTCGGGTTCGGCCTACACGAGAGCGAGCTACTGAGGAGCGATGCGAAAGAAGCGGAGCAAGAAATCGGACGCGGTCGCGGACGTCCCGCAGGAGGCGACGCCCGAACACGATGCGGCAGTCGCTGAGGCTGTGGAAACGACGCCCGTCCCCGTTGAAGCGGTGGAGCTAGTCGCGGAGCCGGAATCGGGTCCGCACCCGGCGGTCGCAGAGTTGGAGGAGTTACGAGACCAACACCTGAGGTTGGCGGCGGAGTTCGACAATTTTCGCAAGCGACGCGCGCGCGAACAGATCGAGAACCGAGAGCGAGCGCAAGGCGACTTGCTGCGCCAACTGCTCGATGCTCTCGATGACCTGGCCCGGGTGGCCCATGTAGACCCCAGCCAGTCAGCGGTAGGCGAGGTCCTCCAGGGCGTCGAGTTGGTAGAGCGTAAGTTGTTGCGTCAACTAGAGATAGCTGGCATGGAGTGGGTAGGGGCCGTCGACGAGCCGTTCGACCCGAACGTCCATGAGGCCGTTACGTCGGTTCCCGCCGCGACGCCAGAGCAGGACCACACGATCGCCGCAGTTCTCCAGGTCGGGTACCGGTTTCACAAGCAGTTGCTGCGACCGGCCCGCGTACAGGTCAGGGTGTGGTCTGGAGAGGCGGAGGAGACCCCACAAGGGTCCTAGGCCATGGCTGCGGTCACCGACTACTACCAGGTCCTCGGCGTCTCCGAGAAAGCTGGGCCGGACGAGATCAAGAAGGCCTATCGCGGTCTCGCCAAGAGGTACCATCCGGACGCGAATCCCGACGATCCGTCAGCCGCCGAGCGCTTCAAGGGGATTTCGGAGGCGCACGCCGTACTGGGCGACAAGGAAAAGCGCAAACAATACGACCTCATGCGCAAGTACGGCGCGTTCACCAGGCGCGGGGCGGCACGCTCTCCCGGTGGGGCTCAGGGGCGGACCGAAGACTTCGATTTCACGCGGGGGTTTGAAGGGTTCGGTGGCCTGGGGGACCTCTTCTCGTCGATCTTCGGCCGAGGGCGCTCTGAACAGGGGCGTGAGCCCCTGGAGGTCACCGCTACCGTGCCCTTCAAGACGGCGGCGCTGGGTGGCAAGGTGCCGGTCACTATCCGGGTTACCGAGGCCTGCCCTACCTGTGGCGGTTCCGGGGCGGCGCCGGGTGCGAAGGTATCAACCTGCTCGGAATGCCGTGGCAAGGGCCAGGTGACGTTCGGCCAGGGAGCGTTCTCCGTCACGCGACCATGTCCGGCCTGTCGCGGCAGCGGGCGGGTCGCGTCAGAGCCGTGCACTCGGTGCGCCAGTCAGGGCGAGGTGAGCCTCGATCGACGCATCATGGTGTCCGTTCCAGCCGGGACCGAGTCGGGGCAACGTGTGCGGATCAAGGGCGAGGGCCAGCGCGGTTCCGGTGGTGCGATGGGCGACATCCTCGTCACGTTTGCGGTGAAGCCGGATCGGTTCCTGCGGCGGGAGGGACTTGATCTGCATTGCCGGGTGCCCATCAACCTGGCCCAGGCAATCTTGGGCACCAAGATCCGTGTGCGCACGGTTACCGGGAAGCGGGTTGTGCTGAAGGTGCCTGGAGGTACGCAGCCCGGTCGGAAGTTCCGGCTCAAAGGGCAGGGCGTGGAGCGGAATGGGAAGCGCGGTGATCAGTTTGTCGAGGTCAACGTCAAGTTGCCCGGCAAGCTCACTCCGGAGCAGGAGTCACTCCTGAAGCAGTTCGCGGAGGCCGCAAAGCTCAGCTACTGAGCGTCAGTTCCGCTCACCAGTCAGATGACGCCCGCGTTCCGGCGCGCGGGTCACCTGTCCGACCCTATTGACCACGAAGGTCGATTCCGTCGTCGGTTCCGACCAGCGGAAGATCTCGCCGCTCTCGCGCGTGAGCGTCTGGACGGTGAACGTCTCCTCGCTCGACGATCCCACAATGACATGTACCCGTCCCCGAGAGTCGATAGCCACGTCACTCACGTAGGCGGATTCCACCCACGGCCACTCAATCCTCCAGCGCGTATTGCCGAAACTATTGTAAAGGGTGATCGCGTGGTCGGGTACCGCGTGCAAGACGCCCCCGTCGGCTGCCGTGAGCAGACTCGGTCGGGAGCCTCCCTCTACAACGGCAAAGGTGTCAATGGAATCGTTTCGGAGTGCTACGAGACGGCGGTCGGAGGTTTCGACTACGATCGTGCCGTCCGGCAACGCCGCGAACTGGTGCGGCTGGCCGGCCAAAGTATCGAGGTCGATGCGCCGTTCGAGCCGACCGTCCCGGCTGAAGACTAGCACCAGCGGATGCCCGTCCTCGACGTCCGAGACGTATACGGTGTTGCTGACGATTTGGACCTTGCCGGGGTTCATCAACTCGGCCGCCCCGAGGGAGTCCTGGAGCCTGCCGCGGCGGTCCAGGAAGGCGACGCCGCGATCCGGGTCGGTAACGGCAAACAGAGAGTCGCCTTCTGGGGCGACCGCTCGTCCATTGATGAAGATGGGCTGGAGGCTCGTCGGCGACGTCTCGCACGCGGTAACCGCGAGCACGCCGACGACGAGCCTCCAGAGGCAGTTAGACGCCGAAAACGAACTCGGCCGGCTCGAGCAAGTCCTCGAGCGAATCGAACATTTCGTCGATGAGTTGGCTGAGGGCGTGCAGGGCCCGGATCTCACCCTCGGTGAGCTCCCCGCCGTCCGCGCCCGTGAAGGTCGGGTTCTCCTCACTGCCGGAAAAAGTAACCACGACCGTCCCGTTGTGCGTGATGCTGCCTTCGATCTGACCGGCGGCAATGGTCGCCGTGAGTTGAGCCATATCCGCCCCGTTCACGACGGTCAGTGTGATCGTCAGGTCGGATTCGTCAGCGGAGCCGACCGCGACGAGATGGATCGACTGGTTGCGGCCCTGCACCGAGATCAAGTAGTCGATCGTCACGCCGCTCGCCGACGCCCCGAACGTCAGATCGAAATCGACCGATTCCGAACCATTGGAGATCGTGCCGTCGACCGTGAAGGTGGCGCCACCGCCGCCCAACTGGGCCGTCGCGATGTAGTCGAGCGCCGTCACCTCACCCACGACGGCGATGATATGCAGGCTGTTCGAGGTTGCGGTCGACTCGTCGATCAGGTCCACCCAGCCGATTTCCACCAGTGGCGTGATGACCCTTTCCAAGATGGGATCGACCGCGTACAAGATGAAGCGCACGCCGGTCGCGGGCGCGCCGGTCGCGGTCGGATCCACTTCGTACTGGAGTGTTTGCGGATTGAGTCGGTAGGTGTTGCCCTGCACCGACGGCGGGAACAGGTCGGCGGGCGCGGCCGTGCTGAAGGCGATTGCGGCGGCACCGAAGGCCTGCACGCGTTCGGGGGCGGACCGTGGCCGGCCGGCGTTTTCGGTCGGGAGAGCCACGAGAGCCGCCTGCACCGCGGCCTGCTGGCCGGCGGTCAGCGCAAAGGCCTGTGCCAGCACCGCCATGCTCTGCAGCGCGACGTTGCCGTCAACAGAGGTGATGACCGAGTCGGCCGTTTCTTGGGTCTGCACGGCGTCGAAATCGCCCGCCGGCCCGTTGGTATCACCGCAGGCGACGGCGGACAGAACGGCGAGGATTGTGAACGTACTCTTGCGAAACATGCGTTCCTCCACGTGTGTCGGGGATGCATGGCACATGAGTGCCATCGCGTACCTCCAATTTACGGAGCCTCGCGGTGGTGTCTGAAGCGTGTTCGAGGTGACGGAGGTCACCGAGGCACCTTTGGACGGGCGCCCGCTCACTGTGGCAGCGTGAGATGAGTCGGCGGACGCGGCGCCGTTCGAGTCGGGAAACCCCCATCGAAGAGGGCCCACGGCGGGCCTCGATGCTGGCATGGCTGCCGGGTGAAAGCCTGCGGACGGCTCAGCTCGAAGAGCGCGTAGACTGGGAGCTGCGGGGAGACGTTGCCCGGCAGTTGGTCTCGGACCGGGTCTTGCCCGCCCTGTCCCACGTGGCGCTCGCCGCCATGATCGCGTTCCTCTTCTGGGATGTCCTTCCCACGCGTGCACTAGCGGCGTGGATGGCTGCAGTGCTGCTGGCGGCCGGATACCGGTGGCGCCAGCTCGCCCTCTCGGTGCGGCATTCGTCTCCGGCGCAGGAGGTCGCGCGCGTGCTCCGCGGGGCCGTCGCGATCCAGGGACTAGCGTGGGGGCTTGGCGTGCTGGCCGTGGCGCCGTACCTGACCATGACCGCCATGGCGTTCGTCATGGTGGTGTTCGCCGGGATGATCGCGGTGTCTCCCATGACGCTCATTGGCGATCCACGGAGTTTCTACCTATTCGTCGGCACACTTGTGAGCCCGCTGCTCCTCGCGCTGGCTCGCGTGGCGGATAGCCGGGAACACATCGTGGCGTTGGTGCTGGTCACCCTGTACGTCGCACTCATGTCCGCCTACTTCCGCCGCAGTCACCGGGCCTACGTCGACTCCGCCCGTACGGCAAAGCGGCTCGAGTTCAGCCAGGAAGAAGCGGCCCGCGAGCGGGGATTTCTCGATGCCCTGATAACGTCGGCGCCCACCGCCATCGTGGCGGTGAGTCGGAATGGGCGGGTGCTGGGGGTCAACCCCGGGTTTGAGAAGACGTTTGGCTACGCCGCGGCCGATGTGGTCGGGCGGCGGCTCGACGATTTCCTCGTGCCACCGGACGCGGAGGACGCGACGGAGTTGATCGAACGGGTGGGTGCAGGTGAGGCGGTGGTGTCTGAGGGACGCCGCCTCACAGCGGACGGCAGGAGCCTCTTCGTCCGGATTGCCGCCGCTCCGGTGGAGGGCATCCAGCAGGGAGGGGTCTTCGTCCTCTACGACGACATCACGGCCATGAAGACGGCGGAACTGGCGCTACGTGAGACGGAGGCGCAGTACCGCCAACTCGTCGAGTCCGCGTCCGACCTGGTCTGGCGCATCGATCGAGCGGGGCGGTGGACCTTCCTGAACGCCGCCGTAGAGACGATCTACGGGGTGCAGGCCGAGGATCTCCTCGGCAGTGACCTCAAAGAACGTGTCCATCCGCATTCGCTGCCCGAGACCGACGCCTGGTTTCGCGAGGTGATGGACGGTGGTGAGGTAACGGACTTCGAGGCGATTCACCGGGACGTCCACGGTACCCCCGTCACGCTCAGTTTCTCGGCGCGGCCAGTGCGCGACGCGCAGGGTGAGATCATTGGCGCGCACGGGACGGCTCGGGACGTTACTGCCCGGGTCGAAATGCGCGAAGCGCTCGAGCGCGCGCGCGATTCCGCCCAGCACTCCGCGAGCGTGCGAACGGCCTTCCTGGCAAACGTGAGTCACGAGATCCGTACTCCTCTGAACGGGGTCCTTGGGATGACGGAACTGCTGCTCGACTCTGAGCTGAACGACGAGCAGCGTCGGCTTGCCGACATGGCCCATACCTCTGGGGTGACGTTGCTGGAGCTGATCAACGACGTCCTCGACTTTTCCAAGGTCGAGGCAGGCCGAATCGAACTGGAGGCCATCCCGTTCGAGCTGCCCGGTTTGGTGGTCAACGCGACGCGCGTGCTCGCTGTGTGCGCCAGCGAACGGCACGTGGAGCTCTCAACCGATATTGCGCAGGATGTGCCGGAACGCGTGCGTGGCGACGCGGGGCGGTTACGGCAGGTGCTCACGAACCTCATCTCGAATGGGGTAAAGTTCACCGAGAACGGGCAGGTGGTGGTGTCGATTCAGGTGCTTCAGGATCTGGAGCATGAGGTACGGCTCCGCTTCGGCGTCCAGGACACCGGCATCGGGATTCCAGCCGCCAAGCTCGATGCCATTTTCGAGGAGTTCCAACAGGCGGACCTTTCGACGACGCGGGAGTACGGTGGCACCGGGCTTGGCCTCGCCATCTCGCAGCGTCTCGTAGCGGTCATGGGTGGAGATCTTCGCGTGCGGAGCGAGGTGGGAAAGGGGAGTGAATTCTGGTTCGATCTGTCGCTTCCGGTCGAGGCAACCAACGACCAACCAGAGGAGCTCGTCCTGTCCGAGCTCGCGGGCCGGCACGCGCTTGTGGTGGACGACAGCGCGGTGACCACGCGGACGTTCGAGCACACGCTCTCGGCGGCCGGCGTCACCGTCGTGGCGGTCAGCGACGCAAAACAGGCGCTCGAGACGTTACGTGAGCGCGCGGCCGGGACTCCTATCGACCTCGTGCTGCTGGATGCGCAGCTACCGGGAAAGGACGGATTCGAGCTAGCTCAGGAAATCCGTGCCGAAGAGGTACTTGCAGGCACAGGACTGATGATCTGCACGTCATCGGGCCAACGTGGCGATGGCAAGCGCTGTCGTGAGCTGGGGGTAGATGCGTACCTCGTGAAGCCCCTCGAGCGGAGCGAGCTCCTCGATGTAGCCGCCCGTGTGCTCGACTATCGCGAGCACCCTGATCGGCGCGGGAACCTGATCACGCGACACTCGATTCGGGAGAGTCGCCGCCGCGTCACGATTCTCCTGGCGGAAGACAATCCGGTGAACCAGGAAGTTGCAGCCCTGCTGCTGCGCAAGCGGGGCCATGGGGTCACGATCGTCGATAACGGTCGTGCCGCAGTGGACGCCGTTCGCAAGGGCGGCCGTTTCGACGTGATCCTCATGGATATCCAGATGCCGGAACTCGACGGGGTAGCGGCGACGGCCGAGATCCGCGCGTTGCCGGGCGGGGACCGGATTCCCGTCGTGGCACTCACCGCGCATGCCACGGCCGGAGATCGGGAACGCTACCTCGCGCAGGGGATGGACGACTATCTCACGAAACCCTTCAAGTCCGACGATCTGTTCGCCGCGGTCGAGCGGACCGGCCAAGCCACCGGCCGTCCAGACGGCGCCACATCCGGCGAGCGGGCGGAAAGCGCCACACCGGTGGACGTCGCGTCGTTCCGCGAGGAGATGCGCGCAGCCGGGGTTGAATCGGCCGTCAATCAGATGCTGGGGGTCTTCATGGGCGATGCGCCTAGCCGGCTAGGAACGCTCAAGAAGGTTGCTAAACAGGACGATCCTAAGGCTATCAGGGATGCGGCCCACGCTTACAAGTCTGCGTGTCGCACGATCCGGGCGTACCGACTCGCCGAGCTGCTGCAAGAAGCGGAATCGGAAGCCGCTGCGGGGAACGTCGCCCGGGCGCGTGCCCTGGTGCCCGAGATCACGAAGGCCCACAAACGTGCAATGAAGTACCTGCAAGAGCTCCCGGGTGGAGCGGAGGAAGCGGCATGACGGCCTCGGCGGTGGCGGTCCATTGGCTGGTTCAAGTAGCCCGGCGCGCCGGGCTCGATGGGGCAGACGAGCTCGAGATCGTTCCCCAGATACCTCCTGTACAGGCATGGGATGCGGTCGCACGGCATTGTGGCGTGTCCGGCGAGGCGCTGGTGGTTGAGGTGGCGGCCTTCTTCCGCCTGAAGGTGGCCAACCTCGAAATCGGCGATCCCGTGGTGACGAAGCTCATCGAGGAGTCCCTGGTCCGCAAACACAACGTCCTTCCGCTGAGGCAGTCCGACCGGGAGATCGTCGTCGCGACTAGCGACCCGACCGATATCGCCATCGGGCAGGAGATTGGCCTTGCCTCCTCGCGCCTGCCCGTTTTCGAGGTTGCCCCGCCCCGGGCCATCCATGACGCGCTGGACAGGCGCTACGGCGCCGCCGATTCCATCGAGCAATTGCTCGGTACACTTCCTGGCGACGAGATGACCGAGCCTGGCGGAGATGCCGGTCCGGAGCGGATCCTCGTGATGGACGATGATGCCGTGAACCGGGGATTGGCCCGGACGCTCCTCGAGGCAAGCGGGTTCATTGTTTCGGAGGCCGAGAACGGGGAGCAGGGTCTCGCAGAACTGATGCGGAACGGTCGCTACGACCTGATCGTCATTGATCTGGACATGCCGGTGCTCGACGGGCGCGGTGTTTTGAAAGCGGTGCGGGAAATGCCGGAGGTGTCGTCGTTGCCGGTCATCGTGCTCACCGGCTCGGAACCAGACGATTCCGAGATTGAGCTGATCAATCTCGGTGCGGACGATTACATTCGAAAACCGATCGATCCACCGCGGTTCGTAGCCCGCGTCAAGGCGACACTACGCCGCGCCGCGAAGTAGAGAGATTGCCGGACAACACGCCCTGAAGGTGTCGCTGTAGCCGCTGGTGTCACGAGACCGTAGCTTACGAAAACACCACGGCCTCGTCCCGGAGCGATTCATGGTTCGCGTTCGTCTCGTGCTTCTCGCCGTTTTCCTCGTTCCCTTCCATGCGGCATCGTCCCAGGCGCCCTACAAGACGCCACCGCCAATCGTTGAGCGGATCCTCGATGCCCCTCGTCTTCCCCTGTTGATAGCCTCGTCGGACGGCGCGCGGCTGTTGCTGGCCGAGCGAACCGCAATGCCGTCGATTGTCGATCTTGCGCAGCCCATGCTGCGGCTCGCGGGCGTGCGCATCAATCCCCATACGACGTCCCGCTTCTCGGTGTTCGGGTACAGGGCGCTCACGGTCCGGGACGTCGCGTCGGGAGCGGAGCGTGCCGTGGAAGTGCCGGAGCACGCGAAGATCTCATCGATCAGTTGGGCCCCGGACAACGCCCACGTCGCCTTCGTGCAGGAGGGGGATGATGGTCTGGCATTGTGGATCGCCGATGCGGCGACGGGGGCCGCCCAATCGGTGCTCGCAGGCTTGAACGGTGTCTTCGGCAGTCCCTGCGCGTGGCTCCCGGACAGCGCGCGCCTGCTGTGCCGGGTCGTCCCACCGCGTGAGCCGGTTCCCGAAGCGTCGCCGGTTCCCGTAGGACCAATCGTCCAGCGCAACGTGGGTGGGGCTGCGCCGGTGCGCACGTACCAGGACCTCCTGACCACACCGCACGACGAGGCGCTCTTCACCTACTACGCGACCAGCCAGCTCGTGCTCGTAGAAGCGGCGACCGGGAACAGCACTCCGCTAGGTGAGCCCGCAATTTTGTCGCGGGTTGCCCCGTCGCCGGGGGGCGATCTCGTGATGGTGACACGAGTCGAGGGGCCGTTTTCCTACCAGGTTCCTTTTTCGCGGTTTCCCCAGGACATTGAGTTGTGGAATCTGGATGGTGTCCGTGTCGTGACGATCGCCAGCATTCCGCTCACCGAAGGCGTCCCCATCGGGGGCGTGCGAACAGGGCCACGGAGCTTCTCCTGGCGGCCAGATCAGCCCGCCACGATCGTGTTCGTCGAGGCGCTCGACGGTGGAGACACTCGGCGGCCGGCACGCGAACGCGATCGCGTCGTCGCGCTTGCCGCTCCTTTCACGGCCCCCCTCGAGTTGGGCCGACTGGAGCTGCGCTATGGAGGCATCAGTTGGGGACGAGACGGCGTAGCGCTGGTGAGCGAATTCGAGCGCCGCTCGCGCCAGCTACGTACCTGGAAGATCGATGCCGATGACCCGTCTGCTGGCTGGCGCATCATCGTCGATCGATCGACCGAGGATCGCTACAGCGATCCCGGATCTCCCGTCTTCACACGCAACGCGAGCGGACACCGGGTGCTGCTGCAGAGTCGCAATGGGGATTGGATCTACCTACGCGGCGCCGGTGCGTCGCCCGAGGGCGATCGACCTTTTCTCGATCGGTATCACCTGAACGATCGCAAGGCCGAGCGCCTGTGGCAGGCGGGGGACGACGTATATGAGTCGGTGGTTGCCGTGCTGGACGATCGGGCCAGCACGGTCGTGACGCGGCAGGAGAGCCGTACGTCGCCGCCGAACTATCTACTCCGCGACATGCGTCGTGCCGCGGCGACGGCCGCGATCACGCACACTGAGAGCCCGGCGCCCGCGCTCGCCCAGTTGCGGCGGGAGTTGTTGACGTACGAACGCGCGGACGGGGTCGGTCTGTCCGGGACGCTGTACTATCCCACGGACTACGTCGAGGGCCAGCCCGTGCCCGTGATATTCTGGATCTATCCACGCGAGTTTGCCTCAGCCGCGGCCGCGAGCCAAGTTCGCGGGAGTGCAAATCGGTTTGTGCTGCCGACTGGCGCCTCACGTCTCTTCCTGCTCACCCAGGGATACGCGGTTTTCGACAACCCGACCCTCCCGGTGGTCGGCGGCGACACAGCCAACAACACGTACGTCGAGCAGACGGTGGCCGGCGCCCAAGCGGCGATCGATTACCTCATGGAACGGGGTATCGCCGACGGCAATTTCGGGGTGGCGGGTCACTCCTATGGCGCCTTCGCCACGGCGAACCTGCTGGCGCATTCCGATCTCTTCCGTGCGGGAATTGCGCGCAGTGGTGCCTACAATCGGTCCCTCACGCCGTTCGGGTTCCAGGCCGAACGCCGCACGTTCTGGGAGGCGCCGGAGGTGTATCTCCGGATGATGCCGTTTGCCCATGCTGACAAGATCAACGAGCCGATCTTGCTAATCCACGGCATGAACGACAATAACTCGGGCACCTTCCCGGTGCAGTCTCAGCGGATGTATCACGCACTAAAGGGGCTGGGTGCCACGGTGGAGTACGTGCAGCTGCCGTTCGAGTCGCACGGATACGCGTCGCGCGAGAGCGTGGGCGACGTCATCGCTCGTATGATCGAGTGGTTCGATCGGTACGTCAAAGCGCACGATGCAGCGAGTGGAGGCGGAGATTAGAGATTAGAGATTGGAGATTGGAGATTGGAGATTTGGTGCAATCGCCAATCTCCAATCTCTATTCTATAATCTCTAATCGTCTGCATCTATCTTTCGATTCGCTGAATCTCGATCTTCCGCTTGTCCCCGACAAACCCGTTCGCCACCCAGCTCGTGACGGCCACGATCGCCCAGCCGAGTATGGCCGTGGAGAGGCCCTCGATGTGGAAGCTCGACATGAGGCGCGCCACGAGGAGCAGCATGGCGCCGTTGATGACGAAGATGAAAAGGCCGAGTGTCAGTAGGGTCGCCGGGAGTGTCAGGATCAAGATCACCGGCCGGACGATCGCGTTGACGAGCCCCAACAGGATGGCCGCGAGGAACAACGAGCCGCTGGAATCGAACCGAATACCGACAAGGAGCTGGTCCGCGACCCACAGGCCGAACGCAGTAATGAAGAGCCGCAGGATGAAACCACGCATGGCCGGAAGGTGGTCAACCCTCAGGGCCGGCGTCAACCGGCATGGCTGAGATCGCGCGATCAGGTTCGAAGCATATCGTTGCCGGACCGATTTTCAATTGCTAATCGCCGATCCCTATTCGCTAATTGCCGATCGTTTGCTACCGCTGCCATCTCAAGCGAGGCATGGGCACATCCCTCGGCCACGTCTGGTTCAGGTCCGCGTCGTACAGCACGCCATTGACCATGACCATGGCGACGTGCTCGGTCTCGCGGATGTCGTCCAACGGGTTCCCGTCCAACACGATCAGATCGGCAAGCTTCCCGGGCTCGATCGACCCGATATCCTGGGCCATGCCGAGGTACTCGGCACCGGACAGGGTGGCCGTGTGCAGGGCTTCGAGCGGCGTCATTCCACCTTGCGCCAACATCCACAACTCCCAGTGCGCACCCAATCCTTGGAGCTGACCGTGCGCACCCAGCTGCACGTGCCCGCCGGCCTCGGCGATATCGTGCGCTGTACGCGCCAGTTCGAAATGGTAGAACTCCTCTTCCGGGACGAGCATACGCCGCCGCGCGCGTGCATCGAGAACGGTCCGGGGCACGAAACGTGACAACCGTTCGTTGCGGAAGACGTCTGATTCCTGGTACCAGTAATTCTCTCCCCACACGCCGCCGTAGCCTACGATGAGGGTTGGCGTGTATCCGGTCTGGCTGCCGGCCAGGAGAGTAACGACATCCTTGTAGAGTGGCGCAACGGGAATAGCATGCTCGAGCCCGGTATGGCCGTCCAGAATCATCGTTAGGTTTTGCTGGAGCATCGAGCCTCCCTCGGGAACCACGAGCATGTGTTCCTCTCGGGCCGCTGCGATGATCCACTGGCGCACATCGCGCCGCATCTGGTTGTAACTCTTGACAGAGAATGCGCCGACGGCCTTGAGCCGGCGAACGTGTGCCCGCGCGTCATCGAGACTGTTGATGACCGCTTTGTTGGCATTCTCTGCACCGTAAAGGATGAAGCCTGTGGAGTAGACGCGCGGGCCAGCGATCCGCCCCGCGTTCACCAACTCCGCCTGCGCGAACACGGCCTGCGTCGAGGCCGACGGGTCGTGCGTGGTAGTCACGCCGTAGGCCAGATTCGCGTAGTACTGCCAGAGAGTCTGTGGTTGGATGTCCAGTGTCGCGTACCCCATGTGAGCATGCACATCGACTATGCCTGGCATGATCGTCTTTCCCGGAACGGGCACGACGCGGGCGAGCGTAGGTACGTTGGGACAGGTTCCCGGGCAGATGCGCGCAATTCGGTTGCCGTCGATGACCACGTCCGCCTGTTCGATCACCTCGTCACCATTCATGGTGATGACCCGCGCGCCCCGCAGCACGAGGCTCCCTCGGGGCCGAGATCTCGGAATGGTGAAATCGATCTGCGTGATGGTCGCCGGAACACGGGCGTTTGCCTCGACCCAATCCGCGTTCTGAGGATCATCCGCGGCAGCGTCATCTTCAGTAGTCGCGCTGTCATACGCGGCGGCCAGAGTCTGGTGGTAGAACACGGATCCGAGCGACCAGGTCAGGGAGCGCGAATCGGGTCTCCACGCGAGCCAATCGCCCCCGTACCTCGATAGCTGCACGACGTTCACACCCTTGCCGGCCGCCTCCAGCTCGATCGGCTGCCCGGTCCATGGGAGAGGCGCCACGTATACGTTGTGGAGTTCCTTGAACGCGATCCAACGGCCGTCGGGCGAGGGTACCATCTCCTCGGCGCGCTCGTTGGTTGCAAGTACACGCAGGTCGGTCCCGTCGGTGCGCACGCTCGAGAGGACAGTGTTCCCGTCCCGACTTTCCTGGACAAAGAGATGCCTTCCGTCTGCGCTCCACCACACGCGCGGCATGCGGCGGTTGGGCCCACGGTTGTTCGTCAGGAGCACTTTCCTCACCGGGCCACCATCGGCGCTCATGATGTTGATGGTGAGGAACAATTCGGCGCTGAGATCCGCGCCCCGGTTGACCGCGCCACTGCCCTGGACGAAAGCGATTTCCTGGCCGTCGGGCGAGAACACCGGATTTGCGTACTGGTTGGGCGTCGTCGTGAGTTGTTCGGCGCGACGTGGTCCGGAGCGGTTCTCGACCTTCCAGACGTGGCCGCCAATGGAATCGTCCCAGCTGACAAACGTGATCCATCGCCCGTCGGCGGATAGGCTTGGCGCGTACTCGAACGCCGTGCCCTCCACGATGCGCTCGGGCGTTCCACTGGGGCCGATTCGCCAGAGCGCGCCGACCGCCTGGAATATCAGCGTCGATCCGTCAGCCGAGAGCATCGGCCAGCGGATCATCCGCACGTGCATGGTGTCGTCGGGGATGCGGCGTTGGAAACGGAGCGCCTGTTCGACTACCTGCTCTACCTGTGCGGTGAAAGGGATGTTCTCGACGCTCCCATCCGCGACCGCGATGGAGTGCAGTCTCCCACCAAACGTGATGACGATCCGCTGGCCGTCTCGGGTCCATGCGAACGTGGGATATGCTCCGTGTACGACCCACGTTTCCTGTTGGTCACGGTCGAGGCTGTCGAACACGGAGCGCTCGGTACCGGTTGCGAGATCCCGGACGATCAGCACCGACTGCAAGCCAATGCGCCGGATGAAGGCGAGCGATCGTCCATTGGGCGATACCGTTGGGCGAATTGCGCCACCGGCGTGTCGTGTGACGGGCTGGACCTCGCCCGAGCGGCGATCAACGCGGGATATCTGGAAGATCCCCGCGTGCACGTTGCGGTTGTAGTCGAACGGGCTGGCAGCCGTGTAGTACACGTAGCGTCCGTCGGCTGACGGGTACGGTTCGTTCAGCTCGGACGTGAAGCTCTCGTGGTCCTTGAGCTTCACTCCATCTCCGCCGTTGATGTGGAAGAGCCACAACTCGCCCCCGCCTAAGGAACGCGTGCTACGCACATGCCGTTTGGCGACGATGTACTGGCCGTCCGGCATCCACATGGGATTGGTCGGAAAGTCGTCGTCCAGTCTCGTGAGCTGACGACGATTGGTGCCATCGGCGTGCATGAGCCAGAGGTTATCCTTGCCGCTGCGGTCGCTCACGAAGACGATCGTTCCGCCGTCGGGGCTGAAACGCGGCAGATGTTCAAAGGCGCGGCCCCCCGAGATGAGCTCGGCTTCGCCGCCCGCGATAGGCAGTCGATAGATGTCACCCAGGAGATCGAAGACGATCCAACGCCCGTCCGGACTCACGTCCAGATCCATCCACGTCCCCTCGTCGGTCTCGAAACGGACGGTGTCCGCGGGTCCGTGTGGGACGTTGATGTCCCAGACCGAGTCGGCTTCCTGTGCAGCCAGCGGCCCTAGCGGCAGCAACGATAGGACGAGCATTAGCGAACGCTTGACCATGCGGGTACTTCCCTTCGTATCGTATTGTGTGTGGGTGCTAGGCAATCACGCCTCCGCCCAGGAGCCGATCGCCGTCGTACAGGACTCCTGACTGTCCGGGTGCGATCGCGCGCACAGGCTCCAACAGGTCGAGCGTGATGCGCGTGTCACGCTCGTGCCCCGCTACACGCGCGGGGACTGCTCGAGAACGGTATCGCACCTGCATGCTGCATGTGTCACCCGGCGCCAAGGGACTGCCAGTGAGCCAATTGACTTCGTCCAACGTCACCGATGAGCCGAACAGCTCATCGCCCGTCCCGACGACCACGGTACGTGTTTCCGGTTGGATGTCGATCACGTACATCGGTTCCGAGTGCCCGCCGGGCACACCGCGTCGCTGCCCGATCGTGTAGCGGGCAAAGCCGTCGTGTGTCCCAATCACGTCACCACGCGACGTGACGACCGGTCCCGGCGCGAGCGCGGGTGCCTCCTCGGGCAGGTGCTCCTTCAGCACAGGGAGATAATCTCCAGTCGGCACGAAGCAGATCTCGACCGATTCCTTCTTGTTGGCCGTGACCAATCCCAATTCGCGGGCACGCGCACGCGTCTCTGCTTTCGTGAGGTTGCCCACGGGCGTGATCATGCGCGCGACCACCGCGCGATCGATACCCCAGAGAAAGTAGCTCTGGTCCTTGTTCCTATCCGACCCGCGATAGAGCGCCCCGTCCTTGGCGGTGACGTAGTGACCGGTCGCGATGGCATCGCAGTCGAGCGACTCCGCGTGGGCCACGAGGTCACGAAACTTCGTGAAGGAGTTGCAGCGCACACACGGAATGGGTGTGCGTCCGCGCGCGTACTCATCGACGAAGTTCTGAATGACGTCCGCACTGAACCGATCTTCCATGTTGAGCAGGTAGTGCGGAATGCCAAGGGATGCGGCGACGGAGCGCGCGTCATTGATCGAGTCGAGCGAGCAGCAGGGACGGTCGGGGACATCGTCACCGTAGCAGAACAGTTTCATGGTAGCGCCAATGACCTCGTAGCCTTGCTCCACGAGCAGTGCTGCGGCAACGGAGGAATCGACCCCTCCGGACATCGCGACGAGAACGCGGGTCATCGGTGCCCCAACACCTTCCCCAGCTTCCGTACTTTCGCCACAATCGCTGGGAGTATCTCGATCGCTCGGTTCACGTCCTCCATTGTGTTTCCCTCTCCGAACGAGAACCGCAACGATCCTATCGCCAGATCGTCGGGCACGCCCATCGCGTGCAAGACGTGAGATGGTTCGATCGCACCCGTCGTGCAGGCCGACCCTGCTGAGCAGCAGATGCCTGCGAGGTCGAGATGCATCAGCATCGCCTCGCTGTCGGTCCCGGGGATGCCTACGTTGCTGATATGGGGTGCTCGAGCCGTTTCGGCTGCGTGGACGGTGGCGTCGGGGATCGCGTCGAGCAGCCGTTGCTCGAAGGCGTCGCGCAGTGCGCCACGCGCCGCGATGTGCTCTTCGATGTGTGCGGCGGCCAACTCAGCGGCCCTGCCGAGCCCCGTGATACCCGCCACGTTCTCCGTTCCGGGACGCATGCCCGATTGCTGGCCGCCGCCGTGGATCAGCGGCATGATGGTCGACGGATCGGGGACGATCAGCGCGCCGGTTCCCTTGGGTCCCCCGATCTTGTGTGCCGAGACCGAGACCAAGACGTCAGGCAGCGTAGACAGGTCCATCGGAAGCTTGCCGAGTGCCTGAACGGCGTCAGTATGGAACAGCACGCCGGCCGCGTGGCAGCGCGTGGCGATCACTGGGATATCCTGCACCACCCCGGTCTCGTTGTTCACCCACATGACGCTTACGATGGCGACGTCGCGATTGAGCGCTTCGTCTAGGGCCTCCAGCCGAAGGCGACCGTGGGAGTGAACCGGGAGTTCGATCATCTCACCCCCGAGTGATTCGACGGCGTGTGCGGCGCCGAGCACCGCCTTGTGCTCGGTGGCCGCCACGGCGACCCGGAACGGTCCGCCGTCGACACGGTTCTGTAGCGCACGGCCCAAGACCGCGAGGTTGTCGGCCTCCGTTCCGCCCGCGGTGAACACCACGTGCGCGGGGCCGGTCCGGACCGCCTTCGCCACTTGCTGCCTGGCTTCGTCCACTGCTGCCCGGGCCGCTCGCCCCAACTGATGGGCCGAGCTAGGGTTACCAAAAGCTGCCGCGTCGAGGAATGGCAGCATGGCATCCCGCACCTCGGGCAGGACCGGGGTGGTGGCGGCGTGGTCGAGGTAGATTGGTGTGTCGATCATCGGACGTGAAAACTAGCATCGTGATGGCGTGATGGCATGGTGGAGGGTATGCCGGCCGATCTCGAGCATTGAGCGAGCGGTGAGGAGAGCCTATGTGCACCCTTGAGGTTGTTTGCGGTGACATCACGCAGGAACGCGTCGATGCTATCGTCAATGCCGCCAACACGACGCTGCTCGGAGGCGGTGGCGTCGATGGCGCCATCCACCGCGCAGCGGGCCCGGAGTTACTCGATGAGTGCCGCACCGTCAGCGGCTGCCCTACTGGGGAAGCGCGCATGACGAGGGCGTATCAGCTTCCCGCCAGACATGTAATCCACACGGTGGGCCCGGTATGGAGTGGGGGCGACCGAGGCGAGCCGGAGAAGCTACGGAACTGCTACGTGAACTCGCTGGTGCTAGCGAATGACCACGGCATCAGGTCGATTGCATTTCCGTCGATCAGCACGGGCGCCTACGGCTATCCCATCGAACAGGCTGCACGGATCGCCATCGAAACGGTGCAGGAACAACTCGCGGGAACGACGTCTGTACAGCTCGTGCGATTCGTCTGTTTCAGCCAGCGGGACCTGCAGGTTTACGAACACGCGTTGCGCGGATGATCCGCGGGTAAACCCGCCTCGGCTCTCCCGCTGAAGCGGGGGCTACATCGATCGCACGCCCATCCCGACAATGTCGTCGATGCGCACGGTCTCCTGGGTCATGAAGGGTTCGCCGTAGGCGGTGCGTATCAGGCTGCCCGCGCGCGCACAGTGCATGCGCACGTTCTCGTAGATATCGTCGCCGGAAGGGAAGATCTCTCCTGCCGCCATCTTGCCATCGAATTGTGATGCGTAACAGCGAATCGCCTCCATTTTTTTCTCGAACTCGTCGCTGATGTCCACGACGAACGTAGGCTTCACGGGGTCTTCACGATACGCCAACGTGTAGACGATCTTCTCCGGGCGGTGCGGCTCACCGTCCGCCACATAGTTCTTGAGGCCTGCTAGGTAGGACGCGTCCCGACACAGCTCGGAAGCCGTGCGATGGTCCGGATGCCGCCCAATGGGAAACGGGAGGATCACGACGCGCGGCCGGAAGCTGCGGATCATGCCGACCACGACGCGACGGGTTTCGTCGGTGTTGTGCAGGCCGGCGTCGGGCAGCCCGGCGTTCGAGCGCCGCACGACCCCCATGATCCCGGCTGCGGTCGATGCCTCGTCGGCGCGAAGGCTCTTCGTGCCGTGCGTCCCGGTCTCTCCGCCGGTCAGGTCAATGATTCCCGTCGCATGCCCTTGCTTGGCGGCCCTGATCAACGTCCCGCCGCAGGTCAACTCGACATCGTCGGGGTGAGCGCCGATCGCGAGGAGGTCGACGGGAGAGGGATTTGGCATTGGGACAAGCTAACCGTGCACCCTGCACCCTGCACCCTGCACCCCTACTCGTACCTCAACGCCTCCACAGGATCTAGCTTTGAGGCGCGATTCGCCGGAAGGATTCCGAATACAAGCCCGACGGCGACCGAGACCGCCGTTGCCACGGCTGCACTCCAGACCGGTACGCCCGATTCGAGCCCGAGCATGGCCTTCAGGCCTTCTCCGGCCAGCAGGCCGACCAAGACGCCGAGGGCGCCGCCAACGAGTGTCAGCGTCGCGGCCTCAACGAGGAACTGCCACAGGATTTCGCGTCGCGTCGCGCCCATGGCTTTGCGCACGCCTATCTCGCGCGTGCGCTCGGTGACCGACACCATCATGATGGCCATGACGCCGATCCCTCCGACCAACAGCGCCACGCTCGACAGCACGATCATCACGAGAAAGAAGGCGCCGGTCAGCTGGTTGAATAGACCCAGAATCTGATCTGACGTGATCATGTCGAAGGTATCGGGATCACCGGGCCGCAGGCTGCGCATGCGCCGGAGCTGCAGCGCGGTCGCGTCCATCGCGCGCGGGACAGATATCGTTTCCCGTGGCTTGACGAGTATGACGAGTCCGTTGGCCTCATCGTAACGCCACGACCGAATCGACGTGAGATACGGCACGATGGCCGTGATCTCCTGACCGGGTGGTTGGAAGATGTTCTCCGGCGTGCGATACAGACCGATTACGCGGAGCGGCTTGCCACCAATTCGCATGGTCTTGCCGAGCGGATCGATGCGCCCGAACACGTGCTCGGCCGCGTCGACCTCGAGAATCACTACCGACGCACCGCTCCGCGCTTCAGTCGGTGTAAAGATGCGTCCGTCCACCATGCCACCACCTAACACCTCCATGAACCGATCATCCGCGCCGTAGATGATGGACAGTTGCGTGCGGGTGTCGCCGTACTGTAGGCGCTCGTACACGCCGAGCCATATGGCGGAGTAGCGAATCTCCGGCAGGTCCTCGATGGCCTCGGCCTCGGCCCACGACAGGACCGGACGGATACGTACCTCGCGCGGGAGGTTGTCCGGATCGATGGGTGTGGAAGAAAAGAACCGCATAATGCGAAACGTGGTTGGACCGACGACTTCCAAGGTGTTGACGATCTGGCCGCGAATGCCGCTCACGATCGATGCCATCGACATCACCGTTGACACGCCAATGACGACGCCCAGAACGGTGAGTCCCGATCTCAGCTTGTTCGTGCCGATGGAGTCGAACGCGATTGCCACACCCTCGGTGATACCATGCAGTGCGCGACTGAACCCTCCACGTGCTCGCTGGATTCGTTCACGCGAGACGAGCACCTCGAGCGAGTCGGTGACGCGTGCCAACGTCCCGCCTTCCCGCCCTCCCGCCTTCCCGCCCTTCATTCGTGCCTCATAGCGGTTGCGGGATCCATCTTGGCCGCCCGGTTGGCGGGATAGACGCCGAACACGATCCCCACGCTGGCGCCCAGGCTCAAGGCCAATGCCGCCGACCAGAACGTGACGAGGGCGGGAAGTGGGGAGGCGAAACGCACCAATTGTGCGAGTGTCCAGCCGGCCCCGAGTCCGATGCCCCCACCGATCACGGCCAAGGCGACCGACTCGGCGAGGAACTGCCGACGGATGTCCCGTCGCCGCGCACCCAGTGATTTTCGTATGCCGATCTCTCGCGTGCGCTCCTTCACCGACATCAACATGATGTTCATGATCACGATTCCACCCACGATGGCACGACGGCGAAGATGATGCGCGTGAGGCTCTGCCAGAACTTGATCAGTCCTTCCGCCGTATCGACCGCGAAATCGTTGGCCTCTCCCGGGCGGAGTTGATGGGCAATCCGCATTGCCTCCTCGGCACGCGCCATCGCCCCGGCCACTGCCTCCGCGGTGGCCATCTTGACCGAAATCACAGTCGTCCGGCGGCGCCCATACAACGCCTCGAACGAGGTCATGGGCAAGAGCACGAACCCATCCCACGACTGCCCCAGCACCGTACCCTTTGGTGCGATCACGCCGATGACCGTGAACGTCTCCCCTCGCACCCGTATGGTCTGGTCCAGCGCGCGTGCCGGTTCGTCGCCGAAGTAGCGCTCCGAGACGTCCCACCCCAGGACGGCGACGCGGCGTCGCTCGCGTACGTCGATGTCGGTGAATGTCTGCCCGGCGGCCAGCTCGTAGTCCTGCACGGTGACATAGGGTGGCGTGACCCCAAACACGGAGACATCACCGACAGTGCGGTTGCGCCACTTAACGTCGGCGAGCGGGGTGGGCCAGCCCGATTGGAGGGCGATAGCGTCGGCATCGGGGAGGGCCCGCTCGACGAGAGGAACATCTTCCGGTGCGATGATCGGTCGGCGCTGCAGCTCACGATATTCCTCGTCGCCGATCAGGCCGACCGAGATGGGCGTGCGACGAATCTGGAACGCATTCTTCCCAACGATGGCGCCCGCAAGGTTATCCCGCACATACGCGTTCATGCCCTGGATGACCGCGATCACTGCCACGAGGAACCCGACGGAAACGATGATCCCGAGCAGTGTAAAGAACGACCGAAGCCTATGGGCGGCGAGCTGTTGCAAAGCGAGACGGAAGCCCTCGAAGATCGGCATGAAGGAACCTACGGGGCGAGGGGGGCCGGTGGTAGAAGGGTGTGGGGCGACCGGCTATCGAATACGCCCGACCGGTCTCCAGGCCGCTCAGACGGTCCCGCTACTCGTAGCGGAGCGCCTCCACCGGGTCGAGGCGTGCGGCGCGTGCGGCCGGGTAGATCCCGAAGATGATGCCCGTGCCTGCGGCGGCGCCTAGCGCCACGACCACGGACCACAACGGTACTGTGGCCGGGAGTGGCGTCGCGTGCGACACGATGAACGCCAGACCGCCACCCATCACCATGCCGACGATACCGCCTACGAGGGTCACCGTGGAGGCTTCGACGAGGAACTGCCACAGAATGACGCGCCTGGTTGCGCCCAACGCCTTGCGCACGCCAATCTCGCGCGTGCGTTCCGTGACCGAGATCATCATGATCGCGATGACCCCCACGCCGCCCACCATCAGCCCCACGCCCGAGAGGGCGATCATGACCATGAAGAACACGCCGGTGATCTTGTTCCAGGTGTCGAGCAGCTTGTCTTGGGTCACGACGTCGAAGTTGTTCTCTTGGCCGGGACGCAGGGCGCGCGTTGTCCGGAGCGCGACCGTCACGTCATCGATGGCGCGCGCAACCGTCACGGTGTCGGACGCCTTGACCGTAAACTCCATCCATCCGCGATCCGGCTTGATGAACTTGAGCAGCGTCCGGTGCGGCACGATGGCGCGGGGGCTGTCCCCATCGTCGAAGATATTGGTTGGTGGGCTGTAGACGCCGATCACCTCGAACGGTTCACCCGCCAGGCGAATACGCCGGCCAATGGGGTCGCGTTGCCCGAACAGGCGCTGCGAGAGGTTGTCGGTAATCACGGCGACGCGCGCCGCGGTCATGTTTTCGAGCCGGGTGAACGACCTGCCGGGGAAGACGTCGCCGCCCGCAACGTTGGGCCAATGCTCTGATCGCCCCCTGATGCGGACGGAGGTGAGTTCGGTGCCGCCGAAGGAGGCCGGCCCTCTCCAGCCCTCCTCGACGTCCACAAAGGAGATCGTGGGGAGCGCACGAAGGCGCTCGGCCTCCTCGATGACGAGGTTGGGACGCCGGCGCCAGGGGCTCATCTCGTCGGATCCGTCCGACACGACGATGCCACCCGCGAAATACCGCGTGACGAAGAACGTGCGCGTCCCGGATTCCTCGAAGAGTGCCGAGACGTTGCGGTTGATTCCGGTAACCGTGGCCGCGATGACCATCACCACCATGACACCGATGGCGACCCCGAGCACCGTCAACGCCGCGCGCATCTTGTTGCTGCGCAACGACCCTAGGGCGATGCTGACACCCTCGAAGAGCTGTGTGAGGCCACTCAGTCCCGGCACAACGTTACTCCTGCCGCATCGCGACGATCGGGTCGAGGCGCGCCGCACGGCTCGCCGGGTACACGCCGGCAATGATACCGACGCCCGCGCCGAGGGCCACCCCGAGACCGATTGACCAGGGGGCCACGCTTGCGGGCAGCGGTGTCGTCGCGTCGATCAGAGATGCGAGCAGCAATCCCGTGCCCACGCCGGCTGCCGCGCCGATCGCCGCGGTGGTCGTGGACTCGAC
>JAZDCY010000027.1:0-20989 GCA_036679645.1 Gemmatimonadota bacterium | reverse complement strand
CCGGCTGGGAATCCCAGTGCCGCGATGTCGAGCACCTGTCCCGCGACGTACGCGTTGAGTGGCTCCCGGAAATCCGCGAGGTATCGCACGGCTTGGTGCACGAACGGCAGGAAGACGGGCTGAAGCGGCAGGTTGCTCCATCGGTTGCCGAGGTCCGATGCCCACAGCAGGATGCGTCCCGTGCCGTAGCGCGCCTCGGCAAGTGCAGCGCTCCCGTCGTCGAATCTCGCGAGCGCTGTCACCGTAGGCAGCACGGCCAGGCGCCGATACCGGAAGAACCGCGCGGCCGAAAAATCACCGCTTCGAGGTGACGCGAAGGGTGCGAATACGGGGTGGGTGTAGGCGGTGACGCTCAGCGTGCCGCCGCGATCGCCCAGGCGGTCCACCGGCTCGCCCGTAGGGCTACCGAGGCTGTCCCGAAAGATCGATGGAAGCCCGCCGGTTCGTCTCCCGAACGCTACCAGCACGCCACCTCCATCGGCGACGAACTCTGCCAAGCGCCGGCCGGGCTCGCCGCTCGGAAGCGGGATGTCGTTGAACACGATCACAGCAGCGTCGGCCAGTTCGGCGACACCCAGCCGCGCGGTACGCCGCACCGTCACGTCGAAGGCGGGGTCGCGCCCGATCTCCAGCGCCCGGCGCACATAGACCGTCTCGTCAGCGGGGGTATCTGGGTGCTCCACCAGAAGCACCGGAATCCGCGGAATGGGGCGGAGCAGGAAATGATAGGTGTCGTCGGTAGGCAGTGCGTCCTGCGCAATGTGGACCCGTCCCGGCACGGGTGCCGCTGGGAGGGCGATGGCAGCAAACCGTACCAACGCCGAACCGTTGGCGGGTACGTCGAGCGCCTGCGTCTGGAGCACTTGCCCGTTCACATCCAGCTGCACCGACAGATTTTCCACGTCTTCCGGACCGGCGTTCGTCACACGGGCGCTCACGATGACGCGTCCTCCATTCGCGGGGCTGCGATCGAGCAATACGCCGGCCACCGCCCGGTTGGACTGTGGGCCGTCTGAGACATCCACGTGAGTCAGCGTAGCACCGGCGGGCAGGCGCACATCTCCGGTGCCGGCCCAACCAGCGAGTTGGAAGTCGGTGATGAGCACCGCTTCGCGATGGGGCAGCTCCGACTGGTCGAGGAGATCGCGTGCAAGCTGCAGCGCAGTGGCATAGCGCGTCGCGCCGGCGCCGGGATGCAGGTCGTCGAGCAGGAGCGCGAGCCGGACGGGATCGGCACTTGGTTGGTTCAGGACAGCCGTTTGCTCGGCAAAGACGACGATCGAGAGACGATCCTCGGGGGTCAAGTTCGCGATCACGTCGCGGGCGGCGGTGACGGCACGCGTCCACCGATCGCCGTAGCCCATGCTGTATGACCGATCGAGCAGCACCACAATCTCCCGCGCGGCGCCGCTGGCGGTTGCCCCCAAGACCGTCCCTTGCAGCAAGGGGCGGGCAAAGGCGGCGACGAACAGCACAACCGCTGCAGCACGCAGCAAAAAGAGCGGCCAGTTCCGAATCCGTTGCCGGCGCTGCGTCTTGAACGGGACCTTGCGCAGGAACATGAGCGACGGGAAAACAATTGGCTCCCGCCGCTCCTTGTGCGTCAGGTGGATCAGGATGGGAATGGCCACCGCGCCCAGGCCGAGCAGGAACAGCGGGGCGAGAAAGCTCACCTAACGCACCCTCGCCAGAGCTTCGCGTCGCGACAGGTACTCGAACAGCGCGAAGTCGAGCGGCTTGGACGTATCGATCAAGTAGTAGTCGACACGGTTCTGCACGAGACGCCTGCCGATGTCGGTGAGGTGACGTTCCATCAACTCGAGGTACTCGGCCCGCTGGCTCTCGGGAACGACGGGAATGCGGTCCCGGGTCTCGATGTCCTCGAACTGGCTGGCCTGGTCGAAGGGGAACGTCAGCTCCGCGGCATCCAATACGTGAAACACGATGACGTCGTGTCCCTTGTTGGTCAGCATCGCGACCTGGCGCACAATCGTGTCCGGCTCGGCATACAGGTCCGAGATCAGCAGCAGAATGCTGCGGCGCCGCACGCTCTGAGCGATCTTGGTGAGGGGTCGGGAAAGTTCGCCCTCCCCGCCAGGCTCCACACGATCGAGCGTATGCAGGACTAGATCGAGGTGTTTTGCGGATGCGGGGATGAACTCGCGCACATCGTCGTCGAAGGTCACGACGCCGACGCGATCCCGTTGGCGCCGTGATAGGTACGTGAGGCACGCCGCGAGATAGCGCCCGTAGTCCAGCTTCGTGATCGCGTCGCTGGCATACGCCATCGACCGGGAGATGTCGAGGAGCACGCTGAAGTTGGCGTTGGTATCGGCCTCGAATTCCTTGACGTAAAACCGGTCAGTCCGTCCGTACACACGCCAATCGATCCGGCGAATGTCGTCGCCGGGCATGTACTGCCGGTGCTCGGCAAAATCGGTGGACAGCCCGAAGTACGGCGAGTGGTGGAGGCCGTTGATGAATCCGTCCACGACCGTACGCGCCAGAAGCGCCAGGTTGTCGATCCGGGCGAGGATGTGCGGGTCGAGGAACCGGGTGCCGTTCACATGCCCGACGCCGGTACGGGCACCGCTTCTACGAGTTTGTCGATCAATTCATCCGAGGTGATCCCCTCGGACTCTGCGTGGAAGTTCTTCAGGAGACGGTGGCGCAGAACCGGATGGGCGAGCGCCTGGATATCCTCGAATTTCAGGTGGTAGCGGCCTAAGACGAGCGCGCGCGCCTTCGCGCCGTGGATGAGGTATTGTGCGGCGCGCACGCTGGCACCGTACGAGAGCCACTTCTCTACGAACTCAGGGGCTCCGTCCTGGCGGGGCCGGCTTGCGCGGACGAGTGAGACGGCGTAGCGAAGAACCGGGTCGGAGACCGGAACGCGGCGCACCAATTGCTGAAAGGCGACGATATCCTTGCCCGTGACCGCGGCGGTAAACGAGTAGTCGGGAGTGCTCGTCGTACTGCGCACGATCTCGAGTTCTTCGTCTTCGCTAGAGTACTCGATGATGATGTTGAACATGAATCTATCGAGTTGCGCTTCGGGCAGCGGGTAGGTGCCCTCCAGTTCAATCGGATTCTGGGTTGCGAAGACGAAGAATGGTTCCTCGAGATCATAGGTACGACCCTGTACGGTGACGCGATGCTCCTGCATGGCCTCGAGCAGCGCCGCCTGTGTCTTGGGTGGTGTCCGGTTGATCTCGTCGGCGAGGATGATGTTGCCGAAGACAGGCCCCGGGACGAAGATGAATTTGCGCTCGCCCGTTGTGGGATCCTCCTGAACCAGGTCCGTTCCCGTGATGTCCGACGGCATCAGATCGGGCGTGAACTGTATACGTGAGAACTTGAGGTCTATTGCGCGCGCGATAGTCTGGATCAGCAGGGTCTTGGCAAGGCCGGGCACGCCCACGATGAGGCTATTCCCGCCCACGAAGAGCGACAAGAGGACCTGCTCAATCACATCGTCTTGGCCGACGATGAGTTTGTGCAGTTCCGCGAGAATGCGCTCGCGCGCATCCTTGAGTTTGTCGGCAAGGGCAATGTCGTCGGCCCGTTCCAGTACGTCGGGTGTGGTAGTCGTCATGAGGTATCCGTCAGTGGGTCATTGCGTAGACGATGTAATTGATGCCAAGCTTGAAACCTTCGTTGCTGAGGTCGACGGGTATGAGGCCCATATTCGACCACTCCCAATACTCTCCAATGTCGTTGTTGTAGTTGACGATGACCATTAGCCGCTTGTTGGGATCGTTGTCCTCGAATATGCCGTAGAAGACCGACTTGTACCCGTAGTAAGGATGATTGTAGTCCAGTGACTCGATCTCGAAGAACGAGTGGAAGATATCCTCGTGCCCGTCCAGCTCGACGAATCGAGCGTTGGGAATGACCCGACGGATCTGCTCCCGGAAGGTCCAGATCTGGTTCGCCGCGAAATCATCGACAATGAGAAACCCGCCTTTCAGGAGATAGTTCCGCAGCGCGACGACCTCTTCCTCGGTTTGTGTCCACCACCCGGGCTCAGCGAGATACGCAATGGGAAACCGCGATAGATCATCGTCAGTAACCGCGAAGATATTGGTGCCGTCCAGGTTCGCCCCTAGAGACGTAAGTTCGTCAAGCAGCGTGACGATCTGTCCGTCAGCCCGCGGGTAGTCGTGGTCCCATTGATAGTTGATCCCGCCGAAGTAGCCGCCGCCCCCACCATACCCCGTCCGACTCGGCGTGAATCGCAGACGGACCCAGGTGAGGCGCCCGTCGTAGGAAACGTTGTTCATCGAGAAATCGGGACCGGACTTCCCAGGCAGAATCCGGAACCCTCCGCGCCTCTCCTGGGCGTGTAGGGGCACGGCCGCTAGGATGGCGACAACCGTCCACAGAATCGATTGCAGATTGCAGACTGCAGATTGCAGATCGCAGATCGTGCTCCGGGCAGGACTGCCCAGGTGCGCACCGTACCGTCTATTGACGCTCATGTAGCTCCAACAGTAGCTCCTGAGCCGCCGCAAAGCCGGGTGCGATCTCGAGGGCCCGCAATACTGCTCGACGGGCTTCGTCGCCATCTCCCGCGAACAGATGTGCGCGAGCGAGTCGATACCAGGCGTCCGCGACGTTGACCGGTCGCAACGCGAGCACCGCCAGGCGCTCACGCACGGCCACTGTCGGCCGACCAACCGATTCGGCCAGCGTGGCGAGGCGACGGTGCATATCCAGATCGTACGGATACACGTACATCGCGCGCTGCAACGCACCCGCAGCACCGACGCTGTCGCCCATCGTGAGCCGGAGGTCGGCGAGCCTCACTAGCGCGGTGTAGGCGCGCTCGTTGATGTACGTGAGACGTGCCAGTTCGGCGGCTGCCCGTTGATGGTCGCCACGCGCTTCATAGATGCGAGCCAATAGCGCGTAGGCGCTTTCCCTATCGGCGTGGCTTGGGAACAATGCTTTTGCGCGCTCGAGGTACGGGATGGCCTCGTCGTCCTGCCCGGCGCGGACGAGGATCTGCCCATACATGAGCTGCGCGAAAAAATCGCCGTGATCGCGTCGTGCTCGCTGCGCAATGCGCGCAGGTGAGTGCCCGGCCGAGTCCTGAGGCAACACCGCCGCCAGCGGACCCGCGAACCGCTCGCGGAACCACCGCGTGTACTCCCGATCGAACCCGTCGAGGTTCCGATCCAGAACACGGGTGAATACGTCCGGCGTGGTGAGACCGTCGCGATAGCCCTCGAGCATTCCTCGGAGTGCGGTGATGCCGAAGGTCTCCTCGATATACTCGGAGATCAACGAGCCCTCGTAGTACGAGAAGATCAACTGTTCCGGAAACGCGGGCCGTAGAAACCCGTCGTTGAGATCGCCCACCGAGAGCAAGCGGCCCTGCTTGAAAGCTGCGAGGAACGCGGGACTGGCGTCGTCGCCCCAACCAGGTCGCGCGCGCCGCTCTTCGTAAACGGCAAGCCCCTCGGTTAGCCAGCGCGGCACGCGGTTGTCGGTCGCACCCAGATGAAACGTGTGGGCGATCTCATGCCACAGGGTAGAGCCCCAGTTGAAGGCCCCCGGCTCTCGCGCCGAGGGAGAGTCCATGGCGATCACCGGACCGAAGCTCACGCCCAAAGCGCCAAGCCCGACGAGGCCGACCGTCCGCACCGAGAAATCGGCGTGCGACGGGAATACCTCGATGCGAATGGGGGTGGCTGGTGCGTACGCATAGCGGATCACGAGACTGTCGTACGCCGCCTCCGCGATCTCACCGAGGTACAGGGCCAGCAATTCGGACTCCTCGCCGTCCACATAGAAGCGAAAACGGGCCGATGCGTGTGTCGGATACGCGTCCAGCGTGTCGAGCAGGTCGAGCGTGTTCTTAGTCCACACGTCGAACGGGTCGCCCGCAAAGGCGCGTTCGAGATTGGCGCGTCCGGAATCCATCGAGCCGAGCCGCAGTTGATTGATCCCGAGTAGCGCGAACCCACGCCACGAGTTTCCATCCAGGGTCGTCGCCCGGCGGGCAAACCCTGCGGCCTCGCGGTAGCGGCGGTTGCGGGCGCTCGCGTTGGCGAGGGTGGTGTAGAGGTCCGCGTACGCGGGATTCCGCGCGAGCACGTCGTGTTCCAGGTCTTGGAACCGCCGGTCATCTCCGCGCAGAAACGCAAGTGCTGCTTGCATGGCCAGCACGTTCAACGCGGCCGGGTTGACGGCGAGCGCGTCGTCCAGCTCGCGCTCCGCGTGATCGTACTCGTTGACCTCCATGTAGAGTTCGGCGAGAAACACACGCGCCGCGACGAGGCTCGGGTTCTCGTCGAGCGCTTGGCGCGCGAGGTCGGTTGCGCGGCGTGACCCCTCGAAGCGCACGGTCCGGGCCATCCCGAGTAGCGCCTGGGGGTGTTTGGGTACCCGCGTGAGGATGCCCTGGAAGGCGGCGCGTGCCTCGGTGCCGTTGTACCGGTCAAGAAACAACTGTCCCACCCGCAGTCGCGCACTCGAGTTGTCTGGGTCGGCGGCGATGGCCTCGTCGTACGCACGCAGCGCGTCGTGTGCGAGCGCGGGGTCATAAACACTCAACCGCTGGACCGCGGTGCCAACCGCCTCGAGTTCCTTCGACGTGAGTCGTCTGACGCCGTTGTACACGTCGATGAACCGCTCAAAGGCGCTACGTGCCGAGTCCTGTTCGCCGCGTCGCTGCTGCAGGAGAGCGAGGTTCAGTCGAGCGGTCAGGCTGTCGGCACTCGCGCCCGCGAGGGCGGTGTGAAAGGCGTCTGCCGCCTCCGTGAGGCGTCCGCGCAGCACCAGCAGTTCGCCAAGAGCGTTGGCGAGATGTTCCTGCCGTGCTAGTGTGATGGCCTCATCGTAGTCGCCCCGCTCACGCAGCGCGGAAACGCGCGTCGTCGCGGTCTGAGCGTACGCCCCTCCCATCAACGTCACGAGGGCGGTAGCGATTGCCGACGTCGAGACGAAATGCCTCATCGCTCGCCGCGTTCCCGGAGTGCGTGGCCCACCCGCGCGACTTGCAATAGCAGGCTCTCCATCGCAGAATCGTAGATGGTCTGATCCATCGCCGAACGACGCGCCCGCAATGCCTCCACTTCCAGCGCGAGCGAGTCGCGTTGCTGCTCGAGTGCGATGATGACCGGGTCGCCGCTTGCCGCCGCACTCACGTCGTCGAGGAAGAGACGGGCCGCCAACGCCCCGTCGCCGGTGGTGACGTTTGGCTCGAGGCTTCCCTCACCGTCTCCGTTATCATCGATGAGTGCATGCTCGGTCAGGAGACGGTTGTCGGACTCGTAGATCCGCCGAACTTCGCGGCGGGCATACTCGAAGGCCTCGAGGATCGAGGTACGACCGTTCTGGTCCGTATCGGCGTCGTCGCTCACAAAGGCCGCCGCGAAGTGTGTCCCGAAGTACGACTCGTGCCGCTCGATCCCGGATCGTGTTGCGGTCACGATTGTCCGGTTCGGAGCTGACAGTGACCGAATCCAGCCACCGCTCGCGCTCGTCGTGTTGACGACGACGACACGCTGGGTGGGAAACCGGTCGAGCAGTGCGGCAAACTCCGGAGCGGTGAGGTCCGGGCCCGGGATGTTGAACTTGGGTGGGCCGCCAGATTGGCTCCCGTGACCAATGAGGACGATGACGACAGCGGCGCCGGATTCGGCCCGCTCCGCCAGGTCGCCGAGCGTCATCACGATCGTGTCTTTGGTGGAGCGGGCGGTAATCCGCGCCGGGTCCAGTGCCGGTCGGGCGCCCAGGTAGGTCACGCGGTCGCGGTGCACCCCGTGCCGGGCAACGGCGGCATCGGCGAGCGTGACCGCGGTCTCGTGGAACCTCGCGCAGAACCGCGGCTCTCCTCCCAATCCGGTAATCAGCACGAGATAGGTCTGTGCAACCGCCGTGGTTGGCAGGAGTGCCAGGGCCGTTCCCATGGCTAACGCCCTCACGGTAGCCCCCTGGCGCGGCGGTAGACCCATTCACCACCTAGCAGTCCGACGAGCAGAAACAGTAGGAAAGGCATATCCCACAGATCGCGTTGCTCGTAGACCGTGGCTCCGCTTTCAGTAAAGCTCACGTCCTCTGGGAGCGTGGAGACCGTTTCCGGTGTGTAGAAGTGGCCGCCCGTCTCATCCGCGATGCGCCGCAGCAGTGGCTCGCGCATCTCCGCGCCAAAGAATTCCGCGTGCACGTCTCCCGCCTGCACGAAACTCCGGGCCTCGCCAAGCGGCACGTCGCCCTGCCGCGCGGCGACGCGCACCTCGTAGAGTCCCTCCATCTCGGGCGTGAACGCCACGCGGTATTCACCGTCGCGCTCGACCGTCCACTCCATGGGGACGGCGCGCTCTTCGCCGCTCGGAGTGATGATTGTGGCCGTGACGTCAGCGCCGTTGAGGCGCAGATACCCCGAATCGGATACCTCGGCCGTGACTTCCACCTCGTGGCCGACCTCCGCGCGGTCGTCCGATGTAGTGGCAATTACGTGGGTCGCGACGCCGCTCACCAACCACCGCAGCAACTGTCGCCACAGGTTCTCGTGCGTGAGATCCTCGAGCGGAATGCTCGCGTCCATCTGCCAGACCCACGAGTCCTGCACCGGGAACGCGATCGACTTGCCGCGTCCATACCGTTGGTACGCCATGACGACGTAGGGCCCGCCCCTACCCTCTCCCATGAGCAGCGTACTCGCGCCCGGCTTTACCTCGCGAATGGGGTTCAGGATCGAGAGCGAAGGGAGGGAGTCCCACCGTGCCTCGGAGGCCTGTGGCGAGGCACGCAGTTGCGTGACGGCATGTGTCCGGCCGAACGGGGTGAGCGAAACGTGCACTTCCCGGAAGAACCGCGCCGTGTCTCCGCGCTGGCGGGGTGCGAGCACGACAGGCAACGCGTCGGCGACAGGTGTCTCAGTGTAGCCGCCCTCCGCGAACGCCCTTCTTCCCCCGAGTGTCAGGAGGCCGCCGCCACGAACGCTGACGAAGTCGGCGATCATCTGGAGCTGGTCGTGCGTGAAGAAACTGGCCTCGACGCTGCCGAGAATGAGTCCGCGGTAACGGAACAGCTCCTCGCGCGTGCGAGGGAAACCGGCCGCCAACTCAGTCGAGTCCTCGACGTCGAGGCGAAGGTACTTGTTCTCCGCGGTGCGCTGCAATGTGACCACGTGCACATTCTCGTCGTCGGCCACCGCGCGGCGCAGGAACTTCACTTCGAATCGCGGTTCCCCCTCGAAGTAGAGAATCTTCTCCCGCCGATCCTCCACGACGATGAGTGCTTCGCGCACATTGTTCTCGTCGATCATCTCGCCATCGTGGGAAGGGATGACGAAACGGAACCGTTGCGGGCCGTGCTCTTCCGTGGTGAAGTGCGCGCGTACGGTGATCGTGTTGCCGTCTCGCGGTAACCGCACCTCGCGGGTGCTCACGATCGCGCCGTTCGACTCCACCTGCACCTCGATGGTCTCTCCACCGAATCCCACGTACCGGATGGTCAACTCCGCGGCGACGATCGATCCGGTCAGGACAGCGCGTGGCGTCTCGACGCGTACAACCTCTATGTCGCGCTCGAAGCTGGGCTCGCCCAGTCCCACCGTGTGGACGGGCACTCCGGCGGCTTGGAGCTGGAGCAGCGGGTCGGTGAGCTGGCTCGACGTATTCTCACCGCCGTCGCTCAGCACCACGAGGCCGGCCAGCGGGACGGAAGAGAGTTCGCGCTGCACCTGCGAGAGTGCCTGACCGATGTCCGTCCGCCGGCCCTCGAAGGTCAGCGACGCGGGATCGGTCACTCGTTCGACGATCTCGGAGAACCGGTACACGCGGACCTTGAAACGGTCGGCGAGCTCCCGCAACAACGGCGCGTCGGCACCGACGATCTCCGCCGCTCGTGCACCGCGGGAAGCACCAGCAACGTCGGTGATCTGCATGCTCTCCGAGTCGTCGATGAGCACTCCAATGAAGTTCTCTTGGGGAACGACGGTGGCGATGACGAGGGCGGGGCCGGCGAGCGAGAAGACTATGACCGCGATTGCGGCCAACCGCATGCCGGCGAGTGTGAATTTGTCCCGAGTCTCGGTGCGCGCACGCGCGTAGAGCACGACGGTACCCACCACGGCCAAGGCGCCGGCTATGGCCACGAAGGCAAACGGCCACGGCGTGGCAAACACCAACTCGCCCCGCTCGAAGACGACCGGTCGATACTTGAAGAGGAACTCAAACACGGTCTCGAGCACCGGTCGGTTCTATCGACTCATGCCGTACAAGATCATGTTGACGCCAATCTGATACGCGTAGTTGGAGTAGACGATGGGGTAGAACGGGTCCTCCGCCCATTCCCAAGCGTCGCCCAGATCGCTGTTAAAGTTGATAGCCACCAACAGCCGGTTCTCTTCGTCGAAGATACCGCGCAGGTGAGGAACGAACCCGTCTCGCTCCCATGTGGGGCCACCCATACGCCCGTTGTAGATGTTAGGGACCTGCACCACCTCGTCAATGTTGTAGAAGGTGCGCAACAACGGATGATCCATTGGGATTTCGACAATAGAGTATTCGGGCAGGACCCGCCGGATGTTGAACTCGAAGTTGGCCCACTCCCGCGTACCCCAGAAGTCATCCACGATTAGCTGGCCGCCCGCCAGCAGATACGCGCGGAGCCCTTCGATCTCGGGCGCCGTGAGTGCCATGCGTCCTACCTCGACGGCATAGAGCAACGGGTATCGACGCAACTCGGGGTCGTCGAGTGCGATGGCGTTCTCAAACGCGTACGCGTCGATGTTGGTGAGTCGCGTGACGCCGATCATGAACTGGATGTCGGCCTTCGGGTAGTCGGTCGCCCAGCTGCCGAGTCCACGACGCCTCCGTCCGTATCCGTATCCGGTATACGCCGCCCGCGTGAAGTAGAAGGTGCGTCCCAGTGGGTACAGCGACGGCCGTGTTTGGAGCAGCGCCGACGCAACCGCCGTCGACGCCATGGGCCTGGAGGGGCCGGACGCAAAGCTCGCGGTGAGAAGAACGAGGACGCCGGCGGCCCGCATATCCCCAATACGCATCAACGAGGGCATTCGTTCCCATTATGTAGGTGCTGGTAACGCAGTGTGGCGGTGGCGGGCCGAGTGTCAGGAGGCCTTGGCTCTGTTCTTCTTCTTGACCGCCTTTTTCGTGTCCGCATCGTCCGACGCGGCGCCTTTGGCGAGGCTCTGCTTGAGCGCCGCCATGAGGTCGATGATCTGGGTGACCGGCTCCTCGGCCGGTGCGGACGTGATCTCCTCGCCTGCCACTTTCCTCTCGATCTGCTCGAGAATACGAGCGCGCACCTCGTCGGTGTACCTGGTGGGATCGAACGTGTCCGAGGCCGCCTGCTGGATGAGCTGTACGGCCAGCTTCAGTTCGTCGTCCTTGACCTTGTCCTCGCCGATCTCTACGTCCGAAAACGCCCGTACCTCGTCGGCGTAGTACAGCTGCTCCATGGCGAGTCCGTTGTCCTGGGACCGGATGAGCACGAGGTACTGCTTGCCACGCGCCGAGTAGCGTGCCACGGCAGTCAATCCGGTTTCCTCGAGCGCGCGGCTGAGCAGCCGGTACGCACGGGCGCCGCCCTTGTCCGGACCGAGGTAATAGACCCGGTTGTAGAAGATGCGATCGACCTGTTCCGCCGGTACGAAATCGACGATCTCTATCGACTCGCTCTTTTGCTGCTCCAAAGCCTTGAGCTCTTCCGGCGTGAAGGTCACGAACTGATTCTTCGCGAACTCGTATCCCTTGATCATCTCCTCGCGCGGCACGACGTCGCCGCTACTCGTGGAGATGTATTGCTGCTTCACGCGCGCCCCGGTCTCTTTCTCGATCCAGTTGAACCGGACCGCCGTCTTCGATTCGCCCGACGAGAACATCTGCACCGGAACCGAAACGAGTCCGAATGACAGCGTGGCCTTGGAGATGGGACGTGCACTCATGGGGTCGATACTATAGGATGTTGTCGAAATGGGCGCAACAGAAAACGAATCCGGCGATCTTCTAAGTACTTACCGCGCAAAGCGTTCGCCCGGGATTTCCCCCGAGCCAGCGGGGGCCCTCGGAGCCGAGGGACGGCTGTTCGTGATGCACAAGCACGCAGCCACCCGGACCCACTGGGATCTCCGACTCCAGATGGAAGGCGTGCTCCGGTCGTGGGCGGTCCCCAAGGGCCCGTCCGCGGATCCTGCCGAGAAGCGGCTCGCGGTGCACGTCGAGGACCATCCCCTCGAGTATGGCGACTTCGAGGGCATCATCCCGGAAGGGAACTATGGTGCGGGGGCCGTGGTCATCTGGGATCGCGGGGAGTGGGTCCCTCTGGAAGACGCACTCGAGGGCTTGCAGAAGGGGAAGCTTCTTTTCGAGCTGCGTGGGTATAAGCTGCACGGTCGGTGGACGCTCGTGAAGATCCAGAAGAGCGAGCGTGACTGGTTGCTGATCAAGGAGCGCGACGCGCTGGCGCAAGAGGGCCCGGATGATTTTGCGGAGGGGTCGGTGCTGTCCGGTCTCACCGTGGAGGAGCTGGCAGCCGGGCGGGATGTGGCGTCGGAGATCAGGGCGCAACTCGACGAGCTGGGTGCGCCGCGGCGGGCCGTTGCCGCGCACGATGTCGAGGTGATGTTGGCGGAGACCCGCGCCGAGCCGTTTTCCAAGCCCGGTTGGATCTACGAGCTGAAGTACGATGGATATCGGATCGTGGCCGGTGCCGAGCGGGGTGAGGCAACGCTCCGCACACGGAACGGCCATGAAATCACCGAGAGCTTCCCCGAGATCGCCCGCGCGGTGCGGTCGCTGCCGTTCGCTTCGCTGGTGCTCGACGGAGAGGTCGTGGTCCACGATTCCGCGGGGCTTCCCAGCTTCCAGCGGTTGCAGAAACGGGCCCGGCTGCGACGTACCCCGGACATTCGGCGCGCCACTGTCCAATTGCCCGCCACCCTTTATGTGTTCGACCTGCTCGGCTTCGAGGGATACGACCTGCGCGGGCTTGGTCTGCTCGATCGCAAGAAGATCCTCCGACGCGTGTTGCCGGAAGCCGGCGCCCTCAAGTACTCGGATCACATCGAGCAACAGGGCGAGGCTTTCTTTGGCCACGTCGAAGAGATGCAGCTCGAGGGTATGGTGGCAAAGAAGGCGGATGCACCGTACCGGGCGGGCCGGTCCGCCGACTGGCTCAAGATCCGGCTCGACTTGCGGGACGATTTCGTGGTCGTCGGCTTCTCGGCGCCAAAGGGGGGACGGGGCGGATTCGGCGCGCTGCACCTCGCGGCGTTCGAGGGCGAGAACCTCGTCTACGTGGGACGCGTCGGGACGGGCTTTGACAGCCGGCAGCTCGACGATATCCGCGCGACGCTCGACAAGATCCGGCGGGACGATCCGCCATGTCAGCATGCGCCGACCGGCGACGCGCACACGTGGGTCGCGCCCGAACTCATCGCCGAGGTGCGCTACAAGGAACTGACCGAAGATGGACTGCTGCGGCAGCCAGCGTTTCTCGGCCTCCGGGACGACAAGCCACCAACCGATTGCATCAAACCCGGTGGTCGCGGCCGCCATCTCGACCTGCCGACCGTGTCACCGGCGAAGACCGAGTTGCACATCCTGCTCACCAACCTCGACAAGGTGTTCTGGCCGGAGGAGGGGTACACCAAAGGCGATCTCATCGACTACTACCGGGCGATCGCACCGTGGATGCTGCCGTATCTCAAGGATCGCCCGCTCGTGATGACGCGATTCCCCGATGGCATTCACGGGAAGCAGTTCTTCCAGAAGGACGCGCCTGGGTTTGCCCCGGAGTGGGTCCGCCGCGAGAAGATGTGGAGCGAGGACACCGAGCGGGAGCTGAGCTACTTCGTTGCCGACAACGAGGAGTCGTTGCTCTACATTGCGAACCTCGGCACGATACCGATGCACATCTGGGCGAGCAGGGCGGCGACGCTCGAGCATCCCGACTGGACAATCATCGATCTGGATCCCAAAGAGGCGCCGTTCGAGCACGTCGTGGAAGTGGCGCGTGCCGGGCGCGCGTTGTGCCGGGAGATAGAGCTGCCCTGTTACATCAAAACCAGTGGCTCGACGGGGTTGCACCTGATGATCCCCCTCGGAAGGCAGTGCACCTACGAGCAGGCGAAACTGATCGGGGAGCTGTTGGCTCGGGTGCTGGCGGGCCAGTTGCCGGGAATTGCCACGGTAACGCGTCTCCCGTCACAGAGGGAAGGCAAGGTGTACCTCGATTACCTGCAAAACGGGCGGGGGAAGTTGTTGGTCGCGCCGTATTGCGTGCGGCCGCTCCAGGGGGCACCTGTCTCGATGCCGCTCGAGTGGAGCGAGGTGAACGAGAAGCTGGACATTGCGAAGTTCAACATCAAGACGGCGCCCGTCCGGTTGAAGCGATGGAAAGCGGATCCGCTGTTCCCGGTGCTCGACGAACAACCCGATCTCGTTGCGGCGCTTGGGCGGCTGCAGGAGCGGATGGAGAGCGCTGGCGGAAGCTGAGGTGCATGACGGAGCAAGAACTGGATTTCGATTCGGGGTACGGGCGAGTATCGGCGCTGCTTCTCAGGACGAAGGCCGCGAAGCTGCTGTACGTGCTTGCACACGGCGCCGGCGCGGGGATGCGCCATCCGTTCATGGAGCAGATCGCTCGTGCATTGGCGCAACGTGATATCGCGACGCTGCGGTATCAGTTCCCCTACATGGAAGAAGGAAAGCGCCGTCCCGATCCGGCACACATGGCGGAGGGCACCGTTCGCGCCGCGGTCACGTCGGCGCGCGATGTGTGCCCAGGCCTGGCGATCATCGCGGGGGGAAAATCGTTCGGCGGCCGCATGACGTCACAGGCACAGGCCAAGGAGGTGCTGCCAGGAGTTGTGGGGCTCGTCTTCCTGGGTTTTCCGCTCCACGCGCCGGGCCGCGTGGGGAATAAGCGCGCAGCTCATCTCAGCGACGTGCACGTGCCCATGTTGTTCCTGCAGGGCACGCGCGATTCGCTTGCCGACCTGGAGTTGATGAAGGGTGTCACCAAGCGGATTGGCAAGCGGGTGACACTGCACGTCGTCGATGGCGGCGACCACTCGTTCAAGGTATTGAAACGGAGTGGACGGTCGCACGACGAAGTCATGGTAGAACTGGCAGACGTCGTCGCGCGGTGGGGAGAAAACGCCGCGACGGGCTAGGGAATCTCCGCACCGGTCGCCGTCCGATCGCTGGTTCACGGCCTGAAGGCCGTGCTCGGCGCTCCGCGACGCGCCATGAATGGCGCTGCCCTCCCGCGCGTCTTTGCAAGACGCGCCGCCGCAGGCGCCGAGCGGCGGCTTCGAGCCGCCGAACCCCGGGAGCCGAGGGCATCGTGATTTGTGCTGAGCGGCTTGTTCCTAGGCTTCGATTGCGGCCAACAGTTGCTCGGCGTACTTCGGTCCGAGTCCCTTGTCTTCGTGCTTCAGAAAGACAAACGCTTCATCCCACGGATATGTCGCGACTCGTTCGGCCCAGCGCTCGAGGTCACGGTCGGAGTACTCGGTGCGTCGAAGCCGCACGTATCCCCAATCCGCCGTCACAACATCGGGAGCTTCCTGATCGTCCGTCTCGGCGAGTACCAGGGCCGCGCCGCGAACCCGCAGCAGATCGTACACCTCGTCGACAAACCATGAGGGGTGGCGGAACTCGAACGCCGCACGCCAGTCAGGGGGAAGGAGCGAGAGGAATTCCCCCAAGAGAGCCGGGTCCGCTTTCATGTTGGGTGGGAGCTGGAACAGCGACGGCCCGCGTTTGTCACCCAGCGCGCTCGAGGCCTGCAGAAAGTAGCGCAACTCGCTCGCTACATTCTTGAGCCGGCCCATGTGGGTGATCCTACGCGATGCCTTCAGCACGAACTGGAACCGCTCCGGGGTCGCGTCGGCCCAATTGAGGATCACCCGCTCGCGCGGCATGCGATAGAACGTGTTGTTGATCTCGACGGTCGGCAGCCGCTCCGCGTAGTAGCGGAGCATCTCGTCGTTCTTGAGGTCCTCAGGGTAGAACGGCCCCTTCCATTCCTTGTAGGAATAGCCGCTCGTCCCCACCAGCACGTTCATGCCCATCCTCCGCAAAGAGACGTGCGGAAGCTAGAACGGAAGCGGAGATCCTACAAACTGAGCGCGTGAGCGTCTGAGCGTTTGAGCGTCTGTCCTATTACCTCGTCCCCGTCGTGATCACGATGTGGAATCCGTCTGGATCCACCACGGTGAAGTCTCGACCGCCCCACTGATTCCGAGGACCTTCGCTGATGTTCCCACCGCGTTCCTCGATCAGTTCTGCGATATTGTCGATGTTTTGACGGGTCGCGCAGAAGATGCTGAAGCCCCCGCCTTTCTGCGCGGACGGGCCCGACTCGTCGTCCTGCATGAGCAGGAACCGCACCTTGCCCGCAATCATCTGGGCGGCGATGGGTCGCCCGTCGGCCTCCGCGAGGTCGGCGATCACGAAGCCCAAGACGTCGCGATACCAGGAAATGCTGCGGTCCAGATCGCGCACGCGCAGGCTGGGCATGACAGCGCGGAGCCGCAACGTTTCGGGTTTCCGACGGTGCTTGAGCGCCGGGCTCATGAGGTCGTTGGTCATTGGACTCCTCCTACAGACGCTTCATTATGGGGCCTTCGCGGATGCGCGCCGGTGATACAGCGCACTTTTGTGGCTTATTCATTGGTAAGCGACTACCGCGTAAGCGGTTGGGACGACTAGCCGAAGAAGCTCTTCGCCACGAACCACACGTTCGCGGGCCGCTCCGCGAGCCGCCGCATGTACCACGGGAACCATGCAGATCCGTAGCTGATGAGGACGCAGACCTCGAACCCCTCCCGGGCCAGCCGCTCCTGGTGGGTCGCGCGGATGCCGAACAGCATGTGGATCTCGCAGGCACTCCTGTCGAGCCCGTGCTCGCGGGCCCTGTGCTGGAGCCGATCGATCAACGACAGGTCGTGCGTGCCAAACACCGGCGGGTTGCCACCGTGGGTGGCGTGTTCTATCAACCTCGTCGCGAGCGTAAGGTAGTTCGCATCGACGTCGCGCTTGCGAGGATACGCGACATCGGGTGGCTCGTTGTATGCACCCTTCACCAGACGGATCCAGGGATTGAGCGGGAGCAATGCGTTCAGGTCGTCGGCGGTGCGGTAGAGATACGTCTGCAAGCACAGGCCGACGTTGGGCGAGGCTCCGTGGACTTGTCGGAAGATGTCGAGCGTCACGTCCGTGTAGCACGAGTCCTCCATGTCGATCCAGAGCCGACTCCCACGCATCGCCGCCTGCTGTGCCAACCGCGTCGCGGACGCCGCGCACGCCTCGCGATCGAAGTCGAGACCGAGCTGCGTGAGCTTGACGGAGACTTCGGCCCGCATCTTCCGGCGCTCGATCTCACCTAGGACCTCACGGTAGTGTGCAGCGACGCCCGCGGCCTCGGTCGCCGACGTGACGTTCTCGCCGAGCTGCGTGAGCAACGCGCCGATGCCCCGTTGGGCAACCGCCTCGCCGGCGGCGAGCGCTGCCCTAACATCTTCTCCCGGCATGAAGCGGCGCACCGCTCGCCGCGCAAAGGCGCGGCGCCGCATTTGGTTCTCCAGCCAGCGGTTACGGGAACCCCACAGGAGCAGATTGCGTGCGATTGACATGGCCGGGAATAATGGCGGGCGCGGCGAGTGGCGGAAAGGGGGAACAGATTAGCGATTTGAGATTTGGTCTTTCGATGAATCACAAATCAGTATTCGCTAAGCAATAATCACCGATCTACCGGTTTCAGGATCTGGGGAACGGGGATACCTTTGGTCCGACTTTCCCAGGTAGCACCTCTTGAGTGAACTCTTCGATCGGCTCCAGGTCGCGGTAGGCGACCGCTACAATCTGGAAGCGGAATTGGGCTCCGGTGGGATGGCAATCGTCTACCGGGCACTGGATTGCTCGCACGACCGCGCGGTCGCGATCAAGGTGCTGCGGCCGGAGCTGGCGGCAGCGCTCGGCTCCGATCGATTCCTGCGCGAGATCAAGGTCACAGCACGCCTCACCCATCCGAACATCCTCCCGGTGCTCGACTCCGGTGGTACGGGCGACCTCCTCTATTACGTGATGCCCCTCGTCGAAGGGGAGTCACTGCGTGAGGCGTTGGATCGCGGCGCCCTCTCCATCGAAGACGCGGTCCAGTACGCCACCGAAGCGGCTGATGCATTGGGCTCAGCGCATCGACACGGGATCGTGCACAGAGACATCAAGCCAGAGAACATCCTCCTCGTCGAGGGCCACGCCGTCATAGCGGATTTTGGTATCGCGACCGCCATGAGCGGCGCATCGGAAGAGAAGCTCACCGAGACGGGCATGTCGATCGGGACACCGCTCTACATGAGTCCCGAACAAGCCGCCGGCGAATCCGTGGACGTGCGTTCCGACGTCTACAGCCTGGGCTGCACGCTGTTCGAGTGTCTGGCCGGCCGGCCGCCGTTCACCGGACCCACCGTGGCGAGTATCGTGCAACAACATCTCACGGCAGACCCGCCGGCAGTCGGCACGATCAGAACGGGCGTGCCCGACGCAGTCAGCAACACGATCGCAAAAACGCTCGCGAAGAACCCGGCCGATCGATTCGAGGACGGCTCTCGGCTGGCGGAGGCCCTGAAGCGCTCGTCTGCGACCGGCGGGACGCAATCCGCGGCATCTCCCCCGGAGCGACCGGCGTGGGCGTGGCCCGCAGGAATTGCGGCGGTGGCGGCTATCGTTCTGGGAGGCTGGTGGGTAATGTCGCGCGGCGCGGGCGAGGTGCCCGCGGTGAATGTTGAACAGCTCGCTGTCTTTCCCTTTGCGGTGCGCAGCCCCGATCCCGACCACGAGTACCTGGGGGACGGGATTGCCGAATTGCTGTCGACGGCGCTCGATGGCGTAGGGGATTTCCGGATCATCGATCCCGGGGTGGTGATTGCGCGCCGACCGGCGGAAGACCAACACGAGGCCACGGCGCGCGAGCTGGGTGCCGGACGGTACATCTCTGGAAGCGTCGCCGCCGCGGGCCGCGGCCGTGTGCAGGTACGGGCCACTCTCCATACGGTCGGGGATTCCGCTCCCCTCTCGGCGCAGGTGACCGGCGATCCGGACGATCTCCTGGAGCTGACGACAGCCCTCGGCCGCGAACTCCTCGTGGGCCTAGCACTCTCCGAGCAGGGCATCGATTCACTCGCAGTCTCGACCACGGATTCCGTCGAGGCGCTCAAAGCGTATCTGCGGGGCGTGCGTCACTATCGTGCGAACGAGTTCAGCCGGGCGATCGACGCGCTGACGGAGGCGGTTGCCATCGACTCGAATTTCGCGATTGCGTACCTGCCGCTCGCGCGGGCGGCGAGCTGGAGGGAACGCCACACATTGGCCACGCGTGCCGCCGAGGCTGGGGTCCGGGCGAGCCGGGGGCGCAACGTGCTGCCCCGGCATCGGGCGTTGCTCGAGATGTCGCTGGCGCTCGAGCGCGGTGATGGGCCGCTGATGGAGTCCCTGGCCCGGGAGGTCCTGCGCGAGTATCCCAACGACTTCGAAGCGCTGTACATGTTGGGGGAAATGCGCAGTCACAACGGTCCGTTCTATGGGCAACCCTACACGTTGGCGCGCGAACCGCACTGGCGCGCATTTCAGCTCGATCCCGGCCGCGGGGACGCCGTTTTCCATCTCTCGTTCGATGTCGCGTTCGGCCATCGTGACCTGGCCCTTCTCGACAGCGTGATCGTTCAACGGGGAGGCGATCCAGCCGAGTCGCTCATCCGGCGTACACTTGCCGCCTACACACAGGGCGATGCAGCCGCTCGCGCCGCCGTGCTGGCGGAGTCGCGAGGGGCATTCATGCAGCCGCTCAGGATCGGCTGGCTGCTGGGTGAACTCGCCGATGCGACGGTCCTCGCCGAGCGGCTGGCCAGCGATGCTGAAGATCCCGTGGCCGCCACCTATCACCAGAACTGGCGCGCGTGGCTGAACGCCGGTCAGGGCCAGGTACGCTCCGCCCTGCACGTGGCCGACTCGACGGCGCTGTGGGCGTCGGTGAAGGGTACCGAACTCGCCGCCTATGTCGTGGCGCTCCCCTTCCTCTCCGTGGAGCCAGACATCCTTCAATCCGTTCGTGACAATCTGTCGGCCGTCGATGCGGGCGCGGCGCAGCGCTGCACGGTGGCGCGCCAGTTCGTGTGCGCGCACGACGATGTCCACGAACACATCAAGGCGTATCTGTTGGGCGTCTTGAGCGTGAAGCTCGGGGACGACGCCGCAGCGCAGCAACAGGTGGCGATACTGGAATCGCTGCCTGGAAGTGATGACGCCCGGGCGCTCGGGCGAGACCTGTCACTCGGCATTCAGGCGGCGATCGTGTCCGAAGCGGGTCGCCTGGAGGATGCGTTACGGCTCCTGGAGCGCACGTCGACCGCTCGAAAGATAGAGTTGGTGCGGGACTCCCAGATTTTTGCGCTGGTCGCGGAACGGTACCGCCAGGCCGATCTGCTCGCCCGCCTCGGACGGCATGACGAAGCACTGCGCCGGTTCGAGTCGCTCCTGTTATATCCGGAGTTCCGTGCGGCGGCGAACCTGAGGCGCGGCGAGATCTTCGAATCCCTAGGACAGCCGGACTCGGCCGCGATTCAGTACGCGGAGTTCGTGCGGCTCTGGCGCGATGCAGATCCGGAGTACCAACCGCTGGTAGAGGACGTGCGGATCCGGTTGGCGCGGTTGACCGGGGAGACGCGGCAGGACGATTAGTGATTACTGATTGGCGATTAGTGATTTGAGATTGGGGCTTCCCAGTTGAAACCCTTGTGCCGGTTGGGGCGTCTAACATTGCGGATCCACACGGAGTGCATAATGAAACGACGTCTTACGACCTCACTCTTCCTGCTTGGGCTCACCGTCGCGATCGCCCCGGGGCTAGCCGCCCAGGACGATGACGAATGGTGTCGCGAATGGGGTGACCGCGACCGCGGCTGGCATTGCGAGATCCAAGAGGTCACGCTGTCCAATCGGGA
>JAZDCY010000026.1:0-72817 GCA_036679645.1 Gemmatimonadota bacterium | reverse complement strand
GGCGTCCGGTGCTCGTCGTGAGCCACGACGTCTTCAATCACCGGTCGGGCACCGTGATCGCTATGGCCATCACGTCGCAGCCGCAACGCGCCGGATTCCCGCTTACCCTCGAGCTGCGGTCCGTGAAGTTGCCCAAACGCTCGTGGCTCAAGATCTCACAGCTGCGCACGTTGAGCACCGACCGACTCGGCAGGAAGTTGGGGCGGGTGGCGTCGGAAGAGCTTGCGGCCGCCGTCGAAGGATTGAACGAGGTGATTGGGTAATCGATGTAGATATGAACGAGCGCCGCCGCACGAAGCGGCAAAACACGTCGCGATCCCTTCTTCGCGAAGCCACGAGCTGGTTCGTCACCAACGTGACCGTCACGTTCTTCTGGCTGTTTTTTCGGCTCCTCAACCATACGACAGTCATTGGCCGGGAAAACGTCGGCTTCGAACGCAACACGTTGTTACTCTGCAATCATCAATCCATGATCGACAGCTTCCCAGTGGGATTATTTGCCTTCTACCCGCGATCGTGGCTCAAGCCGCACTTGCTGCCCTGGAATCCGGCCGCTTCGGAGAATTTCTATGGCAGTCGTATACTCGCCTGGCTTGCCGATTGCTGGCGCTGCATACCAGTCAAAGAGGGTCGGCGTGATCTTCGTGCCTTACATCGCATGATCCAGGTGCTTCCCGATGGGGTGCTGACATTGTTTCCGGAAGCCGGACGGACTCGCACCGGCGAAGTTGGCGCCGGGCGTGCGGGAGCCGGCATGGTCATTCTCAAAGCCAGGCCCAAAGTCATCCCCGTTGCCATCGATGGTATGCAAGACGTGCTTCCGATAGGGCGTCGCGTACCGCGAATATTTCAGCGCCTCGTTTTTAGCTACGGCCCACCAGTTGATTTTGGCGACCTGCTCGACCAGCCGGCATCCGCCGAATTGGCACAAGCGATCACGGATCGAGCGATGGAGGCCATCCGAGCGCAACAAGCGGAGATCAAGAAGCTGCGATAGCCTCGAAACCTAGGCCGCCGCCAACTCCCGCAATCGCTCCAACAGTTTCACCATCGCCCACGTATCCCGCTCGCAGTAGTCGAGAAGATCCTGCCGCACCCTATCCTTCTCGTGTTGCGGAATCCTGTCCGCCACGAACAGCAGCCGCGCGATCTCGACACTGGCGATCATGCCGTCCACGATGATCAGATCGTCGTATGTGAGATCGGGCACGAGCGGCGTCAGGATGTACTTGAGGCTGAAACTCCCGCGAAAGTCGGGATGGTAGACCGTGTTCTTGATGACCGGATGAAGGTCGATGAGCTTGTGTTCCAGCTCCTTTAGTTCCTCGGCGAGATCCGGTACCGCCTTCTGCAGCTCGCGTATCCGCGTCTTCTCGAACGACGTGTACATCACCACGCGCTCGGCGTGCGCAGTCGCCCGCACCATTGCCTCGACGAGGGGTGGCTGGGCGTCTTGCGGTCCCTCGGCGAGATGCTCCGCGTGCGCGTACGTGCCGTCCGGTTGTAACTCGTGATAGCTGAACTGCGCCGCCGCCTGTTGCCACGGCCTCATGTTGGGCCACACTGGGATGGCACGCATGATCGTCTCGAAATCCAAGAATCCAAGACGGCAGTCGAAGGCTTTCAGCTCTTCGGAAAGGGTCGGTTCGACGACAATACGGTTCTCCGCCAACGCCTTCAGCTGACGCTGTTGCGTGAAGTTGAACTTGGTCCGTTCGGGGAGATCGCCAATCTTGTGGACGCCTTTCTGCACGGCACGGCCGGTCTTCTTGGGTCCATAACCCACGAGCTTCGAGATATGGTCGCGGTCCTGGGGCCAGCAGCGTTCGAAGAAGGGACACTTGCGTGGCTCGTAGCAGTTGAGACCGATCGAGACCTCGGGCAGCGGGCCACCTAACATCTCGAGCTGCCGCGCTATCTCCGCCGGAAGACTTGGGAGCAACGCCTCGACCTCTTCCGTCACGTCAGTCTGCGCGAAGAGATCGTTTGTGTCGGGATGGCGATGCTCTTTGTTCAGGTGCATCACCCGTGCACCGTGCACCGCTTCACCACTCGCTCGTACGACGTGCACCTGAATCGCCACGTCCGCGATGTGCTCGTCCTTCTGTGAGGTTGAAGATTTCACCTCGATGAGGCGGAAGCCGTCTTCATCCAGCCGCTCGAGGACATCGACCGCGACGAACGTGTCGTCGGCAACGAAGGTCGCCTCGAATACAGCGGGCGCCCCGGCGTCGATGACCTCCCTGGTCCGGGTGACGCGCTTCTCTCGTTCGTAGTACGGCAGATCGATCAGCACGCCGCCGGGGAACCGGTCCTGCGCGACCTCGCCCACGTGGTGGCCCTGGTCGAAGAGGTCTTGCAGCACCTTGTCCGGTTGGAGTTCCTCGGCGTCGGGCTCGTGGACCTTCCACCAGAGGAGTTTGTGGCACTGCCAGCCGGCCGTGAAGCGGGATTTACTGAGCACTGGCCTCGAGATTCACCGCAGAGATCCGTGGAACAGACTCTCTGCGAACTCTGCGGTGAACATCGCTAGGCTTGTGCGGCTTCCGGCAGCAGCAGTTCTGTCGTCAGTGCCTCGAGGATCAACTCCCGAGCCCGCGCGACGATCTCGTCCATCGACGGTGTCGCGCTGAACATCTCGTGCGCCCGGGCACTGAGTTCGTCGAGACTGGGCACATCCGGCAGGTGCATGTCCTGCAACATCGCCACCGCGTCCGACCGCGCCTGTTGCGCACGGACGCGCAGCTCAGCCAACGTGGGCGTGTTGGCCCATGCCTCGCGCACTCGCGCACCAATCCCCTCCACCGCGAGCGTGCCGGCGAGCTGCCGCGCCACCTTCTCTACCACGCGTCGACCCAGCTTCGCCTCGTTGTGGACCAGCGCCCTGGGCGGTTCGATCAGGTGCGAGACCATACCAACCCAGGAGAGCAGCTTGAGCCCGTAGTAGGTGATGTCGATCTCCCACCAACGGAAGCCTTGCCGTGTGGACGATTGATAGGCGTGATGGTTGTTGTGCCACCCCTCGCCCAGCGTGATCAACGCTAGCCACCAGTTGTTGCGGGAATCGTCGCCCGTGACGTAGCGCTGGTTGCCATGCACGTGGGCCAGCGAGTTGATGGCGAACGTGCCGTGGTACAGCAGGACGGTGCTCCAGAAGAATCCGACGATCAGTCCGGGCCATCCCGCCAACAGCCAGACCAGCACGCCGAGCGCCGTCGCGGGCACATACGGGTGCCTGTCGAGCCGCATGAGTTCCGGAAACTTGGCGAGATCGGGAACTACGCTGACGTCCGTCTTGGTCTGCCCGCGAACGAAGATCCACCCCATGTGCGCGTACCAGAAGCCACGCTGTCTGGGTGAGTGAACGTCCAGCACGGAATCGGAATGCTTGTGGTGGTGCCGGTGCTTACCGGCCCACCAGAGAATGCCGCGCTGTGCTGAGCTCTGCGCCACAAACGCGAGCACGTATTGGCCCAGGCGGCTGGTCTGAAACGACCGGTGCGAGAAATAGCGATGGTAACCCGCCGTGACGGCAAACATGCGGCCCAGGTAGAGCACGGCGCAGATGACCAGCGCTTCGGCCGTGATACCGGTCCAGATGGCGGTGAAACAGACGAGGTGGACGAGCAGGAACGGGATGCGCGCCGGATATATGATGTCGTCGTGATACTCGTCCACAGATGCCTCCGTACGGGCCCCGTTCGTTTGCCGGATTGTACGACCTCCGACCAATTCCTCGACCGGATAGTACTATAACTCGCGGCATGGGCCAATCGATCCCTGTTGCCGGCCCATCAGTGTAGATGCCGCCTAAGGACACGTGGCGCTGGGCAGAAGTGAATAGGATCGGGTCAGTTGACCGCGAAGCAGTGGAACAGGTCGTTGCCTCCCCACCCGCGACGTCGTCGCGAAGTCCCCTAACTCGCTGCGGTATCTACACTTGGAAACCAAGACCTCGGGCTCGTTTCGGCGCACTACACCGTCTCCGGCCGCTTCTTGCTGGAAGGTGCCGCCGTCCCAGGGTATCTTCCCGACTCTTTCACTCGGAGAACTGTGCCACACGACGGAGCTGCCCGCCGCCAGTCGGCGCTCTTGCGACTCAGCGCCGACCTTGCCGCCGCTACCGACGAGCAGGAGATCTGCCGGCGCGTGGTGGCGGGACTGCGTGACGAATCCCTGGGCTACAACTTCGTCGGCATTTTCCTGGTAGAGGAAGAGACCGGCGACCGCATCATGCAGGCCGGTGTGGGCTGGACGGACATCCCCGACGGACTGCGTCTGCCCAAAGGCGAGGGCTTGAGCGACCGGCCGTTGCGCGACGGGAAGCTGCACTACAGTCCCGAGGTGGCCAACGAACCCGGCTACATCCCCGGTCTCGAGACCGGTTCCGAGGTGGATGTGCCGCTGGTGATCGACAGCCGGCCGGTCGGTGTGCTGGTGGTCGAAAGCGGCCAGCCCGACGCGTTCAGCTCCGACGATCTCGGCATCCTGACCGCGGCCGCGACTCAGGTGAGCATCGCGATCAGCCGGGCGCGGCTCATTGCACAACACGAACACGCCGTGCAGACGGAGCGACGCCGTGCCGACGAGCATCAAGCGATGCTCGATACGCTGGGCGCCCTCTCCCGCGAGCTGGAATTGCCCAAGCTCCTCGAGGCCGTGCTCGAGCGCGCCATCTCTCTACTCGATGCTTCCGCGGGCGAGTTGGCAATCTTCGACGAACAAAAACAGGAACTGGAGATCGTGGCCAACTCACGCTCGGGCCGGGTCTCGGTCGGGACGCGACTCGCACTGGGCGAGGGTGCAATGGGGGAGGTTGCCCGCACCCGCGAGCCGCTGCTGATCGACGACTACAAAGCGTGGACCGGGGCCTCCGACAAGTACGCTGACGTCGAGGCGCACGCCGTGATCGTCGCCCCCCTATTGGTTGGTGGTCGACTCGTGGGGGCGTTCAGCGCGTGGACGGCCGATGCCACCCGGCGCTTTGGCGACGAGGATCTCCGTCTCATGAACATGTTCACCCCGCAGGCCGGGGTGGCGATCGAGAACGCGCGCCTGTTCACCGAGGGGCGGCGCCAGCAGCGATATTTCGAGGAGCTGGTGCGCAACAGTCCCGTCGCCGTCGTGACGCTGGACGCCGACCACAACGTATTGGGTTGCAATCCGGCGTTCGAGACGCTCTTCGCGTATGCCGAAGACGAGATCGTGGGCAAGAACCTCGACGGCCTCATCACGACCGAGGCGACCCGCTCCGAGGCGCGCAGCTACACCCAGGAAGCTGTGACGCGACCCGTTCAGGGCATCGGGCGACGGCGCCGCAAGGACGGGTCACTTGTCGATGTCGAGATCCTTGCCGTCCCAGTGATGATCGACGGGGTACGGGTCGGCATCATGGGGCTGTATCACGATGTCACCGAGCTGCTCCAGGCCCGCAAGGCCGCGGAACGCGCCAGCGCAGCCAAGAGCACGTTTCTCGCCAACATGAGTCACGAGCTGCGCACGCCGCTGAACGCCATCATCGGGTACAGCGAGATGCTGATCGAGGATGCTGAAGACGGCGGACAGGCGGAGTCGGCGTCGGATCTCACACGCATCCACTCGGCGGGCAAACATCTGTTGACGCTGATCAACGACGTACTCGATCTGTCGAAGATCGAAGCGGGCAAGATGGAGCTGCACGTCGAGACGTTCGAGGTGGCCCCCACCATCGAATCGGTCGTGACCACGGTGCAACCGCTGATCGACAAAAACGGCAATCGCCTCGCGGTGGAGCTTGCGGATGCGCTCGGGGTCATGCGCTCCGACGCGACGCGGCTGCGCCAGGTGCTGCTGAACTTGCTCTCCAATGCGGCGAAGTTCACCGACGCGGGCGCCATCACGCTAGCGGTGAACCGTACCACCAACGCGACGGGCGACTGGCTCACGTTCCGCGTGTCAGACACGGGTATTGGGATGACGCCCGAACAGCTCGACAAGCTGTTCGAGGCTTTTGCCCAGGCCGAAGCATCGACGGCGAGCCGATTTGGCGGGTCGGGGCTGGGACTCGCGATCAGCCGGCTGTTGTGTCGCATGCTGGGCGGCACCGTGACGGTCGAGAGCGTGGCGGGCGAGGGCTCGGCGTTCACCGTTCGGCTGCCGGCCACGGCACCTGAGCGGGTGGAGACGACCCTCACGACCGCAGGGGAGGAACCGGCTCCCGTGGCCGACGCGCGCGGTCTCGTGCTGGTGGTCGACGACGACGCGTCGGCCCGAGACCTCATCACCCGACATCTCCGCAAAGAAGGGTATCGCGTGGAGCAGGCCGCCGACGGGAGGGAGGGGCTGGAACGCGCCCGCACGCTGCAGCCGGACGTGATCACGCTCGACGTGCTGATGCCGGAGATGGACGGCTGGGGCACGTTGAGCGCGCTCAAAGCCGATCGGTCTCTAGCGGAGATCCCCGTCGTCATGTTGTCGATTCAGGATGACGAACGGCTCGGCATGACACTCGGCGCCGCGGAGTATCTCACCAAACCCATCGATCGCGATCGCCTGTCGGCGGTCGTCGCGAAGTACAGCCAGCGGGCGGGGGCGGGGAAAGGGACGGTGCTCGTGATCGAAGACGATCCGTCGGTACGCGACATTTCTCGTCGCGTCCTCGAGCGCGACGGCTGGACGGTGGTCGAGGCAGAGAACGGGCGGATCGGACTCGAGCGCGTCGCCGAGGCGCCGCCGGAGGTGGTGCTGCTCGATCTCATGATGCCCGAGATGGACGGATTCGAGTTTCTCGAATCGTTGCGCAAAGGTCCGTCGTCGTCGGTCCCGGTCGTCGTTATCACCGCGAAAGACCTCAGCGCCGACGATCATCGGCGGCTGAACGGCGCCGTGCAGCATATCCTGCGCAAGGGCGTCTACAAGCGCGAGGAATTGCTGCAGCGCATCCGAGGCCTCGTCTCAGCCCATACCGACCGTCCGGCCGCGGGCGCGGCGTCGTGACGAGCGTGTCGCCTTCGGATAAGACCGTCGTCGCCCGCCGCCAGACGGCCATGTTCCGGTTGAGCGCTGCAATCGCCGCGACGCATAACGAGGATGAGGTCTACCAGAGCGTGGTAAGCGGACTGCACGACACGGCGTTGGGATACGATTTTCTCGGCCTGTTCCTGGTCGATGAGGAGACCGGCGACCGCGTGCTCCGGGCTAGTGTGGGGTGGCCGGACGTGCCGCCTGACATGCGGGTGCACCGCGGGGAAGGATTGAGTGCGCAAGCGGTCATCGACGGCCAACTGCGCTATACACCGGATGTAACGCGCGAATCGCAATACCTGCCGAGCCTCGCCAGCGGATCCGAGGTCGACATCCCGGTACGCGTGAACGGTACGACGATCGGCGTGCTCGTGGTAGAGAGCGCCGAAACCAACGCGTTCGGCGAGGAGGACTTCGAGATCTTCGAAGCCGCTACCAACCATGCCGGCATCGCAATCGAGCGCGCTCGTCTCCTCATGGCAGAGCGGCGGCGCGCGGACGAGCACAAGGCATTGCTCGACACGATGGCCGACCTGTCGTCGGAACTGGAACTCTCGAAGGTGCTCCAGGCGGTGATTGCGCGCGCGGTGGCCCTGCTCGGGGTGACGGGAGGGGAGGTCGCGATCTATGAAGAGGAAGCCGAGGAACTCGTGGTCGTCGCGAGCGACCGTATCGGGAAGGACTCGACCGGTACCCGCATCAAGCCCGGTGAAGGCGCGATGGGCGCGGTCGCACAGAGTCTCGAGCCGCTCATAATCCCTTCGTATCACGAGTGGTTGGGACAATCGGCCCAATACGCCGACGTGATGGTGCATTCGGTCATGGCGGCCCCGTTGCTGATCGGGCGCCGGCTCGTGGGCGCCATCGCGACCGTCCACGCCGATCCCGATCACGTCTTCAATGAAGAGGATCTGCGACTGCTCAACCTCTTCGCCCCGCAGGCCGCCATCGCGATCGAGAACGCACGGCTCTACACGACGTCGAAACGGCAGCAGCAGTACTTCGGCGAACTCGTACGGAACAGTCCGGTCGCTATCGTGACGCTGAATCGCGAGTACATGGTCGTCGAGTGCAATCCTGCCTTTGAGCAGCTCTTCGGATACTCGCAGGCGGAAGCAGTGGACCGCAACCTCGACGACCTGATTACGACCCAAGCAACGCGCGCGGAGGCGATGGGGTACACCCGCGAGGCGCTCGATCACGCGGTGCGAGGCATGGGACGGCGCCGCCGCAAGGACGGCACGATGGTCGACGTCGAGATCTTGGGGGTGCCGGTGATTGTCGACGGCGAGCGCGTGGGCCTGATGGGGCTGTACCATGATATCACCGAGTTACTGCGTGCGCGGCGTGATGCCGAAGCCGCCAACAGTGCCAAGAGCCAGTTCCTTGCCAGCATGAGCCATGAGTTGCGCACGCCGCTCAATGCCATCATCGGGTACAGCGAGATGTTGCAGGAGGATGTCGAGGACCTGGGCCACGAGAGCCTTTCGTCCGATCTCGCGAAGATCCACACGGCTGGCCGACATCTACTGTCACTCATCAACGACGTGCTCGATCTGTCCAAGATCGAGGCAGGGAAGATGGAGCTGTTCGCAGAGACCTTCCAGGCGGGAGCGATGGTGCGGGAGGTCGCCGCGACGGTGGAGCCCCTGGTGCACAAGAACGAGAACCGGTTCGAGGTACGCATTCCTGATGACCTGGGAACCATGCATACGGACCTCACCAAGGTTCGGCAAATGTTGCTCAATCTGCTTTCCAACGCGGCCAAGTTCACCGACCACGGGACCATCACGCTGTCGGTCGCGCGGGCTACGACGGACGAGCGCGAGGTGGTCACGTTCGCGGTGGGCGATACCGGGATCGGCATGACGGCGGAGCAGATGGACCGGCTCTTTGAGGCTTTCTCCCAGGCGGAGGCATCGACCACGAGCCGCTACGGCGGAACGGGGTTGGGGCTAGCCATCACCCGTCGTTTTTGCCATATGATGGGCGGCGACGTGCTCGTGGAGAGCGAGCCCGGCCACGGGTCGATCTTCACAATCCGCCTCCCGGCGGAACTACGCCTGACGGACACGCAAAATGGGGAGACGGATTAGATGCCGCGTATTCTGCTGGTCGAGGACAACGAGATGAACCGTGACATGCTGTCGCGCCGCTTGCAGCGGAAGGGCTACGATGTTGTGATGGCGGTCGATGGGCAAGAAGGAATCGACAAGGCCCGCGAAGGTGGGTATGACGTGATCTTGATGGACATGAGTTTGCCGGAGATCGATGGATGGGACGCCACGCGGCAGCTGCGTGCGTCCGCGGAGACCGCCGCCGTGCCGATCATTCGCTCACAGCGCACGCGATGGCGGGAGACCGCGAGAGAGCGATCGAGGCGGGGTGCGACGACTACGACACCAAGCCGATCGAGTTGCCGCGGTTGTTGTCGAAGATCGAGGCGCTGCTGCAACGCACACAATGACCTCGTTTGCCGAACCCCATGCGCCGCTGACGCCGGAATCCACCGCCGAGCTGCGGCACGACCTCCGTACCCCCATCAATCACATTGTCGGTTACGCCGAGATGCTGCTCGAAGACGCGGCGGAGCCGTCGCTTGCGCCGCGCCGGGCGGCGCTCGAAGAGACACTCGCCGCCGCGCGCGACCTGCTTGCCCTGATCGATCGCCTGCTCGGCGGGCGCAGTGACGGGATCAGGGCCGAAGAGGTGGCGGAACTGTACCGTTCGCTGCGCGACCCACAGCAGCGCATCGTCCGCTCGGTTGAAGGATTGCTCCGACTCACCGAGCCCGCCGCCGACCGGGAATTCACGTCCGATCTCCACCGGATTCTCGGCGCCGCGGCAAAGTTGATTCCTGCGGGCATGCTGGCAGATCCGGTGCAGCCCGATTGCGAGACACGATCCACGGACGCGGGCGGCGGCGAGCAGGCCCCGACGATGCTCGTGGTGGATGACGTCGAGGACAACCGTGAGGTGCTGCGCCGCCGGCTCGAGCGCGAGGGCTACGCGGTGGCATGTGCCGAGGGCGGGCGGAGGGCCCTGGAGATGGCCGCCACCGGTCGGTACGACTTGGTGTTGCTCGACGTCATGATGCCCGACATCGATGGCTATGAAGTGCTGGCGCAACTCAAGGGGGCTGCGGCGACGCGTGACATCCCGGTCATCATGATCTCGGCGCTCGACGATATGCCGAGTGTCGTGCGATGTATCGAGGCGGGGGCGGAGGATTTTCTGCCGAAACCGTTCGACGTCGTCCTGTTGCGTGCGCGGATCAGCGCGTCACTCGACAAGAAGCGCCACCGTGACAAGGAGTTGAATGACCTCCAGCAGGTGACGCGCCTCGTCGAGGCGGCGTCGGCGGTGGAAGCGGGCCGGTACGAAACCGGGATGCTTGCGGACGTGGCGCAACGGGGCGACGAGTTGGGACACCTGGCGCGCGTGTTCGACGGGATGGCAGCAGAGGTACGCACGCGCGAGGCCCGGTTACAGGACCGGCTGAACGAATTGCGTATGGATATCGGGATTGCGCGGACCTCGCAGGAGAAAGTCGCGTTGCTCGACGGTGGCAGCCTCGAGGAGGGGCAGGGATTCGGCGAGCGCTATGAGATCGTGTCGGTGATCGGCACGGGGGGCATGGGTACCGTGTACCGCGCGCGCGATCTGGAACTGGACGAGGACGTGGCCATCAAGACGCTGCGACCGGAGTTGCTTGCGGTGGGTGACGCGCTCATTGAGCGATTCAAGAGCGAGATCCGCCTGGCGCGCCGTATCTCTCATCGGAATGTCGTGCGCACACACGATTTTGGGGAATGGCGTGGCGTGTATTACCTGACGATGGAGTACGTCGAGGGGATTACGGTCCGGCAGCTCGTGGATCTCCGGGGTCCGCTGACGCCACAATCGACGTTGGCGATCGGCACGCAGCTCGCCGAGTCACTGGTCGTCGCACATGAGAACGGCGTGATCCATCGTGATATCAAACCGCAGAACCTGCTGCTGGACGACGATGGCGTGCTCAAGGTGATGGACTTCGGGATCGCCCGGCTCGCCGAGCGATCCAGCACGCTGACTGAAACCGGACTCATCGTTGGTACGCCAAGCTACATGTCGCCGGAGCAACTGCTTTCGGAAAGTGTTGACGCACGCAGCGATCTCTACGCGGTCGGCGTGGTGCTGTACGAATGCACAACGCAGAAGTTGCCGTTCGAGGGGCGCACTCCGGTCTCCCTTATCACCAAGGTTCTGCAGGAGCACGCGGTCCCGCCCACCGAGGTCAATCCCGAGATCCCGCCCGCCCTCTCCACGGTGATCATGACCTTGCTGGCGAAGGCGCCCGAGGACCGTGTACAGACCGCCGGCGAGCTCGTGAAGCGGCTCGGCCAGATCGGATAGAGTCACGCAACAACGAGGAACTCCGATGAGTAATCGCGCCCGTCAGGCAGCACTAGCCTTCCTGATCGTGTTCGCTCTCGCTCCCGTAGCGAGTGTGACCTCTCAAACCCCGGAGATGGTTTCACGGGCAGTGTCAGGCCTGACGCTGCGGGGCATCGGACCAGCCTTCATGGGCGGCCGGATCGCCGATATCGCCGTGCACCCTGACAAGCGCAGCACATGGTATGTGGCCGTGGGATCCGGCGGGTTGTGGAAGACTACCAATGCCGGCGTTACCTGGACGCCCGTCTTCGACGACCAACCGTCGTATTCCATTGGCGACGTGGCGCTCGACCCGAGCAATCCCGACGTCGTGTGGGTCGGCACCGGCGAGAACGTTAGCGGCCGGCACGTGGGCTGGGGGAGTGGTGTCTATCGCAGTCGCGACGGCGGACGCTCCTGGGATGGGATGGGGCTCGAAACATCGGAGCACATCGGCAAGATCCTCGTCGATCCCAGAGACGGTAACGTGGTGTTCGTCGCAGCGGAGGGCCCGCTGTGGGCAGCGGGTGGCGAGCGCGGTCTGTACAGGACGACGGATGGTGGCGAGACGTGGACCGCGGTGCTCACGATCTCCGAGAACACGGGCGTCACGGACGTGGAGTTCGATCCGTCGAACCCGGACGTGATGTACGCGGCCGCCTATCAGCGCCGTCGTCACATCTGGTCGCTGCTGGCGGGCGGCCCCGAGTCCGGGATCTACAAGTCGACCGACGGCGGCGAGACGTGGCGACGGCTCGAGGTCGGGCTCCCAGAGGGCGACATGGGGAAGATTGGTCTCGCGGTGTCCGCGGCCAGTCCGGAGATCGTGTATGCCACGGTCGAAGCGAACGAAGAAGAAGAGCGCGGTTTCTACCGGTCGCTGGACAAGGGTGAGAGCTGGGAGCGGCGCAACGCCTACCTCTCCGGTGGCACCGGCCCGCACTACTATCAGGAGATCGAGGCGTCACCGCACGATCCAGATCTCGTCTATCAGATGGACGTATTCGTGCACGTCACGCGGGACGGTGGCGCGACGTTCGACTACCTGGAAACGGGGCACGCGAAGCATAGCGATAACCACGCACTGTGGATCGACCCGCACGATCGATTGCACCTGATCGTGGGTACCGATGCCGGCCTCTATGAGACCTTCGACGAGGGTGCCACGTGGCGTCACTTCCCGAACCTGCCGGTATCTCAGTTCTACAAGCTTGCGCTCGACAACGCGGAACCATTCTACAACGTGCTGGGCGGGGCGCAGGACCTTGGTACGCTGTTCGGCCCGTCACGGACGATGCACACAGATGGCGTACGCAACCAGGATTGGTATGTCCCGTTGGGAGCGGACGGGTACGGCGTGGCTTTTGATCCTGGCGATCCCCACGTCATGTACATGGAGTGGCAGCGAGGTAACCTCGTTCGGGTGGATCGTCGCAGCAATGAGGCGCTCGACATCAAGCCACAGCCTGCGCCCAGCGACGCTCCCGAGCGCTGGAATTGGGACGCGCCCATTCTCGTCAGCCCACACGCGGCCAACCGACTCTACTTTGGTTCGCAGCGCCTGTGGCGTAGCGAGGATCGTGGCAACTCGTGGACGGTGTTGAGCGGCGACCTCACCCGTAACCAGAATCGGTACGAATTGGAGTCGATGGGACGGGTGTGGAGCGTGGATGCGCTCTACGGCAACAGTGCGATGTCGTGGTACGCCACGCTCACCGCGATCTCGGAGTCACCCGTCGAGGAGGGCGTGATCTATACCGGATCCGACGACGGATTGATTCAGGTGAGCGAGGACGGTGGACAGAGCTGGCGTGTTGCGGCCGACCTCCCGAACGTTCCGGACTTTTCCTTCATCAATGATGTTGAGGCATCGCAGATGGATGTGGCGACGGTGTTCGCCGTCGCGGACGCGCACAAGACCGGCGACCAGACGCCGTACGTGTTCGAGAGCACCGACCGCGGGCGCAGCTGGCGCTCGATTGCCGGGGACCTTCCAGCCGGCACCATCGTCTGGGCGCTGCAGCAGGATCACGTGAACCCCAACCTCATCTTTCTCGGCACGGAATTCGGGCTGTACGTCACGCTGAACCATGGCACCAATTGGATCAGGCTCGACGGGGCTCCCACGATCGCATTCCGGGACATCAAGATTCAGCGGCGCGACGGGGACGTCGTGGGTGTCACGTTCGGAAGAGGGTTCTACGTGCTGGACGACTATGCGCCGCTCCGTGAGATGGCGGCCGGCGCGCTGGCCGGCAGCACACTCTTTCCGGTACGGGATACGTGGTGGTACATCCCGAACGAGCCGATGCAGGCGCGGGGCATGCCCACATTGGGAAGTGACAGTTATCGTGCCGCCAACCCGCCGTTCGGTGCGGTGTTCTCGTACTACCTCGACGAGGTGCCACCGACCCAGCGCGAAGCACGTCGCGCTGCCGAAGGCGACCTGCGCGACGGCGGAGACGACGTGCCGTTTCCCGGCTACGATCGCCTCCTGCGTGAAGCCATCGAGGGTGAACCGCGTGTGTTGCTCATGGTGCGCGACGCGCAGGGTCAGCCGATACGCTGGGTCGAGGGACCGGTAAAGGTCGGGCTCCACCGCGTGAGCTGGGATCTGCGTCGGCCGGCGCCGAACCCGGTCGAGTTCGAGACGCCGGACTTCTCGCCACCCTGGGTGACGCCCCCACAAGGACCGCTCGTCCCACCCGGTCGGTACAGTGTCGAATTGATGCTGTTCTCGAGCGCCGGCGTGCAATCACTCGGCAGCGCGCAGTCGTTCGAGGTGAAACCCGTACCCTCAGCGCCGCCGGGCACGGACTTCCGTGCGGTGGCCGTATTCCAACAGGAGACGAGCGAGTTGATGCGGCGCGTGGCCGGCGCAGGCGAGGAGATTAGCCGGGCGCGGGACAGGCTACGTCACATGCGCGCGGCGCTCGTCGAGACGCCCGCTGCTGATCCCGTGCTCTTTGCACGCATCGATACGCTCGGCGCGGCGCTGACGGAATTGCGGACGGCGCTTTCGGGAGACCGCATCCGCGGGCAGTTGAACGAGCCGAGCGTGCCGTCGATTCGTGGCCGAGTAGCGCGGGTGATTGATGGGCACTGGAACACGCGGCAGGCGCCCACTGCGACGCAGCGGCGGAATCTCGAGATCGCCAGTAGCGATTTCGGCGCCCTGCTTCAGGAACTGTCGGCTCTGGACCGCGACCTCTCGCAATTGGAGCAGGCACTCGAAGCGGCAGGCGCGCCGTGGACGCCGGGCCGCCGGCTACTGCCACCGTAGCCGCTTGAAGGAGATGTCGAGGGAAGAAAGCGGAGCCTCGCTCCGTCCAACTCGATAGATGGAGACCCTCGTGGCGGAGCCGGAACTCGACGCCGACATCCTCGAAGGCTGCCGCCGGGGCGATCCCGAAGCACAGCGCCGGGTCTACGAGCGGTATCGGGACCGCGTGTATTCCGTCGCCCTGCATTACCTGCGCGGCGACCACGCCGCTGCGCTGGACGTCACGCAGGAGGTATTCGTGAAGGCCTTCCGGGCCGCGCATGGGTTCCGGACCGACGCCCGGTTCTCGACCTGGTTGTACCGGATCGCGGCCAACGCATGCATCGACGAGCTGCGTCGCCGTCGGCGCGTGGTGCTGTTCGGGGACATCCCCTCGGCAATCCATCCCGCGGTGGAACCGGCGGACCCGACCGACCTGAGCGGCGAGGTGGCCGTGGCGGTCTCCCGCCTCTCGCCCAAGCTGCGGCTCGCGGTGCTGCTCCGCTACCTCGACGATCTGTCATACGATGAGATCGCGACGGCGCTCGATTGCTCGGTCGGCACCATCGCCTCGCGGTTGAGTCGCGCGCACGCGATCCTGGCGCGCCAGCTCGCGCACCTTCACCCAGGCCACCCGCCGCCAGAGGAGCCTCTCGATGTCACAGACGCCTGAGCCCCGGGAGTTGGAGGAGTTGCTGCGGCACCTCCCGCTCAACTCCCCACCGGAGCCTGACGCGCTCTGGGAGAGGATCCAGACCGAGGTGCATGCTCCGGTCGACGGTCGCGCGGTCCGGTTCGTCCGACGCCAGGTAAGATCGCCGTGGCTCGCGGCGGCCGCCGTGCTGCTCGCCATCGTGGGTGGTGGCACCGCGGGGCTCCTGCGCGCGTACCGTGCGCCGTCTGCCTGGAAGGTGGTGCCGCTGGCCGGCGCTCCCGCGGTGGCCGGCGACCCACTGACCGAGGCCGGCGCCCTCACCACCGGGCAATGGCTCGTGACCGACGCCGTCTCCAGCGCCCGCCTCAGCGTCGGCCGGATCGGGACGGTGGAGGTGGGGCCCGGCAGTCGCGTTCGCCTCGACCGGGCCGGTCTCACGGCGCACCGGCTGACCGTCGAGCGCGGGTCGCTCCACGCCGTGATCAGCGCCCCGCCGCGGCTCTTCTTCGTGGAGACGCCCTCCGTGCTGGCAACCGACCTCGGCTGCGCGTACACCCTGGAGGTAGACAGTGCCGGAACGAGTTGGCTGCACGTAACCTCCGGTTGGGTGGAGTTGAAGCAGGGCGACGACATATCACTCGTACCGACCGGGTTCATTGCAGAGGTGCAGCTAGGGCACCGGCCGGGCACGCCATACGCGGTGGAACTGGCCGAGGACGCGCGCGCGGCCCTGCATCGGCTGGACACGGGGGAGGGGTCCGCGACCGATCTCGACGTCGTCCTCGCCGCCATGTACACGGCGTCGCACAATATCACGCTCCGGCACCGCAGCTGGATCACGCTGTGGCACCTGTTGCAGCGGGTGGACCCGGATGACCGCCGACGGGTGTACCCGCGCCTCGTGAGCCTCTCCGCACCGCCCTCCGGCGTGACGATGGAAGGAATCCTGGCGCTCGACCGTCGAATGCTCAAACGCTGGCGGGCCGATCTGTACCCCATGTGGTCGGAAGAGGCGCAACCGTGGTTGACGCGCATCGGTCGCCGGATCTGGAACTGGGCCATTCGTTGACGAGAGAGCGAGGTGCACCATGCGACGTGCCATCGGGACCATAGGGCTAGGCCTGCTGCTGACGGCCGCTAGCCCGGCTGAGTTCGGCGGCTGGACCGTCATCACCGTGCGCGACCTGCCGGAATACCTCGAGGTGGGTCGGCCAACCCCCCTGACCTTCACCATTCGCCAGCACGGCCAGCAACTCCTGAGCGGCCGCTCCCCCACGGTTACCGTGCGGCGGGAGGGCTCCCGCTGGCCCTGGCAGCGCCGGCGCGTCAGCGCCAGCCCAAGTCCCGGTGCCGGTCCCGGTGTCTACCAGGTAACCATCACGGCCGTCGAAGCCGGAGCCGTGTCGATCACCATCGACGCTGATTTTCGCGGGTCCCGAATCACGTTACTCCCGGTCCGGGTGATTCCCACGGGAGGGACGCGGCAGGCGCTCGGGTCGGTCGACCGAGGCCGCCAGCTATTCGTCGCGACGGGATGCGTCACCTGCCACATGAAACGTGACGACCCCGCAGCGAGCGAGCGGAACGAGCTGCGCGTGGGTCCAGAGTTGACCGGGCGGCAGTATCCCGCCGAGTGGCTCGCCACGAAGCTGGCCGATCCGGCGCGCTTCCGCGCCGCGAGCAACGACGGGATGACGATGCCCGACCTGGGCCTCGACGACCGGGAGATCTCGGCGCTGGTGAGCTACCTCAACCAGCCGCGTTCCACCACCGCGCTGAGCGCGGAAAGGTGAGGTCGCGGGCTTGGGTCAGTTGATCGCGAAGCAGTAGAACAGGCCGTTGCCACCGGTACTTATCAGGTTCTGCTGGCTGCAGCCGCGCGAGTTGTGCGCCGAATTCCACGACGCCCCGCTCTCGCCTCTACCCATCCGGTCGTGATGTCCCACACGGGTGGTCCCCTCGCCGCTACTGGTCCAGTTGTCGCAGTTGGAGTACTCGTCACCGGTGAACGCCGTCCCGTCGAGCTGCGAGCCCGTCAGGATGTCGTGCATGTTGGGCCGGTCGCCCCGGCCGTTCACCATGTCGCCCGTCTCGGTGAGCTGTGTCTCCTTGGTCAGGTTGTTGCGCTCGCTGTGCAGGTCGTCGACGTTCCGGGCCACCATCACGCTCCGTGCGTTGTACCAGGGCCCGCTCCCGATCCGATCCCGCGCGTGCACGGCCGGCTCGCCGTCGGCCGCAATCGTGCTGAGGTATGCACGCCACTCGACGTCACCGGCGTCCACCGCCTCCGCGAGGGCGTGGCAGTGCCTGTCCGCCCCCTCCAGCCCGCCGAGGTCGGCGCCGTTCCCGGAGCCCACACTCGTGAGGAAGAAGGTCATGGACGCTTGTGGCGGTTGCGCTCCCGTTCCCACGAACAGCGTTCCGGCCAGCACCAGCAGTGACTTACGCATTGTAGTCCCCCCCCCAGTGATCTCAGGTCTCGATTGGTGGGGAATCTGAGTGTGATACGGGGCAACCGCCAGAGTAACGCCTTCCCGATCACCTCCTCTACCCCTCCCGTTCCCAACCCCTAGCCGCCGTCCTATCTTTGCCTCCAGATGTCCAACCAGTTCGACCGCGTCCGCGCCGCGCTCGCCGGGACCTACGACCTGGAACGTGAGCTGGGTCAGGGTGGTATGGCGACCGTGTACCTCGCCAACGACCTGAAGCACGACAGGCAGGTGGCGGTAAAGGTGCTGCGGCCCGAGTTGGCCGCTACGATCGGCAGCGATCGGTTCCTGCGCGAAGTGCATATCGCCGCGAGCCTCACCCATCCCCACATTCTCGGACTGCACGATTCCGGCGAGGCCGGCGATTTCCTCTACTACGTGATGCCGTTCGTGGAGGGCGAGTCACTGCGTGACCGGCTCACGCGCGAGGGCGAGCTACCGATCCACGATGCCGTGCGTATCGTGCGCGAAGTGGTGGACGCGCTCGCGTTTGCGCACGAACGCAACGTCGTCCACCGTGACATCAAGCCCGACAACGTGATGGTAGCGGGACGGCACGCCATGGTGACGGATTTCGGCGTCGCCAAGGCCGTCAGTGAGGCGAGCGGGCGGCAGGCGATCACGACGGCGGGTGTCGCACTCGGCACGCCCGCGTACATGGCGCCCGAGCAGGCCGCTGCGGACGCGGTGGACCATCGTGCGGACATCTATGCGGTAGGGGCGTTGACGTACGAGCTACTCACCGGCCGGCCGCCGTTCGTAGGCACCACCGCGCAGCAGGTGCTCGCCGCGCACGTGCGCGAGCCCGCGCAGCCGCCGAGTACGTTGCGCGCGGCCATCCCCCCGCAGCTCGACCGGTTCGTGCTCAAGTGTCTCGAGAAGCGCGCGGCCGACCGGTACCAGTCGGCCGACGAGATGTTGCGCGAGCTGGAAGTGCTCGGCACGCCGAGCGGCGGGCTCACGCCGACTGATACGATGCCGGTCACCGGGGTGCGCTTGCCGATCCGCACGAGCCGCGTGGCTGTCGTGACTGGTGTCACCGTCGCGCTCGCCGTGCTCGGCTTTCTGGGATGGTCGTCGCTCCGGCGCGGCGGGCTCGACGTCACGGTTTCGGGCATACGGGCTATCACGCGCGACCCGGTGGCAGAACTCGAGCCGCAGGTCTCACCCGACGGCGGGGAGGTCGCTTACGTCGCGAACGTGGGGTTCGAGCGCCATGTCCTCGTGCGGGACCTCGCCGGTGGCCGAGCCATCACACTGACCGGCGATCGGCCGGGCACTCAACTGGGAGTGCGATGGATGCCGGACGGGCGTAGTGTGGCCTTCGTGGAGAACAGCTCGACATTCGTCATACCTCGCTTTGGCGGCGCCGTCAGCGTGCTCGTCGATGGCGGCACGGTCTGGGCGGTGAACGAGAGACTCCTCGTGTATACGCGCAGCGACACCTTGTTCGCGCGCGCGCTTGCCGGTGGCGATAGTGAGACCGCGATCCCTGCGCCGGGCGAAGGAGTACACTCGGCGGCCTTGTCACCCGACGGCCGGCGCATCGCCTTTGTTGTGGGAAACTCCGTCTTCCTGCGGCGGGGCGACGTCGGCAACATCGCCCGGTCAGCCATCTGGGTGGCCAACCGCGAGACCGGCGAGAGTGTTGCGGTCCTGGACGACGGTAATATGAACCTGAGCCCTGCCTGGCTCCCTGACGGCCGGCATCTGCTCTTCATCTCGAATCGCGACGGCCAACGCGACATGTATCTCGTGCGGCTGGACGGTGGAGGACGCGCCGCGGGAGAGCCGACCCGAGTCACGACCGGGCTGGAACCGGCAAGCCTGTCGCTTTCAGCGGACGGGAGAACGGCGGTCTATACCCGGCTCATTTTTCGGAGCAACCTGTGGGCGGTTCCGATTCCGTCGCGCGGAATCGCATCCGTTCGCGACGCGAAGCCGGTGGTTCAAGGGACCGAGATCCTCGAGAATCACGGCATCTCGGCGGACGGACAGTGGCTCGCGTTCGACTCGGATCGTGGGGGGAACCAGGATATCTACGTTCGGCCCTTGGCCGGCGGTGAGGCCCGGCGCCTCACCACCGATCCAGCCCCCGATTTCCATCCCGATTTCTCACCGGACGGCAGCGAGATCGTGTTCTACTCCATGCGGCACGGCACGCGGGACCTGTTTCTCATCCGGGCAGACGGTACCGGGGAGACGCGGCTCACGGACTGGCCCGGCAATGAAGCGCATCCGTCCTTCTCCAGGGACGGTCTCCACATCGTGTACGTGGCTAGCGTACCTGATGGCGATAAACTATTCGTGATCTCCCGCACCGAGATCGGCGCACCATGGGGTGCCCCCCGACAGCTGGGGCCGAGCGAGTGGGGACCGGCCCGATGGTCCCCCGACGGGCGCGAGATCGCCCACAGCCGCCATGATGGGTCCGTTGCGACCATGACCCTCGACGGCCGGTCGCGCACGGTCTTCGATGCGGCCGCGGCGGGGCTGGACTTTATTGGCGACCCGGTATGGAGCGCGGACGGCAGCACCCTCTACTTCGACGCTCGCGCCAACGGCGTTGGCGCCGTGTTCGCCGTGCCCGCTGCCGGAGGCACGGCGCGACCGGTAGTGCTGATCGACGACCCGCGGTACAGCTTGGCCCAGAACCTCACGCTATACGAAGGCAACCTCTACGTCACGCTCACGGAGTACGACGCGGATGTGTGGACGATGGAATTGGACTATTGATGCACGGCTAGGTGAGAGCCTCGCGTGACGCTAGAGGTCCGCCACCCCACGCGGGAAGACACCCCTCCCAAGCGCTCTTTCGGTACTCGTCGGGCCGAGCGTATGTTGTATGGTGTCGGTGGTCCAGCCAGTGGAGCGTCCACCGATGCCGGTTACTGCCAAACTGTCTCGCAAGTTTTACGAGAAGTTCGGTGATGATATCGCGAATGAACTCGTGGAGTGGTTCAACGCCGTGGACGCTACGTACAAAGCCGATTTGCGAGAGCTGAATGAGCTGAATTTTCAGCGGTTCGATGCCAAGCTCGAGCAGCGGATGGCGGAACTGAGAGCGGACTTGGCGAAAGGAATAGCCGAGCTTCGAGCGGAGCTGTTGGTGCACATGGCGGATCTCCGCGTGGACGTCCGTACCGCGCTTGGTCAGTCGGAGAAACGATTGCTCCGGTGGATGTTCGGCTTCTGGACGGCGACGTTCGTTCCGCTCGTTGGGCTTTCTGTAACGCTTATCGTCTTACTACGGTAGGCGTCGCGGTAGCCGTCGAGAAGCGCGGATGTTGCATTGGATCCCCTCGTCGTCGCTTTAGCGACACCAGCCGAGTAGCGGCTCTAGCCGCTCTACTCTCATCAGATAACAAACAAAACATACACCAACGCCAGCGCCACCTGCCCCACGGCAAAAGGCAGCGCAACACGCACGAACCCGCTGAAGCTGAGCGAGATCTTGTGCTTGTGAATGATGGTCACGGCCACAAGCGTCGATGCCGACCCGATAGGTGTGAGATTACCACCCAGGTTCGTGCCGAAGATCACCGACCACCACAAAGGGTCGCTCGGCCCGCGCAGCGCCCCGTCCGCCGCGGGCAGCTCGGCTACGATCTTCGCCAGCATCGCTGACAGCGGGATGTTGTCGGTGACCGAACTGAATCCGGCGGCCGCGACGAGCACGGCGCCCGTGCCCAGCGTCGCGCCAAGATCGATCATGTGCTCGAGTCCCTTGCCGATCAGCGCGAGCACCTGCGCGTGCTCCATCACGTTGATCACAATGAACAGCGCCGCGAAGAAGGCGAGCAGATCCCAGTCTACCCCTCGATAGAACTCGTCGACCTCGTCCTTGTAGCGGATCAGCATGACGAGCGCAAAGCTGAGCGCGATGAATCCCATGCCGAGGTCGCTGACGTAGGGCGTCGCCGACGCGGTGGCAATGGCGAGAATGAACGCCACGAACATCGCGGCGCCGAACCAGAAAAACGCCCGGCTCTCGATACCATCGCGCTCATCGAATCCCTCGATCAAGTGCACGGCCGCCTCGCGCTCCTCATCGCTCTGCAGCCCTCTGATCGCGAAGAGCCTTGCACCGAGCCAGATGGTCAGCACGGTGGCGACGACGACGTACGGGCTGGACTTGATGAAGAAATCGGCGAAGCTGATGTTGGCAGCGGTGCCGACGATGATGTTGGGTACCGAGCTGATGAGGGTGAGCAACCCACCGACGTTGGTAAGCAACCCTTCTATGAGTAGAAACCCAAGGAGCTTGTTCGTTCTGCCGAGTTTGCCGAGCGACACGGCGCTCAACGACCCGACGATGATCATCGCCGTCACGTTGTTGAGCACGGCGGAGAACACGACCGTCATGAGGCCGTAGAACCACAGCAGCTTGAGCGGATCTCCTTTGGACAGCTTGGTGAGCTTGATCGCAATCCACGTGAACAAACCCGACCGCGACGTGACATCCACGAAGAGGCTCGCGCCGAGGATGATCGTGATCACGCCCCAGTCGATTGCGGGGATGTAGATGGGGAGATCGATATTATGCCCGGCGATCGCGTAGGGACCGTACGGTAGCGGCAGGAGCACCGCACCAAGGAAGAGACAGGCGGCCGCGAAGAGACCGACGATCAGCGACTTCTTGGCGTGCAGCTTTTCTTCGAGAGCGAGCGAGACGATTAGAGCGACGAGGATCCCGGTGAAAAGGAGTGTCACGCCGAGCGAGACGTCGGGAGCCGCGGCGTGCGTCTCCTGGATCGGTAGGTTGATCATTGACTCGTCGAGCGCCCCGTGGATCAAAGACGAAGTGAGCTAGAGCAGGAGTAGGGGAATCTGACGCAACTCGATTGCCAGCGGATACGCGAGGCCGTGCATCGCGAGTTGGTCGTCGTCTTTCGTGTTGAAGACGAGGAGATCGACCGAGTGTTCTGCAATGAGCCTCTCGTACTCCCGTAGTCGGTGCCCTACGGTCACGATGCTCTCGACGGCAATCGGCACGCGTTCCCGCTCGAGCACCTCGCGACACGAGTCGATGTAGTCAGCGGCCTCCCGCATCAGCCGTTCGTGAATCTCCTCGCGGGCGCGCTCCGTCTCGATCGAGGGGATCCTGGAAATCACGTCTATGAAACGCTCGAACGTCGCACTGTCCTGCACGTTCGCGAGGATCATGCGCCCGTTGGGCTCGGTGAACCGCGCGGCCCAGTTCACATGCCGGTGATCGCCCACGAGGTGGTCAGTAACCGCCATGACCACCGAGGTACCCTTCAGTGCGTGGTCGGAAGCTCGCTGCGCGCTTGGGTGAGGAAGGACGACAACGGGTGTGGAGGTCACCTGGGTCTCTGGCTGTGGAGATGGCGATACGTACAGATGAGATCGGGACGTTCGGATTCGACGAGTCCGAGCAGGTCCGGTACGGTGGCGAACTCATCTCCCGCCACGAGTCGCCACGCCACGTCGCTGCCGCCCAAGACGCCGAGGAATCCCTCGATCTGATTGCCGAGCGCCCGTGCTTCGCTCTTTCCGAGGTCCGTCACCACGAGGACCGAGTTCACCTGCACGGGCGTGTACTCGAATATAGCTTTTGCGGCGGCGCGGAATACGCTTTCGAACTGGTCGAGCTTGCCGACGGCCGTGCCTTCAGTGCGGCGCATTTTGCCAGCGTCCTCGAGACTCAGGGAGAAACTGTAGGGTAACCCACCAGAAAGATGCGCGCCCGCGTGTGCGATGCAACTCCACCTTGACGTTGGATCGCCCACCGCGGATCTTGCCGCATCGTATGTGTGTAGGCCAGTCCGAACCACCACCGCGCGAGGGAGGATGATGAGCAACCCACCCGATCCAACCCGTATCATGCAGACCGCCACCGCGTTCTGGACCTCGAAGGTGCTGCTCACCGCGGTGGAACTGGATCTCTTCTCAGCGCTCGGCGACGGGTCGATGACCGCACCACAGCTTGGCGAGGCCCTGGAGCTGCACCAGCGGGGGACGTACGATTTCTTCGATGCGTTGGTGGCGCTGAGATTTCTCGACCGCGACGGCGACGGACCGGATGGACGGTACAAGAACTCGCCGGAGACCGCCGCATTCCTGGACAAGAAGAGTCCCGCGTACATCGGCGGAATGCCGGAGATGCTCAATGCCCGCCTGTTCGGCTTCTGGAACGATCTAGGCACGGCGCTGAAGACGGGACAACCGCAGAACGAGGTGAAGATCAGCGGCAAGTCCGTCTTCGAGGAGTTGTACGCCAGTGAGGCCAAGCTCGGCGCATTCCTCAATGCGATGACCGGGCTTCAGGTCGGAAACTTCGTGGCGTTGGCGGAGGGGTTCGATTTTTCCCGCTACAAGACCGTGAGCGACGTCGGCGGTGCCCTGGCGCTGTTGTCCCGACTCGTAGGCGCCCGTCACGAGCACCTCACCTTCACGAGCTTTGACCTCCCGCCGGTGTCCCCTCATGCGCAACGCGAGATCGACGCGGCCGGCATGACCGATCGCATCACCGTTGTAGCGGGTGATTTTTTCGCGGACGATCTACCCAAGGCCGATGTGGTGACGATGGGCAACATCCTGCACGACTGGAACTTGGAGAAGAAGAAGATCCTGATTGGGAAGGCCTACGAAGCGCTTCCCCAGGGCGGGGCCTTCATTGCGATTGAGAACTTGATTGACGACGCGCGACGCGAGAACGCTTTCGGCCTGCTGATGTCGCTGAACATGCTTATCGAGTTTGGCGACGCCTTCGATTACACGGGCGCTGATTTCCGCGCGTGGTGTAGCGAGGCGGGCTTCACCAGGTTCGAGATCATCCAGCTCGCCGGCCCGACCAGCGCGGCGGTTGCCTACAAGTAACGTGGGCTAACCCAGAACGACCACCACACGGTGCTCGCCACCGTCGTCGGATAACGGAATGCGTGCGTCTCCGCCCAGGAGCGTACCGTCCAAGGTGACGCGCACCACGCCGCGGCAGACGCCGTCTGGATTCTCCACGGCAATGTGGTAGCGCGTGCCGCCGTGACGGTAGGTGATCTCGAAGCTCTTCCACTCCCGCGGAATGCACGGGTCGATACGAAGCGACGACCCGTGTTTACGGAACCCGAGGATCGACTCGAGGCCGGCACGGTAGAGCCAGGCCGCTGCCCCGGTGTACCACGTCCAGCCTCCTCGCCCACTGTGAGAGGGAGAAGAGTAGATATCCGCGGCGACTACATAGGGTTCCACCTTGTACCGTTGTGCGCTCGCGCGACGGCTCGCGTGGTGAATTGGGTTGAGCAGGCTGAACAACTCGAAGCTCTTGTCTCCGTTACCTAGCTTGGCGAATGCCATGACCGACCAGACTGCCGCGTGGGTATACTGCCCGCCGTTCTCACGGATGCCGGGGACGTATCCCTTGATGTAACCGGGATCCAGCGCCGTCTTGTCGAACGGCGGTGTAAACAGGAGTACCAGCCCGTCCTCCCGGCGGACCAGGCGCCGGTCTACCGAATCCATTGCCTTGCGTGCGCGCTCCTGATTGCCGGCACCGGAGAGGACCGCCCACGATTGGGCAATCGAGTCGATCTGGCACTCGTCGTTGCGCGTCGATCCAAGTGGCGTCCCGTCGTCGAAAAACGCGCGCGTGTACCATTCCCCGTCCCATGCGTGCGTGTCCAGAGCGCGCGCCAGCGAGTTGGCTGCCTTTTCCCACCGCGCCGCCCGTTTCTTCTCTGTGCGGCGGTCGGCAACCCGCGCAAACTCGCGCAAATTCATATGGAGAAACCACCCCAACCACACGCTCTCTCCGCGTCCCTCTTTACCGACACGGTTCATGCCGTCGTTCCAGTCGCCCGCGCCAATCAATGGGAGGCCGTGGCTCCCCACGTCGAGACTCCTGTCCAACGCCCGGGCACAATGCTCGTAGAGTGTCTCTCGTTCGTCTGAAACGGTGGGCTCGAAGTAGGATTCCTGCTGGTGCTCTTGCAGGAGCGGTCCTTCCAGCCAGGGGACGAGTTCGTCGAGCACGTCCCAGTCCTCGGTGACGCGCAAGTACTGCATGACCGCATACACGAGCCAGAGGCGGTCGTCGGAGATGCGCGTGCGGACACCGCGTCCGGTGGGGGGATGCCACCAGTGCTGGACGTCGCCCTCGGGGAACTGTTGTGCGGCTGCGCGCACGATCTGCGCACGCGCAAGATCGGGCCGCGCCACCAGCAACGCCATAACATCCTGTAGCTGATCGCGAAACCCGTATGCGCCACCTGCCTGATAGAACGCGGAGCGCGACCAGAGACGACACGAGAGTGTCTGGTAGACGAGCCAACGATTGAGCAGCAGGTCCATTGACGGGTCCGGTGTCCGCACTTCTACCGTCCCGAGCACCCCGTCCCATTGTTCCTCGACTTCGCGCAGCAGGGCTTCGCATTGCGTCCCGCGATACCGTTCGACCAGCGTTCGTGCCTGCGCGGCGCTCTCCCCTTGTCCCAGCAGGAACAGCACCTCCGTGCGTTCGCCGGGCTCGAGCTCCACCGTCGTCTGCAACGCGGCACACGGATCGAGGCCGGCGCCGGTATTTCCCGACAACTCCGTGCCCCGCTCGAGTGAGGTGGGGTGGTCGAGGGTCGCGTTGCGGCCCAGGAACTCCAACCGGTCACCGGTCCACGACGTCTGCCTCCCGCCGAGGTCGGCAAATGCGACCCGGTGCGCGAACTCACCGTTCCAGGCGTTACGGGCGAAGATTGCGCTTGTCGCGGGATCGGTCTCCGTGACCACGTGTGGTGCGGAGCGGCTGCGCGTGACCCCGAGCACCCATTCCACATACGCCGTGATCGAAAGACGGCGTGTGCGACTCGATTCGTTCACGATTACGAGCCGCGAGATCTTGACGGGGTCGCGCGGCGGCACGAGTTGCAACAGATCGAGGGCGATGCCGTGGGACGTGTGCTCGAAGCGACTGTACCCCTGGCCGTGCCGGACCACGTAAGGCGTAGCGTGTTCGCGAATGGGAAGACAAGTCGGGCCCCAGAGCAGGCCACTGTCCCGATCGCGCACGTAGAAGGCCTCGCCTGACGGGTCGCCAACTGGGTCATTCGACCATGGTGTCAGCTTGTTCTCGCGGCTGTTGACCGACCAGCTGTAGCCCGATCCCGACTCGGAAACCTGGAAGCCGAACGCCGAGTTCGCCACGACGTTGATCCAGGGAGCTGGCGTCCACTGTCCTTGGCCGAGCACGGTCACGTACTCGCGGCCATCAGAGGTGAATCCACCCAGGCCGTTGAAGAATGCGAGATCCGGTGTCGTTGGAGCAACGGACTCCCCTTGCTCGCGTGCCGCCCGGAGCCGAGGGGGTACCGGTCCGGGTCGCACGCGCTGCACCCGGATCACGTGCTCGGACAGCGTTCCGTTGCTGGCCAAGATGAGCACGCGTGCCGCCGCCCGTAGCAACACGAGGTCCTGTGGGGGCAGCAGGTCCTCGCGCAGGACGTATACGTCCCCGTGTTTCCCGTCCGCTTCGTGGCCGAGTGCCGACTGGCTCGCACGCACCATCGCTTCAAAGGCTTCCTGAAAACCCTGCGCGTAGGACGGTCCTTTCGCGTTGAGGATCACCAGGTCGGCGGCGATCCCTTTCAGACGCCAGTACTCGTGGGCTCGCAGCAGCTGTCGCGCGACGTCCCGCTCTTCCTCCCGCTCGACGCGCACGACCGCGATTGGCAGATCGCCCGAGATGCCGTGAGCCCAAAGCCCGGACGGCCCGAGACGGTTGGTAGCCAGGTCCTGTGGCGTCGCGCGCAGGGTGGGATCGCTGTACAGCAGGCGATTGGCGAGCCGTTGGAAGAGATGCGCCTCGTCCTGCGTGATCCGGAGATGGTGCAACTGGACCTGCGCGTACATCCACGCCAGCGAGCTCTCACGCTCGAACGTTCCGACGTGGCGGTACTTCTCCGCGACATCGAGGGCTTCGTCGCGGGTGGGTGCCACCAGCGTGGTGAACACGATACGGACGGTGCCGCCGGACGGAATTGCGATCCGGTAGCGGAGACTCATGATCGGATCCAGCACCGCTCCTTCACTGTTCGTGAGTGGCTCTCCCTCGATCACCGAGAGCGGTGCACGGATCGCGCGACCTCTACCGAGAAAGCGGGCGCGATCGCTCTCGTACTGGCAGGCGCCCACCGTTTCCCCCTCGATCGCGGCGAGGTGAGCCAGCCACGGCGTGACCTCGTCAGCCGAACGCGGGCGACGAGTGGCCAGAAGCGTGTCGAACCGGGGCACGAACTCGGTTTCCACGAAGAGATTCGAGAAGACGGGATGCGCCTCGTCCGCCGCCTGCGGCGCAAGCGCCACCTCGAGATAGGAGGTGACATCGATCTCTCGATCACGGGTTTCCAGGTTGGTCACGGTGAGCTGGCGCAACTCGGCGTCGTCTTCGGGCGAGACCACGATCTCGAGCGTCGTCGACAGCGATCGGTCGCGCTGCATGATCTTGGCCCGATCTTCCGCATAGACCACGCTGTAGTGATCCACTTCGGTGCCGCTCGGGTGGAATCCGGCAGACCAGACGTCGCCGGTCTTCACATCCCGCAGGAAGATGAATGTGCCCCAGCTGTCGCGTGTCGTGTCCTCACGCCATCGAGTAACGGCAAGGTTACGCCACCGGCTGAAGCCGGAGCCAGCCGCGGTTACCATGACCACGTACCGGCCATTCGAGAGCAGATGGGTACGCGGCGATATGTCGTGCGGCGATTCGAAGCGTCGCAAGGTCGGTGGCACCAATTCACGGACGTGGGCGGCCACCTGCACTTCCTCGCCGCGCGGCCGCGCCACGGCCACCGCACGTGGCGTGCGTTCCTGCAGCAACAACTCCGCCGCCTGGATCGTGGGATTCGCGTGGAACCGTCTTTGGGTCAGACCGCCATGAACGACATTCCCCAACGCGACGATCGTCATTCCCTGATGGTGGGCCATGTACGCGCGCACGACGGCCACCTCTTGCTTCTCGGGCAAGCGCGACGGTGTGAAATCCAACGCCTCGTAAAATCCGTAGCTGCCGCGCGCTCCCGCTTCCTCCAGACGAGCCATGTTGTCAACGACGGCTCTTGCGTTTACCATGGCCGCGAGTGCCGTAGCGTAGGGTGCTACTACCACGTCCTCGAATAGCCCGCGCTTGAGTCCCAGACCAGGCACGCCGAAGTCGGAATACTGATACGTAAGCTCGACGTCGCGCACGTTGTACGCCGACTCGGATACTCCCCAGGGGACGCCCCGTTCCGCGCCATAGCGAATCTGTCGCTCAACCACAAGGCGACAGGTCAGATCGAGCAGGCTACTGGCGGGCTGCTCCATGACGAGGAGCGGCATGAGGTACTCGAACATCGATCCCGACCACGAGATCAGCGCTGCGCCGCGTCCTACCGGTGTGAGGGCGCGGCCCAAGAGAAACCAGTGTCGTGGCGAGACATCCCCCTTGGCGATGGCCACGAAACTCGCCAGTCTCGCCTCCGAGGCCAACAGATCGTAGCTGCTGGGGTCGTGCGTGTTGTCGGCCACACGGAAACCGATCGAGAACAGCTTGCGCGACGGGTCGAACAGGAATCGGAAGTCCATCGCGCGGGCCATCTGTCCCGCCTGGAGCGCGAGGGCGGAGAGACGGTGTTCGAGCGTGGCGGTCGTCGCCTCAGATGCCTCATCGGTTTCCGAGCGAAGCATCGCGAGATCGCGCGCATGGCTGCGGACGGTGTCGCGCACGGCCGTCGCCCAGACGAGGATCTCCGATTCGGACTTGCCCTCGATGCTGGTCGACAGCGTGTGAGCAATGTCCAGGAGATTCTCCGCGCGGGTCTCCAATTCATCGAACCGGCGAACCCATTCTGATTGCGACGTCGGGGGATCGTCCAGCAGGGAAGCCACTGCCTCCAACGCCTCACGAGCCTGCGGGCCCGTGACCGTTTCCGCGCGCGGGTGAAACGCGGCCTTTTCGGCCGAGTCGAGTACCGGCTGCAGCGCGTCGCGGATCCCCTCGAGTATCTGGGGGCCCAGCAGCGGTTGACGAGTGAACTGGCGGCACCCTTGTGCCAATGCGATGAGATGCCCCGCCAGATTGCCGCTGTCCACGGTGGAGATATACAGGGGCTCCAACGGCCGCAGATCTCTCGTGTCGTACCAGTTTACGAAGTGCCCGTGGAAACGGCGGAGGCCGGTCATGGTATGCAGCGTGGCCTCGAGCCGTTGGACCATGTCCAGGATTCCTATCCAGCCAAAGTCGTGTGCCACCATGGTGCTCAGGAGGTACAGCCCCATGTTGGTGGGCGAGGTGCGGTGGGCAACGACCGGTTCCGGGTCTTCCTGGAAGTTGTCGGGCGGGAGCGCGCGTTCTTCATCGTTTACGAACGTTTCGAAGAAACGCCAAGACCGTCGTGCGACGAGCCGCAACGCACGTGTCTCATTGGGCGACAGGCGTTGGCGCTCGGCGGGCCTCCGCGGAAGACTGAGCCGCCACGTGAGAACCGGCGCCAGGATCCAGAGGAGCACCAGCGGTCCCGCGACCGGCCACGCCCCCGGCTTGGAAATGGCGGACAGCACGCCGGCGCTCGCGGCGAGGACGACGCTCCAGCGAAGGTGCCCATAAAAGGTGCGGAGCCGCAGGTCGACTCCATACGCAGCCTGCGCGGCGGGGACCCACTCGAGGAGATGGCGTTTGGTGAGGTAGAGTCGCCCGACGGTGCGCGCGACCGCGTCCGTCATGTAGCGGGCCTGGTGTGCCAGCGTCGTGACAGCCAGCAGCGCCTGCAGCGACGCGACCTGCACGTCCCTACCCGTGGCGCTCAGGTGGCTTCGTTTCGAGAATCCCTGGCGTTTGGGAATCAGACCGTCGAGCACCGGCATGAACGCGGGCAACACGAGAGCGATCAGGAACAAGCTCGTCCACAGCAGCGGCGGGACGGTGGGAACGGTCCATGCGGCGATGCCGAGCAGGAGCGATGAGGGGGCAGAGAGGCTGCGGCGCAGGTTGTCGAGCATCTTCCACCGGCCGTGCGCTGGAATGCGCGCTCGCTTCCCCGCGGGCTTGATGCGCTCGTGGCCGAGGATCCAGGGGAGAAGCTGCCAGTCACCGCGTACCCAGCGGTGATGGCGGCGGACGGCGACCTCGTAGTTGGTGGGAAACTCCTCGAACAGATCGACATCGGTCACGAGCCCGGCGCGCGCGAAGAGCCCCTCGAAGAGGTCGTGGCTGAGGAGCGCGTTTTCCGGGACGCGTCCCGCGAGCGCCGCCTCGAACGCATCGACGTCGTAGATCCCTTTTCCCGTATACGATCCCTCTCCGAACAGGTCCTGATAGACATCCGAGACCGCGGCCGCATAGGGGTCCACGCCGCCGGGTCCAGAGACGATGCGCTGGTACATCGTGCTGCCCGGGCCCGTGGGGAGGGACGGCGCGATGCGTGGCTGGAGGATCGCGTATCCCTCGATGACCCGTCCGGACTCCGGATCGAACTGCGGTCGGTTCAACGGGTGCGCCATGGCTCCAATGAGCCGGTAGGCAGCCGATCGCGGAAGCCGCGTGTCGGCATCGAGTGTGATGACGTAGCGAACGCCATCGGGTACGGTGGGCGGTGTACCGTCGATCGGGATGAACGTTGTGTCGGTGGCACCGCGCAACAGCCGATTCAGTTCGTGCAACTTCCCGCGTTTGCGTTCCCAGCCAATCCACTTGCCTTCCTTCTGGTTCCACTCGCGCCGCCTATGCAACGCCGTGAATCGTTGCCCGCCGCCAGGCGGCTCCCCGTATCGCTCGTTCAGGCGCGCGATCCCGTCGGCCAGCACTGCCACGAGATCGTCGTCGCCGGGCATGTGCTCGTGACGTGCGTCCTTCCAGTCGGTCAGGAGTGCGAAGTGGAGATGGCCGATGGGATTTGCCAAGTAGTGAACCTGCAGCCGTTCGATGGACTCTTCGATGTCCGCGCGGCTCGTGAGCAGCGTCGGCACGACAACCATGGTGTGCAGCTCCGCCGGGACGCCGCGAGCTAGCTCGAGCTTGGAAAGCAACCGGGGTGGAACGACAAAAGTCACCAGGCGATGGACGAGAGCGACCGCTATCTCGGAAGCGGGCACGAGCGCGAGGATTGTGAGTAGGATGAGGATTGGTGTGCTCGCGCCCGCGTTCGACGTCACGAGCAACGGGCCGGAGAGCACGAGTGCCGTGAGCACGGCGATCGCGCCGAAGTATCCTACCACCGCGTGGGCGCGCCACGCGCGGCGGATGCGAACTCGCAGCGGAACGCGATAACCCACTCGCTTCTCGAACGCCCACCTGCCACGGGAGACGAGATAATATCCCGGGTCTTCCTCGCGGGATTCCGGAACGATGAATTGGGCGGCTGGATCTTGGGGTGCGATCGTCTGCTCGTCCTGGCGGTCATTCGTGGAGACTCGCTCTCGTTCGCCACGTGCCTCGCCGGCCAGCGTCACCGCCTCGCGTGCCACCTCGAGTTCGGATTGTCGCGAACCCCGGGATAACTCCTCGACGGCCGCCCGGTACTTGTCCCGGGTGGCAAAGTCCATGGACGCGAACCCTGGGATGGAGCGGAAGACCTTGTCCACCAGGCTGACGCTCTCGAAGAACTCCGGCCAGTTGACCGAGGACATCGATCGCATGCTGGTGACGATGTTCCGGACGGTGATGTTCGCCGCGGCCTGTGCTTGATGTTCCTGGGCAACCACGTCCGTGGGAGATTTCCCCTGCGCGGCTAGATTCTCGGAGAGCCAGTGGAGTGCGGGTGTGATCGATGGTGCCTGGTCACGCAGTCGCTGCACCAACTGCACGGCAAACGCGCTGGCCAGTGGAGCGGTGCCGAGACTGCCCAGCACGTCGTCCAAGCGCTCCGCCGGCCGACCGCTGAGCCCCAGCAGACGATCCGCAACCGCATCCGCGATTGCGCGTCCATGACGGGCGCGGATGATCAGTTCCGACAGCCGTCGTAGATTCTCCACGAGGGCCACACGCAGGTGGATCGTGACCGCCCAGAGTTCACCGATGCCGAGCGGTTGGACGCGCTGATACGCCCGGACGAATGCCTGCAGCGTCTCGACATCGAACCGACTGTCGGTATGCGCTACGTAGGCCCACACAAGCCCGTAGACGCGCGGATATCCCCCCAGATGGTAGCCGTCGGTGATTTTTGGCAGGAGCTTGTAGTAGCTGCGCGGGAGGTGATCGCGGATCTCCCGGACCTGCTCGTCCACGACGTGAAAGTTGTCGAGGATCCACTCTTCGGCCTGTGTGATCTGGCTCTTTTCGCGAACCGCCTCGACGATGTTCCGGTATCCGGCGAGCAGCACCTGCCCGTTCTCACGTACGCGTGGGAGGAGTGCGCGTCCCTTGGAGGGGTCATCGGCGGTGGGCTGCGCCGCGGCCAGGCTCTCCGCGTGCTGCTCGAGTCGTTCGATGCCGAATACTTCGGCGCTGATCGGGAGTTCTACGCGAGACAGTGGGGCAAAAACAGCGTCGTTCGGGTTCACGGGCTCCGCTTGGGAGGGGTTCTGAGTGAAGGGCCCTCGCTATCGCTTGTGACGTTCCGCGTTCTCGACGGAACCATTGCATTGTAATCCACGGGGTCCGCCACGGCGACCCATGCGCCCAGTCCAGCCACGCGGGGTGATTGCGTCATCGTCGGCTACGGCCTAGCATCGTCATCGTGATAGAGACCATCCTGACGGGTCGTACGAACGAGCACCTGTGCTTGCCCGCCGACGCCACATCGCTCGGCGTTTCGGTTCATTGGGAAGTCGTTGCGCCCTTCCATGAGCTTCAGCGCGAAGCGCAGGGGGCGGGCTTCGATCTCCAGATCCTCTCCGGATTCCGGAGCTTCGCACGACAGCTCGCGATCTGGAACGACAAGGTGACTGGCAAGCGCCCCGTTCTCGATTCCCACGCCGTTCCATTGGACCTCGAGACGTTGAGCCGGCGTGAGTTGGTCTTTGCAATATTGCGCTGGTCCGCGTTATCCGGTGCCTCGCGCCATCATTGGGGAACCGACGTCGATGTGTGGGATGCGAACGCCACACCCGAGGGATACGAGGTCGAGTTGATCCCGGAAGAGGTAGGTCCCGGCGGGATGTTCGGCCCGCTGCACGCCTGGATCGACGAGCGGATTGCCACCGGCGGCGCGTCCGGTTTCTTTCGACCGTACGACGAGGACCGGCATGGCGTGGCACCCGAGCGGTGGCATCTGAGTTATGCTCCCGTCGCCGCGGCATATATGGAGCAACTCACGACTGATGTGTTGCGCGCGACGATCGAGCGGGCAGACGTTCAGTTGAAGGATACGGTGCTCGAAAACCTGGATGAGATCTACGAGCGGTTTGTGATCAACATCAATCGGCCGGTAACATGAACCTCCGCCCGCGGGAGCGGTGGGGCACAATCTCCATGGAGCCAGGGGACTACGGGCGCTCGTACCAGGGCGTGCCACTCGCGGTCTGGCGACCCAGGGGTGATTGCACGCTCCTCGTTTTCGCCGGCATACACGGGGAAGAAGCGGAGACGACGCTGGCGTTGTCTCGCGCACTGCGCCAGCTCACCGAGCCGTCGTCGCACTGCGCGGTGGTACTGGCTGCCAACCCGGACGGTCTGCAGCGCGGGACACGCGGCAACGCGCGGGGTGTCGATCTCAACCGCAACTTCCCAACTGTCGACTGGCAGCCCGCGGCGGTGACACACAGATCCACGCTGGACGATCCCAGCGACGTTCTGTTGAGCCCGGGTTCCGAACCGGCATCCGAGCCGGAGACCAGGGCGCTGATCGCACTCATTGAGGAGTTGAAGCCGGAGGCCGCGATCGCGTTGCATGCACCGCTGGCCTGCATCGACGACGACAACAGCAGCCCGTTGGGGCAGTGGGTAGCCAAACGCACCGGTCTGCCGCTGGTGCAGGATGTGGGGTATCCGACACCGGGCTCGTTCGGTACGTGGGGGGGAGAACGCGGCCTCACTGTTGTCACCTACGAATTCCCACTCGCCACGAACGACGACATCGTGCGCGACCACGTACCGGTCCTGGTGGAGTTGCTCACGGACAGCAAGGTCGTCGCCTAGTCATGGTCCTCAACTACATTTGGATCGCGTTTTTCCTGATCGCCATGGTCGTGGGGTTGATCAAGCTGATCGTCCTCGGCGATACGGAGATCTTCTCGGCCATGGTCAATAGCACGTTCGACATGGCCAAGACGGGGTTTGAGATCTCCCTGGGGCTTACGGGTGTGCTCACGCTCTGGCTGGGACTCATGCGCGTGGGCGAGAAGGGTGGGGTCATCGACGTGCTAGCCAAGGTGGTGCGACCCTTCTTTCACCGGATCTTTCCGGAGATCCCGCGCGATCATCCGGTGCACGGCTCGATGATCATGAACTTCGCCGCCAACATGCTGGGGCTCGACAATGCGGCGACGCCGTTGGGGCTCAAGGCAATGCAGGAACTGCAGGAGCTGAACCCAAAGAAGGACACGGCCACCAACGCGCAGATAATGTTCCTCGTGCTGAACACGTCGGGGCTCACGCTGATACCGATCAGCATCATGGTCTATCGCGCGCAACTCGGTGCTGCCAACCCGTCGGACATCTTCATTCCCATCCTGCTGACGACGTTCTTCTCGACGCTGGTCGGGCTGGTGACGGTCGCGGTCGTGCAGCGCATCAACCTGTTCGATCGCGTCGTGATGGCCTACCTGCTTGGCGTTACCGGCGCCGTGGGCGCGACGATCTTCTATTTCTCCCGCCTCCCGCAGGAGCAGATCGAGACGATCTCGACTGTGGCCGCCAACGTGATCCTGTTTGGCGTCATCACCGCCTTCATCACCATGGCGATGCTGAAACGCGTCAACGTATACGAGGCGTTCATTGAGGGGGCCAAAGAGGGGTTCCCCGTCGTCATCAAGATCATTCCCTATCTCGTGGCCATCCTGGTCGCGATCGGCGTGTTTCGCGCGTCCGGAGCAATGGACTACCTGGTGGCGGGTGTTGGCGCGGTGTTCGGCGGAATCGGCATCAACACCGATTTCATCGAGGCACTCCCGACCGCGTTGATGAAACCGTTGAGCGGCAGCGGAGCGCGCGGGATGATGGTGGACGCCATGCAGACCCACGGGGCCGATTCGTTCGTCGGCCGGTTGGCCAGCACCTTCCAAGGGGCAACCGACACGACTTTCTACATCGTCGCCGTGTACTTTGGATCGGTCTCAGTGAGAAAGACGCGATATGCGGTGGCTTGTGGGTTGGCGGCGGATTTCGCTGCTGTGATCGCGGGAATATTGATCGCGTACCTGTTCTTCCACTAGAGCGGCCCCTTTGCACTGGGGTCTCACAAGCCCGCTCATCCCTTCGCGCAACCCTTCCCGCCACCTCGTTCCAGCGACATCCGCCGGCGCCTAGGCGCTAGTGGTAACTGCTGTCTCAGGTTGTTGCGATTCTGGGGAATAGGCGATCCGCATTGCGCGGCGCCGACATGCGGGGCACTCAAAATCGATGTGGCGTACGACCCACTCTCGGCCTTTTGGAATCCTGTCTCTCGTTTGGGATCGCGCGGTGGGGTCCGCGGCGGACACGACACGACATGAGAGGATGCGCATCACCGCGCTATCCCTGGGGCAACGCACGCACATGAGATCGGTCGCGGCCTGCTGGCCGATCTTCTGGATGCCGATTTCGGAGTACTCGATCGTTGTCTGCTCTCGGGGCCAGATGGTGTCGGAGGATGGCGACCGACGACGGGCCGTACCTGGAACGGCACCAAGCTAGGGAAACGCAAGCGCGCCGCAAGCGCCGTTCTTTCTTCGGCCGAATTCTGGTGTGTGGAGCCGGTGTGGATGCAGAACAACGGGAAGGCGTGAGTCACGAACGTTTCCCACGCACTGTGGATTTGTGGATGACAGGTGTTCACGTCCTCCACAGAAAACAGCATGGCGATCGACGTGCTCCAAGTCCACCCGATCCCGTCAGAGGACTGGCCTCGATACGATCTTCGGTATATATTCGCCCCGCGCCAGTGCCCGCAACCATGAGGGTGCCGGCCAGGACAACTCTGCCCAGGAGGGCCTCATGGCCAAAAACGTACTCGGTCGATTCGTCTGGTACGACCTCATGACAACGGACGTGGACGCCGCGCAGGCGTTCTACACCAAGGTGATCGGGTGGGGCACTATGCAGTGGGATGGCCCCATGCCGTATACCATGTGGACCCACGCTCCCAAGGCCCCACTCGGCGGGCTCATGGCGCTGCCCGACGAGGCCAAAGCCGCGGGGGCACCGGCGCATTGGCTCGCGTACGTCTCGACGCCGGATTGCGGTGCGACGCTGAAGAAGGCGGTCGAACTCGGTGGGAAGGTCCTCAAGGAACCCACCGAGGTTCCGGACACCGGCACCTTTGCCGTGCTCGCCGATCCGCAGGGCATGGTGTTCGCCATATTCGAGGGGGCGCACGGCATGCCGGAAGATGCGCCGGCGGAAGTGAAGCAATTCTCGTGGCACGAACTGGCCACCACCGACTACGAGGCCGCGTTCGACTTCTATGCCAAGCTGTTCGACTGGTCCAAGACCGACGACATGGATATGGGGGAGATGGGCATCTACCGTATGTACGGGTTTGGGAAATGGCCGCTGGGCGGCATGTTCAACTGGAGTGCCAAGATGCCGGTCCCGGCCCCGACATGGCTCTACTACGTCGAGGTGCCCGACGTGAACGCAACCGTTGTGACCGTCAAGGCAGAAGGCGGTCAGGTGCTGCACGGGCCCATGGAGGTGCCGGGCGGCGGCATGATAGCCCAATGCAAGGACCCGCAGGGGGTGGCCTTCGCACTGCACTCCGTCCCGTCGTAGGCGTCGCTCGAAGCTAGTGCTGGCTCACCGGTCTTTGCCCCCCGTCTCCGCCGGACTGGGGGGCGGGGGGGGGGGGGCGTGGGAGCAATGCGAATTGTCGTTCGCACGCACGACGAGCACTGCAGAATCGACCGCCATCTCGTTACCTTGCATATGAACTCCGTTTGCGAATTCGGGTATCGATACCCTCGGCCCAACGCCATATGATGTCCCGTGCGCTGAACCGAAAGGATGGTCATGCGCGTGAAACCGTCGCCGCCCAGTAAGGACACCACGGTAGCAAAGCTGTTGCGTCAACGCCTGAAAGAGACCGAAAAAACGGTACAGGAACTTGCCGACACCGTCGACGTACCGAAAGAATACATCGATGATCTCATCGCCGGCCGCCGCCGGCCCCCGCGGCCCGGCCGGACTGATATCTACGATCGCATGACTTCGTTTCTCGGGCTCAGCCGAAACGACTTGGCCAATTGCGCGCGCACTGAGCGGGAAGCCACCGCGCCAAAGCGCGTCGCGGGGCCTAAGCCTACGGTGCGGCGCCAACTGTTCGAGTTGTGCGAGCCAGCTACCGCAAAGAAACTCGAGCAGCGTCGCGCCAAGAGCGGCGGGGCCGAGTTGGCCGGTTACGTTCAGCGTCTGCTCGACATCACGCAAAGCGCGGTACAGCGCATGCTAATCGACAAGATGACGCTCCGGCTCTCCGCCAAGGCGTCGGCCAGTTCGTATGCGGCAATGCGTCTCGAGGTGTTGGAGTTTCTAGATACGACTCCCGACACGCTCACGACCACGCACGTGAGCAAGTTCCTGCGACCGCGTGTGGCGTTCTGGGACGTCGATCTGCAGACCGGCGTGTTGCGCGTGGTGATGCATTCGCAGATCCCCGGAGACAATGCGGCTCGCCCGGCGCGCGCTGCATACTAGCCACAGACCACTCCAAATACACTGAACGGGCGGAACCGATAACGGTTTCGCCCGTTCGGCGTCTTGACGAGTCCACACGGGCGGCACGGCCCGCAGGAGATGGGGTAGTCATCCCGCGTGTCCAGAGACCACGCACACGTGTCGCGGCGCAGTTTTCTGAAGGGCGCCGAGCGACATTGTTTGGCGTCATGGCCGAGGTGACGCGGGCAGGCTCAGCCATGGGGCCGTGACCTTGGGTCTGGGGCTCCGGCTCTAGCTGGGGAGGCTCCGCAAGCAGCGGCCACGGAGACGGCGCGAATGCGGCGGCGTCGATCACGATGATGGGCGCGCTCCCGCTACGGCTGGCGACCCAGCCACGCCTCCCGAAACGTGCGCGCCGCGTCCGTGACGGTGCGTCCCGCCTCCTCGTACGTCACGACCTCGAGTCGAGGATCTTCAGCGAACGTCAGCCTCGCGAGGCGACGACGCCCGCGCGACTCGTAGACGATGTCCACAGTTTCGCCGGGGCGGTGTGCGGCCTTGATCGCCTGCCAATCGGAATTCGAGCGCAGAGTGTCTCCGCCGATCGAGACGATCCGGTCGCCGGCATCTACCCCGGCCGCATACAGCGGCGCGCCACGTCGTGTATTGCCCTTCACCAGCGCTCCGTCCTCACGGTACTCGAGTTGCACGAAGCCCAGGAACGCACCCCCCGGGCGCGAGGGGCGCATTATGAACGCGGCGTGCGCGAGGAGCGCGGCGTAGTCGGCGACATCGTGCCCGCGGATGTACCGGGCAAAGAAGTCGGCGGCGAAGGCGGAGTCTGCGGTGAGTCCGGCCAGCGCATTCTCGAGATCGTCCACCGTGTAGAACCGCTCGGGTTTCCCGTAGTCGAGCCACATGCGCCGCATGTACGCGTCGAGCGTGATGTCGAACCGGCTGCGGAGGGTGAGGTCGAGGGCCAGCCCGATCACCGAGCCCCACGTGTAGTAGGAGATGAACGTGTTCTCGCGGTTCGTGGGGTCGACGGCCGTGGCCGCGTCCACGAACGGAGCCTGCATGCTCAATCACGAAATCGAGTCCGCTCGAGATGGACTGTGCGTAGTCGTTATCCGACCTCAGGCCCGCCCGCCGCAGGATTAGCGATGTGTAGTAGCTCGTGAAGCCTTCGGCGAACCACAACGCGCGTGACATGTTGGCGCGCGTGAAATCGAACGGCTCGAGCGATGCAGGCCGAATCCGCTCGACGTTCCACGAGTGGAAAAACTCGTGGCTCACCGTGCCGATGAGTTGTTGTGCGGCCCGCGCGAGCGATGCACGCGATGCCAGGATCGTCGAGTTGCGGTGCTCCATACCGTCGCCCGAAGCCCACGGGAGGTAATCCGCAATAAACGTGTAGGTGCCGCCGTCATAGGGGGCCGGCTCGCCAAACACCGCGATCTCCTGTTGGACGACGTTGCGCACGACCTCAGCGTACGCGTCTACCTCGGCCTCAGTCCCCAGATGATGGATGGCGAGTCGTATGGTGTACGTTGTCCCGTCGTGCTCCACGGGCCATTCGCGCAGCGCGAACGACGAGAGTTCGGTGGGACTGTCCATGAAGTACTGAAGGCTGGGTGCCGTGAACCTGTTGGGCTCGTCGCCGGGAAACAGCTGGGTCGCAATGCGCCATGCGCTCTCGGCGGGTGGGTGGAATGCGATCTCGATGGGCCGGTCGTCGAGCCCCGCCGCCCACATGAATGCCGCCGGCATGTTGAGGTGCGCGTGGCTCTCATCCACCTGGGAGTACGTTCCGCCCGCCCGGTTGGCGAAGAGCGTGTAAGTCACGCGCACGGTGCCGGGATGTTCAGGAACGTGCCAGGAGTAGGGATCCGATCGCGTAACCGGCAGGACGTTGCCGGCAGCGTCCGTGACGCGAACGTTGGAGACGTTCTTGGCGAACTCGTGCAGCGCGTATCGTCCCGGTGACGAACGGCTCATTCGCACTTCGAGTGGGCCTGCGGCGAGGTCGCGCACGGTGAACGAGATCTCGGCCTCGTGATGGACGACGTTGGGGAACCGGACGTCGTAGGTGATGGTCTGCGCGGCTGTGAGCGTGAGTGGCGGCGCGACGGCGGTCGAGATGGTCAGGGCGGTCAACAGATGTCGTGTGTTCATGGGGCGAACGATAACTCCAAGAAGGAAGACGTTGTGTCAGAAGTGGCGAGTCCGTGCGGCCGGTTGACTCGATGAGTACTGTGTACTATATACTACATGGTCTATGAGCACGTTCGGCCGCTACGTACGCCAGGCCAGGGAACGGCTTCGCGCCCAGAGTCCCACCTACTCCGTGCGGCAAGTCGCTCAGCGGATTGGCGTCGAGCCGTCCTACCTGAGCAAGGTGGAGCGGGGCGAGGTGGCCCCGCCGGGCGAGGCAAAGATCGTGGGGTTGGCTCGGGAGCTGGGCGAAGACCCAGACGTTCTGCTCGCGCTGGGAGGTAAGGTCTCGTCGGATCTGCAGGATGCCATCCGCAAACGCCCCGCGCTCTTCGCCGAGCTAATCAGACAGCTCAAGGACCAACCCGACCGGGCGGTTCTTCGGATTGTACGAGAGGTGCGAGACGGCACCTGGTAGCGCCCGTGAAGGCAGGAGGCAAGAATGATCGAGCTTGAGAACGACCAACTGCCACCCCGCCCACGGCCAGGGAGTACGAGCGGGCCGGTCTTCCGTGGTTCGACTACTACTACGACGCGCAGAGCGCCGTGTCGGGCTCGAGCGTTCTGAACAAACTCAAGACCATCGTGCAGCTGGGGAAGGAAAAAGGAGACGTGCCCCTGCCGGAGAACACGTCGGTCGAGGCTACGCCGGTCGTGGAACTCCGCAAGGGCCTGAAGTGCGGGAAGGGATCTTCTGATCGCATCCCGCCTTCCCGCCTTCCCGCCAGTGCAGGGCGGCGTGCTGGGCTACGGTCTCCAACTAGGCACGCGCCCGCTCGTCCACGGGGCACCCGCGGCCTCCGCCGCATCCTCGATGCGTTTGAGGTCCACGTCGATCGCCCGGCTCAGCCGATCGAGGATGCCGCCCAATTCGGCGGCGACGATCTCGTACTGGCGTCGCTGCATGCCGGTCACTTCCTGGAGTGAACCCGACCACGCACCACCGGTGAACCGGCCGAGTCGGTTCATGAGCGACCTCGGTGACGGTTCGTTACGGCGCTGGAACGTGCGTTCACCGCTCATCGTCTCCTGGATGGCACGCACGCTGTCCTCGACCGCCCCCAGATCGTCCGCGAGCTGCGGATCGGCTCCGGGTGTGTTCATGAGCGCACGTTCCAGGAAGCCGATGCGGGTCATCGCCTCGCCCGCCGCCGCGTTGGCGCCGAGCATGGCGCGCTGGAGTGCGAGAGCCCGCTGTTGGAACGCGAGGACCTCGGGCGAACGCGCGTGCGCCGCACCGTCCAGTTGATCGACCTCGAAACTTTGTGGCTCCCCGACTTGCGTGATCTCGCCGTTCACGACGCTGGCGAGCGACACCGTGTAGGTGCCCGGCACGACGTACGGGCCCGACCCGCCACCGAACCCGAATCCACCGAACCCGCCGCCTCCACCACCTGTCTGGCTACGAATGGGCGCAGCGCCGGGGTAGCGCAAGTTCCACGTCTCACGCTTTAGGCCGGCCGAGGTCGAGCCGGTGAGCCGCCGCACGACGCGGCCCTCCTGGTCCGTAATCGTGAGCAGCATCGTCGGATCATCTTCCAAGTCCTCCGTGCGGAGCTGATCCCACGACGGGTAGAACACGTCCTCGCCCCGTTTGGCCGCAGCGCGCTCGGCGCGTTGCCGTTGCTGGCGCTGGGTACGGATGGTCTCTGGGACGAAATAATAGAATGTCGCGCCGGCGCTCGGATTGTCCGCCGTCCAGAACGTCGCACCCTGCCACCCCGGGTCGGGGTTGGACGCGACGAACATCGGTGCCCGGTTCACCGGGAGCAGCCCGCCGTCTCCGGCGAGAAACTCAGGCGTCAACGCGCGCAGCGTCTCGAGATGTTCGAAGATGTAGAAGCCGCGCCCGAAGGTGGCGAGCACCAGGTCGTCGTGCTGCGTCTGGAGCACGAGGTCTCGCACCATGATCGTCGGGAGCCCGCTGCGGAGCCGCGTCCACTGCTCGCCGCCGTCGTTCGAGAAGAACAGCCCGAACTCGGTACCAGCGTAGAGCAGGTTGGGGTCCTTGTAGTCCTCGATCACGGTATAGACGGTGCCGCGTTCGGGCAGGTTGTTCTGAATCACCTCCCAGGAGCGGCCCAGATCGGTGCTCTTCGCGATGTACGGGTGGTTGTCGCCCGCCTTGTGGTTGTCGAACGACACGTACACCGTGTTCGCGTCATGCGCAGACGGCGTCACACGCGAGATGAATGTCGTGTCAGGAATACCGCGGATCGATTCGATACGCCGCCAGTTCTCTCCGCCGTCCTCGGTGACCTGAATGACACCGTCGTCCGACCCTACCCAAATCAATCCCTCCTGCAGGAACGACTCGGCCATTGTCACGATGCTGTTCCACGTCGAGGTCGACCGGTTCTTCGCGACGGCATCGACGCTCCACACGCGTCCCATCATCTGGAGCCGGTTGCGGTCGATTTGTGCCGTGAGATCGGGACTCACGACCGTCCAGCTACTGCCGCGGTCGTCGCTGCGGTACACGCGTTGCGACGCGAAGTAGAGCCGTGAGGCGGAGTGCGGGCTGATGACGAGCGGTGCGTCCCAGTGCCAACGCGGAGCAGGGGCGCCCGGCTCCGGTTCGGGCCGGATCGACACGCGTTCGCCTGTTGCCAGGTTGAATCGCGTGAGGCCGGCGTATTGCGACTCCGCGTACATGATGTTGGGATCGGTGGGATCGATGCGCGAATAGAACCCGTCGCCGCCCTGTGTCAGAAACCAATCGCCGTTGTCGGCGCCGCGGCGTGTGCGCGTCTGCGATGGGCCTCCGACCGAACTGTTGTCCTGCGTTCCGCCGAACACGCGGTAGAACGGCCGCGTGCTGTCTACCTCCACGCGGTAGAACTGACCCAGGGGCAGGTTGTTGAACCAGGCGTAGTGCTCGCCCAGATCGTGCGTCTCGTAGAGACCGCCGTCGGTGCCGATCAGGAAGTGGTCGGTATCATTGGGATCGATCCAGATGGCGTGGTTGTCCACGTGCTTGTGCGACTGGCTCAGCCTGCGCCAGTTGCGTCCGCCGTCATCGGTGACAACGAGCCGCGTATTCATGAGATACACGCGGTCGACGTTTGCCGGGTCGGTGAAGATCTCCTGGTAATAGTTGCCGCTCGAGCTCTGGTCGCCCATGCGTTGCCAGCTGATGCCGTTATTGGAAGAGCGGTAGAATCCGCTCCCGTCGTTGGCCGCTTCGACGATGGCGTAGACGATATCCGGGTTCACCGGCGAGATGGCGAGCCCAATGCGACCAAGCTCCTCGCTCGTGAGACCACGTTGCGACCGGGTCCAGGTGGTACCGCCGTCGGTGGAGCGATGGATGCCGGATTCCGGTCCACCGGCGATGAGCGTCCACTGCCGGCGCGCGCGCTGCCAGGTGGCCGCAATCAGGACGTCGGGGTTACGCGGATCCATCACGACGTCGGTCACGCCGGCCCACTCACCGGCATCGAGGATCTTGGTCCATGTCGCGCCGCCGTCCTCCGTCTTGTAAAGACCGCGGTCCCCGCCGCTGTTGTAGACTGGTCCCTGGGATGCGACGTACACGACGTCGGAGTTGCGGGGATCGATCAAGATTCTGGCGATGTGTTCGGAATTCGGCAGCCCGACGTTCCGCCAAGTGCGCCCGCCGTCAACGGACTTGTAGATGCCGTCGCCGTAGGAGACCGACCGTTGTGGGTTATTCTCACCGCTCCCCGCCCATACCACGTTGGGATTGTTCGGGTCGATCACCACCGCGCCAAAAGAATACGACCCCTCGCGGTCCATGATGGGCGAGAACGTGGTACCGGCGTTGGTGGTCTTCCACACACCGCCGGACGCGGTTGCAAGGTACCACGTGAAGGGATCACTCGGATGGATGGCGATGTCGCTGATGCGTCCGGATACGACTGCGGGGCCGATCGAGCGGAGGCTTAGCCCGCGCACGGCGCGCTCGAGCGGACTGCGGCTCGTAGAGTCGGCATCGTCCCCTCCCTCGCCACGCCGGCCGCGTTGGGCCTCGACGGGCGACGGGGTGAGTGTCGTGAGGGCCATAGCGAGGGTGGCAAGGATCGTGGCGAAGACGACTCGACGGGAAGACATGAGCGTTCCGGCCTCGTGGGTTGGGTCATGGATTGTGCGGGAAGCTCGGCCGGGCCGAGCGAGGCTATTCAATAGTACGTGCGGGGACGGGTGGGCGCTGAGGATGCCCTCGATCCTTCGCGGCGCGTCATGCAGGCGCGCGGACGATGCTAGCTCTGTCCGAACTCGCTAAGGGGTTTCGCGATTCGCGGAAACGCCTTTAGGATTGCCCGATCAGACGTCACCAGCGAAATGCCCAGATCCATTGCCAAGGCGATGAATTCGAGATCTTGGTCCGCGCCGCTCGCAAGGCCTTCTCGGGGAGGGGAGCCATGGTGAGGCGCTCGCGGACCCGGTCGGCGCGTGCGAGCAGACTGTCGGGGTCGCTCGGCGTGCTCCTGAGAGTGCTCTCCAGACACACGAGCACCTCACTCGTGCCCGTTACCCGGGCCCGGTGATCTCGTACCCGGCGGGTGGCTCGACGCTGAGCAGGTGGCGTACGAAGTAGTCCCACCGCCGCCGCAGAAAATAGGGGTCGCGTCCGAGGTTATGTGTGCGGTTGGGCAGGATCAGTAGGTCGAAGTCCTTGTTGGCGGCGATCAATGCGTTCGCGAACTGGAGCGTCGCCGAGACGGGTACGTTCTCGTCGACGTCGCCGTGGACGAGAAAGAGCTTACCCTGAAGCTGGTCGGCCATGGTGATGTTTGATTGCGCTTCATAGTGCTCGCCGATGGGCCAGCCCATCCATTGCACGTTCCACACGGCTTTGTCCATGCGATGATCGTGGTTGCCGGACGACGAGACCGCCACGTCGTAGAACTCGGGGTGGGTCAACATCGCGTGCGCTGCGTCGTAGCCACCAGCCGAATGACCGTAGATCCCGACTCGCTCGAGATCCATAGCAGGATAGCGCCGGGCAAGCTGGCGTATGGCAATGGTGTGATCGGCGATCCCGCCGTCTCCCAGGTTGTGCCACGAGTACATATGGAACGCGCGACCGCGTCGTGACGTGCCGAGTCCGTCGACCTGTACCACGATGAACCCCAGCTCGGCAATCGTCTGCGCGGTGCTGCGATACGCGGAGAAAGTCTTGGGGACGAAGGATGAATGGGGGCCGGTGTAAATCTGTTCCACGACCGGATAGGACTTCGTCGAGTCGAAGGTCGACGGCCACCAGACGAGTCCGTAGATGGCGGTGCTGTCGTCACGTGCTGCGGCCTGAAATGGCTCCGGTCGCCGCCAGCCTGTCTCGAGCAGGCGTGACGCGTCGGCGTGTTCCAACTCCATGATCACCCGGCCATTCGACGCGCGGCGCAGGACCGAGACGGGCTCGATATGCGGCCGGGAATAGGTGTCGACGAAGTACGCGCCCGTGGGGGAGAACGACGCGGCGTGATCGGCGTCCTCGGGCGTGAGCAGACGCGGGGTTCCCCCGTCGAGTCCCACACGATAGATGTGCCGGAGATACGGGTCCCGGCCGGGCTCGCGTCCCCCGGCCGTGAAGAAGACGGTGCGGTTCTCTTCGTCGAGATGCTCCGCGGAGCGCACGACCCACTCGCCTCGTGTGACCTGCCGCTTCACCTGTCCGGTAGTACCGTCGTAGAGGTACAGATGCATCCATCCGTCACGCTCGGATGCCCACAACACATCGGTGCCGCCTTCGAGAAACCGGAGTGTGGTGCCGCCGTAGATGTCCACGTACGGCTCGCCGACCTCCTCGATGACTACCCGTGCCGTGTTCGTCACCGCGTCGACCACGTAGACCCGCCGCGTGGTGTACCCGCGGTCGGTGGCGATGACCGTCATGTGTCGATTGTCGTCGTGCCACCGGGCGCCGCGCGGGCCACCGTAGTACTGCATCGGGATGGGGGACAACGGGACGCGGTGCGGCTGCCATTCGTCTACGGTCACGTGGTAGTACTCAACCGTCGGCAGGACGGAATCTTGTGGCAGCGGATAGTAGTACGTGTAGTGCCGCGGTCGGATCCGGTCTGGCGGTGCGTGCTGCACCAGGCTCAACGTGCCGGCACCGCGCCGGTCGATGCGCACCGTCGAGAGGCGCCGCGAATCGGACGACCAGGTGACAGCCGGACTCTGCTCGGGCTCTTCAGTCTGCTCGCGCCGTATCTGGATCGGTGATGGAATGCGCGTCGCCCAGGGCCACTCGCGCGTGCCGCCGTCGGTTAGCTGGACCTCGCGGCCGCTTTCGGTCGAGCGCACCCACAGGTCGTAGTCGCGCACGAAGGCAACCCACTTCCCGTCTGGTGACAGGCCGTCAGGGTGCTCAGGCTCTTCGTGTTTCACACAGACATACTCGGTGATCGTGCAGCGCCAGTTGTCCCGGCGCGCGCTAAACGTTATGGCACTCCCGTCATCGACGAACGTGAAACGGTCGAAGGGGAGGCCGTTGGCTTCGATGTCACCTTCAAGGAGGGTGTCGAGCGCCGCCGCGAGCCGTGTGTGGTCGAACGCGGGGGCTCGGGTGCCCGCCGCGGGGTCCACGAGCATGAACGTCTTGCCGTCGGCTAACTCGCGACGATACCAGAAGCGGTCGGTTTCCTCAATCCACTGTGGGATCACCGCGTCGTTCAGAACCAGGCTGTCCGAGCGCCAGGGGAGGAACCGCTCCGCCCGCGCGTAGTCCGCGGCAGTGCCCTGGGCGGTGAGCGGCGTCGCGACAGCGAACAGGAGTGTGAGCGAGAGGTCGCAGGAGCGCATCGTGTCCTCCCCGTTAATCACCGGTGTGGGTCGTGCGGGAGGAAGTATGCGGGTTTGCAGCGATGGGACAACCGGTAGATGGGCACCTAATAGAGAAAGGGGCCCGGCGGGAACGTTCGGCTACGGTTCCTGTCGGTCGGTGCGTCCCGCCACGACCTCTCGATGCATCCTGCCCACCGCGGTCACGACCGCGTCCGGACCCTCCTCGAAAACGAAGTGCCCGACATCTGGTACCGTCTGGATCGCGAAGGTGAGGAGCGAGTCCTGCAGGAGTTGGATCTCATCCTCCGGCACGCTGTGTCCGTGGTCGGCGCCACCCACGAGCAACAGCACGGGGCAATGAATCAGCGGCAGTCGTGGGGCGAGGGGCCACGGCTCGTGCGACCGCGCGATCCCACGATAGGCGTGCAGCGTGGCATCGAGGTCGCGGGCCGCGTCGGCCGTATACCCATCCACGACCTCATCGGTAATCCAGTCCGTTCTGGCCGATGACTCCCGCATCGCGGAGTAGACCTGACGCCGCAGGAGACGCGTACCCCCGAACCGGCGAATCAGACCCGAGAACCGCATGAGGAAGCGGAACCCCGGGGTCGTAGCCTGCTCGGTCGGTCCGCCCTCGATCGACACGATTCCGGCCACGAGGTCGGGACGCAGCAGTGCTACGCGAAACGCGATCCCGCTACCGACCGAATGGGAGACGAGGATTGCCCGCTCGACCGCCAGGCTGTCCAGTGCGGCAACCACCCGATGGGCCTCGGCGCCGCGCGTGCGTGCCGATTTGCCAATGCCAAGCGGCTCGACGATGAGTGTCTGATACCCGTCGGCGACGAGCGGCGGTGTGACGTGGCGAAAACCGAATGCCGCTCCAAATAACCCCGGAATGAAAACGACGGGCTGCCCTACGCCTTGGATGGAAACGGAGAGTGTCTCAGCAGGGGCGACGGGAACCGCCACAGTGATGGCCGTGTCGGCGACAGCGAGTAGCGCAAGGAGGATCACGCTACGGGACCATCTCTTCTTCCCTCAGCAATAAGGGGTTGGGTCAGAAATCGAGCGGTGGCTGTGGGCCGGGAATGATCCCGGCAATATCCGGATCGATGTCAGCACCAACATCGGACGTGTTGGCCACATCCTCTGCTTTCTGCTCTTTCCGCATGGCGCGACGCTCGAGTTTCTCCTGCCGTTTCCGCTTCTTCGAGAGTTCGCGTTGTCGCTTGGCAAACGTCGCTGGTCCTGGTCTCGCCATTCATTGCCCTCCGGGGTCCTCGTCTCTGGATGCCGGCCACCCAGATTGGCCGGGCGGTGCTGATCAGCCGATAATGAAGTATACAAGTGCATCAACGAAGCTTCAAGCCAGCGGTGCGGTCGCATCTTCCTTCCCCCCAACGAGTTGCGCCCAACAACCTAGATGATTAGTTTCGAAACTGATAGTAGAACCGCGAGCAGGCATCTTCTCACAGTTGTGAACGAACGGTACCCGCTCAGGATGGGTACCGGCGCGTCACACCCGCCGCCTCACGCCTCAGGTTCAGGACACGCGCACGCTTCGGGCCACCGGGGCGGGCGACGTACATGTGCGGGCTGGTGAGCTCGGCACGAGGAGATAGTCTGACGAAGATGTCGTTTCAGTCACTGGGGTTGATCCCCGAACTAGTCCGGGCGGTGGACGAATGTGGATACGCCGTGCCCACGCCCATTCAGCAAGAATCCATACCGATGGGGTTGGAAGGCCGCGACCTTGTCGGGTCCGCGCAAACGGGCACCGGCAAGACCGCGGCGTTTCTGTTGCCTATTCTCCAGCGGCTCGCCGGCGGGCCCAATGGGGTGCTGCGCGCACTCATTCTCGTGCCAACACGCGAACTCGCTGAGCAGGTGTGGGACAGCGCCAAGGCCTATGGGCGCTATACGAAGTTGAAATCCGTTGCCGTGTACGGCGGGGTCGGCATGGAGCCGCAGACGCGCGCTCTTGCCAAGGGCGTCGATATTGTGATCGCGACCCCCGGCCGACTGCTGGACCACATGAACCGCGGACACGTCGATAGTACGAAGCTCGAGGTGTTGGTGCTGGATGAGGCCGACCGCATGCTCGATATGGGGTTCGCTCCAGACGTGCATCGAATTCTCTCGTCGTTGCCCAAGGAGCGACAGACGCTCTTCTTCTCGGCCACGATCTCGTTCGATGTCGATCGCCTGGCGCGCCGTGCAACCAACGGCCATGTGGCCGTTGAAATCGGGCGTCGCGCCGCACCGGCCGAGGGCGTGGAGCACATCCTCGTCGCGGTGGACCGGGCGACGAAAGGGGACGCGCTGGCGCGGATGCTGGAAGAGGTCGAGCAGGGCCGCACGCTCGTCTTCACGCGGACCAAGTTCGGTGCCGACAAGCTTGCCCGGAAGCTCCGGCACGTGCGAAAGGACGTGGCGGCCATGCACGGAGGGAAACCGCAGAGCGTCCGAACCAAGGCGCTCGACGGGTTCAAGAGCGGCAAGATCCGTGTCTTGGTCGCGACTGACGTGGCCGCGCGCGGTATCGATGTCGACAACATCGTGATGGTTGTCAACTTCGATGTGCCCAACGATCCCGAGATCTACGTGCACCGCGTCGGCCGCACGGCTCGTGCGGGCGGGCACGGGGTGGCGTTGACGTTGATGTCGCCAGATGAGTGGTTGCTCATGCGGGACGTCGAGAAGCTCATGGGGTTCGTGCTCACCCGTGAGGTCGTCCCTGGCTTCGAGCCCAAGGTGGCTCCGGCCCAGCCACGGGAGGAGGCGCCCCGACCCACAGGGCCGTCGCTGCGGCCCCGCAGGGGAGGAAGCCGCCGGCGCTAGATAAGGGCCTTCCGTTTGCCGGCCCGATTGGCTAGCTTCTCCTTGAGCGTGAGGCGTGCCGCAGCCGGCGCACCGCTAGACCAGTGAAGCGTGTATCGGGGACCTGGCACAACGCGGGGCCCCGTTTTTGTATTAACGAGATTCCGCGTCGTGTGTTGGCGACGTCGGCGGCCCATCGCGGGGGCTTTGACCGCGAAAGTTTTGATGAACGTTGGATCGCACGGCCAGTCCGGACTCCGACGCCATCAGCACACCACACACAAGGAGTTCGGGAGAATGCGGACCAAGGGAACCGTCAAGTGGTTCAACGACAGCAAGGGTTTTGGCTTCATCTCGCCGGAGGGCGGCGAGCCCGATTGCTTCGTCCACCACACCGCCATCGAGGGTGATGGCTTCAAGTCCCTGCGCGAAGGTGAGCAGGTGGAGTTCGACATCGTCGAGGGCAAGAAGGGTCCCGCCGCGGCGAACGTCACGAAAATAGGCTGACTACGTCAGCTGCTACTGCGCGGGGCCGCACCGACGCGCTCGGAGTGGCCCCGTTGCAGTTTCCCAACCGTTCCGGAGGGATCTTATGCCACGAGTGAACTTGTCCGAGGGCGATGGAGTGGAGTGGGCCCTCAAGGTCTTTCGAAAGAAGGTCCAGCGGGCCGGAATCCTGAAAGACGTGCGCAAGAAGCGCTTCTACACCAAGCCCAGCATTGCCAAGCGCCTGAAGGCCGCCGCCGCCCGGCGCCGCAAGCGGGTGTCCCGCCCGCGGTCGTAGCCCACCTACAATTCACACAAGCGGTCACCATCCCCGGGTCGAGGCCCGGGGACGCCAGGGCGATCGTCGCTTCCTCCAGCATGTAGCGCGCAATCACCAATCGAGATGATGCGACGGAATAAGCACTACCATGTGTACGTCGTTGAGCTCGATCCGGCCGTGCTCGAGCGCAAGAAATTCCGCGAGCGCAACCCACGGTATGCCAAAGGCAAGCCGTGCGTGTACGTCGGCATGACCGGGCTCACCCCCGAGCGGCGCTTCCACAATCACAAGCGCGGATACAAGGCAAGCCGCTTAGTGCGCGATTACGGCTGGCATCTGCGCCCCGATCTCTTTCCCGACGGCAGCCCCTTTACCTACCGGGAAGCACAGAGCGTCGAGCGCCACGTCGCCGGCGAACTGCGCGGCATTGGGTACGGCGTGTGGCAGGAATGAGGTGGAGCGCCCCACCGCGCCTCGTGCGGGTGAGCGCCCTCCTAGAGTCGGTTCTCGAGAATCTGCCGCAGCAGCAACGCGATATCGAAGATCAGCAACGTCACTGCCCACGAGAGTAGCTGGTTGGGGTAGACGCTGACGAACGGGATGTCTGCACCCAACAGGTTCAAGAACTTCTCTACGAGAGCTGTGCCGAAGAGCAGGAACGCCGTGGCCAAAAACACCGGCGCCACGAATACGTGCTCGCGCTTCTCGCTCATGTATCACCTCCGGCCAGGGGTCCGAGAAGCTGCCAAGATACGCCTCCGACGCGATCCAGGCGAGCCACCTACGGGCGGCGTGTGTAACTCTCCGGGTCTGGGACGTCTCCCACACTGAACCCCAAACGGGAGACACCATGAGAGTGCTGTCCATACTGGCGATGCTGGTCTGCGCGGCCGGCGCGGCCGCCGCCCAGGCGCCGAGCCGCTCCACGGCCGATCAGCGCCTGGCCGTTACGATCACTGTATACAATCAGGACTTCGGTCTGGTGCGCGAGGTGCGGAACATCGACCTCGTCGGCGGTCCATCCACCGTGGAATACCGCGACGTGACCGCGCAGATCGAGCCTTACACGCTCAGTGTTCGGGCGCGTGACGGTCGCCCGTTGCGGGTGCTGGAACAGAACTATCGATACGATCTCCTGAGTCCCGAGCAGCTCGTTCAGAAATACGTGGGCCGGACGATCACCGTGTATCGCTGGAACGAGCGCGCGGGACGCGACGAGGCGTACGAGGCCGAGGTGCTCTCAGCCAATAACGGCGTGGTGCTCAGGATCGGCGGGGAGATCACCTTCGGGTTCCCCGGGCGCATGGCCTTCCCGGAGATTCCCGAGAACCTGATTGCCGAGCCCACACTGATGTGGACGCTCGCCGGGGAGGCGGGCAGGCGAGAGGTGGAGGTATCGTATCTCACGCGCGGTATGAGCTGGCGTACGGACTACGTGCTAGTCCTGAACGATGATGATACGGCGGGTGACATCACTGGATGGGTGACGCTCAACAACACGTCGGGCGCCTCGTTCGAGAACGCGCAGCTCAAGTTGGTGGCGGGCGACGTCCAGCGCGTGCAGGAACGGGTTGATGAGTACCGCCGGTTGCGTGCTCAGATGGCGGTGGCCGAGGCCGCCGATCGATTCGTCGAGGAGGGATTGCTCGAGTATCACCTCTACACGCTGCAGCGACCCACCACCATGTTGAACAACGAACAGAAACAGGTCACGCTGCTCGAGGCAGACGGCATTGGCATCACTCGCCGCCTCGTGCTGCCCGGTCAGTGGCAGTGGTATCGCACGCAAACCGGTCAGCTGCCGACCCGTCAGAAAGTGGGCGTCTTCCTCGAGTTCGAGAACCGGTCCGCCAACGGACTGGGCATGCCGTTGCCCCGCGGCATAGTGCGCGTATACAAGGCCGACCGCTCCGGCGCGCAGCAGTTCGTCGGCGAGGACCGGATCGACCACACACCGCGTGACGAGTTGGTGCGCATCAAGGTGGGCGAGTCCTTCGACGTGGTCGCAGACCGGCGGCAGATGGAGTGGCGGGCTCTCGGCCGGTGCACGTCGGAGAGCCGGTGGGAGATCGATCTCCGCAACCACAAAGACGAAGCCGTCGAGGTAGACGTGATGGAACCCGTGGCCGGCGATTGGACGATCGTGGAGAGCAGCCACGATTGGGAGCGGATCGACGCAATGACCTTTCGGTTCCGCGTGGACGTGGCGGCGCGCGGGGAGACGCGGGTGGGATATACCGTGAGGGTGAGGTGGTGTTGAACATCTAGCGCTGAGCTGGGGGTGCTGACTTTGCGCTAGCTGCTTGACGCTCGCTTGACGCGGGGCGCCGACCCTCTCGGGTGTACTCGTTTGAGAGGGTCATATGCGACCGACTTCTATTATCAGCTCGTTGATCGTCGTCATGTTCGTCGCGGCTCCGCTGGCAGCACAGACGTCACCCTATCCCACGATCCCGCCGGGGTCGCGTGTTCGTGTGCATTCGGCGCGTGGGACCGTGATCGGCGCCACGGGCTCCGTCACCGACTCCACAATCGTCGTGGAGCCCGCGAGAGCTCGGGCTGTGAGCATCCCGTGGTCCGCGGTCAACCGGTTGGAGATCTCGCGGGGCCGTTCCACGAACGCATGGCGCGGCCTGGGCTACGGTGCGCTCGGTGGAGCCCTCGTGGGGGCCGCGTTCTCCGCGCCACTTTGGCCGCCTCGATCAACTGGGCGGCGAGCAGCCTCCTGGGATCGATCTTGGGCTTGGGGGGAATGGCCGGCGTTGCGCTGTGTCGCATGAGCCACCAGGCGACCGTGAGCACCAGGATCAGCAGGATCATCCATTGCATGGCTCCAAACCTATCGCCGGCCCGCCACGGGCGCGCGGGTCAGCGACGCGAATTGACCGGTTCTTGACCGCCGCACACCACGGTTGGCTGACGGGTAGCGGTTTCCTTGTGGCCCGCTGCACCGAAGTCCATACTTGCGAACGAGATGACCAGTCTAATCGAGCGGATTCAGGCGGCGCTCCCGGAGCGCTATACGATGGAGCGGGAGATTGGGCGCGGTGGCATGTCCACTGTGTACCTGGCGCGCGAGCGCCATCCCAACCGGCTGGTCGCGATCAAGGTACTCCATCCGGAGCTCACCGTTCGCATCGGGCGGGAGCGATTCCTGCGCGAGATAGACTTCGTCTCCAACCTCACGCATCCCCACATCGTGCCGATCTACGCCGCCGGCGAGGCCGACGGTCTTCTGTATTTCGTCATGCCGTATGTCGAGGGCGAGACGCTCGCAGATCTCCTGCGACAGACCAAGTCCCTGTCCCCGAGTACGGCGTTACGCATAGCGCACCACATTGCGCTGGCACTGGCGTATGCGCACAATCGCAACATCGTGCACCGCGACATCAAGCCCGAGAACATCTTGCTGCTCGAGAGCTTCGCGTTGGTCTCCGATTTTGGCGTCGCCAGGGCCATTCGGGCGGCTGGGAGCGAGACCATTACGCAGTCAGGCCTCACGGTCGGCACGCCGGCGTACATGAGCCCGGAGCAGGCGGCCGGGGCCGCGGATATCGATGCGCGTTCCGACATCTACGGCGTTGGGTGTTTGCTGTACGAGATGCTGACAGGCCGACCCCCCTTCGGCAAAGGCCCGGCCGATCGGGTACTCGCCAGGCAGATATCAGAGGAGCCACGAAGCGCACGCGAGGTGGAGCCATCAATTCCGTTGGAAGTCGATGCTGTCCTCATGCCCGCGCTTGCAAAGGACCGCGAGAAACGCTTTGCCTCCGCCGGCGAGTTTGCGCACGCGTTGGACCAACTCCGTGGGCGCCTCAGTTCCGGGTACGACATTCGCGCGACGGGTGAGGGCGCGAGACGACGGTTCTCGCTACTCGTGTTGCTCGGCGTGAGCGCGGTCGTCCTGCTCGCGGTCATCGCGCTCAACATGCGATCGCGCGCGATCGCATTTCCCCTTGTGGTGCTCCCCGCTCCCTACGGGGACTCGCTGGCGGTGATGCCCATCGAGAACCTGACGGGGCGGGCCGAGCTTGATGGCCTTGCCGATGCGATTACCTACGGGGTCATCGACCGACTCCACGATGTCCCTGGATTGAAGACTCCCTCCTACATCTCGGTGCGCCGGCTGGGGTCGTTGCAGCTGAGTCCGGGGCAGATCGCTGACTCGTTGCGTGTACGGTTGATCGTCGCTGCGCAATTGCGTGAGGTGGAAGGGAGCGTGCGTCTCGACGCGGAGCTGATCGACGGTGTACGCGATGTCTGGCTGAACTCTCAAACATGGCGTATCGACCTCGCAGCCGGCAACGGGCTCGAGGCTCGCCTGGTGCGGCGGCTCGTCGAGTTGGTGACGGTGGGGACAGGTCTCGATGCGGAGCCACGGCAGGCCGCGGCCGTTGAGGGACCCGCATACGAGGCCTACCGCTTGGGGAGGACGTGGTGGGGTCGCCGCACGCCGGAAGGCATCCGCCGGGCGCTGTTCTACTATCGTGAGGCCATCGGTCTCGACTCGACCTACGCGCGAGCCTATACGGGACTTTCCACCTCCTACTCGCTTGCGCTGTTCTACCGATATGATGTTGGCGTGCCCGAGTATGAGGTGGCCGGCCGGGCGCTCGCTGCCGCCAACCGTGCAATTGAGCTCGATCCCCTGTACGCGGACGGGTTTGCGGCGCGCGGCTACGTGATCAGCCGCACCTATGGTCCGACCGACGAATCTGCTGCCGACTATGCGCGTGCGCTCGAGCTCTCCCCGAGCGAAGGGCAGGGACTTGTCTGGTCGGGCGCGGTCCTGGCGCAGCAGGGAAAAGCCGACGAGGCACTGCAGGCGATGCGCATGGGCGTCGAGCTACGCCCGTTCGAGCCCGCACCACATCTGGCGTTGGCGTACGGGGCTTTCGGGCTCGGGCAGTTCGACCTCGCCGTGGACGAAGCGCGCCACGCCACGAACCTCGAGCCCCAGCTGGTGGAGTCGCGAGCGCTCGAGGGACGGGCTTTGCTCATGAGCGGTAGGGCTGACGAGTGCCTATCGCTTTCGTTCGGTCCTCACGCCGCGATCCATGCTGCCTGTCTATATGCGGCCGGAGCGACCGACTCGGCGCGGCGCATCGTCGACTCGATTGCCAATGCCGTGCGGTCGGGGCTGTTAGGGGATACAGTGTATACGGACGTGCTTCGTGCCGACGGCCTCGCGTCGTTCTATGCGTGGATTGGCGACGCCACCCGCGCCTTCGAGTGGATCGAGTACGCCTTCGAGCGCTCGCCGTTAGGGATCGAACGACGGATCTTGGAATCCGAGATGTTTGACAAGCTGCGCGACGTGCGCGCCCAGGCCAGCCGGCTGGACCAGCTCACGGCGGGAATCTGGAACCGGGTGCGGCGGCCGGCGGTAGTGCGGTGAAACCCTTCGTGTTCGAAACACCAGTGACCTGGAGGGAGCATGTTACGACGAATCGTGCTAGGACTCGTTCTGGCGTCTCCGTTCGCCGCCGATCTCAATTTCCTTGCGTGGTTTGCCGAACGATGTCACGAAGACCAAGATGAGATGTTCATTATTGGGCCCCATACGCGCGGGCGCATCCGCTAGCGAGGACCCGATCCGGCGGCGCCGCTGGGTATGCGTCGCGGTGCTGGTTGCGCTGGTGCCGGCCGTGGGCGCATGCGACGATGGTCCGGGCCCCCAGAACGGGATTGTACTCCGCGTCGTCTCGCCCAACGGGCCAGAAGGCGCGGCGCTGGTCGAGGTCGTCGGGCGCATCGACGCAGCGACGGTGACCGGCCCCAAGTCGGGGTGGACGCTGGCCAGAACGTCGGCGGACACCACTTGGGTGTTCGTTGCGTTGCGCTCACCCGGAGAACTGTCCTTCTCCCTGATCTCGTCGAGCGGAACACCGGCAGCCCGCCTGCTCCAGGTTGCCGGCGGCGGCGACCACCTGCGCTCGCTCGATGGGTATGAGCTGGAGATGCGGCAATGATAGGCCGTGCCATCCTCCGTAGCGTGATCGCCGGGCTGCTGGCGCTGACTTTCCCGCAACGGCCGCTGCCGGCGCAGCACGTGGAAGATCTCGACACGTTGCGCGCACGCGCGGGATTCCCCGTCGCGGCGGTGCGCGCAGCGTCGGTTGGTTTCTCCGATGCCGGCTGGGCGTCGCGCGCCGAGAGCGCAATCACGACGCGGACCGCCGTGACCGGTACCCTGACAGTGCTGTTGATCCCGGCGCTCTTCTCCGACTCGGACGAACCACAGTCGGCGCCCGGTTTCCTGCAGCAGTTGTTCTTCGATGGCCCGTCGCCAACCGGCACGTTGCGGGAGTTCTTTGCCGAAGCGTCGGGCGGCGTGCTCCAGGCCGCGGGGGCGGCCGCGCCGTGGTCACGAACGTCGGTATCGACCGATTCCGCCACGGGCGGGCCCAGCTCGGTGTTCGGTGTTGGCTCAGGGTTCGGGGCATACCTGCTCGAGGCGCTCGCCGCCGCCGACCAGGCACTCGACTTCGCACAGTTCGACAACGACGGCCCCGACGGAGTGCCGAACAGTGGCGACGACAACGGCGTTGTAGATGCCGTCACGTTCCTTTTCAGGGAAGCGGCGCGCTCGTGTGGTGGACCAGGCGTCTGGCCGCACAAATCCGGTGTTTCGGGATACAACGGGGGACAGCCGTGGGCGTCCAACGATAGCGGCGCGGCCGGCTCACCGATTGTCGTCGACGGGTACGTCATCATCAGCGCGTCCGAGTGTGACGGCTCCCCGTTGCGAACTGTAGGTATCGTTGCCCACGAGTTGGGACATGAGCTGCGACTCCCTGATCTCTACCACCCCATCGGAAGCGGCATTAGTGCCATTCTGTCGGTCAACCGGCGTTGGGTGGTCGGTTGCTTTGGGTTGATGGCCGGTGGGGCGTGGGGTTGCGGGCCCGCCGATCAGTTCCCGAGCTTTGGCCCTACACACTTCTCCGCGTGGTCACGCGATCAACTCGGGTGGATCGACCGGCGGATCGTGGGCGACGTGGTATTGCAGGAGTTCGTGCTCGAGCCCGTACAGACATCTCTCCAAGTGCTCGAGGTGCCGCTCGATCGAGACAGCGTGGAGTCGCTGCTGATCGAGTACCGGCCCCAGTTCGGGTTCGACGGTGAGTTGCCGGCATCCGGTATCGTGATCTACCGGTACAATCGCGCGGGCGCGCTCCGTCCTGACCCTGCGGGCCCGCCGCGCTATCTGATCAGTGTGCTCGAGGCGGATGGCGACAGCACGCTCGTGCGCACGCACGGAGAAGGTGGTAACCGCGGTGAAGCAAGCGACATGTTCGTGACGGACGGCACTACGGTTGTGCTGAGCAACGTGACCACGCCTTCTACGCGGCTCGCCGACGGTGAGCCGTCGACGGTAACGATCCATTCCATAGAGGTGTCTGGCGGTGTGGCGCGACTGGTCATTTCCACGGTCGATACGCCAGTCGTCGTCGTCACGGGCGTAGTGGGACCCGCCGAGGCGCTTGTTCCGCTCCGCGTGGAGTTCCCCGTGAGCGGGGGAGCGCAACCTTATGGGGCGACGATCGCCCCCGGTACGGCGCCCGATGGGGTCACTGTGTCGGTCACCGCCGATTTGCTGACGTTCGAAGGTGCGCCGGCTGCTACGGGACCGTTCGATGTGGAGGTGCGTGTCGCGGACGCGCGCGGCGTCGCGGGGGTGACGATCATCCCCCTCACCGTGTTCCCGCTAGTGATCCCCACGGCGGAGTTGCTGATGGCGTTGTTCGACGATCTACCGGGCCAACTCACCGCCGCGCAACGAGCGGTGCTGGACAACGACGGCAACCGGAATGGGTTCGTCGATGTGGGTGACGTGCGGCGGTACCTGACCAGAACGGACCCGCTCCCCGACTGATCCCATCCAGGTATCACTGCTCGCCCTGCCAGAGCGGCCATTGAGCCTGCAACGATCGGAACGGCCCCCGACAGATGAAGATCGTGACGTTGCGCTCCCCGGCTACAGCGAACTCGTGGCCCACGGAGCCAGCCGCGGTGTGGGAGTCGCAGAAGTTGGCAAAGTCGTCCGTGCCAAACCCGTGGAGGATCAACACGTCTCCCGGGAGATCGCCGGGTCCGTAGTGCCAGTACGTGCCCACGAAGGCGCGGGCCGGTGGGAGGTCGTAGCGAGAACCGTAGAAGTCGATGGCTCCTGCCTCACCGTAATTGGACGCGAGTATCACGGCGCGGGCACGGTCCGCTGGCGGTAGCGCCTCGTAGACGCGTGCGACCTCCTCGACCTGTTCCCTCCAATTCAACATGTCGGCAAAATCCTGCGGTATCCGCTCCTGCGCGCCCACGTTCGTCTCCGCGAGCAGCTCCTGCATCCCAATCGCTACGAGGTACGCTTCCATCGTTGTGGGTTCGAGGATGGGAAGACCGATTGGGAGCGAGATCAGTCCTTGGGCGGCGACGGACCCGACCGCTACCCGCCGCGCGATGGCGCCCCAACGCGGCAGACGGAACCGCTCGAGTACGACGGCGCCCGCCCCGTACAGCACGGGGTAGATCGGTCCGATGTAGTAACTCTTGCCCTTCAGGACCATCAGTGTGATGAGCGCCATGAGAGCCGACCAGCCGACGAGTCGGTAGGGTTTCCATTTCGGCGAGAAGGAGAGCGCCGCCATGCCGACCACCGCCACGAAGAAGCCCAGTCCCATGAGCGGCTGGTCCAGGAGAAACTCGACCGGTGATACGCGGGCGAGTTGCGCGCTTCTGAGGTCCCCCATGTAGTCGACCACCGGCCACCCCAAACGCATCTGGCCGATGAACGACGGGCCGCCGATCACGAATGCCGTGAGGGCGCCGAGCCAGGGCCAGCGCGTGCGGAGGTGTTGGCGGGCCGGCGTCACGAGGAGCGCCACGAACACCGCGAACCCGAACACGAGCATGCTGAATTTCGAAAGCAGGCCGAACCCACAGGCCACACCGAACCACAGCCACCAGCGCGGATCTTCGGTCTTTGCGAGCTTAACCAACGAGAAGAGCCCCAACGTCCACCAGAGTTGATCGATCACCACCGGCATGAAGAGCCCACCCGTCCGGAGATAGAGGCCGCTGCCAAGCACACACAATCCGGCCAACCCCTGCGCGAAACGACCGCCTCCCAGTTCGCGCGCCGTGAGGGCCGCGATCAGGAGCAGCGCCGTGCTGAGCAGGGCGGGTGGAAGCCGGAGGGCAAATACCGAGTCACCCAGCAGCCCTCGCGTGGTCTCCGAGAGCATCGCGATGAACGGCGGAAAATCCATCGTGAAGAGATGAAGGTGCTCGCCCATCGCCATATAGAGGAATTCGTCGCGGTGGAACTCGTAGGGACCCAGGGCGTTGGTGGCCAGATGCAGGCCTAGCTTGACGGCCAGGAGCCCTCCGACAATCATCCACGCGACGGGTGGACGCCGATCGGCGGAAAGCTGCGTGGTTGCGTCGGGCATCGTTGCGTCCCCCGGATTCCTAACACTTTGAGGCGTGGCGCTTGTCTCTCATATGGGACCGGGCACTGTATCAGGCAAGAGATCCCCGGCCATTCGCTCAGGAGGTCGGTGATCCAGATGGTGGGTCGCCGACCGCCACCCATCCCTCACTCGTAAGCCGATCCGTCACGGCACGTACCTGATCTTTCCGAAATACGAAGGCAACCACATCTCCCTCCGCGACCGTCGTGCGGTCGTCGACGAGCGCGAGCCGGTTCTTGCGGGCGAGCACGAGGGGGAGGAGTTGTGCCTCGGCGGGCCGCTTTCCGGTGATCAGCGCCGTCCCGGCGCCAGCGTCGTCCGATTCTCTTGCGAACTGCCACCGACGGACGGCGACATCGTCCCCCGCCGCCGCGCGAATCCAGCGCGTGATACCGATTGGGTGCCCAAAGAGAATGCGGTGCCCGCGCTGGACTACGTGCGATGGGGTAACGCCTGCCTTGCCCCGCTCGACCGCGACGTACGTCCCCGTACTCGACTGATCCCGCGCGCGCTCTGCGATGAGCAAGTTGGCGCCCTCGTTTGCGGTGGCGGCAATGAACCCGCGACGGCCTTCGACATCGGCGCGCAACAGCGTCCGTTCTTCATGCGCATTCCCGAAGATGACGGTGAACCCGGCTTCCTGGGCCACGCGCGTTTCCTGCGCGTTCGTGTCAATCAGGACGATCTCGTGTCCGCCCGCGGCAAGCTCGCCCGCGAGGAGCCGGCCCAGCGCGTTCGCACCTACTATGGCAAATCCGTTGTTCATGGGACGCCGGAGGTCGAGCGCCGACGCCAGCGGTGCGCCGGACAGCCCCTGCAGCACGACCGTGACAGAGATGACGAGGAAGACGAGTGCACGGAGTTCCAGCCCGCCGCTCACGCCTGCCTCGGCCAGGAGCTGCGCAAAGAGCGATGCGACCGCCGCCGCCACGATGCCGCGCGGCCCGATCCACGCGACGAACGCGCGTTCCTTGAAGGAGAGGTTGGAGCCGCGTGTGCTGACAGCCACGTTGACGGGACGCACGATGAACATCAGCAAGAGGATCGTCCAAACGGCTCCCGTGCCGAGGCCTGCGATCTCGGCCAGCCGCACGTCGGCGGCGAGCAGCACGAAGAGCATGCCGACGAACATCGTAGTGAGCTGTTCCTTGAACTCCTTCAATTCGTCGTGCACTGGCACGTCCATGTTGCCGACCACAAGCCCCGCCACGGGCGCCATCATGATCCCGCTCTCGGGCACGATCGCCTCGCTGATCGCGTAGAACGCCAGCACGAGCGCGAGCGTGAACATGTTCTTGAACTCGTCGGGCACGATGTGCTCGTGGCGCAGCAGGAATCCCAACGCGAACCCCGCCCCGACGCCGATCAACGCGCCCACCAGGAGCCGGCTCGGAATCCCGAGCAGGCTCAAGGCGGCGGACTCCGCCGTCTGTGCAAGGAGCACCTGGAGTGTCACGACCGCGATGATCGCGCCGATCGGGTCGATCAGGACCCCTTCGCCCTCGAGGATGGTCTGCAGCCTCTGCTTGACCCGAATCCGACGGATCAGCGGTGCCACCACGGTGGGACCCGTCACGATCACAAGCGTGCCGAAGATGATCGCGATGCGCCACGGCCAGCCCATGAACGCCTTGGCGGCGAGCGTGCCGCCCACCGCGGTGATCAATGCGCCCACGGTGACCAGGCGTCGGATGGTCACTGCCTGCCGGCGAAGGCGTTCGATGTTGAGATTCAAGCCGCCCTCGAACAGGATCACAGCGACCGCGAGGCCCACCAGCGTGTTGAGGCCAGCTCCCAGAGTGTCGGGCCGGACCACGTTCATGGCGTCCGGACCCAACAGCACGCCGATGGCGAGAAAGAGGACAATGCCCGGCAAGCGAAGATGATGCGCGGCGGTTTGCGCGATGACACCGGCTCCCATGGCGAGCGCGAAGGCCAGCGCGGGGCTGTCGAGTCCGCGCCCGGCTTCGTGAGCGACTTCCTGGATCAGCGAGAGCATTGGAGAGAAACTACTCTCTGCTAGGGATTACCTCACCCCTGATCCCCATTTCCCTTATTTTGCTTGGTCACCGGCGTTGCGAGGAGCGATGAGAGCCACTGTGAAGACGTACGAGGGCGACGGATTCGAAGTGACCTTTGATGTCAGGCGTTGCATTCACGCGGAAGCGTGCATCCGCGGCAATGGCAAGGTCTTCGACCGCGACCGCCGCCCGTGGATCGACCCGTCGCAGGGTTTGGCCGACGATATTGCCTCAGTCGTGCACCAGTGCCCGACAGGCGCACTGAAGCTGCTGCGGAACGGACAATCCGTCGAGCCGGAGCCCCGCACGAACACGATTCGTATCGGCCCGGACGGGCCGGCGTACGCTACGGGGAAGATCGAGGTGCGCGACCATGACGGCACCGTCCTGCTCCGCGACTATAGGATAGGGTTTTGCCGGTGCGGATTGTCAGCCAACAAACCGCTCTGCGACGACGCCCACTTTGGCAAGTTCACCGACCCGGGAGCCATCGGAGACCCGGGAACGGTGGTCGACGACGAGGCGCGTGGTGACGTCGTGTTCACGGTCGCCCTGAATGGCCCACTGCTGTTCGAGGGCGCCGTGGAGATCGTGGGTGAGGACGGCACGCGGGTCACCAAAACAAAGGGTGCGATCTGCCGGTGCGGTGCGTCGCAGAACAAGCCGTTTTGCGACGGCACCCACAAGAAGATCGGATTCACGTCTCGCTCCGAAGAGTAGCTCGATGAGCGAATCCATCGCTTGTCCTCTGCAGAGAAAAGAGCGACCTTCCGACCCGGCAACCAACTCACTCACCAGCGAGATCGGAATGTCATGGGATACCCCAAGAAGCACCGGGGACGGCGCAAACAGGGAAGTAAGCGCCGCCGCCTGATGCGGAAGCGCCGCAAAGGACAGCGGCTTCGTAAGAAGTAAGCCCCCTCTCGCCGTCGACGAGAGGGGGGGCCTAGGGCCTAACGGCCCGCGCCAAGGTAAACGACCCCCGGTATCTCCACCTAGAAGACGAGATCGCGTACCACGTTCGCGACGAGCAAGGCAGCCGCGGCCGGCCGCGACACCGTACACGCCCTTTCATCGATGGACGCGGGCCCCCGATGTGATCCTACCCTAGTGGTCTGAGACCCGGGCCGTACATTTGATGCTGTTCCAAGGAAGGCGTGAGGCGGATGGACGCACCAGCCATTGACCGCGTCCGCGCTGCGGTCGGCGATCGCTACGAAGTCGAAACCCTGTTTGGACAGGGTGGCATGGGGGCTGTCTTCCTTGGACGGCACCGGGCGCTCGGCTCTCGCATTGCCATCAAGGTGCTGCCCGTTCCAGCTGAGGAGCAGTCCCAGGAACTCGGGCGGTTCTCCCAGGAAGCCCGTCTCGCAGCCAACCTCCCCCATCCGTACATCGTCCCGGTCTACGAGTTCGATATCCGCGACGGGCTCGCGTTCTTCATCATGCCATTTGTCGAGGGTCGCTCGCTCGCCGACCTCCTGGAAGATGGGGGGAAGATGGAGCTCGGGGAGGTGCTGCGGATGTTGCATGATATGGGGTCCGCGCTGGCATTCGCCCACGAGCGGGGAGTCGTGCACCGTGACGTCAAACCCGGCAACATCCTCCAGGAGGAGGCGAGCGGACGGTGGTTGCTTGCCGATTTTGGTGTTGCGCGGCCGAGAGAAGCGGAGGGTCTCACACTCACCGGTTTCGCTGTCGGCACACCGGCCTATATGGCCCCCGAGCAGCTTGTCGGAGGGGATGTCGATGGGCGGGCCGACCTCTACGCGCTGGCAGCAGTCGCCTGCGAGGCGCTGACGGGCTACCGCCCGGACACGACAAAGGACGCGCTGGAGATCCAGGTAGCGTTGCGCGCGGCGCGGCCGGATCTCTCGGTTGATATCGCGCGGGCCGTCGTGCGGGGACTCGCGTTGGACCGGGACAAGCGCCCTGCTTCCGTGAGTGAGTGGCTCGAGCCTCTCGCGCTAGGTGGTGCGACCCCGCGTGGACGCACACGCACCCGGAAAGTGGTAGCGGCGGCGGCAGGTGTGATCGCGATCGGCGCGGCGGCAGCGGGGGTGGCAATCCTCCGACCCGACGGTGCAGGTGCCGCGGTGGGTGGCGGAACGACGATCGCCGTCACACCATTTGCGCTGGTCGGGTCATTTCCAGAGGTCGATCTACGCTACGCACTGCCACACGCACTCATCGATCAACTCAAGTGGATTCCCGAGTATCGGGTCATAGGCGCTGAGGCGACCCAAAACGTCCTGGCTGGAGCCGGTGCGGACGACTCGGAAGAAGCAAAGGTCGCGCTGTTGTCCGAGCGCTTCGGTGCCACCGAAGTGCTGTCTGGATCGGTTTCCGTGATCGGGGAGGACAGTGTCGAAGTCGCGCTCTGGGTGCGGCGCGCCGATGACGCGAGGGTCATTCGCGAGGCGCGCGTCAGCGGCTCGGTCGGCTCCCTCGCATCGCTTGTTCCGAATCTGATCACGCAGGCGTTTGCCGAGCAGGTAGCGCGCGAACATGCCGGTTGGGAGGCGAGTCTCCCCACGGGCTGGGCAGCGATCCGGACCTGGTGGGAAGGCGAGCGAGCGTTCCGGAGCGCCGCGTACGATGTTGCCACGGTTGCCTTCGACCATGTCATCGAACTCGACTCCACGTTTGCGCCTGCGCATTTCAAGCGAATGCTGTCCGAAGTCTTCCGCTTGACACCGACACGGGCTACGGGAGCCTTGCGATCGGCGCTGGATGCCGCGGTGACGTATCGTGCCCGGCTCGACCCGACCACGGCCAAATTGCTCGCGGCTTACGAGGCGATTGTGGGTCGTGGGGATCTCGAGGAGGCGCACGAGCGGCTCCAGGACATCGTGGCCACGCATCCCAACGCCACGGACGCGTGGTTTCTGCTCGGATACATGCAGTTCTACTTGGGCGCGCTCATTGAGAGCCATCCCGCTGTCTCCCGGTACGCATACCAGCAGGCGCGCGCCCAGGACCCGCGCTTTGCCGGACCCATTGCGCAACTCGCCCTACTCGCTGCCATCGAAGGGGAAGACGCGGTGGCTCGCGGCTATTTCGCAGAGTACCTCGCCATTGACAGTACGTCGGTGTGGGCCGAGCTGATTCGGATGTCGGACTCCCTGCTGGCCGGAGGCGAGCAGGCGCTCGCGGTGATGCGGTCGTTCGGCCGGCGTCCCGTGGAGGCCATGGAGATCTTCGCGTTGGGTGGTGGGCGATTCGGCTCCCAGTCGTTGCATCGCACCGTGGCACGCGACGCGATCGCCGCCCTCCAAGATCGTGCGGCCACGGCGCAGGCGCGGCGTGTCGCCTTCCGTCTGGGACTCGCGAGTCTCCTTGGTAGCGGCAGGTGGGCATCGGCTGACACTCTTGTGCGGACGGCGGCGCGCCGGCGCGTCCCCACAATCGAAACCGATACATGGATCGTCCTTGGGGCCGTCACCGGAACGCATGAGTTGGGAGGAGAGGAGGACCGCGCGCGCGCAGCGCAACGACTCGCCGCAGCCTCGGACGACGCCGTTGCCCAGTGGATCGTGGGCCGATGGTACCGGAACCGAGACGAGGCACTCGCTCGCGCGGCTACAGACCGTCTCCGCTCGTTGGCACGGTCGGACACAACCCGTTTTGTGGCCCAAAGCCTGTGGTTGGATCACGTTGCGCTCGACAGTCTGGCGCGGGGCGACAGCGCCGCGGCGCTCAGGACATGGGCGCGCGCGACCAGGCGGTTCGACGTCGAGCAGATCTCCTTCGAACTCGTCGGTTCACTGTGGCCGTTGCAGCTTTCCCGTGCACAGACGGCCGCCGCACTCGCCGATCACGAAACCGTCCTCGCCGCGACCACGGCCTTTGAGTTTTTCGTTGGGTACAACGATCAGGTCGCGTGGTGGCTGGCGCTGCCGCTCCGCGCGGACGCGCTCCGTGCCAAGGGCGACGTCCTGGGGGCCAGGAACCTCCTCGTCGAGCTTACGGATACTTGGTCCGATCCCAACGGGCGAGCGGTACAGCTGCGAGATCGCTTCCGCCCTCCGGGAGGTTCTTAGGCGGCAGCGACCGCCGGCCGTACCACAACGCGATCCGAGCGAACCCGTCGTCAATGCCGACTTGGGGTGCGTACTGGAACGCGGCTTGCGCCTTCCCGTGGGGATACCACACCGGATGAACCAATGACATCGACATGTGTCGTCGCGTGACCGTCCGGTAGAGCGTATCGACGGCCCATCGGACTCGGCGGTCCAACCTGGGCGGGAGCGTGCGCGCCGACCGACCAATCACCCGGCCCACCCGGCAGATGAACTCGTTCAGCTTCAGCATCTCGTGTCCGATGTGGAACGTCTCGTTTGCCGCGGCGTCGCAATACGCTGCAAGGACCATGGCATCGACGACGTCGTCGAGATGCACGACGTCGATCGGGATGTCGCCCAATGCCAAGGGGAAGCGCTGTAGCATCCGCTCGAATTGATGAAACCACGGCCCCGAGCCGGCGCCATAGATGTTCGTCGGCCGGAGGATCGTGTAGGACAGTCCCAGTGCGCTGGAGAGCGCGCGCACGCGCAACTCTCCTTCATGCTTCGTCCGCCCGTAATGGTTGAGGCGGTCGACTCGATCTGGCGGCACGACTTCGGTGATGACACCGTCCGGCTTCCGGGTCGCCGCGTATACGGAGATCGAACTCACATAAATGAAGCGGCGAACGTCCGCGTCGAGTGCGGCACGAGCGAGATCCTCAGTGCCAACCACGTTGACGCGATGACTCAGGGCCGCGTCGCTCTTGCCCATCGTGGCCGCACAGTGAAGGACGACGTCTGCCCCCCGGACGAGGTCGGCCAGCGCGCCGGGCTGCTCGAGACTGCCGACCACGAGCTCGCACCCACGTCGCTGCCACGCACCGGTGCGTTCATCCGGCGTTCGGATCAACGCGCGCACCGCGTGTGTTGCGAGAAGCCGTTCGATGAGGGCCCGTCCCACGAATCCGGTCCCACCCGTGATAGCCACCACTTTTTGGGTAGTCATAGGTCGAAACTCCGAGTGAAGGTGTTGGCGAACACTCCGGTCGGATCTGCAGCCCTGCGCGCGTTGCGGAAATCGTCCCAGCGCGGATACTGCCGGCGCAGGTAGCCGGCCGAGAGAGCTATGTGTTTTCCCCAGTGGCAGCGGGCATCGAGGTCATCGAACAGCGCGCGCAGGCCTGCACCGAACCGCTGGTTCTCGCGATAAAAGAGGTCGATCCAGAGCGACGACTGCCTGTAGCAGGGGCTGAGGCTCAGGTTGTCCGCTGCTGACGTGCGAAGACCAACGGGGTTCGTGAGCGTGTGACGATTAACCCGCAGGAAGTGTTCGAGGCGCTCGAGCGTCTCGCCCGATCGCGACGCCGGCACCGCTACCTCCGCCGCCTTCCACCCGCGGCTCAAGAACCGAAGGAACTGGACACGCTGAGACCGATCTTGGATTGGACTCAGAATGCGCGAGCTGGTGTCGACGGCGGTTGCGCAGAAGCATCCACGGTGGATGGCGCTGATGCCCAGCGAGCAGGACAGCTTGTTGAGCAGGAACGTGCGTGGGCAGAAGCGCTCGCGCCGACGGGATGCTGTCTGAGGGGCCGGGACCCGGTTCGCCGCGAACGTCAGAACTCGGTGGGCGGTCGGAAACCATACCGCCGCAAAGAACTCGTTGTCTCTGTTCTCGGTCTCGTGCTGTGCCAGATACCGCTCGAACGGGATCGCGCGCATGACCATCTCGAGATGGAACCGCTCGACACACTCGAGCGTGATGGTAGAGATGACACCAAATGTGCCGAACGACACTGCGACATGTGGAAAGAGAGGATGTGTGCGGTCGATATCCGTGACGTGACCGTCTGCCGTTACGAGCCGCAGCGAGCGGATCGACGTTGCGAAGATCCCGTGCCGTGACGATCCGCCATGTGTGCCACTCGATGCGGCCCCGGCGATGGTCGCGCCTGCCCACTCACCGTTTGTGGGAAGGGCCAGGCCGTGTTGATCCAGGATGCGGTTGAGGCGACCGACCGCGATTCCCGCCTCAGCTGTGACAAGGTTGCCATCGACGTGCAGGACCCGGTTGTAGCGATCGAACGACAGGGCGGTACCCGCAGTTCTGAAGCAGCCGTTCTTGGATCCCTTCGCGCCGGCAGGGCGAAGGGTGGAGTCGCGGTCGCGTACGGCCAACACGGCAGCCACGATATCGAGTTCCGATTCGACGTTCACGCGTCGGGCAGGTCGCTCGGGTGTGCGATGCATGTTGGGGTCGCTCATGACGTGGCCGTGGTGGAAGCGGTGATGGCACCTGCCGTGAGCGGAGACCGAGGTGAGAGGTGCATCGGCATCCGGCCGTTGGTACGCCGATGGTCGCGGATCACGGCGGAGCGGAGGGGCGACCGTCGCAGGCGCGCGAGGCCCCATCCAGCCGCCGCGAGCACTAGCGACCCGACCGTGAGCCCAACCAGCCAGGACGTCGGAATCCCGAGGGGTTGCCCAATAGCTGCGATGAGCCACAGTCGTGGGAACCGACCTAGCGCTGTGGCCGCCAGGTGGCGGGGGACGGAGTACCCCGAGAGCGCCGACAGCATCCGCGCAACCCAGAACGGCACCGGGCCGAGGGCACAGAAGAGGACCACGCCGAACGGCCGCCGGCGGTACCACACGGTGAGTCGGGTCAGCCAGCGGCTGTCGCGCAACTTCCGCAAAATGCGGGTCTCGCCCGCGCGCGCGTAGAGATGGTAGTTGATCCACTCGACGAAGACCGTAGCGGCCGTACCGACGGCTCCTACGAGCAGGGGCGGGAAGAACCGCCCGTAAAGCATCACGACGGGCTCGTACGCGCCATTGAGAACCGGCGAGTGTGGGCCGTTAGTCCAAATGGTGTAGAGCGCGAGCGGCGCGAGTTGGGCCACGGCCGGGACGACGAGTGCCACGACGAGCGCGCTCGCAGCCAGTGCACCGGTCACGCGTATCATGAGATCGTCCGTTGTGGTGCCCCGTCGGCGGACCAGCGCGAACATCATCCCGGGCATCGAGCCTCCTTGCTGTCGCGTTGTCGCGAAACCGGATGTCGGTTTCGCGAATTCGCGTACACGATGCCCAGCGCGCGTTTCCGCCTCATGCCATCGACCGTGACCTGTACGTCCCCTGTTGCGCAGCGAGCCTCCCTCGCAGATCTGGCAAGGGAGGCTCGATGGTGCTGCCTCGGAGCGAGAGAAGGCGCTACGTTTGGGATCGCCGGGCGAGAGGTGCGGGGGCGGAGCCTTCCGCTGTACGGAGGATCGCCGCAACGACAACGTGCGGTTGCTCCTCGAAGATGAAATGCCCGGTTCCGTCCACGGTCTCGAGGGTCAATGTATCGATCTCCGACTGTAGCAACTCCAGCTCATCGCTAGCGACGCCGCCCGCGTGTTCAGCCCCGCCAATGAGCAGGTGCACGGGGCAGGCGACCTCGCCCAATCGATCCCCTAGGCGCCATGGCTCACGCGCCTCCGCCATTCCGCGAAACGCATCTAGCGTCGCGCCGAGATCCCTGGCAGCATCTTGGGTATAGCCGCGCAGCGTTTCCTCTGTGATCCACGACGGGTCACCGGACGACTCCCGCAGGTTGCGCACTGCCTGACCGCGTAGCAGCTGTCGCCCTCCGATGATGCGCAGCAGAGGAGCGAACTTCATCGCGACGCGAAAAGCCGGCGTGGTCGCCGATTCGGCCGGGCCGCCCTCAATCGAGACGATCGCGCGCACGAGGTCGGGACGTTGGATTGCGAGGCGATAGGCGATGGCCCCGCCTATCGAGTGCGCTGCGACGACCGCACCGTCGATCGAGAGCGAATCGAGTACGGCGGCGACGCGCCCCGCCTGCGCGGTAAGCGAGTAGTCCGCCCGCCGGGGTCGCGTCGAACGGCCAATCCCGAGCGGCTCTACGATCAGCGTGCGAAACCCGGCCTCGTTGAGTGCAGGGGCGACGTCGCGGAAAGCGAATGCCGATCCGAAGAAACCGGGAATCAGGACGATCGGCGGGCCCGCTCTGGCGATGGTCACGGCGATCGTCTCGGCGGGGGCGATCGGAACGTAGTACTGTGCCGTCGTGTCGCTCACGAGCAGCAAGGCCAGGAACAGCATCGGTTCCTCCTCGGGGGATTCCCATGTTCTGCCGATCGGGGACCGTTGCCGAGAAGCGGCCTCTGGTCCCGACACGGCTGTGATGCTACCGTAGGGACAGTGCTTGCGAGCCGTATCCCGCCCGTACACTTCGGCGTGACCCGGGCGTCCCCGCGCCCATGATCCGAGTCCATCTCCTCGGCCAGATTGGGCTGGTCGCTTCGGATGGAAGCGAGCTGACGGCGGTGCTTCAGCAACCGAAGCGATTCGGGCTCCTCGCCTATCTCGCCGCCTCCCGTCCGAAGCGGTTGCACCGACGTGACTCGCTGCTCGCGCTGTTCTGGCCGGAGTCGGACGACGCGCGCGCGCGGGCCGCGTTACGGCGTGCTTTGCACTTTCTGCGGAAATGGTTGGGAGAAGAGGCGGTCGTCGCACGCGGGGACGAAGTCGGGACGAATCCCGATCGGTTGTGGTGTGACGCAGGCGCCGCACAAGACGCGCTCGCGGAAGGAAGAGACGAAGAAGCCGTCGCACATTACTGTGGTGGTCTGCTGGAAGGATTCTTCGTCGCGAGCGCCCCGGAGTTCCAGCGCTGGGTCGACGAAGAGGGCGCGCGGCTGCGGCGGTCGGTGGCGGATGCGGCTGGAAGGCTGGCTGAGCAAGCCGAAACTCGCGACCGGTCTACCGATGCCATTGCATGGCTCCGGCGCGCCATGGAGCTCGCGCCCGACGATGAGGCGGCCTGTCAGCGGCTCGTACGACTTCTCGATCAGACCGGCGATCGTGCGGCGGCGATCCAGGCATACGAAGCGTTCGCGCGTCGCATGACCGACGAACTCGGGTTGACACCGTCACCGGAGACGCGCGCACTCGTGCAGACGATCCGAGACCGGCGCGACATCCACCCGCAGCGGGAGCCGCGTGCGCCCGCTGGAGAGGATACGGTCCATACAGGGTCGCCCGACCTGATTGCGGTCCTTCCGTTCGTTGTCCGTGGTGACGAGGAGTTCGCGTATCTCCAGGAAGGCTTGGTAGATCTCCTGTGCGCCAAGCTGGACGGTGCCGGCGACCTCCGCACCGTGGACGCGCACGCCATGCTCACCCATGTGCTGCCGCGCGAGAGCCCAATCGACGGAGACATGGCGCGGCAGACCGCCGTCCACTTCGGCGCAGGAGCGTATGTCGTCGGGAGTGTGGTGGCCGACCGTGGGCGATTGCAGGTCCGCGTGACGCTATGCGAGATGGCAGGCAAGAAGGAATTGCAGGCGGATGCGGAAGGGAACGCCGAGCAAGGGATTTTTGCCGTCGTCGATACGCTCGTACGGAAGATCCTCTCGGGTCGCTCGACATCCATCGGAGGTCACCTCGGCAGGCTCGCTGCCGTTACCACAGGGTCGTTGCCCGCGCTCAAGGCGTATCTCCGTGCCGAACGGGCCTTTCGTGCCGGAGAGTATGCTCGTGCAGTCGAAGCGCTCGAGGAAGCTGTAGCCGAGGACGACAAGTTCGCGCTTGCCTGGTACCGCTTGGCGGCCGTTCGGCTGGCGCGCGGCGCGCTAGATGACGCCCGGGCAGCCGCGGCGAGTGCGTGGCAAGGCCGGCAGCGTCTTGCCGAGCACACGCGTCTCTTGTTGGACGCGCAGCGGGCTTGGCTCGATGGATCGGTCGAGCGCGCGGAGAGGTTGTTTACCCGGGTTCTCGAGGACCGACCCGAAGACGTCGAGGCCTGGTATCATCTCGGGTATATCCGGTTTGCCAGCAATTTCTACCGCGGACGCCTAGTCGGAGAGGCGCGTGGGGCGCTCGAGCGCGTTGTAGCACTCGATCCCAAACACGTTGTGGCGCTTGGCGCGCTCGCGCGCATAGCAGCCGTCGAGCGGCGCGCGGACGACGTTGAGGGACTGGTGAGTCAGTACCTTGCGTTGAGTCCGGCCGGAGATCTGGAGTTGCCGCTCCGCGCGCTTCGTGCCATCGCGACGCGCGACACCAAGGAATCGGCTGACGTCGTGGTACAGCTCGCGTCAGCGGCGCCTCCCGTCGTTGCGGCCGCCGCCGCGAATATGGCGCTGGCGGGTGATCTCGCCCACGCCGGTGCCGCGCTCGAGCGCCTGACGAGGTCGGCCGCGACGGATGC
>JAZDCY010000025.1:0-49289 GCA_036679645.1 Gemmatimonadota bacterium | reverse complement strand
AAGACAACCCACTGTTCGTCGGTCAGATCCATCGCGCTCGGCCTCCCGGTGGCGGACAGTCAATCTATGTCCGCCCCGGATCCGGGCGCCAGCTATTTATGAGATGAGTTCTAGATAGTGTGAGGAATTGTAGATTACTGATTAGTGATTGCAGATTGCAGATTGATGCGGTGCCGGTTGCCGGGTAAGATCTGAAATCTCAAATCTGCAATCAGTAATCTGCAATTTCTTGCCCTGCCACGTAGTCTCTTCCCACGTCTGCAACCGAGGGACAACCAAGCAGCGCCATCCCCAATTCAATCTCATTGCCTAGCAATTCCAACACACGCCGCACGCCTGTCTCTCCATCGGCCGCAAGCCCCCACACATACGGTCGCCCAATGAGCACCGCGCTCGCGCCTAGCGCGATCGCCTTGAGCACGTCCGTCCCGCGCCGGATGCCGCCGTCGAGCAGCACCGGAACGCGTCCGGCCACGACCTGCACAATGTTCTCGAGCACGTCGATCGTGGCGGGAGCGGTGTCGAGTTGGCGTGCCCCGTGATTAGACACGATGACGCCGGCCGCTCCGTGCTCGACCGCGCGGGCGGCATCGTCCGCGCGCAGCACGCCCTTCAAGATGACGGGCAGCGACGTCACCGATCGCAACCACTCCACGGACTCCCACGTGAGTGACGGGTCGATCAGGCCCTCGATGTAGCGGAAGAACAGCTCGCTATCCGCCACATCCGTCGGCGACACGTCGTCGAAGTTCCGCGGCCGCACATCTGCCGGAAGCGAGAACCCCGACCGCAGGTCCCGCTCCCGTTGACCGACGCGTGGCAGATCGACGGTGAGACAGATCGCACGGAATCCGGCGGCTTCCGCCCGCTGCACGAACGCTCTCACCACGTTGCGGTCCCTGTAGCAGTAGAGCTGGAACCACTTCGGGCCCGGAGCGGCGGCGGCGATCTCTTCGAGACGATACGACGACATCGTCGACACAACGGCCAGCGTACCTGCCTGCGTGGCGGCGCGGGCCGATGCCAACTCGCCCTCGGGGTGCGCCAGTGTCTGGAACGCGGTGGGCGCCAGGAGCACTGGGTGGTCGAGCTCCTCGCCAAGTAGTTCCACGGACGTATCGACGTGAGACACGTCCACGAGCACGCGCGGGAGCAGGCGCAGGCGCTCGAACGCCGCGCAGTTCTCGCGCAGCGTGATCTCGTCGCCGGCACCCCCTTCGAGGTACCCAAAAGCACCCGGCTCCATACGCTCCCGGGCGAGGGCTTCGTACTCAGCAACGTTGACTGGACCGGTCACCGGATTGTCGTGGATCAGCGGGGACGATCGCCGTTCAGCCGTCGTCGCTGCCCTCGACCATGCGCTGGAAGCGCGGCTGGTCCCTCAGGGCATCCCATCGTGGGTCAATGCGAAGAAGTGGGACTGACATCATGCTTGGAATGGAGAGCAAGTACTCTAGTCGGTCGATCGCCGCCCCGTGCTCTCCAACGATGGTGTACACCGCCGCGAGATCCTCAACGCCGTACACGCCGCGCAGCGCTTCTCGCTCTACCGGGAGCAAGTCGACCCCCAACCGCGCCATGCGGATTGCTTCCTCCCGCCGACCGAGCCGAGCATACGCGATTCCCAAGGAACGCGCATACCGAGCTTCGGTCGTGTCAGACCGGACGAGGGCTTCGAGCGCGACGCTGGCGGATTCGAAATGGGCGCGGGCGGCTTCGGTCCTCCCCATCCGGTGCAACGTCTCGGCGTACAGCAGCTCCTTGGGCAGGTACCAATACTGAATATCTGATGCGAAGTCCCGCGGCAGCCGGTCCAGGAGACTGATCGCGTCGTCGAACCGGCCACCCAGCCAGTAGACGAACATGGCTGCGGGAACCACATCGGGCGCCGTGAGAAAACCGAGACGCTCCACCTGCGCCATGGTTTCCCGTGCGGCGGCGGTGTCCCCGCGCCATTGCAGCGAGAGCTGGAGCTTGTACTTGTATTGGCGGGCCACTTCTGGACTGAGCGAGATGGCACGATCTAGCTCGCGTGCGGCCGCGGCGTACTCGCGCACGAGCATATACGAGAGCGCCAGGTTCAGCGCGAGCGAGGCCGATCGCGGGTTCACTCGCACGCCGGCCTCGTAGTCTGCAATGGACTCCTCGACGTTGCCGCGCCGGCGTAGCACCGAGGCCCTCATGAGTAGTATCTCACTGTGGTTCGGATGCGCTTGACGAATCGGCTCCAGCTCCGCGAGTGCCCGATCGTAGTCGAATCTGCTGTAGTAGTAATTCGCGAGCGCGAGTCGAGCCTCGACGAGCGTAGGATCGATGGCGATCGCCCGGTCGATCGATTCTTTCGCCCGACCCAGCCGCGCTTCGGTACGATCGAAGAAATAGTGATACATCTGCCGATGGGTCTCGCCAATCGACGCATGGGCCAGAGCAAAATCCGGATCGAGCTCGACTGCCCGTTCGAGGAGCGGTAGCGCGATCTCCCCGCCCCGCCTAGTAAACAGGTCGGACCACACGCCATTCGCGCGCAGGAAGAGATCATACGCTTCGAGATTGTCCGTGGGACGAGCCGCGAGCGATTGCTCTTCGGGCGCGAGCAGCGCCACGCCGAGCGCATCGACAACCCTGTTCGCGATGGCGGTTTGTACAGCGAAGACTTCGGTCATGTCCTCATCGTAGACATCCGCCCAGACGTGGCCGGCGTCGCTGGCTCGAATGAGCTGCGGTCGAATGCGGACGCGACTCGAGCCGTCCGCACCTCGCTGCCAGCTCACCGTCGCCTCGAGCAGGTACTGCGCATCGAGCTCGCCGCCAATCTCCTGAGGGGTCTTGTCGCTGCCTTTGTACTGCATCGCGCTCTGCCGCGCGATCACGATGAGCCCATTGAGGCCGGCGAGACGTGCCGTGACCTCGTCCGTGATCCCGGCCGCGAAGTACTCGTTATCGGCGGCACCCAGGTTCTCGAACGGTAGCACCACCAGGCGGGGGAGCGTTCGGTCGGCTGACGACTCGCCCTGGCCCGTGATCGCCACGTAGGAGCCGAATCCGATCACAGCGATCACCGCGATCACCGCGGCCAACACGCCGATGCGAAGCGCCTTGGGCAACTCGGCGCTCCGTGGGCGTGGTGGCGTGTCCTCCCGCTTGAGCGCGCTCGCGAACTCGGCGGCCGTCGCGTAGCGATCTGCCGGTATGCGAGCGAGGGCCCGGGCCAGCGCCTCGTCGGTAGCTGCTGGGACGCTCTCGCGCGCTCTCGCAGGGAGCGCACGGGTTCGGTAAGGCGCTTTGCGATAATCGCCTGAGCGTTGGGCCCGGTGTGCGGTGGCTCCCCAGCGAGCATCTCATAGAGCACGCAGCCGAGTGAGTAAATGTCGCTGCGCCCGTCGACGGTTGCCTCACCCGCGGCCTGCTCGGGGCTCATGTACGCGGGTGTGCCAATCGAGAGACCGGTCTGAGTGAGGCGGTCACCACCGGCTGCCGTGATGGCGCGCGCGATGCCGAAATCGGCGACCAGCGCGTGCCCCGAGCTGAGAAGGATGTTTTCCGGCTTGATATCGCGATGAACGACGTCATGGTTGTGTGCGTAGCTCAGGGCATCGGCGACCTCTTGGGCCAGTCGCAGCGCGTCATCCAGGGGAAGCTGTTGATCGCGATCCAGTCGGTCGCGCAAGGATTCCCCTTCTACATACGGCATGACGTAGTAGAGAAACCCGCCCGCCTCGCCGGAATCGTAAACCGCGAGGATGTGCGGGTGTTGGAGACGCGCTGAGATTTCAATCTCCCGCAGGAATCGCTCGGCACCGATCGCCGCGGCCAGCTCCGGTCGCAGCACCTTCACGGCCACCTGCCGGTGGTGCTTCACGTCCTCGGCCAGATAGACGATCGCCATGCCGCCCGCACCCAGCTCACGCTCGACATTGTAGCGGCCGGTAAGAGCGGCCTTGAGTTGCTCGAGGATCTCCGACATCAGTCGCAAAGATAGGACGAACGACCGGACGCGGCGAGCGTCCGCTGCGCCGGGCGGCCTTATATTCCCCGCCATGCGACAGAACCGCATCCGCAACTTCTGCATCGTGGCCCACATCGACCACGGGAAGTCGACGTTGGCCGACAGGCTGCTGGAGGCCACCGGGACGCTGCAACAGCGGCAGATGCGGGACCAGGTCCTCGATACGATGGACCTGGAGCGCGAACGGGGCATTACGATCAAGCTCAACGCGGTCCGCATGAGCTACACCGCCCGGGACGGTGCCGAGTACGAACTGAACCTCATCGATACGCCGGGACACGTCGATTTCACCTACGAGGTGTCCCGCTCGCTGGCCGCCTGCGAAGGGGCGCTGCTCGTAGTCGACGCAAGTCAGGGGGTCCAGGCGCAGACTGTGAGCAACCTCTTCCTGGCTCTCGACGCAAATCTCGAGGTCATCCCGGTTCTCAACAAGATCGATCTCCCCGCAGCCGAGCCGGACCGTCGGGCAAAGGAGTTGCACGACCTCATTCACATCGCCCCTGAGGAGATCGTGCACGTCTCCGCCAAGGACGGGACCGGTGTCGGGGACCTACTCGAGGAGATCATAGTACGGGTCCCGCCGCCGGGGGGCAGTGCGGATGCCCCGCTGCGCGCGCTGATCTTCGACTCCTACTACGACCGGTACCGCGGCGCCATCCCCAGCATCCGGGTCGTGGACGGCACCCTGGCCAAGGGTATGAACATCGCGTTTGGTTCACACCCCGAGGATGTGTACGAGGTGGCGGAGATCGGGTACCTGCAGCTTGGCCGGCACCGCACGGAAACCCTCGAGGCGGGCGAGGTCGGGTACGTCGTAGCCAACGTCCGGGGTGTCGAGGAGACCCGCGCCGGTGATACCGTGCTCGATGCAGACAACACGGCCGACGTGCTCCCGGGGTATCGCGACATCAAACCCATGGTCTTCGCGGGCCTCTACCCGACCGACTCGAACCAGTATGTGGAGCTGCGTGACGCGCTCGCCAAGCTGAAGCTGAACGACGGCTCTCTCCACTACGAGCCCGAAACATCCGTCGCCCTTGGTTTTGGGTTCCGCTGCGGGTTCCTGGGACTCCTGCACATGGATATCGTGCGCGAGCGACTGGAGCGGGAATTCGATCTCGACCTGATCAGTACGGTGCCGAACGTCGAGTACCACGTGCAACAGACGGACGGCTCGATGGTCGTGATCGAGAACCCGACCAAGATGCCGACCGGGACGGGCGTCGATCGCGTCGAGGAACCGTACGTGAAGGCGCGCATCACATCACCGTCGGAATACATCGGCGCCATCATGCAGCTCGGGCAGGAGCGGCGCGGTGAGTACACGGGTATGCACTACCTCGATCCGAGTCGTGTGCAGTTCGAGTGGGAGTTTCCGCTCGCCGAGATCATCATCGATTTTTACGATCGCCTCAAGACGATCAGCCGCGGCTACGCCGCCATGGACTACGAGTTCTCGCGCTACCGCACCAGCGCCCTGGTAAAGCTCGACATGCTGATCAACGGAGATCCAGTGGACGCCTTCAGCGTGATCATCCACCGCGACAAGGCCTATGACTGGGGACGCAAGATCGCCGAAAAGTTGAAAGAATTGATCCCACGGCAGATGTTCGAGGTCATCATCCAGGCGGCGATCGGTTCCAAGGTGATCGCACGACAGACGGTGAAAGCGCTGCGGAAGAACGTCACCGCCAAGTGCTACGGCGGTGACATCACGCGGAAACGCAAGCTGCTCGAGAAGCAGCGGGAGGGGAAGAAACGCATGAAGCAGGTGGGATCGGTCGAGATCCCCCAGGAAGCGTTCCTCGCGGTGCTGCAGCTCGAGTGACCGACACGCTCGTAGTGCAGACCGCGTGGCTCGGTGATGCGATCCTCGCGACGCCACTTCTGAGAGCGCTGGGAGAACGGTACGGCAAGATCGATGTCGTGACGACCCCGGCGGCCGCTCCCTTGCTCGAGACCCATCCGGCCGTCGGCCGCATCGTTTTGTTCGACAAACGCAACCGCGATCGCGGGCTCGTGGGTCTCGTGCGCACGGCGCGCCGGCTGCGCCACGCCGGCTATGAACGCGCCTACCTGGCACATGGCTCATGGCGCAGTGCCCTGCTCACCCGGCTCGCCGGGATACGCGAACGGGTCGGATTCGCCAATGCGGCGGGCCGCACGCTCTACACGCGCCGCGTCGCTCCAATCGGCGAGCATGAGGCCCTTCGCCTCCGGTCGCTCGCAACGACGACCCCCGGAACGGCCGAACTCACCCTCTCGCTCACCAACGACGATCTCGCTGCGGCGCGCGCGGCGTTGGCAGAAGCGCGTGTGTCACCGCCATTCGTGGTACTCGCTCCGGGCTCAGCACGAGCGAACAAACGGTGGCCGTATTTTGGGCATCTGGCCCAACGGCTCGCGGCACATTGCCCCGCGGTAATCGTGGGTGGTCCACCCGCTCCGAAAGCCCATTCGGCCGAGCAGCCATTTGACCAGGCCGCAGCCGACCTGCGTGGCCTGCTTCCCATCCGCCAAAGTGCCGCCGTCATTGCTTTGGCCGCGGCAGCCGCCACGAACGACTCGGCGCCGCTCCACATTGCCCAGGCAGTCGGGACACCGGTTATTGGCCTCTTCGGCCCGACCGATCCGTCACGAGGTTTCGGGCCGCGCGGTCCGTTCGATCATGCGCTGGGAGTGGACGGGCTCGCGTGCCGGCCCTGCTCGACGCACGGAGGGCCCCGGTGTCCACTGAGCCACCACCGCTGCCTGCGCGACCTCGATCCGGACAGCGTCTACGAGGTCGTGCTGCGCGTCATTCGCTCGACCCGTACGCCATCTTCTCGCGGCTTCACAGCCCGTACCGTGAGAGCAACATGACCACGACACCCCGCGCACCGCTCACCGCGTACAGCGCACTGCAATGAGACTCATCGTCGGTGTTGACCTGGGCGGCACGAGCATCGTCGTGGGTACGGTGCCCGAGGACGGGAGTACGCTCTACGGTCCCCAGATGCACCCCACACCGGTCGAGCTGGGACCGGACGGCGTCGTAGACCGCATCGTCGATCTCGTCAAGAAATCGATCGCGGCGACGGAACGGGAACTGGGCGGCGAGATCGAGCTAGTGGGGATCGGCATCGGGAGCCCCGGGCCACTCGACACCAAGACGGGAACGGTGATTCTCACGCCCAATCTGGGCTGGACCAACATGCCGTTGCGCGACCGGATCGCCCAGGCAACAGGGCTCCCCGCCACACTCGACAACGACGCCAACTGCGCAACGCTGGGCGAATGGTGGCGCGGCGCGGCTCGAGGGGCTCCGAATGTGGTAGGCATCACAATCGGGACCGGTGTCGGAGGCGGGGTGGTCATCGACGGCCAGATCTTCCACGGCGCATCGGATGTGGCAGGCGAGATGGGACACATGACCATCGACATCACGGGTCGGCTATGCAAGTGTGGCAACTACGGGTGTCTCGAGGCATACGCGTCCGGCCCCGCCATAGCGGCCCGGGCGGCCGAGGAGCTGGAAGCGGGCACCGCGTCGTCCGTCGCCGACTACGTGCAGGGCGATCTGAGCCAGATCACCGCACAGGTCGTGTATGAGGCCGCCCACGACGGGGACGATCTGGCGCGAGAGGTCGTGAAGGACACGGCGCGGTTTCTCGGAACGGGCATTGCGACCATCGTGAACATCCTCAATCCAGACGTCGTGGTCGTCTGTGGCGGCGTTACGCTCGCCGGCGACCTGCTCTTCCGCCCGCTCCAGACCGAGGTCAGCCGCCGCGCGTTCCGGCCGGCAGTCCAGGCCTGTCGCATCGTGCCCGGTGGACTTCCCGGCACCGCTGGTGTATACGGCGCGGTCGCCTCGTTCATGCGGCAGAACCTAGATAGCGCGTGAGACGTCTGGGCGTCATCGGGACGATGGTGTGGGACCGCATTCACCGCGCCGGCGCGGTAACGGGCCCCACCGAAGAGTGGGGGGGGATCTCATACGCCCTGGCCGCACTCGAGGCGACACTACCCGACGACTGGACCTTCGTCCCGCTGGTCAAGGTTGGCGACGACCTGCTCCAATCCGCCGACGTGTTTCTGAATACGCTGTCCAAGCGGGCGGCCGACCGTTTCCTTGCCGTTCCCGAGCCGAACAACCGGGTTGTGCTCCGCTACGAGTCCCTCCAGCGGCGGACAGAGCATCTGACCGGCGGCGTCCCTCCATGGCGCTGGGAGGAGCTCGAGCCACTGCTGCGCGATCTGGACGCAATCTACGTGAACTTCATTTCTGGCTCTGAGCTGGATCTGGCGTGCGCGGAAGCCCTGCGCGCCGCTTTCCCGGGCCCGATCTACGCCGACCTACACTCATTGCTCCTGGGACTCACGAGCAAGGGTGAGCGATATCCCCAGCCACTCGAGGACGCCGGTCGATGGCTGGCATGCTTCGACGCCGTCCAGGTCAACGAGGACGAAATGAAATTGCTCGGGGGTGACGCCATGCAGACCGCCGCCGCGGCCCTGTTCGCCGGCGTGCGGCTGCTGGTCGTTACCCTCGGCGTCCAGGGCGCAGTGTACTTTACGTCACGCCCGTTCGCGTTTGCCCACCGCACCGGGGGGAGTGAGGGGACCAGTCGGGGCGGACCCACCGAGACGGCACGCATCACCTCTCTCGAGCCGTACGGTGAAGGGGACGCAACCGGTTGCGGTGACGTCTTTGGCGCGACGCTCCTCGCGGGCCTGCTGAGCGAGCAGGATCTGGACGACGCGATCCGCGCCGCAAACCGGTTGGCGGCACGCAACATCGAACATCGAGGCGCCACGAACTTGCAATTCCATCTGCGCGGAGAGATCGCCCCACGATGACGCGGGTCGTCGAGATCCCGGCACACTTCGACGATCACTCGTTCGACCAGTTCGCCAAGGCGTTTGGGGACCCCTCCGGCACGCGCCTCCTCTTCGACGCGCACGCGGCCCAGTGGGCTTCCCCGTTTGGCCTGCTCGGCTTGCTCTCCGCAGGCCAGGCGGTCGCCGAGCAGGGCCTCGAGAAGCCCCTCCTCACGCTACCGCGCGACCGCGATGTCGCCCATTACTGGGCGCGGACCGGGTTCGTCGATCATGCCGAAGCGTTCTTCGAGTTGCACGGCAAGGCCCCGCGCGTGCACGCCCGGGGAGACTCCGACGTACTGCTCGAGGTGACGGCCGTCCGCGGAGCCGACGACGTTCATGACGTCGTGGGACGCATCCAGGACAGGTCCGCCGCCATCCTAACGGGCGAACTGGGGCTTGATCCGCAGGCGACCATGGGATTCGGTATGGCGCTTTCGGAGGCGTGTCAGAATATTGTGGAGCACGCGGGCACCGGAGGCTGGGTGGCGGTCCAGACCTACACATGGCGGAAACGCCTGGGCCGTCGGGTGGTGGTAATCGCGGTGACGGACGCGGGAATGGGCTTCCGCAGGTCACTCGAGTCCACACAGGCCAAACGGTTCGGAGATCGATGGGGGGACGCGGCTGCACTCGAGGCCGCTCTCATCCAGGGTGTCAGCCGCTTCCGTGACTCGGGACGTGGCCAGGGCATCGCCGGGATTCGGCGCTACCTTAACCGCTGGTCGGGCAAGTTCTCCATCCGCAGCGGCACCGCGCGGGCCGCGATGGTACCTTCGTGGGACGACGACGTGCCGTTGGCGGATCAGTTGCCGCAGTTTCCTGGCAGTCAATTACTGATGATCATACCGGCGCATACCGAATGACCGTCATGCAAAGGATTGACCTGAAAGAGGTGCTGGGCCGCGCGGTCTCTGGACCGTACGGCGACCTCGTCACGCGACGGACCGGACAGGCAGTGCGCAGTGAGATCGAGGAGATGCTCGACGACTGCGATACCGAGGTTGCGGTCATCGATTTCGGCACGGTGCGTTGTCTCGATCTCTCCTGTGCGGACGAGATCGTGGGCAAGCTCTTGCTACAGTACGGGAGCGCAAGGTACTTCCTGCTGGTCGGTGTCGATGATGGCCACCGAGATGCCCTGCAGCCCGTCCTTGAACGCCACCAACTGGCAGTGGTAGCCGAGGATCGCTCGGGCACCCCGCGAGTGTTGGGGTCCATTCCCGACCGAGCAAGGGATGCGTTTGACGTTCTGACCACCTCGGGATACGGCAGAACGGCCGCCGACGAAATCGCCCAGCGCCTCGCCGTGCCGCCGGAAGCGGCCACAGCCGCACTCCAGGAGTTGTGCGCCCGCCGCCTCGTCCGTGAAGGGGCAAACGGCTTCCAGCCGCTGCGCTGCGCATGACCCGCCGCAAGGGCCTCTCTACCCGCGCGATTCACGCGAGCGCGGAAGACAAGGCCGAGCGAGCGCCCGTTTCGTTCCCGATCTACCAGAGCAGCACGTTCCTCAATCCCGTCGGATCGGGGGCGGAGGTACTGTACACCCGGTACGGCAACAACCCCAACCAGGTCGAGATCGCTAAGCGCCTCGCCGCGCTGGAAGGTGCAGAATCGGCAATCTTCCTCGCCAGCGGGATGGGGGCAACGGCACTCGCGCATCTCGCCATCCTCAGCCCCGGCGATCATCTCCTCTCATCCGCCTGGATCTACGGCGGCACCCGCAAGCTCTTCGACCGGGAGTTTGGACGCCTGGGGATCGACGTCACCTATATCGATCCGTCCAAGCCACGGACGTGGAAGCGGCGCCTGCGGAGTCGCACGCGCGCCGTCTTCGTCGAGACGCCGACCAACCCACTCATGCGGATCGTGGACGTGGAGCCTCTGACCAAGTTGTGCCAAGAGAAGGGCATCGCACTCCTGGTCGATTCCACCTTCGCCTCACCAATCAACTTCCGGCCACTCGAGCACGGGGCCGATGTCGTCATTCACAGCGCGACCAAGTACCTCAATGGACACTCCGACGTCATCGCGGGCGCCATCGCCGGGACGGAGACCTTTGTCGAGGAGGTGCGCCAGCTCATGCAGCTATGGGGTCAGGCTCTGGACCCACATGCCGCCTGGCTCGTCGATCGGGGGCTGAAAACGCTGGCCGTGCGGATGGAACGCCACAACGCCAACGGGATGAAGTTCGCGCAGTGGGCCGACACACACTCAGGCATCCGAGCGGTCCACTATCCGGGCCTGCCCGACCACCAGGATCACGCCCTCGCCAAAGACCAGTACGACGGTTTCGGGGGCATGGTGGGGCTCGAGATCAAGGGTGGCGCGCGCGGCGCGGAGAAGATGCTGAAACGCCTGAGGCTGGCGCAGCACGCCCCGAGCCTCGGTGGCGTCGAGACATTGGTGTCGGAACCGCGGCTCACGTCGCACGCCAGCTTCACGCCGGCGGAGCGTACGGCCCAAGGCATACCGGACGGCTTCGTCCGCGTGAGCTTGGGGATCGAGGACGCCAACGATCTGATGGCAGATTTCAAGCAGGCGCTTAGCGGATAGTCGTGATCAAGTTCAACAAGGTGTTCATGGCCTACGGCAAAGGCACGCTCGCTCTGCGCGACGTGTCTTTTCACATTTCGAAGGGCGAATTCGCTTTCCTCACGGGCCACTCAGGAGCGGGCAAATCCACCGTCCTACGATTGATCTACGCCCAGGACCTGCCTACCGAGGGTGAGGTCCGTGTTTCGGGGTTCCGCACAGCCAAGCTCTCGCGCCGCGAGGTCCCCAAACTGCGCCGGCGTCTCGGCATTGTGTTTCAGAACTTCCAACTCCTCGAGGACCGGACCGCGGAGGAGAACGTTGCGTTCGCGCTCGAGGTAACCGGCGCCCGACGCGGGGTGATTGCCCCCAAGGTGACCCGTGTACTCACGCAAGTTGGTCTTGCGGCAAAGGCACGCTCCTATCCTACAGAGCTGTCGGGCGGCGAGCAACAACGCGTTGCCATAGCTCGCGCGCTCGTGAACGACCCGTTCGTGCTGTTGGCGGACGAGCCCACCGGTAACCTCGACGAGCGGGCGACACGAGGCGTGTTCCAACTCCTGCGCGACATCAATGCCAATGGCACCGCGGTGATGATGGCTACGCACGACCTCGACATCGTTCGGCAGACATCGTTCCGTACCATCGAGTTGCAGCAGGGAGCCATCGTCTTCGATTCGGCAACGGACGACACCGGCGAAGGGGAAGCCTGATGGCGCTGGTCGTCCGGGAAGCCATGCTCGGGTTCCGCCGCGCGCCCGTACTGTCCGCGCTATCCATTACAACGATCGCCTTTGCGCTGTTCGTGGTGAGTCTCGTCGGACTCGTCGCGCTGAACCTGCGCACTGCGCTCGAGACGGTCGAGGAGCGGGTGGAGGTCGTGATGTACCTGCGGCGTGGCACGCCGCTCGACGTGATTACTGTTGCGATCGGCGACATCGAGCACTTCCCGGAAGTGCAATCCGTACACCACGTCACCGAAGAAGATGCCCTCATGCGAGCGCGGACCGAACTCACTGAGTTCAGTGGCGTGTTCGAGGACCTCGAGACGAACCCGCTGCCCGCATCACTCGAGGTGAGTGTGCGTCCCGGATTTCGCGACGAGGAGCACGTCCGCAATGTCGCTGACCGCCTCAGCGGTTTCAGGTTCGCGGAAGATGTGCGGTTCGGACAGGACTGGATTGCCAAACTCGATCGTCTGCGCGACATCGCGAGCGCGGTGGGCGCGCTGATCGGACTCGCCTTTGTGGCAGCGTCGGTAATCATCATCGGGACGACGATCCGCATGACCGTGCTGCACCGGTCCCACGAGATCTCAATCATGCGGCTGGTGGGCGCCACCGATTCCTTCATCCGGCGCCCGTTCCTGCTGGAGGGTGCGATCAAGGGCGCGCTAGGCGGCGGGCTGGCCGTGGCGCTCTGCTATGGCGCGTTCCTGGTAGTCAGCCGACTCCTGCTCGAAGGCGAGTTTTTCGGCCCTCTGCAGATGAGCTTCATAGTGCTGTTCGGGACATCCCTTGGTCTCGTATCGAGCGCCGTGAGCGTCAGCCGGCACATCAAGGGGGTGTAGTGCGCACCGCGGCTCTTGGGCTGACGCTCTCCCTCGCGCTGGTTCCCCAGAGCGCGCGGGCGCAGAACGACCTGAACAGGCAAATCCGACAGAACCAGGCGCGTCTCGACTCGATCCGCGGCGAACGGGACGGGCTCGAATCGGAGCTCGCCAACCTGCGCGGGCGGCTGCGTGATATCTCTAGCGAACTGGTGAACATCGAGCGCCAGAAGAGTGCGACCACCCGCATTGTGAACGAGCTGGACCGGCAGATGTCGCAGCTCACCAGCCAACTCGACACGGTCACGCTGGATCTGCTCCTTGCGGGAGACGAGCTCGCCGAGAAACGCGCCATCCAGCAGCGGCGCATCGTTGAGATCTACAAGCGCGGCCCCTCCAGGGCGTTCGAGGTCATGCTGGCCGCCCAGAGTTTTGCCGACTTGCTCAGCCGGTACAAATACCTTGTCCTGGTCTCCCGCCAGGATCGGGCGCTGGTCGACGAAGTCGAGGACCTGCGCAACCGGATCGCCGAGGAGCGGGAGCAGATGGCGGTCATCCAGGGAGAACTGACCCGTTCCAGGGATGAGCGTGGCCGCGAACTGACGCGAGTCCAGCGGTTGGAGCGGCGACGACAGCGCAGCCTCCGCGAGACTCGAACGACGGCGGCGCGGGCCACTGAGCGAATTGCCGAGCTGCAAGCAGCTGAAACGCAGCTCAACGGTATCATCGCAACGCTCGAACGCCGACGCCGCGCAGCATTCGCCGATGGACGCGCCGTCACCGCCGGGAGCATCACGGGCGCATCGCGCGGGACCCTTCCGTGGCCCATCGATGGCCCCGTCCTCTACCGGTACGGACGCGCCTCGGGCCCCGACAACACGACGATCCGCTACGACGGCGTCGGTGTGCGAGCGCCGGTCGGAACCCAGATGCGGGCCGTCGCAGCCGGTCAGGTGTTCTTCGCCGGCGCCTTCGGGACGTACGGCCCGACCGTCATGATCGAGCACGGTGGCGGCTACTACACGTTGTACCTCTATCTCTCCCGCATCGCCGTAACGGGCGACCAGGTAGTACAGGCCGGCGACGTCGTGGGAGCGTCGGGCGGCCAGGCCACCGAAGAAGGCCCTCACGTAGAGTTTCAGATCCGCGAGAATATCGGGGGTGGGGAGACGATCGCCCTCGATCCTCGCAACTGGCTCGTGCGGCGAAGGACGAGGTAGCAGGGAGCCCCCTTGCGCAGGTAGGTAGCACCATGTATTCATACAAACGTATGAATGATACCGCCGCACGCCTCCAGCACTCCGCCAGAAAGCTATTCGCTGACAAGGGGTTTGACGGCACCAGCATCCGCGAGATCACTCGGGACGCCAGGGCCAACCTGGGGTCTGTCACGTACCACTTCGGGTCCAAGCAAGCGCTCTATGCCTCGGTGCTCGAGCACGTCTTTGCCGACCTCGCACGTCGGACGGAGGCGGCCGCTACGGCGCCCGGGACCCCCGAAGCGCGGCTTCGCGGAATCGTCGCTGCGTTCTTTGGTTTTTTTGCCGATGCGCCGGACGCCCCCCGCCTCGTCATTCGCGAGGTGGCAAGCGGGGCGCCGCCCGATCCGGCCGTCCCGTTCATGCGCCGCAACCTCGCCGCCATTCAGACAGTGATCCGCGACGGGATCGACACCGGCCGGTTCCGGCCCATCGAGCCCTTCCTCGCGGCGTTCAGCATCATCTCCCAATCGGTCTGGTTCGCGGTGATAGGACGGCAGATCCAGGACATCGCAGGCGTCGCGCTGCCCGCCAACCTGCCGGGAGCCGTCGAACGCCATGTGGCGGATATCGTCTGCGGGGCTCTGGAGCCAAGGGAGGCCAGATGAGAACCGGATACACGTGGATGGCTTTGGCCCTGTGCGGTGCCGCGTGCGGCGGAGATGAAACATCCATCACCGTGGCCGGCACGATCGAGATCCGCGAGGTCAACCTCGCCCCCCTTGTCGACGGCCGGTTAGCGCGGCTCGTGGCGGACGAGGGCGATTCGGTTCGCACCGGAGATACCGTTGCCGTCCTCACACAACCCGGTCTCGAGGAACGAATCGCCGAGGCCATCGCGAGACACCGCTCGGCTGTCGCGCACGTACGCGATCTGGCGGCGGGGGCGCGAAGGCAGGAACTCGAGCGTGCCCGCGCCGGACTCGAGAGTGCTCTCGCCGATTCCGCGCGGGCCGCGCTCGACGCATCCCGCATCACGCGCCTGTACGACTCGACCGCCGCTTCGGCAGCCGATCGAGACGCGGCCGCCGCGGCGGCGACGACCAGCGCCGCCCGTGCGCGGCAGGCGCGAGAGGACCTGGCACTCCTCGAGGCCGGGCCACGCGAGCAGACGCTGCTGGCGGCCCGCCGCGACGCGGAGGCCGCCCGCGCATACATCGCTTCGCTCACCGCACTCCGAGACGAGCTGACCCTGACCGCGCCGCAACCGGGAGTGATCCTGCTCCGCCTGGCCGAGGTCGGGGAGGTGATCGGCGCCGGCACTCCGGTGCTGACGCTCGGCGTGGTCGGCGACCCCTGGATCCGCGCCTTCGTTGGGCAAGATGTCATTGGACGCGTACGACGCGGCACCGACGTTCGCATTGCGATCGACAGTTACCCCGACACTACCTTCGCCGGCGTGATTGCCGAGATCGACCCCGACGCGGCGTTCATTCCCCGGGCCGCGCTCACCGAGCGAGAGCGCGCAGATCTAGTGTTCGGCATCAAGGTCCGCATCGACGATGCGCAGGGCCGCCTCAAACCGGGCATGCCCGTGGACTTGATCATCCCCCTCGCCACCTGACCGCGGTGCACGCTGTCGAGACCTCCAACCTGACCCGCCGCTTCGGAGATCTGCTCGCCGTCGATGGCCTCACCCTGTCGATCGAACGGGGCGAGATCTTCGGCTTGCTGGGTCCCAACGGCTCGGGGAAGACGACCATAATCCGGATGCTGTGCGGGCTGCTCGGTCCCTCGGCGGGCACGGCACGAGTGGCCGACGTTGACGTCATCGAGGCCCCCGAGACGGTGCGCCGCCGGATCGGATACATGTCGCAACGGTTCGGCCTGTACGACGATCTCACGGTGCGCGAGAACATGACCTTCTACGGTGCCCTCTATGGCCTGCGGGCGTCCGACCTCACGGCGCGGGTCGACGAGATCGCGTCGTTTCTCGGCCTGGAACGGCGGAGGGACCAGCTGGTGGGCACGCTCTCTGGCGGCTGGAAACAGAAAGTCTCGCTCGCAAGCGCCATCCTGCACGAACCGCCCATTCTCTTTCTCGACGAGCCGACTGCAGGCGTCGATCCGGCGAGCCGGCGCACGTTCTGGACAATCATCAGTCGGCTGGCGGAGCGCGGCACGACCGTGCTCGTCACAACGCACTACATGGACGAGGCAGAACGGTGCGACCGGCTGGCGATGATGATGTACGGTCGGTTGATCGCACTGGGGACACCAGCCGAGGTGGCCGGCCATTTTGGGAAAGCCATGACGTTGGAGGATGTCTTCATCAAGCTTCAGGAACAGACCGGAGAAACCCGATGAGCCGGCTCGCGGCGATGATCCGTAAGGAGTTCATCCAGATGCGCCGCGACCGGCTCACGCTCGGCATCATGATCGGCATCCCGATCTTTCAACTCCTTCTGTTCGGCTACGCGATCCAGACTGACGTAAAGCACCTCCCCACGGTCGTGCTGGACAATGCGCGGACACAGACGACGCGCGCGCTGGTGGATGCATTTGCCAACACCGCGAGTTTCCGAATCGTCGGCTCCGTAGCGAGCCGACCGGAGCTCGATGATGCCCTCGCCTCGGGGCGTGCCCGCGCGGCCATCGTCATCCCATGGTCGTACCCACGTGACCTTGCGCGTGGCCGTCAGGCGACCGTCCAGGTGATCGTCGATGCCACCGACCCACTCGCATCCCAGGCCGCCATCCAGTCAGCACTCGCTGTAGGTCGCACGGAGTCGATTCGCGAGCTGCGGCGCAGGGGCACCAATACGCAGTTGCCCATCGATGTCCGTGTGCGGCCGCGATACAACCCCGGACTCGTGACTGCCCACAACATCGTCCCCGGACTGATCGGCATCATCTTGTCACTCACGCTCGTCACCGTCACCTCCATGGCGATCGTGCGCGAACGGGAGCGTGGTTCGCTCGAGCAGCTGATCGTGACACCGCTGAGCCGCGTGGAGCTGATGCTCGGTAAGATTGCGCCGTACGTCCTCGTGGGATACGTGCAGGTTACCGTCGTCCTCCTCGCCGGTCGCCTCATCTTTCGCGTTCCCATTAGCGGCAATCTCCTGCTCTTCTACATCATCACGTTGGTATTCATCGTCGCCACGTTGGGCGTCGGGCTCCTCGTGTCGACCGTCACAAAGACACAGCAGCAGGCGCTACAGCTGTCTTTCTTCTTCGTCTTGCCCAACATCCTCCTCTCGGGGTTCATGTTCCCTCGTGAAGCGATGCCGCCCCTGGCGAAGTGGCTGGGACTCGCACTCCCACTGACCTACTATCTGCAGGTGTTGCGGGGCATCCTGCTCAAGGGACTCCACGCGGCCCATCTCTGGCCACAGATCGCGGCACTCATGGTGTTTGCCGTCGGTCTCATCACGCTCAGCACCAGAAGGTTTCGCAAGACGCTCGACTAGCCCACCCGCTCGATCACGCTGTGGTGCGCGCAAAAGCGCCTTATCTTCCTGCCATGGCAGCTCTCCCACTCACCCTCAGGGCCATCGCGTTGGCACTCGACATTCCGGAATCGACCGTCCGGTACCACCGCGACAGTTTTGCCGACTACCTCCCCGTTGTCGGGAGGGGGCGCCGGCGACGATACCCTCGCACGACGCTGCCGCTCTTCCGCACCATCGCCACCGCTTACGCCGACGGCCTCACGCGGGACGACATCGTCGACTTACTCGTCGCGGACAGCGACGAGGAGACGCCGACCGCCGAGCCGGTCGTGACCTATCCTCTCGCCACCCCGGTGCTGCCACGCGGTGGGGAAGGAGAGCTGCTCGCGTTGGTGCTGGACGGGGAACGGGAGCGCAGGGAAGTGATGTGGCAGATGGCGCGTGAGATCGTGCGACTAGGTGAAGCGATCGAACGCCAACATTCGGTGCTCGGCGAGGTAGCGGGTCTCCTGGAACAGCAGACGACGCGGAGCCTCCCGCCCGTCCGCGACAGCGCAGACGTGCCGGCGGCAAGCGTACCAGATGCCGAAGGACTGCAAGACCGACTCGCGAGTTTACGGGACGAACTCGAGAAGGAACGCGAATTGGTCGAACGGCTGCGTCGCTCGAAGGTCGAGATCGAACAACGGGCCGCCGAGGCGGAGGAATCCCTCGCGTCGCGGGAACGTGGCGGGCTCTTCCGCCGCCGTGTACCCGGCGACGGCGGCTAGCGGGCCATGTGGCAGCGCACCACCACCGCGCGCGCCCGGCGGCGCATGGTGCGAAAGCAGATTGCCGCGCGTGGCGTGACGAACCAGCGCGTGCTAGCGGCGATGGCATCGATCCCACGTGAGGCGTTCGTCAGCAAGCAGCAGGCGGCGGAAGCGTATGCGGACACACCGCTCGGCATCGGCTACGGGCAGACCATCTCGCAACCGTACATCGTCGCCGCGATGACCGAAGCCGCGGCAGTCGGCAGGCATAGCCGCGTCCTCGACATCGGCACCGGGAGCGGCTACCAGGCGGCAATCCTCGCCCACCTGGCCGAGCACGTCTGGTCGGTCGAGCGAATCACTGCTCTGGCGGACGATGCGCGCCGACGTTTGGCAACGCTCGGGGTGAGAAACGTGACTGTACTCGACGGTGACGGGGCAACGGGCTACGTGACAGCGGCACCGTACGATGCAATCGTCGTGGCCGCCGCCGCCCCACAGCCACCGCCCGCGCTGCTCGGCCAACTCGCCGTTGGCGGACGACTCGTCATCCCGGTGGGCGACCGCGATCTTCAGAATCTTGCCGTAATTGAACGCACTCCCACCGGGTTTCCGGAACACCGGATGAGCGGCTGTCGGTTCGTCCCACTGATCTCACCCGACGCCTTTCCCGAACACAACTGACAACAGCAGTGCTCGGAGCGCATGTCTCGTCTGCCGGCGGTGTAGACAAGGCACCGGCGCGCGGTCGCGCCATAGGTGCCACCGCAATCCAGCTCTTCACCAAGACGCCAAACCAGTGGCGCGAGCCCGTCCTGACGGACGGAACGGTCGAGGCGTTCCACGCCGCCGTCGAGCGGAGCGGCATAGAGGTCGTCGTCTCACACGATTCCTACCTCATAAACCTCGCGTCGCCCGACCGGAAGCTCTGGCGCCGCTCCTGCACGAGCTTCGTCGCAGAACTCGAGCGGTGTGGGGCCTTGCACATACCCTACGTCGTGACCCACCCGGGGAACGCCATCACGCGCAGGGCGGCGGGCCTCGTGCGCAACGCGACTGCCTACGCCGAATCGTTGGCCGCCGTTGACGGACCCTCGATCCTCATCGAGACCACGGCCGGGGCCGGTACGGCGCTCGGCGCGACCTTTGAGGAGCTGGCTGAACTCCGCGAACGCGTCCCTGATGGACTCCGGCACCGGATCGGGTACTGCGCGGATACCTGCCACCTGTTCGCCGCCGGTTACGATCTCGTGCGCCGCTGGGACGAGGTGTGGTCAGCTTGGGACCGCACGATCGGACGCCGGTATCTGCGGTGCTTCCACCTCAACGACTCGAAGGGAGCGCTCGGCTCACACCGCGACCGCCACGAGCTGATCGGCGAAGGGACGCTTGGACCCGAGCCATTCAGGCGCATCATGCGCGATCGCGGATTCGGCGACGTCATCAAGATCATCGAGACACCTAAGGGAGACGATCCGACACACACCGATCGACGTATGCTGCGACGCCTGCGAGCATACGCGCGCGCCGCGCCACGATGATCGCACACCTCCACACGGACGCGGTGCTATACTTGGGGCCATGTCGTGGCCAGTACAGCCCGGCACCGCGGGTCGCCTCGCCGTGCTCGGGCTTTTCAGTCTCGGTCTCAGCTTTCCGTCCGCCGCCGCGCGTGCGCAGGTGCGCGTCGGCGTGCGCGGGGGCGTGCTGGTGACCTCAAACTTGGTGCGCGACTCGATCGCGGCCGAGCCGATCACGGTCCGACCCAACACAGCCGCGTATCTCGGCGTGACCCTCGAGACCCAGGTCCGTCCCGGCACGTGGTTCGGCGCATCGGTGCAGGTGGGCCGGAGCGACCTCGTGGTCAAGACCCCCGCCGAAGAAACTCCGGTGGTCACACTCACCGTCTGGACACCAGCCGCGACGCTGTCGCAGCGGCTCACCCCCTGGTTCAACATCGAAGTACGGGCCGGGGCCGTCATCTACCGCCCCAGCAGCCGGGTGGGCATCTTCCAGGGCGGTACGCCGGTCGAGCCGGTTCTCGGCGTATCGCTCTCGGCCTCACCACCGTTAAGCTCGCGTTTCACCGCCGCGGTCGAGATCGGCTACGACGCGCACCAGTTCACGACGACGAGATTGGAAAGGGAAGGGTTCACGGGAAATACTACCGTGCATCGGTTCATGCTTGGCATCTCCATTCGGGCGGGCGGCCGTGCGCAAGGCGAGTAGTCTGTTGGTGGCGCTGGTGGCACTCGGGTGCGAGTCGCTCACCGCGCCAACCCGCACCGCCACCTACCCGCTCGATCGGCTCGGGTCCGGCCTGACGTTCTCGTGGCCGGTCGTGAGGCTCCCCGTCCGATATTACGTCGCACCCGACGCTGGGCCGACCGCCCGCCTCGTGTCCGATGGGATCGTTGCCTGGGAACAGCAACTACTCTACGGCGAGTATCGCGGCATCATCTCCACCGATTCCTCCACGGCGGACGTGATCGTGCGGGTTGTCGGAGGCGCGCCGCCCGATGTGCCGCTCACCGACGCGGCACCGGTGCTCAATGCATGCGCAGGTAGGACCCGTGTCGACAGCCTTGCTGACGACCATACGATCATCGGCCCACTCCGTGTGCGGATTGACTGGAGCGAGGACGCCGATCCCAGCGACGTCGCCAACTGCCTGGCGCGCATCGTGACGCACGAGATAGGGCACACCCTGGGGCTCTTCGCCCACAGCGCCGATACAGGCGATCTCATGAATGCCAATCCACGAGTACGTACGCCCTCGATGAACGACCGCAACGTATTGCAGATTCTCTACCATACCCCACCCGACATACATCCGCCGGAGCGACCCGAGCCATGAGCCGTTTGGCGATACCGTTCGGCCTCCTGGCAGTACTCGCCTGCGGCGATGCGACGCGGCCCGAGCGTCCGGCCCCGTATCAGTTCGCCATCGACTGTTCGAACCCTGCTGTCGGATGCACCGACGATGCGCCCCCCCTCCTGACCTTCAAGTGGCCCCGTCACGCGTTGCCGGTGCGGATCTGGGTGCAGCCGGGGTCCGACCTGTCACGCAAGGTGGCCGAGGGCGTCCGGGGTTGGATCGACGCGGGACTCTACGGGGAACTCCGGGCCGGATTCGTATCAGACTCGCAACGTGCGGACATCTTGTTCTTGCGATCCGAACCAGTCGCCTTTGTGCGCCAGGACGAGGCAACGCTCGACTGCCAGGGTCGCACCCCTATCCTGGTGAACGCCGACACCACCATGATCCTGCCGTTCCGCACCACGATCTCGCCGCGGCTTGGCGCGCGCATCGAGGAGGTGGAACGCTGCATGCGCATCGTGGTGGCACACGAACTGGGACACTCGCTCGGACTGTTCCTGCACAGTGACGACCCGACCGATCTCATGCACGGACGCCCGCGGGCAGAGGCTCTGTCGCTGCGTGACCGTGCGACCTTCTCGACGCTCTACCACTCGGAGCCCACTGTCGGGATCCCCGCTGGTAGGTAGCCGCAGGCCGGCCCGCCGATCTCGGTCGAAACGCTACCCCAAGCGACTTGACACCCAAATGGCCGGCTCGTAACCTAAGTAGTTCATTTCTAAACACTTGAAGGCATCTCCAAAACCGAAATGGCGACACCGGCAATCGTCCCCATTACCCGGGGACTCGAGGCTCGTGGGCAGGTTCATTGGAACCTCGGCCCGGCGGCTCTTTACGAGATGGCCACCCGACGGGGCGAAGGCCACATCGTGGCGGGCGGCCCGTTCGCGACTGTGACCTCCCCGCATACCGGCAGGTCACCCAACGACAAGTTCCTTGTGGAGGAACCGTCTTCGGCCGGTGACATCTGGTGGGGTCCGGTCAACCGACCGATGACTCCCCAACACTATGAAGCTCTCCGCAGCGACATTGTCGCCTTTCTCGCCGACCGTGAGCTGTTCGTGCGCGACCTCTACGCGGGGGCGGACACCGAGGTGCGGATTCCCGTGCGCTTCGTGACCGAGAATGCGTGGCACGCGCTCTTTGTGTACAACATGTTCATCCGCCCGAGTCTAGACGAAATCGACCATTTCGTACCCACCTTCACGGTCTTGCACGCGCCGGAGTTCCAGGCCGACTCGGCGCGCCACGGGACGCGCGGCGGCACGGCCATCGTGCTGAACATCGCGGAGCGCGAGATCCTCATTGCCGGCACCCGCTACGCGGGCGAGATGAAGAAGTCGATCTTCACCGTACTGAATTACCTCTACCCCAAACAGGGCATCCTCTCGATGCACTGCTCGGCTAATGTCGGAGAAGAGGGAGATGTCGCTCTCTTTTTCGGGCTGTCGGGAACGGGCAAGACAACGCTGTCCGCCGATCCCGCCCGCGGTCTGATTGGTGACGACGAACACGGCTGGAGCACGCGCGGGATCTTCAACTTCGAGGGCGGCTGCTACGCGAAGGTGATCGGCCTCTCGCAGGACGGGGAACCGGAGATTTACGCCACGACGCGCTCGTTTGGTACGGTGCTCGAGAATGTGGTCCTCGATGACCGTACCCGCGAGGTCAACTTGGACAGTGCGGAAATCACGGAGAACACCCGGGCCTCATACCCAATCCATGCCATTCCAAACCACGTGCCCGGCGGGCAGTCCGGGCACCCGTCCAACATCGTGTTCTTGACCGCCGACGCTTTCGGCGTGATGCCCCCGATCGCACGTCTTACTCCGGATCAGGCCATGTACCATTTCCTGGCTGGGTACACGGCGAAGGTGGCGGGAACGGAGCGGGGGGTCACGGAACCAGAAGCGACTTTCAGCGCTTGCTTTGGCGCTCCCTTTCTCCCGCTCCATCCCACAACGTATGCCACGATGCTCGGCGAGCGTATTGCCGAGCACAACGTCAAGTGCTGGCTGGTCAACACCGGCTGGACGGGCGGCCCCTTTGGCGAGGGTCGACGCATGAACCTCGGCTACACCCGCGCCATGATAAGTGCCGCCCTGGCCAACCGCCTCGATGACGTCCCCGCGCGCGAGGACCCCGTGTTCGGTGTTCAGGTCCCCACCGCCGTCCCCGACGTGCCGTCGGATGTCCTCGATCCGCGCGCCACGTGGGCGGACCCGGCAAAATACGACGAGCAGGCACACAAGATGGCCGCCATGTTCCGCGAACATTTCGACGTTTTTGCCCAGGACGTGGGTGAGCGCGTCCGGGGGGCGGGCCCCCGCTTCTAGCGCATGGAGATGGCCCGCGGATTCGAGGTCGTGCGCGACCCGTTGTGGAACAACATCGGCATCGATCCGCCGGCGCTCCGCATCATCGACAGCGCGCCGTTCCAGCGACTCCGATACGTCCGCCAGCTAGGACATGCGTTCCTTGTCTATCCCGGCGCGACCCACACACGATTTGAGCACGCGCTCGGAACGTACCATCTTGCCAACCGCGCACTCGAGTTGCTCGACCGGCGTGGCCAGCTCGCCGATTTTCCCGGTGACGAGGCACCTCTGGTGCGCCTGGCGGCCTTGCTGCACGATATCGGGCACTATCCCTTCTCCCATGCACTCGAGGAAGCCGGGCTCCCCAACCATGAACAACTGGCTCCCGACCGGTTCCGAGCCTCGGAGCTTGCGGAGGCACTCCGGGCCACCGGATTAGACGACATCGCGACCCGTCTGGCTGACCTGGTCGCGGGTCGGTCACCCTCGCCGCTGGCCGGGCTCATCTCCGGGGCGCTCGATCTCGACAAGATCGAGTACCTCACCCGTGACGCACGGATGTGCGGGGTACCGTATGGCACCGTCGATGTCGACCGGTTGGTGCACAGTCTCACGCTCGTGACCTATGAGGGGCGCGAGGTCGTCGGTATTCACGAGAAAGGGGTGAGCGCGCTCGAGTCGTTGCTCTTCGCGAAGTATCAGATGTACCGCAACGTCTACTGGCATCACGCCGTCCGAAGTGCCACGGCCATGTTCAAACGCGTCGTACGCACGGCCATCGCCGACCACGCGCTCGACACCGCATGGATCGCCACGTGTACCGACGAAGAACTCATGCAACGTATGCGTGCGCTACCGTCGGCCACCATAGCAGAACAACTGCGCCGTCGCAGGCTGTACAAGCGCGTGCTCGATCTTCCCGCGCGTGCGCTTCCCGCCGGTGCCGGGAGTTGGGTCGCCGACGATCCTGCCCTGGTGGAGGCGGTCGAGGACCGGCTAGCGACCGAACTGGGCCTGCATGCGGGCGAGGTCCTTCTGGATTTCCCGAAGAAACCCCAGATGCTGACCGGCATCGCTCCGGTACTCGCTCGCGGAGGCGCAGTCGCACCCGCGGAGCTTGGCATTCACAGTATCACCGATGAGTTACACACCGCGGCGCGACGGTTGCGGCTCTACACGCGGAGCCCGGTGCGCGTTAGTGGAGACAGGATCATTGCGCTGGTTGAAGCGGGGAGAGCCGGGGCCGCGGAGATGATCCAGCGGGACGCCGCTATCCTGTAGGCTAACGGTCCGTGGTTGCTCCGCCCGCGTCGGCCAGCAGGCCCGCCACCTTCCGATAGTATTGCGCGTCGTCGATCCGCCCGGCCTGTTCCATCGAGACCGCGCAGACCTCCAGTGCATAGAGAATGGGAGCTAGATGTTCGGCGGCAACCCGGCCCACGGCATCACGGTCGGGACCGGTGGTCACTCCTCGGCGGTCGCCAGAGTCGGACGGTCGTCGGCGCGAGCGGCCTCGACCTTGTCCACGCGCACGATGACCACCGTGATGTTGTCGAGCCCGCCCTGCTGATTCGCTTCCTCGATGAGGCGATCGGCCAGTGCCTGCGGATTCGTGTCGGCCAGCAGGATGGTGTGCAATTCCGGATCATCGATCATACCCGTCAGTCCGTCAGATGCGAGGAGAAACAGATCGCCCCTGTGCGCTGTCCCCGCGTACGTATCGGGTGCCACATCGTTGTTTGCCCCGACACACCGGGTGATGACGTTGCTGTAGGGATGAGTGCGGGCTTCCTCGGGACTGAGGTATCCGGCGTCGACCTGCTCCTGTACGTAGGAGTGATCCTTGGTGAGCTGGGTGAGTTGCTTGTCGCGCAGCAGGTACGCCCGGCTATCGCCCACCTGCCCAATCAGATACCGCTGCCCGTTGAGCACGAGCGCCGTGGCGGTTGTCCCCATGCCGCGCTTGTCGTGCTCCGTGAGGGTCCGCTCGAAAATCGTGGCGTTCGCCTGCCGGATGGCCTCGCGCATGCGCTCGGCGGCATCGACTTCGGCAGCCCCGCGCACGTCGCCGAGTTCCTCCGAGATGATCCGCACCGCCATCTCGCTGGCGACTTCACCTGCGGCGTGACCGCCCATACCGTCGGCGACAATGAAGAGCGCCCGCTCCGGGATCATGAGGTAGTTGTCCTCGTTCCCGGCTCGCACGATGCCGACGTCGGTGCGTCCGGCGCAGGTGAACTCGACGTGCTGGCTCAAGTTACTTGGCCGGTGGGATCTTGATGGCGGAAATGAGCTTGGTCGACCCGCCCTTTTCGGGCTCGTCCTGATCGGCAGGCTCAAAAAACCCACGCACTTCCCCGAAACGCACCAGCGCACCGGGAGCGAGCGGTATGTCCTGCTCGACCCTCTCACCGTCGACGAACGTCCCGTTCGTTGAATCGAGATCGACGAGCACCCAGATCCCCTCCCGTCGCTGGAACTTCGCGTGCACCGTCGACACGCTGTCGTCCGGCAGCACGAGGTCATTGTAGTCCGCGCGCCCCACATTCACTACCGGGACGCGAATTGCCAACCGCTGGCCCTTGAGCATACCGCTGCGCACGACCAGGAAAGCAAGCGCACCCGCGCTCCCACTGGGGCGCGCGGCGTCCGCGGTCTGTGACGCGCGCGGCGCGGCACGGACCGGTGGCGGCGCAGACGCAGCAGGCGGCGCGCCAACACCCTCGGCCGTCCGCGGTGTCGGTCGGATTGGCGGGGGCGACGGCACGGCTGGCGCGGCGGGCGACATCGCCGGGGCTGCCGGCATCGCCGGGGGTGCCGGCATCGCCGGGGGTGCCGGCATCGCTGGGGCCGCCGGCATCGCTGGGGCCGCCGGCATCGCTGGGGCCGCCGACACCACTGGGGCCGCCGGCATCGCTGGGGCCGCCGGCATCGCTGGGGCCGCCGGCATCGCTGGGGCAGCCGGTATCGCCGGGGCCGCCGGCATCGCCGGGGCCGCCGGTATCGCTGGGGCCGCCGGCATCGCTGGGGCCGCCGGCATCGCCGGGGCCGCCGGTATCGCTGAGGCGGCGGCCGGTGCTGCTGCGGGGGGTGAGGCAACCGGGCCCGGCGCTGCGGCGACTGGTCCAGGTGGTGCCGACGCCGGCCGCTCGACACCCGGAACGCCATGCATCGTATCCGCGAGGCGCTGTACAGCCCCTTCCGGCGGTGCCGCTGGCGCCGCCCGGTCGGGAGCCACGTCAGCGTAAAACCGGAACTCGTGATCACCCACCCGAATCACGTCCGCCCTAGCCAGGAGTTTCTGTCCCTCGATCTTCCGCCCGTTCACCAGTGTCCCGTTCGTACTGCAGTCGATGACCATATAGCCCTTCGGCGTCACGAGGATCTCAGCGTGACGCCGCGACACCGCTTTACTCGTAACTACAACATCGCACCCGGCTTCCCGACCGATGACCAACGACGCGCCCACGATGGTATACTCGCGTCCGTCAGTCAGGCTCACCACACGGCCACCCGTTCCCGCCGTCGCGGCACGCTGCCCTGACTTCTTTGCGGCATACGCCGCAGGATCCACCGCCTGCACGTACATCGTGCTGCCACTGCGCCGCTCATCGACGTAGAGCAGTTCCTGCCCCGCGATTTCGATCTTGTCACCGTGAAGTAGCGGCGAGGGTTGCGGCCCGAGGCGGACCCCATTGATGAGGATCACCAAGTTCTCGTCCGCACGGCGCACCGACACCTGGCCATCGGCGCTGGTATTGAGAATCGCGTGACGTGCCCCTATGCCAGCCCCCTCGAGCCGTACGGCCGCCGATGGATCGGTGCCGACCACGGACTCGCCAGGTGGCACTTCCAGGCGCTGTCCCGCTATCTCCAAGAAAGCCATGCGTATAGAACCTCGTACGACCGGGGCAATTCAAAAATGTAGTGCGGCCGAAAGGGCGGTGCAACTGACAATCAGCCCGCTCCCGCGGGGCCTTCACCCTCTTCCGCGAGCTTGAGCCAGCGCCAAAACACGGCCGAGCCGAATACGACCGTCAGATACGAGACCAACACGCGCCACAGGAGGATGTAGGAGGGTATTAGGACGCGAGGCACGTAGATGGACATCACTGCGGCAGACAGCAATTCTGCAAGTCCGGAACCGCCCGGCGTCGGTGCAAAATAGAGCAGAAAACTGATGAGGGTCTGTAGCAACAGCACTTCGAAAAACGGTGCTTCGATACCGAGCGCCCGCAACACAACGTAGCCGGCAAGCAACTTGTTCGCATGCGCCGTCGCGGTGAGCAGTACCGCTACCCCCAACGCACCCCATCCACGGACACTGGCGAACGCCGCGATGGCGGAGTGCGCCTGGTCGATACCGGCCTCCATGCTCGCGACCTTGGCGGCCCACGTGGCCCGTCCCCTGCGCTCGAGGTGGGCGTGGATCGCCCGGGCCAGCGCCCTGGCGATATTCGGAAAGGAAATCAGCGCCACGATGATCAGCCCGATCGTGACGAACCCCCCGAGGCTCAACATGAAGAGGTCGTAGAGATCGACCGTCTGTCCAATGACCCCGTGTTGCTCCAGCGACCGCCCGGCCCCAAAAAAGATCGCTACCGGCCCGGCAACCGCGAAGAAGATCACCGTGGTCACGAAGCTCATGAGGCCCGCAACCATCGCCTCCGGCAGGGGGGTGCCGTATCGGGTGAGCGTGTACACCATCATGGGGCCGCCACCGGTCTGGGATGGCGTCAGGTAGCTGGCCCACGTGTTCAGCCCACCGGCGAGGATGGCCCCTTTGAGGGACTGGCCGGGATACACGTGCCGCCCGATGACATAGAGCCGGAGGCCGCCGCCGAACCAATCGAGCGATGCGAGCCCCACACCCACCAAGATCCAGCGGAAATCGACCGACACCATGGCGGTAAGGAACCGGTCGAAATTGTTGCCGTAGAACAGCAGCCCGATGAACCCGAGCACCGAAATGACGGCGAAGAGCTCGAGGCCACGACGAAGAATCCGGGGCGCCAGCGGGGTCGGCATCGCGACGCCAACCTAGGTCCGGAATGGAGCCGCCGTCAACACGTCCCGGGCGGTGGTGCGACCCGAAACACCCACTGTGCATCATTAGCACGAACCGACTCTCACGGAGCAGCTCAGAAATGCGCAGTAGTCACATGATGGTTACTGGAACCGCGATGGCCTTCCTGGTGTGCGTTCCGCAGGCGTTCGGCCAGGCGCTAACGGCCCCCAACGCGACAGTCGAGGAAGCGTTCAGCATGATCGGAGGCCTCCGCGAGCTACCCGACGGACGAGTGATGGTGGCCGATCCCCTGGGACAGGTCCTGGTCATCGTCGATCTCACGACTGGCGTGGCCGATACCATCGGACGCGTTGGTCAGGGACCCGAGGAATACCGGCAACCGGACGGCATATTCCCCCTCCCCGGCGATTCGACGCTGCTGGTCGATCTGGGCAACGCACGCCTCACCGCACTCGGCCCGTCGTTCGGATTTGGACCGACCATGCCGATCGCGCAGGGGGACCCGGGAAGACCCGGACTCGGCGGCGGCATGTTGTTCCTCCTGCCGCGTCAGGTGGACGCGCGGGGGCGCCTCTATCTCCAGGGTACGGGGCTGGGCCGCCCGGGTGGCGCGTTGCCCGATTCCGCCCCCGTCATGCGGTTCGACCGCGCCTCCCAGCGCATCGACACGGTTGCGGTTGTGAAGATCCGGGAACTGCGACGCCAGTCGTCCGGCGGCGCCAACAACCGCAGCGTGAGCATCCAGCAGGTGCCGCTCTCTCCGGCCGACGGCTGGGCCGTGGCGCCGGACGGGCGGATCGCGCTCGTGCGTGCCAATCCCTACTCGGTCGAGTGGCACCACCCCGACGGTCGCGTCGTCCGGGGCCCCCAGATCGCCTACGACCCGGTCCCCATTAGACGAGCGGAGAAAGAGGAGTGGGTGAACCGGTCGAGCGGGGGGTTGAGAATTGGCGTCAACATCAACAACGGTCAGCGCCAGATGTCGTTCAGTCGTGGTGGACCAGCGGCGCGCAATCGTGAGCTGGATCAGTACTCGTGGCCCGACCGGAAGCCTGCGTTCAATGCCGAGGCCGTCCGCGTCACCCCTGATGGCACACTCTGGGTGGAACGGTCCCGGCCGGCCGGGCAGCACGCGGTGTACGACGTCTTCGGCCCCGACGGCGAGCTGCGCACGCAGATCACCCTCCCAGCCGGACGGCAAGTCATTGGTTTCGGCAACGGGGTCGTCTACACGATGGTACGCGACGAATTCGACCTGCAGTACCTGGAGCGGTACACAATGTAGCACGTCGAACGCTGAATGCTGAGCGGCGAACTTCAACGTCGCACGTTCGACATTGGAAGTTCGCCGTTCCCCCGGTATGCTTCGGCATGCCCGGGTCCATTCACATCTACAACGCGCGCCAGCACAACCTCAAAGGCATCGACGTCACGATCCCGCACCGCGCGCTGACCGTCGTGACGGGTCCGTCCGGCTCAGGCAAGAGTTCGCTGGCCTTCGATACGCTCTACGCCGAAGGTCAGCGTCGCTACATCGAATCGCTGTCGACCTACGCGAAGCAGTTCCTCGAGCGCATGCCCAAACCCGATGTCGATCGACTGGCGGTGGCCATCGAGCAGAAGAACCCCACGACATCGTCGCGCTCTACCGTCGGGACCGCGACCGAGATTTACGACTACTTGCGGCTCCTGTGGGCACGGATCGGTCACCCGCACTGTCACCGGTGCGGTAAACCGGTCACCGCCGATTCGCCTTCAACCGCCGCCGAGCGCGTCGTCGAGCAGTTTGGCGGAACGGATATCCTGCTCACGTTCCCCCTGCCCCAGTCGGCCCATACGACGCACGACCTGATCGTCGAGAACTTGCGTGCGCTGGGCTTTGTGCGTGTCGTGATCGAGCGACGCCGCGGGGGTCCGACCGAGGCCTGCCGTCTCGAGGATCTTCCCGCACGGACACGCCTCGACCGGTCGGATGTGCTGGTGGTCGTGGATCGTCTACGCGCCTCCAAACGCAGCCGGACCCGCATTGCCGAGGCCATCGGCGCGGCGTTCGATGAGGGCGAGGGACTGGCGAAGGTATTGGGTGCGGGCGCGTCGGCCACATACTCGCAACACCCACGCTGCACCGCATGCGGACGGGGCGCCCCGCGACTCACACCAGCCCTGTTCTCGTTCAACAGCCCAGCGGGCGCGTGTCCCGGTTGCAACGGATTCGGCGCCGTGCTCGAGTACGACGAATCACTGATCGTGCCCGACCGCAAGCGCTCCCTCGCTGACGGTGCCATCGATCCGTGGACCAAGCCTCGGTACACGGACCGACGCAGACTGTTGCGCACGACGGCCACCGCGCGAGACATCCCGTGGGAACGGCCGTGGCAAGCCATCAAAGCGGCCGACAAACGGTTTCTGCTGCACGGCAAGTCCGGTCGATTCGTTGGGGCCTTTCCGTTTCTGCGCGCCCTCGAGCGCAAACGATACAAGCAGTACATTCGGGTGTTTCTCCGGCAATACCAGATGGCGCTCCCCTGCCCGGCCTGTCACGCCGCCCGACTGCGGCCGGAAGCGTTGGCCGTCACCGTGGGCGGCGCCTCGCTCGGAACGGTCAACGCGTACACTGCGGAGCAGCTCGCCGGGTGGCTTTCGTGTCTCGCGCTCACGCCGTTCGAAGGCGATGTGGCGACGACGATTCTGCGCGAAGTGCAGTCCCGTGTGGATTTTCTGCTCGACGTCGGATTGAGCTACCTCACGCTCGACCGGCTCACCCGGACCCTCTCGGGCGGCGAGGCGCAGCGCATCGCCCTGGCCAACGCTCTGGGGGCCCAGCTCGTGGACACGCTCTACGTGCTGGACGAGCCGTCTATTGGACTCCATCCGCGAGACATTGGGCGGCTCCTCGACGTGTTGCGGCGACTGCGCGCGGCGGGAAATACGGTGGTCGTGATCGAGCACGATCTCGCCGCGATCGGTGCGGCCGACCACATCATTGAACTCGGCCCCGGCAGCGGCGAACACGGTGGCGAGATCGTCTACGCGGGTGCTGCAGCCGACCTTCCCCCCTCGACCCTGACCGGCGGCTACCTGCACGGGACGTCTGAAATCCCGGTTCCGTCGGCGCGACGCCCGATCGGCACCCGGCAACTGTGTCTGGAGGGCGCGTGTCTGCACAACCTCGATGGCATCGACGTCTCGTTTCCGTTGGGCGCGCTTACCGTCGTGACAGGCGTATCCGGTTCCGGGAAATCGACGCTCGTGCACGACATCCTCTACCGCCAACTAGCCGCCCGCCTGCACGGGGCGCATGGGGCCAAGGAACATCTCGGCGAGCGTGTGGGACAGGTTGCGGCACTCACCGGGTGGGAATCGCTCGACGACGTCGTCTTGGTAGATCAGTCGCCAATTGGGCGCTCCCCGCGCTCCAACCCGATCACGTACATTCGCTCCTTCGACGAGATTCGCAGCCTTTTCGCCGATCAGCCTCTCTCTCGCGCGCGCGGTTACACGGCGGGCACGTTCAGCTTCAACGCTCCGCGCGGTGGCCGGTGCCGCGCCTGCGAGGGGGCGGGCCACGTGCGGGTCGAGATGGTATTCCTCGCGGACGTGTATGTGCCGTGCGAGGCCTGCGGAGGGACGCGCTATGAGCCGGACGTCCTGGACGTGCGCATCAAGGGCCTCCATATCGCCGAGGTGCTCCAACTCTCCGTCGATCAGGCCATCACGCGTTTCCGCCACCAGGCGCGCCTCGGCAAAGCCCTATGGCATCTCCAGCAGGTCGGCCTGGGCTACCTCCGCCTAGGGCAACCGGCGACCACTCTCTCAGGCGGCGAGGCGCAGCGGCTCAAGATCGCACGCCAGTTGGCGACCGTGGGAAGAAAGACCGGCCGCCGGCTCTACATTCTGGACGAGCCGACCACCGGTCTGCACCTGGCAGACGTGCAGACCCTGCTACGCGTGCTCGACCGCCTGGTCGACGCCGGCCATACGGTGCTCGTGATCGAGCACCACGTGGACGTGATCAAGCGGGCCGATTGGGTCGTGGATCTCGGTCCTGAGGGAGGCATGGATGGGGGCCGCGTCGTCGCCACGGGACGGCCGGAAACCGTTGCCGACGCCGAGACCCACACCGCGGCGGCCCTGCGCGCAGCGCTCGGGATTACCAACCCAACCCCCGCTGCCCGTTGACCCAAGGAGCCGCAATAACAACATTGTGCGCCATGCGCTCCCGACTGCTGTCCCTCGCGATCCTCGCGTGCGCCGTGCCCCTCGCCGCACACGCGCAAGAACCCCAGGGCGCCGTCATGGGCGCCGGCTCCACGTACCGGCTCAGCCCCGGAGACATTCTCGAGGTGCGCGTGTGGGGCCACGAAGAGTTCTCGGGCCGGTTCCAGGTCAACGAGAACTGGGAGATCCAGTATCCCGGTGTGGGAGATCTGGAGGTCCGGTCGCAAACAATCGCTGAGGTGCGCGACCGCATCCGCGCGGAACTGGAAAACATCTTCGTGAATCCGTTCGTAACGGTCACTCCGCTCTTTCGCATGGCGGTCCTCGGCCACGTGCGGAACCCCGGACTCTATACGGTCGACCCCACTCTCAGCGTGCTCGACGCCGTCGCGTTGGCCGGTGGCCCCACGTCGCAGGGAAACATCGGAAAGATCCGCGTGCTCCGTACGGGGGCGGAAGCGGAGTTCGACTTTGAGCGCGAAACGCTGAGCGGAAGAACTCTGGCGGAAATCGGCGTGCGCTCCGGCGACGAGATCATCGTGCCACGGAAGTGGTTCACGCGCGAAGACTGGGTCCTGGTTGTCGGAATCGTTCAGGTCTTTCTCTCGATCGCCATCTTCGTCTCGGTCAACTGATCGCGAGATGACCGCCTCACGCGGGCCAATGATGAAGCCGCTCGATGAGCCATCGAGATTGCAGGAGGCGTTTTCGGGATACCTTCGGTTTTCAGCTCGGTCCAGGGGAACAGGGTTAGTTGGATCGGCGAAAGGCGTCCCGCCAACGATTCGGAAACCCGCGCCGTCAGCAAGGGAGAGACCGACCCGAGAAGCAGAAAGCGTCCATTCCGGCCTTTGTTCGAGAACCAATCAGGCGGTGCCGCGCTCAGCGCCGGCTCGCCAGCACCAGCGTATGATCGTTGCGGGCGGTGATTGCCGAAGGGTCAGCAAAGTTCGCCTTCACCTGCGTCTCGAAAACATCCAGCGCGTCGTCGAGCTCCTCCGCTGAGTAGAACCGGAACGTGGAGTAGGCGCCGCTCCGGGCTTGATCTAGGAGCCGAGACAGACTTGTGCGAATCGTCCAGGGCATGTCAAGCAGCTGAAGCGACGTGAACACCTTCGTTGCCTCGAACGCGGCGATCAAGGCATTCTCGGTATAGAGCCGCGCTTCGCGTTCGGCGAAGTGCGGGAAGTACTGCCCCCAAATCGTGCGTCGGTTCTGCTCCGGGCTCCGTGTGTATACGATGAGCCGTCCATCCGAACGCAGCACGCGGCCGACCTCGGAGAGGAATCCCTGCAGGTCGAAGTGGTGGATAGCATTGAACGACAAGACCGCATCGAAGGATTTCGTTGCGAAGGGCAGGGACTCCGAGAGCCCGACAACAGCGTCGATGCCTGTCGCACGCGGCCCGTGGTTAGCAGCCCCGCCACGCAACATTTCGGAGATCGCGTCACACGCGACACCACGGAAGCCGAGATCAGCCCGTACGCTCCGGTCAGGGAGTACCGCGTCCGTATACCTGCCGGTGCCCGCACCCACGTCCAGGAAGCTGACGCCGCCCATGACGGTGGCGAGTTGACGCAATTCGAGTGAGACACGACGAACGGCCCGCCCATCGAGCTCGCGGAGCGTGCGATACACCGGGGCGATCGTCTTGAAATGCGTTGCCATCTTCAAGTCGTGCATTTGCCTTCCCCTTCTCCCCACCGTTTCCCTAGCCCCAAAAGGCACCCCTGGGCAGGTACTAGTCCTCCGCTACAGGCTGAAATCGCTGGACCGGCTGGCTCGATGCACCGTTGGCAGACCTCGACAGTCTGCCGAAGAGATGGGCCCGATGCACGTCCCACGCTGCGATGTAGGCACACACCCCATGACGCCGATACTCGTGCTCGACGCGGATGGGGCGTACCTCGGTTTCCTTGATAATGACGAGTTTCTCGTCGTTCAAGGTTAACACAATGCCGATGTATTGGTCCGTACAGGACTGTCCGACCCGCCGACAGCTCCATGGGGATGCGCTTGCCTCTCTCGTAACGCCCCGGTGCGACGGCGCAGGCGAGCGTTGGCTCGTCTCCTCGACGCCCACGTACCAACCGACTGGCTGCCTCCATTCGACACCGGCGATCCGCGTGGGCGCAGCCTGCGCGTCGAGTCCCTCTCCAGCAGCCGAGAGCGTGAACGGCACGCTGCTTGATGATCACAAGCCGTGCAATTAGACTGCGTTCGCTGATCCGGAGTAGCTCAGTTGGTAGAGCAGACGGCTGTTAACCGTCGGGTCGGGGGTTCGAGTCCCTCCTCCGGAGCTTTCGGGCGAAGAAAACGCCCGGCCTAGGCCGGGCGTTTGCGTTGAGTGTGGGGTTGGGCGTCTTACTTGCCCACCGACACCTTGATCTTCCGCGGTTTGGCTGTCTCCGACTTCGGCAGCGTCACGGTCAACAGACCGTTCTCGAACCGCGCATCGATCTTATCGGTGTTTACCGTGCGGGGAAGTGTGAACGTGCGCTCGAAGCGCCCGTAGCGGCGCTCGAGAAGATGATAGTTGCCGTCCCCATTCCCCTCCCGAACCTCGTCCTTCTTCTCGCCCGAGATGGTGAGCACGTTGTTCTCGATACTGACGTTCACGTCTTCCTGGCGAATGCCCGCCAGTTCCGCCGTCACTAGGAGCCCGTCCTCGGTCTCGCGCACGTCGACCGCGGGAGCCAGGGACGGGCTCGTGTCGGCGGCCCGGTCCGCGAAACGGTCGAGGAGCCGGTCGAACTCGCGGCGTGCGCCAAGAAGATCACCCCACACGGAGGGCGTCGTGCCCCGCCACAGCGTCGGATACGTCATCACAACACCTCCTGAGATTAGGTACATCCGATGTCTGAGACTTCCGGCGCCCTATTACGCAGACATCATGCCGGCCAAATCTGCCAGAATGGCGTCGATCATCTGCTTATGTGGCAATGCGTTACGTCGTTTTGGCCTACCCCGTGGGCCGGGCGGTCAGCTCTGCGGCTGCGGTGCGGATGTTGGCCAGCGCTTCGTGCATCCGATCGATGTGTGTGCGGAACGAGAGCACGCAAATGCGTAATACGAACCGTCCGTCGAGCGTCGTCCCAGTCAGGTAGACGCGCCGCATGGCGTTGATCCGATCGAGGAATTCACGATTCACTCGATTCTCGGTCTCTGGATCGGAGCCGGACACCGCGAGACGGAACGCGACGATCGACAGCTGGGGTTCAGCCACGATCTCGATGCCCGGGATACCGCGCAGCTCGTCGGTGGCCCACTGCGTGAGGTCCAGCTTCTCGTCCAGTGCGTCCCGGAAGGCGGCGGCGCCCGCCATTTTGAACGGTAGCCACACGCGGAGCCCACGGAACGCCCGGGACAGCTCGGGCGAGAGCTGGCAGAAATCTACGAAGTCCGCATCGGAGCGCATCTCGGGCAGGTAGGCGGCGTCCCGCTCGTGGGCACGCCGCAGGGCTGCGCAATCCCGCACGAGAAGCGATCCGGTGCCGTACGGGAGGAACAACCCCTTGTGCGGATCGAGGGTGATCGAGTCCGCCTCGGCGAGCCCCGCGAGCGCCGCGCGGCCGCGCTCGGTCAGCGCGAAGAACCCGCCATACGCCGCGTCCGCGTGAACCCAGAGATCGTGTTCCCGTGCCACCCGGGCAATCGCGGTTAGATCGTCGATCGCGCCCGTGTTGGTCGTACCGGCGCTCTCGACCACGAGAAAGGGCCGGTGACCCGCCTGTTGGTCTTCGGCGATCGCTTCCTCGAGCGCGTCAAGACGCACGCGGTAGCGCGCGTCCGACGGGAGGACGCGCACACAGCGGCTGGGGAACCCCGCAAGCATCGCCGCTTTCTCGATCGAGTGATGTACCTGGTCCGAGACGTAGATCCGGCCGTCCTGGAACGACTCTCCCAGCTTCTCCTCGCGCGCAGTCACGACAGCGGAGAGGTTCGCGAGAGATCCGCCACTGGTGAGAATGCCACCCGCGTCGGCCGGATATCCCACGAGTTCGCAGAACCACCGGATCACGTTTGCCTCGAGCTGGACGAGCGCCGGCGCGGCAATCCACACGCCGACGTACCGGTTGATCGCGTCGGCGATGAGATCGGCTACCGCCGAGTGGAAGAGCCCGCCGCCGGGGATGTACGCGAGGTACCCGGGGCCGGCGGTGTTGTAGCTCTTATGCACACAGCTGTTGAACAGAAGGTCGAACAGCTCGCCGTGCGCCGTACCATTCTCCGGAAGCGATTCGCGCAAGCTGCGCGCAGCATCGGCCGGGTCGGCAAGATCGTGAGCCGGTTGATCGGGTAGCGAGACGATGTGGCGGACGATGTGATCCATCGCGTCATCGACCAGTTGCCGCATCGCCTCGGCCGAAAGCTCGAGGGGGTGCATGTCGCTTTCTGACATATGCATAGGGGCAAAAAGATAGCCCGTTCTCGCCTTCAGGACCCTCCCAATGGCGCCGATACTCAGGGCGTTGACTCACTCACAATCGAACGGTATGCACGTACCAAATCCACCCGCCGCGCACCGGCCCGAGCCGGAGCACCGTACCGCCGAAGAGCGGCTCCGCGCCCGTCAGGATGCGCTTGCGGCCCTGTCGAGCATCGAGGCCTTTCGGCGCGGGGACCGCAAGCGGGCATTCCGCGCGATCACGGAAACGGCCGCGGACGTGCTCGACGTCGCGCGTGTGGGCATTTGGCTCTTCGATGACACGCACACCTCGATCCGTTGCGCGGACCTGTGGGAGCGCGACGCACAGCGCCACAGCGCCGGCACCACACTGAGCGCACAGGAGTTCGCAGACTACTTCGCCGCGCTGCAGGAGCATCGTACGATCGCCGTATACGATGTCCATGCGGATCCGCGTACGGCGGAATTCTCCGAAAGCTACCTCACGGAATTCGGGATAGGTGCCATGCTCGACGCACCGATCCGAGTGGGCGGCCGTACGATCGGCGTCGTGTGTCACGAGCACGTGGGGGGCGTCCGCAGGTGGTTGCCCGAGGACGAGCTATTCGTCGGGTCGATTGCTGACTATGCGGCCCTCGCGGTGGAGGCTAGCGAGCGTCTGCGAACTGAGGAAGCCCTCCGCACCTCTGAGGCCAGCTACCGTGCGCTGGTGGATCACGCGCTCGTCGGCATCTACCGTTCCACGATCGACGGTCGGTTCCTGGCTGTGAACCCGGCTCTCGTCGCGATGCTGGGCTACGACTCCATCGAGGAAGTGCTGGATCTCGACGTCACCCGGGACGTGTACGCCGACCCGGCAGAACGCCACATGCTGGTCGAGGCGTACCAGGCGTCCGAACGGATCGAGGGACTCGAGGCGCACTGGCGGAAAAAGGACGGCTCAGCGCTAACCGTACGGCTCTTTGGCCGGCCCCTGCGGGACTCTGATGACTGCGTGTTCGGGTTCGAGATGACCGTCGAGGATTTCACCGAGCGCCGTGCGCTCGAAGCGCAGCTCCGTCAGGCGCAGAAGATGGAGGCTGTAGGCCAGCTCAGCGGCGGCATAGCGCACGACTTCAACAACATCCTCACGGTTATCATGGCGACCGCAGATCTCATCAAGCACTCGCTTCATGAGGACCAGCTCGAACTCGCCTGCGACGTCGATGAGCTTCAAGCCGCCGCCAAACGGGGAACAGAACTCGTCAAGCACCTGCTCGGCTTCAGCCGCCAGACCCAGATCGAGCAGCGACCCACGGATCTTGGCTCCGTGGTGCAGCCGTTATCCAAGACGCTGCAGCGACTGCTCCCCGAAGACATCGAGATTCGGGTGATCACGCCGGAACACACCCCGATCGTGCGCGTCGATCCCGGAACCATCGAGCAGATGGTGCTCAACGCCGCGACGAACGCGCGTGACGCGATGTCCGGGGGCGGTGTGCTCACGATCGAGGTACGCGACACATGGATCGATGAGGAGCACCGTGCGCGTCACGGATGGGGACAGCCCGGCCACTATGTGAGCATCATTGTGAGTGACACAGGGAAGGGCATGGACGAGCAAACGGTGCAGCGTGCCTTCGAACCCTTCTTTACAACCAAGCCCACCGGCGTCGGGACAGGGCTCGGCATGGCCATGATCTACGGGCTCGTGAAGCAGCAGGACGGCTTCGTCGATCTCCGCAGCGCTCCCGGACGTGGCACGACGCTGCAGATGTATTTCCCCGTCATTGGCGAGGACGCGGAGCACCATCGCGATCGCGAGCAGGCGGCGGTACGTGCCGCCCGGCCGGCGACGATCCTGCTCGTCGAAGACGACCACGCTGTGGCAAGCGTCACCACGCGCGTGCTCGAGCACGCCGGGTATCGGGTGCTCCTCGTGGGGAACGGGCAGGAAGCGCTCGGTCGATTCGCGGAGAACGAACGCGACATCTCGCTGGTCATCACGGACATGGTCATGCCTGTCATGGGCGGCCGCGAATTGTTCGAGACCTTGCGCAGTCAGGACGCGAACGTGCAGTTCTTATTCGTGAGCGGGTACGCCGCTGAGCGTGCCCAACTAGACCCCGAAATCCCGTTCCTGCACAAGCCATGGACCGTCACAGACCTTCTCTTCACGATCCACAAGCTGTTGAGCGAGCAAGTAACGTAGCAGCCCGCTGCGCCGCGGTCGTCCAGGCCGCCGCTCCGCGCGCCTCCGCCACACAATCCGCTCCGCAACCGTTCAGCAGCCCATGTCAGCCGTGTCCGTCATGGTAACGCTCGCCGACATCCCAACGCCCGCGCTCGTGCTCGACCGGGAACGGCTCGACCGGAACCTGGTGCACATGGCGGAGCGATGCCGCGCGTTGGGCGTTTCGCTGCGGCCGCATATCAAGACACACAAGTGCATCGAGATCGCCCAACGGCAACGGGAACTCGGCGCGCAGGGCATCACCGTATCGACGCTCTACGAGGCTACGATATTCGCCGACCACGGGTTCGAGGACATCACGTGGGCTTTTCCACTCATCCCAAGCCAAGGGGTCACTGTAGATACCGCCCTCGCGGTCGATCTGCTCGAACGGCGCGGGGTTCCGTTCCCGGTGTGGCTCGAGATCGACTGCGGGTATCACCGCGCGGGCATGGATCCCGAGGCCGCGACAACCCTGGATCTTGCCCGTCGTATCGCCGCATCACTGACGCTGCATTTCGAGGGGCTCCTCACGCACTCCGGCCACGCGTACGATGCGTACGACACTGCCGAACGGCGCGCTATTGCAGAGCAGGAGCGGCAAGCTGTGGCCGACCTGCGAGCGCGACTGGCCGACGAGGGAATCGATGCCAAGGCCAGTGTCGGATCTACACCGGCGATGTCCGTCGTGGAGTCGCTCGACGGTGTGACCGAGACCCGCCCGGGCAACTACGCCTTCTATGACGGAATGCAGGTCGCGCTCGGCTCGTGTACGGCCGCTGATTGTGCCGTCACCGTGCTCGCGAGCGTCGTCTCCGCTCAACCGGACGCGGAGCACGTGGTGACCGACGCCGGAGCGCTCGCCCTTTCCAAGGACCCGGGACCGGACCGCGGTCTCGAATCGATGGGACGCATCTATGCCGACTACGCCGCAGGCACGCTGCGCGACGACGTCTGGGTCGCCGGTCTGAGTCAGGAACACGGCAAGGTCCACGGCTCGCTGCCGTACGGCGAGCGCGTTCGCGTCCTGCCCAATCATTCATGTCTCGCCGTCGCATGCTTCGACGAGTACGTGGTGGTGCGCGGACAGGATGTCGTGGACCGGTGGAGGATCTGGCGCGGACGATAGCGGCTTCCGTTGACAGGTCCTGCGAGCCCTACCATTCTGGAGTCATTCGCTCCCGATTCACCGAGGCATATCATGCGTGTCCCCACCGTCATCCTCATTCTCACCTTGGCGTCACCGCTGGGGAGCGTGGCAGCACAGAGTGATCCGTATGTCGGGACGTTCAGTAGTGACGTGCTCGTTCTGCAACTCCAGGCCGCGCGGGGTGGGTACAGCGGAGTGGCCGTCTTGCAGGGGCAACGGTTCCCAGTCACCGCCCGGCAGACCATGAACGGTCTCGAGGGAAGCTACTCGGCGCAGGGGACGACGTATCCCTGGACCGCGGCCCTGCAGGGCGATCTGCTCGTCATGTACTGTAGATGGGCAAACACTGCAACTCCGCCGGCAGGCTGCCGGAGCACGGCAACCCGCCCCGGCAACGCAGCCGCCCGGTCAGGGCCAGGCAGGGCAACAGCAACTCTCCCAGATGGGACGGGAATGGCTCGCGCATCTGGCGGGCAAGAGGGTCACGCGGATCGAGAGCTACTCGAGTTCGGGCGGTACGGGCGGCTATAGCGCGCGGGAGGAGTACGACCTCTGCAGCGATGGGCGCTTCTTCTATTCGGGGTCCAGCTCCGTCAGCGTCGATGTGGCGGTACGGGGGGGTACAGCGGAGGAAGCGACGGAGGCGCGGGCACCTGGAGAATCGTCGAACAGGGCAACATCGTGGGCATTGAGCTGCGCTGGCATAACGGGAACGTCGGCCAGGCGCTGCTGGAGTACCGGGACGGGGGGACCTACGTGGACGGTCAGCGCATGTACGTGACGAGCGACAACACGTCCTGCCGCTGAGTCTCGCCTTCCGCGCGCATCACTGTGAACGCTGGTTCACATCGAACAAAGCTGGGCCCGTCGGGGCGCCCTAGTCGATTCCCTTCCCACAGGGGCACGCGCTCTTGTGCGAGGGGGGGGGGGGGCAGGATATTTTTCGGCGGATGCCGTTGTTGGAGTGTGACCATGAGCGCCCCGCCGCTTTCGGTTCCGTGGCCCTCGCAGGCCAACGTGTACGTGATGACCCCTCCATACCGGTCGCTGGCCGCGGCAGCCCACGCAGCTCAAGGCCAGCCCGAAGTTGGCACGATTCTGTGTGCCGATGGAAGGGGGAGTGCACCGGACGCACTTGCCGGCACCGCGACGCTGGTGGTTCGACGTCACCAATGGCCTTGGATCGTGCCGTGTCTGTTCCAGTCTTCCCGGCCCGCCTTGCTCGAGCATCTGATCGACTGCATACCCGACTGGAGCCACGTACTCGCCCGAGATGATCTGCCCGTGGGCGTTCCGCTTCGGCCCGAGCGCGTCCTTCGCGCGGTCGACGCGCGTCCCGTTCCGCCTCCGACGGTGCTGGCCCGGTTCGTCGCATTGCGACTCCGCTCGGACGAGCTGGGAGGCTTGCTGGCGGAACAATTCGCGGCCGTCGTGAGTTCGACTCCGTCATCATGTCGCTCCAGCTCCTACTACAGCAGGCGGCTCGCGCGGCTCAGCCGATGGAACGCCCGGGACTGGCGCATCGTGGCCCGGATGGCCCTGCGCGCCGCGGGCTGGAGTGGTACAGACACCACCAACCCACGAACGTGGCATACTCGGGCGCGGCGGTATTTGGGCTGTTCGTGGGAAACGGCGAGGCACCTTCGCGGTTGGGTACCCCTTGCGGCCGGCGATGCGACGGTATCAGTATGCGGAAGCTTCACGCCGTCCCGGAGGCGATCATGTCCCAATGCCGTACCGGTCTCCTGCTGGCCGGGCTCGCGGTTGCCGCGGGCGGGCTGTTCGCGGCCTGTAACCCCGAGCTGCGGCTGGTCACGCCTCCACCCCCAGATTCGGTTAGCAGCGATACGACGGGCACGATGCCCGGTGATACGTCAGGCCAGGACACGACGGGTGGGAACGTGCAGCGGGCGGCGCTCGTCGTGACGGCGCGGGCCGTGGCACAGAGTTCCAGCGACGTGCCGCTGTTCCAGGATCTGGGGTGGAGCCAGGGCCCGCTGGCGGACGGGCAAGTGGAGGCGGGAGCTTAAGGACGTGACGGGGTTTGCGGGAGGGGGGGTGGTGACGCTGCGGGCTCCGGAACGGACGGTGGCGTTGAACGCGAGCGCCGGGCGGCGCGGCTCGCTCGTGATCAGCGAGATCTTCTTCACCTGGCCCTTCATCAACGATAACGTGTACTTCAACGCCACCTATATCGAACTGTACAACAACAGCGATACCACGATCTATCTGGACGGAAAGCTCGTCGGAAGGGGACCATTCTGGTTCTGGGATTTTGGGGACACTCAACGCGGATTCTTTCCCTGCTCGTTGACGCAGCAGTGGCAAAACGACTCGCTAGGGCTTTGGTCACCCGAACTGCTCCGGCTTCCCGGCAGCGGGACACAGTATCCCCTGGCGCCCGGGGCAGCGGCCGTGATCGCCACCGACGCCATTGACCACAGCACGGTGGATAGTCGGCTCCCGAACCTTGCCAACGCGCGGTTCGAGTCAATCGGCTCGGCCGACGTGGACAATCCGTCTGTGCCAAACGCCACTATCGTGGTGCAAGAGTTCCTAACGTTTCTCGGCCGGGGAATCATCTTCAGCAATACCCTAGGTACCATCTATTTTGTGGCGGATACGGTGGATCTCACGACGGTGCCCTGGATGCGGCCCGGACAATACAATAATTCCATCCCGCGGATCCCTCGGCAGGCAATCCTCGACGTCTTCTCATCCAAGGCCACGCGACGAATCACGGACGGGGTCGGGGGTGCGAAGTACTGCGAGAACTTCATCAACGAGGTTTTTGACCTGCAAGAAGGACGCTTCGCCGACGGCGACGACTTCTACGCTATCGCGCGCAAGTCACTCGGGTTGTTTGGCGGGCAGATACTGCTGCAACGCACGAAGATGGGCGCGTCCCCTAGAATCTGCAAAGACTGAGAGTCGAGCGGGGCCGATTTCCACCGGAGTCGGCCCCGCTCTCCTGGGAGTACGTCCTAGCAAATGCAGATGTTTGCGGTCGTGCAGAAGCCGGGTCCGCCACAGCACCCGAGGCACGGACTGTTGTCGGGGAACTGACAGTGACACGTGGCGGAGTCCTGCGTCGCCGACGATGCCACGGCTTCCTGGACGCCGAAGCTGAGCGCCGCGAGAACCCCCAGAACCGCGACCAGACGAAGCGTGCGGGTGAGTGTACGTTTCATGATAACCTCCGTATAAGGAAGTTGAGGGTGATGGACGCGCCCGTCAGGGCCTGACTATGCCCAGCACGGCGAGTAGGGAATCCACTGTTTCCGTTCTCGTGATCGCTCCGCCCCGGCCGTAGAGCACTTGCCCCCCGGCTCCGATCACGACAGTGATCGGCACACCGATGGCGCGGTAGACGGCGGCGGTCCGCTCGTTCGGGAACCGGATCGCGGGAACGTCGAACGCGTGCTCGGTCAGGTACGCCCGCGCCACACTGTCGGGGTCGAGCGAGACTGCGTAAGGCTCAATCGTCACGGTGTTGGCGCGGATGCGTCGGACGACGTTCTTCCAATACGGCAGCGTCTCGAGGCAATACGGGCATGCGGCGTTGAAGATCATGAGCAACTGGCGCCCGCGTCGTGCGGAAAGCGGGCACGACGACTCCATCGTGCAGAATCCGCCGCTCGCGGCGTAGGTGCCGAACCTGCTCGCGCAACTCCCGGCTCTGCGCCGCGAGTACGACCACGAGTCCGGTACCACCAAGCAGCGCCGCCAAGACGAAGACGCGCGTGAGCATGCGGGCGGGAAGTTTGGGCAGCTGCACTATACGACAAGATGTCAGGAATGGGCCGGCACGTGAGCCCGTCCGGTTGCCAGGCGGCAATGGCAGTGACGTTGCCCAACGGCAATGTCGGCGCTGCGCCTCTAGTCGGCCTGTGAGGCCGCGGTACCTGGACTGTTCGTGGGAAACGGCAAGATGCCTGCGCGGTTGGGAGTCAGTGCTGGAGCTGGCAATCCGGGTGCGCGGACCGCGTTCCTGATGCGGTGACGTTGCCGTACGGCACGGAGACCGCACGGGGCGCCCGACGACGTGCGGCTACCCCTTGCGGCCGGCGATGCGACGGTATCAGTATGCGGAAGCTCCACGTCGTTCCGGAGGCAATCATGTCTCAATGCCGTACCGGCCTCCTGCTGGCCGGGCTCGCGGTTGCCGCGGGCGGGTTGTTGGCGGCCTGTAACCCCGAGCTGCGGCTAGTCACGCCTCCACCCCCAGATTCGCTTAGCAGCGATACGACGGGCACGATGCCCGGTGATACGTCGAGCCAGGACACGACGGGCGGGAACGTGCAGCGGGCGACGCTCGTCGTGACGGCAAGGATCGTGGCGCAGAGTTCCAGCGACTTTCAGCTACTCCAGGATCTGGGGTGGAGCGAGGGGCCGTTGGTGGGCGGGCAGGTGGAGGCTAGCCGCCGGGCCTCCTCGGATCAGGTGGCCGGCGTCACGGACTCGGCGGGGCAGGTACGGTTCGCCGAACTCTTGCCGGGGACGTGGGACGTATCGGTGCTGCGGCTGCTGACGCCGGAGGAGCGAGCGCGGCTGCGGCCGGAGCTGCGGGACGTGACGGGGTTCGCGGGGGCGAGGGACGCGACGCTGCGAGCTCCGGAAAGGACGGTACCGCTGCTTGCGATCGCTGGGCGGCGCGGCTCGCTGGTGATCAGCGAGATCTACTTTAGCTGGCCCTTCATCAACGACAACTCGTACGTGAACGCCACGTATCTGGAACTCTACAACAATAGCGACACCACGATCTATCTCGACGGGAAGCTCGTGGGGAAGGGACCTGCCTGGCTCCGAGACTTCGGACAAACACAGCGCGGGTTCTTTCCCTGTTCGCTCACGGTACAGTGGCAGACCGATTCGGCCGGGCTGTGGTCGCCGAACCTGATCAGGCTTCCCGGCGGCGGGACGCAGTATCCGCTGGCCCCTGGAGCCGCTGCCGTGATAGCGACCGACGCCATTGACCACAGCGCGGTGGACGCCCGGCTACCGAACCTCACGAACGCGCGGTTCGAGTCGATTGGCTCGACCGATGTGGACAATCCCTCGGTGCCGAACGCAACCATCGTCGTACAGGAGTTTCTGACCTTCTTGGGCCGCGGCGTGATTTTCCGCGTGTCAACCGGGTCCATCTTCTTCGTCGCGGACCCTGTGAACCTGACGGCGGTGCCCTGGATGCGTCCCGGAACCTACAACAACACCATTCCGCGCATTCCCCGCGAGCGGATTCTGGACGTGTTCACGTCCATCGCCGCTCGCAGCATCTCGGATCCGTTGGGAGGAGACGAGAAGTACTGCGCGCAGAGTATCAGTCCCGTGTTCGATTTCCAGCGTGGGCGTTTCAATGATGGTGAGGGGTACTACTCCGTCGCGCGGAAAAGCCTCGGCGTCTTCGACGGGCGCGTCCTGCTGCTGCGCACGAAGACCTCGGCCCGGGATTTCGAACGGGTTGACTCGCTGACGCCCGGGCGGGTCCCATAGAATCTGGAAAGACTGAGAGTCAAGAGCGGCCGATTTTCACCTCAGCGGAAATCGGCCGCTCCTCTCAGAAACACTCTAGCAGAGGCAGAACCCCGCCGTAGGGCAGAACCCATCTCCCCCGCAGCAGTCATCGCATTCGCTGTTATTAGGGAACGTACAGGTACATGAGGTGGAGTTCGTCGTAGCCGACGAGGCCACGGCTTGCTGGACACCGAAGCTGAGAGCCCCGACGACCCCCAGGATTGCGGCCAGACGGACCGTGCGTGCGAGTGTGCGTTTCATGTTGACCTCCGTGCGTGTGATGTGAAACAGCTCGCCAATCAGGGCCTGACGACACCCAGGGCGGCGAGCATGGAATCCACGGTTTCCGTTCTCGTGATCGCTCCGCCCCGACCGTAGAGCACCTGCCCGCCGGCACCGATCACGACGGTGATCGGCACACCGATGGCGCGGTAGACCGCGGCGGTCCGCTCGTTCGGGAACCGGATCACGGGAACGTCGAACGCGTGCTCGGTCAGGTACGCCCGCGCCACACTGTCGGGGTCGAGCGAGACGGCGTAAGGCTCAATCGCCACGGTGTCGGCGCGGATGCGGCGGAGGACGTTTTTCCAATGCGGTAGCGTCTCACGGCAATACAGGCATGCAGCGTTGAGGATCATGAGTAGCTGCCGCCCCGTCGTGCGGAAAGCGGGCACGACGACTCCATCGTGCAGAATCCGCCGCTCGCGGCGTAGGTGCCGAACCTGCTCGCGCAACTCCCGGCTCTGCGCCGCGAGTACGACCACGAGCCCGGTGGCACCGAGGAGGGCCGCCATGACGAAGACGCGCGCGAGCATGCGGGCGGGAAGTTTTGGCAGCTGCACGATACGACAAGATGTCAGGAATGGGCCGGCACGTGAGCCCGTCCGGTTGCCGGGCGGCAACGGCAGCGACATTGCTCACCGGCAACGTGGCTGCACGGTCTTCTTGACCGGTGGCGCGGCGCCACCTCCGCTGTTCGTGGCAAACGGCGAGGCGCCTTCGTGGTTGGGAATCCGTGCTAGAACTGGCAATCCGGGTGCACGGACCGCGTTCCTGATGCGGTGACGTTGCCGTACGGCACGGAGAGCGCGCGGAGCGCCGGACGGCGGGCCGGTACCTCTTGCGGCCGGCGATGCGGCGGTATCAGTATACGGAAGCTCCACGTCGTTCCGGAGGCAATCATGTCTCAATGCCGTACCGGCCTCCTGCTGGCCGGGCTCGCGGTTGCAGCGGGCGGGCTGTTCGCGGCCTGCAACCCCGAGTTGCGGCTGGTCACGCCTCCTCCCCCTGATTCCGTAGGAAGCGATACCACTGGCACGATGCCCCGTGACACCTCGGGCCGGGACACTACGGGCGGGAACGTGCAGCGGGCGGCGCTCGTCGTGACGGCGCGGGCCGTGGCACAGAGTTCCAGCGACGTGCCGCTGTTCCAGGATCTCGGGTGGAGCCAGGGCCCGCTGGCGGACGGGCAAGTGGAGGCGAGCCGCCGGGGCTCGTCGGATCAGGTGGCCGGCGTGACGGACTCGGCAGGGGAGGTACGGTTCACGGACCTCTTGCCGGGGACGTGGGACGTGTCGGTGTTGCGGCTGCTGACGGCCGAGGAGCGAGCGCGGTTGCGGCCGGAGCTCAAGGACGTGACGGGGTTTGCGGGAGGGGGTGTGGTGACGCTGCGGGCTCCGGAACGGACTGTGGCGCTGAACGCGAGCGCCGGGCGGCGCGGCTCGCTCGTGATCAGTGAGATCTACTTCAGCTGGCCCTTCATCAACGACAACTCGTACGTGAACGCAACTTACTTGGAGCTGTACAACAACGCCGATACGACGATCTATCTCGACGGGAAGCTCGTGGGGTTCGGACCTCTGTGGCTCCGAGACTTCGGGCAAGGAGCTCGGGGCTTTTTTCCCTGCTCGCTGACGGTGCAGTGGCAGACGGATTCGGCCGGGCTGTGGTCGCCAAACCTCATTCGGCTTCCGGGCACCGGGACCCAGTATCCGTTGGCACCAGGAACCGCGGCCGTGATCGCCACCGACGCCATTGACCACAGCGCGGTGGATAGTCGGCTCCCGAACCTCGCAAACGCGCGTTTCGAGTCCGTCGGCTCGGCCGACGTCGATAATCCAGCCGTGCCTAATACGATGACGATCGTCGAGGAGTTCCTATCGTTCCTCGGCCGCGGCATGATTTTCCGCCTGGACCTCGGAGCCATCTTCTTCGTCGCGGACACGGTGGATCTCACCACGGTCCCCTTCATGCGGCCCGGAAACTATAATAATTCCATCCCGCGGATTCCCCGCGAGCGGATTCTGGACGTGTTCACGTCCATCGCCGCTCGCAGCATCTCCGATCCGTTGGGAGGGGACGAGAAGTACTGTGCGCAGAGTATCAGTCCTGTGTTCGATCTCCAGCGTGGGCGTTTCAACGATGGTGAGGGGTACTACTCCATCGCGCGGAAATCGCTCGGGTTGTTTGGCGGGCAGATACTGCTCCAACGGACGAAGACCTCCGCGCGGGACTTCGAGAGAATTGACTCGCTGACGCCCGGGCGCGTCCGCTAGAACCTGAGAGAGTGACAGACAAGAGGGGCCGATTTCCGTGGAAGCCGGCCCCTCTCTGTCAGAAATACTCTAGCAGAGGCAGAACCCCGCCGTAGTGCAGAACCCCGGCCCCTGACAGCAATCGGTACATTCACCATTGTTGGGGAATGTACAGGTACATGAGGTGGAGTTCGTCGTAGCCGACGATGCCACGGCTTGCTGGACACCGAAGCTGAGTGCCGCGACGACCCCCAGGATCGCGGCAAGACGGATAGTGCGCGTGAGTGTGCGTTTCATCTTGACCTCCGTGCGTGTGAGGTGAAACAGCTCGCCAATCAGCGCCTGACGCCCAGGACGGCGAGCAAGAAATCCACGGTGTCCGTGCTCGTGATTGCACCACCCCGACCTTCGGTAGTTCCATGGGATGAAGAGTGTCCATAGAACGCCGGCACGGGAGCCCATCCGGTTGCCAGACGGCAATGGCAGTGACGTTGCCCAACGGCAATGTCGGCGCTGCGCCTCTAGTCGGCCCGTGACGCCGCGGTACCTGGACTGTTCGTGGGAAACGGCGAGGCACCTTCGCGGTTGGGAGTCGGTGCTGGAGCTGGCAATCCGGGTGCACGGACCGCGTTCCTGATACGGTGACGTTGCCGTACGGCACGGAGA
>JAZDCY010000024.1:0-33753 GCA_036679645.1 Gemmatimonadota bacterium | reverse complement strand
CGGCGGCCACTTCCGTGTGGAGCACCAAACGGAGGAGGGCGAGGCGCGGCGCGACGACGAGCGATTTGCGTACGTGGCGGCGTGGGAGTACACGGGCGCCGACAGCGAACCTGTCCTGCACAAGGAACATCTCGAGTTCGAGTATGTGAAGCTCGCCCAGCGGAGCTACAAGTAGATGAACATGACTCTCCACGTCTGGCGACAGGAGAACGCGTCGGCGACTGGACGGTTCGAGCGTTACGAGGCGCGCGACATCAACGAACACATGTCGTTCCTCGAGATGCTGGATGTCGTCAATGACCGGTTGGTTGAGGCGGGAAACGAGCCCATAGCGTTCGAGCACGACTGCCGCGAGGGGATCTGTGGGTCGTGTGGGATGGTGATCAACGGAGAGCCGCACGGTCCCGTACGTCAGGTGACTGCCTGCCAATTGCACATGCGCAGCTTTCATGATGGCGATGAGATCTGGATAGAGCCATGGCGAGCGCGTGGGTTTCCGGTGATCAGGGATCTCGTCGTCGATCGCACGGCGTTCGATCGGATCATTCATGCGGGTGGGTACATTTCGGTCCGGACCGGCAGCGCACCGGACGCGAACGCGGTGCCCATTCCTAAGCGCCATGCCGATCTCTCCATGGATGCGGCGGAGTGCATTGGCTGCGGCGCGTGCGTCGCCGCCTGCCCCAACGGATCTGCAATGCTCTTCACCGCCGCCAAGATTCAACATCTCGCGGCGCTCCCCCAGGGACAGCCGGAGCGTTACGAGCGCGTGCAACACATGATCGCGCAGATGGATGCCGACGGCTTTGGGACCTGCACCAACCACGGTGCCTGCGAACGGGCGTGCCCAAAAGCGATCAGCATCGATTTCATCGCGACGCTGAACCGCGACCTGTTGCGTGCCAAACTTGGATGGGGGGCCGAGCGGGTCGGGTAGACGGCAGTGCGCCCGCGAGGCGCGACGATTCAGCCTGTACGCAATCCTACGGAGACCGGGGGTGACACCACGTCACCGTTCTCCACCGGAGTCAACCCGCCGAATTTCCGCACGCGCCGATCGAACTCCGCGACCGCGCCGGCAAGATCACCCCGCCGGAAGTCGGGCCACAGGACATTGGTGAAGTACAACTCGGCGTAGGCCGTCTCCCACAGGAGAAAATCGGAAAGTCGCTGTTCGCCGGCCGTGCGAATCAGCAAGTCAACGGGAGGCGTGCCGCCGGTCAAGACCTCGGTCAACGCCTGCGGCGGTCGCCTCGGCAATGGCCCACTGGGCCGAGTAGTCGATTGCCAGCCGGAGATGGAGCCGCGTGCCCTGGATCGTTGCCGCTTCCAGATGCTCCAGCCCAGCCAGCGCGGATGCTGGCAGCCGGTCCCGCCGACCGATTGCGGAGACCTTCACGCCGTTCTCGACCAACTCCTCCTGCTCGCGCCGGCAGTAGTCCCGTAAGAGCCAGAACAACCGCCCGACCTCCGCCGCCGGCCGCTTCCAGTTGTCGGCCGAGAATGCATACAGCGTCAGCGTGGTGACACCGAGGTCCGGGCTGCCACGCACCGTGTCGCGGACGCTGTCGACACCCGCGAAGTGCCCGCGCCATCGTGGGCGGCTCCGCTCGCGCGCCCAGCGGCCGTTGCCATCCATGATTATGCCGACATGTAGGCCGCTCATGTCCGCTCCAGCGCTTCGCGTGTCGCGCTCAGAATCGTTTCCATCCGGGCCAGGTACGTCTCGAGAGCCGCGCGCCCTTCTATTGTCAGGCGATACTCGGTCCGGGGTTTCCGGTCTTCGACCCCTTTCGTGACATGGATGTAGCCCGCCTCTTCGAGCTTCCGTGCGTGGACGCTTAAGTTTCCGTCGCTCGTTCCCAGAATCTTCTTCAGGTCGCCAAACGACACCGTGTCGTTGGCGGCGAGCGCGGACACTATGCCTAGCCGCACGCGCTCGTGAATCAGCCGATCCAGCTCTTCGGCAACGACGCTAACCGCCATGACGCCTCACCACGAGCAATCCAAAGGCGATGTGCACCGCCCCGAACCCCGCCGCCAGAAGCGGCAGTCCCCACACCGGCCGCAACAGAGCTGCAGCGCCGAACACCAACAGGAGCACGCCCATTGTGCGAATTGCCCGGACGGAGAGCGTACCGCCCGCGGTCACCCCGGCGCCGTACAACGCGAGCCACGTGCCGGGGAGCAAGCTCTGCTGGCCCGCGTTGGCGAGCGCATAGGTAAGCACGCCGCCCGCCACCAGGGTTGGGGCCATGACCCATGCCAGCTTGCGGAACGATCCGGACCACAACGGCACGTGCATGCGGTTTGCCTTGACCGCGTTATCCACAGGGAGAGATCCGCCTGGTTCTCGAGGCGCGCGGCCACACCCGCGGCGACCAACCCCACACCGCCCACGACGGACATGCCCCAGCCCGAGACCGCGGTGAACGTAGAGGCGGACTCCATCGTCTGGCGGATGTACTCGAGTGTCTGCTGAGCGTTGGTGCGCTCGTCCTGGGTGGGAATGGTCACGAGTAGGGGCCTCATCCGGGTAGCTTTGTAACATAAAGTAGTGCGCGGTAACGGGTTGAGCAAGAGGAGGGGCGCCAGGGTTGCGCGGGTCCCCGGGTGCAGGCGAACATGCGGCATGACCCATATCAGAGCGACCGTGGCTACGCGTTGGCTAGCGTGTGTGATCATGCTGGGCCTGCCAGTGCGGATCGCGGCGCAGACCTCACCGACGGAACGTGCGATCGGCGAGTACGTCGATGCTCACGCGACGCAGGCTATCGCGCTGCTCGAGCGCGTCGTCACCATCAATTCAGGCACGATGAACCTGGACGGCGTGCGTCGTGTCGGCGACGTGTTCCGCGCCGAGTTGGACGCGCTTGGGTTTGCGACCCGGTGGATTCCCATGGACGAGGTCCATCGCGCGGGTCACCTCTTTGGGGAGATGAACGGGACCGGTCCACGGATGCTGCTCATCGGGCACCTCGATACCGTTTTCGAAGATGACAGCCCGTTTCAGGACTGGGAGCTGCTAGACGACGATATGGCGAAAGGGCCGGGGACCGAGGACATGAAGGGCGGGGACGTGGTGATCATCCTCGCGTTGCAGGCGCTCCAGGCGGCGGGCGTACTGGAAGGGATGAATCTGACCGTCGCGCTCATGGGAGATGAAGAGAGTACCGGCAAGCCGCTTGCAATAGGGCGGCGTGATCTCATTGCGGCAGGCGAACAGAGCGACATTGCGCTCGGGTTTGAGGGCGGTGTGGGTGGGACCGGTACGGCGACGGTCGCGCGTCGTGGGTTCACCGGCTGGACGATTCGCGCGACCGGGACACGCGCCCACTCGTCGCAGATCTTCCGTCCGGACCTCGGCAGTGGAGCCATCTTCGAGGCCGCCCGCATTCTCAGCGAGTTCCACACCGAGATGCCCGAGCGGTATCTCACGTTCAACCCCGGGATGATACTCGGCGGCACCAGCGTGGATTTCGATCCGGCCATGAGTCGCGGCACCGCGTTCGGCAAGACGAACGTGATTGCCGAGGCTGCGGTGATAACCGGTGACCTGCGCACGATCTCCATCGCGCAGCGCGAACGTGCGAAGGATCGCATGCGCACAATCGTGGCGAATCACCTTCCGGGCACATCGGCCGACATCGAGTTTGTCGATTCGTATCCCCCCATGGGGCCCACCGACGCGAACTACGAGCTGCTCGCCGTACTCGATGGGGTGAGCCGCGACTTGGGGCTTGGGCCCGTGCGTCCGGTCGATCCAGGCCGCCGTGGGGCGGCGGACGTGTCGTTCGTCGCGGACGTGGTGGGTGCCGCTCTCGACGGACTGGGCGTGGTGGGCAGCGGCGGGCACACGCCCAACGAGACCGTCCAGCTCAGTTCCATCACCCTGATGGCAAAGCGGGCGGCGGTGCTGATGTATCGGTTGTGGAGAGAGCGAGCAGGTCATTAGGGCGCTGGTGCCGCTCACTCCAGCTCCCATCGAGTTGCAGCCGCGTTCTTCTCTTGACGGTGGATGGAACTATGTCGCATTTGACATTATGTCAGTAGTGACATAGTTTGGTGTATGGCAAAGCCGCTGGTGTGGCTGGCCGACACGATCCGGACTCCGCCGTTCTCGGCCGAAGGGCGCCGCCGGGCGGGCGCGCTCCTTCGTCTCCTGCAAGAGGGGGAACGGCTGGACATGCCGCACAGTCGCCCGATGCCCAGCATCGGACCACGGTGTCACGAACTCCGGATCCCGGACGCCCGGCAGACGTGGCGGATCCTCTACCGGATCGACAGCGATGCAATAGTGGTCGTGCACGTCTTCACGAAGAAGACGCGCACGACGCCAAGGCCGGTGATCCAAGTCTGCCGCCAGCGGCTTGCCGCCTACGACGCAGCGTAGGCGATCTCTGGGAGAGGAGAGACCCGATGGATGCGAAAAAGAAGGCGCGCCTCGAGAAGGTGGGGTGGACGGTGGGCACCGTTCAGGAATTCCTGGGTCTCGATGACGCCGAGATGGCGATGATCGAGGTCCGGGTGCAGCTGGCTCGGGCACTGAAGGACCGTCGGCGGAAGCTCAAAGTCTCACAGATCACGTTCGCCGAGCGGATTGGCTCGAGCCAATCGCGGGTCGCGAAGATGGAAGCCGGAGATCCCAGCGTGAGCCTGGATCTCCTCATGAAGGCGCTCCTGGTGAGTGGGGCCACTCCGAAGCAGCTCGGCCGGGTGATCGCCAAGGCCGAGCAAGCGGCGTAACGGCGCGCCTGCGTTGTTGATGAGACGTGCGCGTTTTTGGTACAGTAGCAGGTAGTCAGAGCCGGCGCGGGTCCGTATCTTCGGTGCGTCACGACTACCACGTCACGGATGCCAAACGAAGCCGATACCTGCCGCCAGTTCGTCGTCCCCAAGCTGCAAGCCGCCGGCTGGGACGACGAACCGCATCAGATCCGTGAGCAGGTGACGTTCACGGACGGACGGATCGTCGTCGCGGGGAGGAAGGGAATCCGCCGCCCTGGCAAACGCGTCGATTATTTGCTGCGGTACCGGAGTGAGTTCCCAATAGCGGTCGTGGAGGCCAAAGCCAGCTACAAGTCTGCCTACGACGGTCTCCAGCAGGCAAAGGACTACGCCGAGCTCCTGGATCTCCAGTTCGCGTACGCCACCAACGGCCACGAGATCATCGAGTTCGATTATCTCACCGGGCGCGAGAACGGCGTTCCAACGTTCCCGACCCCGGACGAGTTATGGGCGAGGCTTTCGGCGGGTGCGGGGATCGGTCCGGAAGTGGGCGAGCGGCTCCTCACACCCCGCTACAGTCTCACCGGAAGCCCGCTCCGCTATTACCAGGAGATTGCCATCAACCGCGCCATTCAGGCGGTGCTTCAGGGCGAGCGCCGGGTGCTGCTCACGATGGCCACTGGCACGGGCAAGACGTTGGTCGCGTTCCAGATCTGCTGGAAGCTGTCCGAAGCCCGCTGGAACTGCGCGGCGGAGCACCGCCGGCCACGGATACTGTACCTCTCGGACCGGAACATCCTGATCGACGATCCCAAGGACAAGACGTTTGGCCCCTTCGGGGACGCGCGCTGGAAGATCGAGAACGGTATCGCTCAGAAGGGTCGCGAGATGTACTTCGCCATTTACCAGGCGATAGCGCGCGACGAGCGGCGACCGGGCCTCTATCGCGAGTACGCACCCGACTTTTTCGACCTCATCGTCGTGGACGAGTGCCACCGCGGCAGCGCCAGCGATCAGAGTTCGTGGCGCGAGATCCTCGAGTACTTCGAGCCGGCCCACCAGATCGGGATGACCGCGACGCCGCTGCGCGAGGATAATCGCGACACGTATCTGTATTTCGGCAATCCCATCTACACCTACAGTCTTCGGCAGGGCATTGAAGACGGGTTTCTCGCGCCCTACCGTGTGCATCGCGTGATCACGACCTGGGATGCCGCGGGGTGGCGGCCCAGCAGCGGGGACCTGGACCGCTACGGCCGGGAAATCCCGGACGGAGAATACCAGACCAAGGAATTCGAGCGGGTCGTGGCCCTCCGCGCGCGTACTGAGGCCGTCGCCGCCAACCTGACCGAATTTCTGGAACGCACCGACCGGTTCGCCAAGACTATCGTGTTCTGCGTGGATCAGGAACACGCGAGCGAGATGCGGCAGGCGCTGAACAACTTCAACGCTGACCTCGTGCGCCAGCATCCCGATTACGTTTGCCGTGTGACGGCCGACGAAGGGGAGATCGGGCGGGGACACCTTGGCCGGTTTCAGGACGTGGAGAAGACGACGCCGGTGATCCTCACAACGTCACAGCTATTGAGCACCGGGGTCGACGTACCAACCTGCAAGAATATCGTGCTGGTTCGCGTCATCAACTCGATGACCGAGTTCAAGCAGATCATCGGTCGGGGTACGCGTGTACGGGATGACTACGACAAGCTCTTCTTCACGATCCTCGACTACACGGGCTCGGCCACGCGGATGTTCGCGGATCCCGATTTCGATGGCGAGCCGGTTGCCATCACCGAAGCCGACATCGACGAAGGTGGCCACGTGTCGGGGCCGGTAGAGGAGCCGCCGGGCGGCTTCGATGATCTGCCACCTGATGAAGGATCCCCCGAGCCGGCGGAGCCACGGGGCCCTGCACGGAAGTTCTACTTCGACGACGGCCAGGTGGAGATCGCCACACACCTCGTGTACGAGTTGGACCCGGACGGCGTGCAGCTGCGCGTGGTCAAGTTCACCGATTACACCGCCGAGAAGGTACGGACGTTGTATCCGACGGTCGCCCTGCTACGGGCCGCTTGGGCCGACCCAGACCGGCGTGCAGAGATCATCGTGCAGCTCGCCGAACGCGGGATCGATTTCGAGGAGCTGGCGGAGGCGGCCGGCCAGCCCGAGGCGGACCCGTTCGATCTGTTGTGTCATGTTGCGTTCAACGCGCCGCTGCGCACGCGCCGCGAGCGGGCGCAGCGCCTGCGGGCCGAGAAGAGGGACTTCTTCGAGCGGTACGGTCCCGAGGCCAGAGTCATTTTGCACGACCTGTTGGAAAAGTATGCCGATCATGGCGCGGCCCAGTTCACCTTGCCCGAAGTCCTCGAGGTGCCGCCGATCAGTCGGTACGGGAACGTGATCGAGATAGCCCAGTTCTTCGGTGGGGAGCAGGAACTCCGCGAAGCCATTCAGAGATTGCAGACTCTCCTTTACGCCGCGTGAATTACTGACCGATGCCTCCACGCAAGACCAGGAAGAAGAAAGCCGCCAAGGCCACGCCGCAAACCACCGCCCAGCAGCTCGGCAGCCTGATCAAGTCCGCGCGCAAGATCATGCGCAAGGACAAGGGCCTATCCACGGATCTGGACCGGCTGCCGATGCTCACCTGGATCATGTTCTTGAAGTTCCTGGACGACATGGAGCAGATCGAGGCGTCGAAGGCGAAGCTTCGCGGCAAGCGGTACCGGCCGGCAATCGAGTCCCCGTACCGGTGGCGAGACTGGGCCGGGAAGGAAGACGGCATCACGGGTCCCGACTTGCTCGCCTTCATCAGCCACGAGAAGGCAACGCTTCCGAACGGGAAGGAAGGACCGGGACTGTTCACCTATCTCCGGAAGCTGCGGGGTAGCGACGGTCCTGCACGGCGGCGGCAGGTGATCGCCACAGTGTTCTCCGGCGTCGCAAACCGCATGACGAGCGGGTACCTCCTGCGTGACGTGATCAACAAGGTGAATGGTATCCACTTCCTGGCGAAGGAAGAGTTGTTCACGCTCGGTCATCTGTACGAGTCGTTGCTGAAGCAGATGCGCGACGCGGCCGGAGAGAACGGCGAGTTCTACACGCCGCGCCCGGTGGTCCGCTTCATGGTGCAGGCGACCGATCCGCGGCTCGGCGAGACGGTGCTCGACCCAGCGTGCGGTACGGGTGGTTTCCTAGTGGAGGTGTACGATCACCTCGAGCGGCAGTGCAAGACGGTCCAGCATCGCCGACGGCTCCAGACCGGCAGTCTCTTCGGAGGCGAAGCGAAGCCGCTACCGTACCTCCTGTGTCAGATGAACCTGCTGCTCCACGGGCTCGAAGCGCCGGAGATCGACCCCGAGAACAGTCTGCGCTTCAAGCTGGCCGAGTTGGGTGACAGGGATCGTGTGGACGTGATTCTTACGAACCCGCCGTTCGGCGGTGCGGAAGAAGCGGGGGTCAAGGGGAACTTCCCGCCGGACATGCAGACCGCTGAGACGGCCCTGTTGTTTTTGCAGTTGATCATGCGCAGGCTGAGGCGCCCGGGCCGAGGCTCGGAGCGTGGCGGGCGTGCGGCGGTGGTGGTGCCGAACGGGACCCTGTCCGGTGACGGGGTGTGCGTGCGGATCAAGGAGCAACTCCTCAAGGAATTCAACCTTCACACTGTGGTACGGCTCCCGAACGGGGTGTTCTCTCCATACACGTTGATTCCTACCAACGTGCTCTTCTTCGACCGATCGGGACCCACGCGGGAGATCTGGTACTACGGGATCCCGCTGCCCGAGGGACGCAAGAACTACACAAAGACGAAACCGATGCAGGTGGAGGAATTCGCGGACTGCCTGGCGTGGTGGAAGAAGCGGGAAGAGAACGAGCATGCGTGGCGCGTGCGGGCGGAGGACGTGCTCAAGTACGGGAAAGACGGAGCGTTGGAATCGGTAAACCTCGATATCAAGAATCCCAACGCCGGGGAGGATCTCGAGCACCTACCACCTGAGCAGTTGGTCGAGAACATCCTGAAGAAGGAGCAGCGGATCATCGAGCTGATGCGGGAGATCAGGGTTGCATTGGCGCAGAAACCATGAGCGGAAACTGGCGCGGAGTCCGGCTCGGCGAGGTGCTTGTTCAGAACACAGAATACATTGACGCGCCAGAACCGCGTGTTTACCCGAAGCTGTCGGTGAAGCTGTACGGCAAGGGGGTGGTTCTGGACAACCCCGCCGATGGTAGCCTGCTGAAAATGAAGCGGCACCAACTTGCCAGAGCAGGACAAGTCATCTTGTCCGAGATCTGGGGCAAGAAGGGCGCGATTGGTTTCGTGCCACCCGAAGGGACAGGCGCTCTCTGCACGAGCCATTTCTTCTTGTTCGATGTGCTCACGGATCGACTGGAACCGCGTTGGCTTCAGGCAATCTTCTCGGCCAACTACCTTCAGGAGCAGTTAGAGGCTGAAGCGAGAGGCAGCACGGGCTACGCGGCAGTCCGTCCCAAGACCCTGCTAGCGTGCGAAATCCCTCTGCCGCCGCTGGCCGAGCAGCGGCGGATTGTGGGGCGGATTGAGGAGTTGGCGGGGAAGCTCGCTCAGATCAGCTCGTTACAGCGAGAGACGACAAGAATGCTCGAGTCACTTGGCAGGGCGATCGCATACTCAGACGGTCCCACAGCGACTGTGCCGATGCGCGAGCTCGTCCGGCTACGCGAACCAGACGTGGTCGTGCTTCCGAGTGCCACGTACGAATTCGCAGGTGTGTATTCGTTTGGCCGTGGCGTGTTCAAAGGGGAGATTCGCGCGGGGATCGATTTTTCCTATAGTCGGCTGACCCGCCTCCGGAAAGGAGACTTCGTCTACCCGAAGCTGATGGCGTGGGAGGGTGCCTTTGGTGTGGTTCCGGCCGAATGTGATGGCTGTGTTGTCTCACCTGAGTTCCCCGTTTTTGAGATAGACAGTGACCGGATTCTGGCCGAGGTTGTTGACACGCACTTTAAGGCGCCCTCTGTGTGGCCTGTCATATCCGGGGCCAGCACTGGTACGAACGTTCGCAGGCGCAGGCTGAAGCCCGATACGTTCTTGCAGTACAGGATGCCCGTCCCACCTGCTGAAGCACAGGAACGACTCCGGCTCATTCTACCGAAAATCGAGATGCTGAGGCGGTTTCAGGAAGGAGCCTCCGGGGATCTAGCTGCCCTACTCCCGTCTCTCCTCGACAAGGCGTTCACTGGAGAGTTGTGAGGTCCAGACTGCCGTACTAGTTTAGCGTTCAGGGAACACTTCACCACGAGGCGAAATGCCACCCAAGCTCGGTCGGTTGATCCGCCAGCGGAGGCTCAAGAAGAAGATCGGCCTCAGAGAGTTCGCCCGCCTCATAGGGAAATCCCCAACTTTTGCGGTGATGCTGGAGAAGGACGAAAACGTGTCTGTTTCCGAGGGCACGCTGCTGGATATCGCGAGGGTCCTTGAGCTCAAGATCGACGAGCTTCTCGCGGCAGCGCAGAAGCTCCCCGAGAATCTGAAGCCCAGAAGCGAGCTGGAGCTAGCCCTCTTCCGAAAGGTCCGCAAGATGACCAAGAAGGAAAAGGAGGACTGGATACAACGGATGTCTGAGAAAGGGCGGTGACCAACTGCAGTATCCCTTCCTTCCGGAGTCCCAAATCGAGGCGGCCGCACGCTCCCTCGTTTCACGAGCGTTCGACGGTGACGAAGCACCTGGATGCCGTGTCGACCTTGAGGTTGTAGTTTTCGATTGTCTCTACGAAGAGGAAGGACTGATCTTCTCGGACCAGGAACATCTTGGGTCGAGCGATGGTGACAAGATCCTCGGGCGCACTCTCCCCCTTGCGGGACGGATCGAGATCTGCCGGAGCCTTCGGGACGACGCGGGACGCTATCGATTCACCCTAGCGCACGAATTGGGACACTGGGTTCTGCACCGACCGCTCTTCCTGGCTGCACGAAATCAGTTATCGCTAGCGATCCACGATGACGCAGGATCCGAGGCTGTAGTGAGTGTTGGGTCTCATGTGTTTCCTCTTCCACAGCAGAAGGTCCCTCCTGAAGAGTGGCAAGCGAACCGATTCGCGGTCGCCCTTCTCGTTAACGGCGAACTCCTGCGCATCGAGTTCGAAAAGCGCCTTGGGCCACCACCGATCGTGTGCTCCTCGAGCGACATGCGGCAGCAGGCCCGGCGCTTGGTTCGCGAGCTGCACCGTGATCTTCTCCCGTTGCACGAAATCTTCGGACTGTCCATTGAGGCCGCAGCCATTGCGCTGGAAACGCGAGGCTATGTGACGGACCAATCCCCGATGCTCTAGAGCCGTTCGGTTTGGGGCGCTCGACCACGCGGAGCCCCTTGCGCATTCCAGATCTTCTATGTACAACTAGTTACTGAACGCTGGTACGAGTGGTACCGCGTTAGTCGACGCGGCGGGATGCCAGCGCGGCACCGCGCAATGCTGTCCTGCGGGAAGTTCACGGCCTGCTGCAAGACACCCAACGCAGGCGTGGTCGATCGTTGAGGGGGGGGACACTGCACGCATTCGGAAGCCGACGATCTGGTGGGACATTCGGATAGGAGATGATATGACTTGGACAGATCAGATGATCGAGGCAGTTTGGCAGAAGGGGAAAACGGTGTCCGACAACCCATCTCGCTGGCGCAAGGATGCCTGCGATGCTTGGATCGGTCGGACCGAGTACGGAAACCGGAAGTCACAGTACGGTTGGGAAATTGATCATATCAATCCCAACGGGGGTGATGGGCTGAGTAACCTCAGGCCGCTCCAGTGGGAGAATAATGTAGACAAGAGCGACGGCCGGCTCAGGTGCAACGTAACTGCGGGCGGTAAAAACAACATCGCCCGGAGGTAGGCGGCGGAGCGAGATACTCATGATTACGATTCGAATCGGTCAGGCTACCCGGTCGCTCAGTGACGCGGACGCGAACTGGCTGACGCAGCAGGTCCAGATGCGGAGACACGACGCTTTGGACGTCTGCGTGGAGATCCGCGTGAAAGAACCCGACATCGACATGATCCTCCGAACCTCCAGTTGCGCACCCGGCGGCTCTGGAGGTGGACGCGCGCCCAACCCCAAGGAGCAAAGCATATTCACTCTCTGGGACCGAACGAGAATGAACACGCCGGATTTCACGGGAGGCAACTTGGTGGCGTTCGTCCGGCAGCTCCAACACGTGCTGTAGTGACGGAGGAGACATCCTTGCAGAGCCCGTCACCGCCTCGGGTGTTCGTGAGTTCTGTGGTAGAAGGGTTCAGGGCCTACCGCGAGGCAGCCCGAGAGGCGATCGGAGAGTTGGGGGCGCAGTCAATCCTCGTAAACGAAGACTTCCCCTCCCTCGCGACGTCGCCACGGAACGCATGCCTAGATGCCGTTGACTCCAGTGACATCTTTGTCCTGATCGTTGGTGAACGCGGTGGGTGGGTAGCGCCTTCAGGAAGACTGGTAGTGGAAGAGGAATACGATCAGGCGCAGGTGCAGAAGCTTCCGGTCGTCGTGTTCGTGAAAGAAGGAGAACGAGACGAGGACGCTGGCCGCCTCACCGCCAAGGTGTCTGAGTTTGTCGATGGTTCGTTACGTCGTACCTTTGGAAGCCCAGAAACACTCGCTCATGAGGTTCGCCGCGCCCTACGACCGCTCGTCGAAGCCCTGAGGCTCCCAGTGACCAGTCCCGCTTCCCTGAATGCAGCTCTTCTCGAACCCGTGCAGCGAGGCGGTGATCCGATCCTTCGGGTGGTGATTGTTCCGCAGCGTGACGAGGAACTCGTTGATCCGGTCAAGGTCAATGTGGATGAACTTGCGCGCACTGTCTACGAACTTGCACATGACCGAGATGTGGAACTCCTGGACTACACCGTGGGGAAGAACCACCGAATGAAAGGCGGCGTGTTGGACATCGAACAGGGAGCGTCTGGACGGCGAGAAGGACCGTATGTGCGACTTCGTCTGAGCGAGCGCGGCCACCTGACATGTGATGTGGAGTTCGGCGGCGGCTCGCGCCGCGCAGCACTAGACCAGTTCCTGGATCCCATCGTGGTTTCGAAGGACGACATCGAACGGGCGGGTTATGCGATCCTGGCGTTCTATGCCCGTTTCGTCCAGCGGTTTGATCCGTATCTGCGACACCAGAGTTTTCTGTGGAATGCGTCAATCCACAATATCGGGCACCGGTCGATCGTAGATGATGCGCGCCCCAGTGCATCGTACACCGTGAACATCTGGGGTTCGGACGACCCTATCGTTGCTTACGATACAGCCCGGACGATCGGCCGTCACGACCTCGAAGAACCGACCGAGGAGGTCGCCCGGCTGACGGTGTACCTCAAGAGGCGCACCGAGGACCGGTGATCACGCTCCGAGTCGAATCCCGGCTCAGAGGCCCTGGAGAAGATCTTCCGTCACGCGAGTAGCAAGGCCGCGAGAGTGCCGGGATTGCCGAGGGGCCCGGCGCTCCGTAGGTGCCATCACGCATCCCAGGGCCTGCGCGATCGTCGCAACTGGGAGGGACCAAGTGGCTGAACGAACCGGCATCGAATGGACTGACGCGACCTGGAATCCGGTCACCGGCTGCACGAAGGTGAGCACCGGCTGTGACCATTGCTACGCCGCGACGCTCGCCGAGAAGCGGTTGCGCAACGTCTACCTGCGGCAACCTCCGGTGATTGACTCCCTCCATAACAGAGCCGACCCGTTCGCGGTGCGCCTCTGGCCCGAGCGGCTCGACTACCCTATCCGCTGGTCGAAGCCCAGCATGATCTTCGTGAACTCTATGTCCGATCTCTTCCACCGGGACATCCCTGATGAGTTCGTGCTCGCGGTGTTTGAGATCATGTTGACCGCCGACTGGCATATCTACCAGGTACTCACAAAACGTCCGGCGAGGGCGGCGAGATTCTGGGACCGGTATGGACCGAGTCTCGGGCTACGCGCTGTGCCTGAGCACGTATGGATCGGAACCTCGGTTGAGAACGAGGAGGTCCTGTACCGCGTGCGGCATCTCCGGGCCGTCAGAGCAGCGGTGCGATTCCTCTCCTGCGAGCCGCTGCTCGGACAGCTGCACACGTTGGATCTGCGTGGGATTCACTGGGTGATAGGCGGTGGGGAGAGCGGTCCCGAAGCACGACCCGTTGACCCCTCTTGGGCGATCGGGCTCCGGGACCGCTGCGTGCGGCAGAATGTGCCCTTCTTCTGGAAGCAGTGGGGAGGACGAACGCCCAAGGCAGGAGGGAGACTACTGGCTGGTGAGGAGTGGAGTGAATACCCCGAGCTTGACGGTCGTTCGGTAGCGTAGCGATCGGGAGGACCCGTGGGCGAGCCGAAGTCTGTCGTGTGGCAACTGGACGAGCACACGCGCGGGAAACACCTCGTGCTAAAGCACTATCTCGGCGCATGGTTTCCGATCATCGGCTCGAGGTCTGGACGCCTGCTCTTCATCGACGGATTCGCCGGCCCCGGTGAGTACGCCGGCGGGGAAGTCGGCTCTCCGATCATCGCGCTCGATACCTATCTGGATCACAAACACAGAGATCTTGTTCGAGGTGAGGCGGTCTTCGTGTTCATTGAGAAGAACGCCGAACGGGCTCGACACCTTCAGGGAATGGTCGATCAGCGAAGAGATCGGATCCCTGAGAACTGCACGGTCAAAGTTGAAGTAGGGTCGTTCGACGCACACATGACGACCGTGCTCGATGAACTCCGTGCTGCCGGGCAAGTGCTTGCGCCGGCGTTCACGATGATCGACCCCTTCGGGATCTCCGACACCCCCATGGAGGTGATTGAAAAGATTCTCGCGAACCCGAAGGCGGAGGTCTACGTCTCGTTCATGTCCGAAGCCATCAACCGTTTTGCGGCGACCGATGAGTTTGCGTCGCATCTTGATGCGCTCTTTGGCACCCCCGAATGGCGGCAAGGCGTCGAACTCGCGGATGGTGAGGAGAGAAGGGCCTTCTTCTACGATATGTACGAGCGGCAGCTTCGCCTGGTCGGTGCCCGGCAAGTGGTACGGTTTGAGCTACTCGAGGGCAACCGGCTTGTCTACGCGATCTTCTTTGGGACCAAGAGCACCAAGGGGTCGGATCGCATGAAAGAGGCGATCTGGAAGGCCGTTCCCCTCGGCGATTTCTCCTTCAGGGGTGTGCGGGGTGGCCAGGTAACCCTCGCTCTCGAATCGGCAGACTTTCGTCCGCTGATCGACGCCCTTCTCGGTGAGTTCCGTGCGAAAGGCTGGGTTCCGATAGAAGCCGTCAAGGATTTCGTCCGCTCTGACGGAACCGACTACTACACAGGCCAACTAAGGACGCGCGCTCTCATTCCGCTCGAAGAGAGCGGTGCGCTCGAAGTAAAGGACGGAACCAGAAAACGGCGGTACGCCTATCCGGAAGGCACGATCGTCCGGTTCATGTAGCCAGATCGACGCGCACATTGCGAGGTCTCGCCTGTACATCGTGAGTGACATCGAGGTCCGAATACGCCACTTGACGCACTGAGAATATCATGGCGCGGGACGTGGCGGTGACGGATCAACCCCTTCCAACCGCGGTACCTGGTGGAGCTGTGAGCGTCGCACGTGATTCTGATAGCTCGGACCGCTCCGACTCGAATCCCGTGCTCAGAGCTGGGTAGAGAACGCACGCGTCATAGACGACGGTGAACGCCATTATGCGTTAGTACCCGAGTCCGTGCCTCTGCGCCTCCGCCGCCAGCTCGTCCATGACCGCCTGCCGACGCTGGTCATCCTGCCGCTTGTACGCCATGAGGTCGCCGAAGCGCACCCGTCGGTGGGCGCCGACGCGCCGGTGGGGAATTGCTCCCGCCTCGAGTAGCTGGACGAGATAGGGCCGCGACACGTTGAGCATGTCCGCGGCCTGTTGCGTCGTTAGCTCGGCATGGACCGGGACGACGCTCACTGCGTTCCCGTTCGCCATCTGGCCCAGGATCTCCAGGAGCAGGTCAAGAGCGGGTCCGGGGATGGTGATCGTGACCTCCGGGCCTGTGCGCGATTGAACCCGGAACTCCGGGCTAGGCGCGCCCCGGTGCAGTTCGGCCAGTGCTCGGATCGCCGTCCGTGCCTCCTCTGCGGTCTGGGGGGTCGGTTCTGCTATCGTCGCTGGGGTCATTTGGCCTCACCGTGGTTTCAACGTGGTGCTAATATACGAATTAAACGTAATAAACGCAATAAACGAAGCACTGTCATGTGTGATGAATTGGCGACCAAGCGTAAGTCGTTAGTTTGCAATTACTTTGGTCATTGGAAGAGATGGCTAGAAGAGGCAGCGCCTTGCCGCCGGGCACGATAGTACGGACCCACGGGACCGCTGTAGATCCCGACCTGCTGTCCGAGCATGGGCGCCGCCTGGGCAGGCCCAGCTGAGATCGGTGGCGAGCGGAAGCCCAACGGCAACCCGCTTACGACGAACCACCATGCCAGACACAGGGAAGGGGGCGTGATTCCGATACGCTGGGGTGGACTTGCGGTGACAGCGGTTCGCGTCTCGAGCGGTACGCTGTGCCGCGTACCCGAGATTTCACACTTCTTCGGGATCGTGATCAGTATGTAGTTCTTCGACCACGAGCCGCCGCACCTTCATGCAAGTTACGGCGGCACAGAAGTGACGATCCGCATCGATTCGGTAGGCCTCTTGGATGGGGACTTGTCGGCCCGCCCCTTGGCGCTGGTTGTCGCGTGGACGGCACTGCACCGAGTCGAGGTGCTTGAGAACTAGCCGAGCGTATCGCTCCACTGGAGCAGCCATGCACCCGCGGATTGTCGCGGCCAGCCCCAAGCCCCCCCTTGTTGTTGAACTCACCTTCGCGGACGGATCACGGGGGGCCGTGGACCTGTCGCGCTGGATCACCGAGAGTCAGAGTGTCTTCGCCGGCGCTCCGCGATCCTGTGGTAATCGCTCAAGTGAGCGTGGACGGCGACGCGGGCACCGTCGTCTGGCCGAACGGGGCCGACCTGGACCCGGGTCTACTGTACGAGCTGGCGCACGGCGCCCGCACGCCGAGCCTAAGGCGCGGTCTTCGGTCGCAAGGAATCAGGCGGGCTGATACCGCGTTGACTTTGCAGGCGGGCTCCTTCGAAACTCGATCGCCACCTCCCGTCCCAACGCCTTCGCTACCTTCACGAGCGTCCCGACCGTTACGTTCGAGTCCGGTGATTCCAGCGCCGCGATCTGCTGCTGGCTCACGCCTACCTTCCGCGCAAGCGCCGCCTGCGACAGTCCCGCCTCGTGCCTGGCTACCCGCAGATGAACGCGGGCGGCCAGACCGGGCGACACCGGAACCTCGACAACCTTGGCACCAGCCGGCGCGCGCGGCCTCCGAGTGGAGGGCGTGGGAGGCACTCGCCCCTGCACAAGGTTCGCTTCGAGCCATCCTTCGAGGGCGTCTGTCGCCTGAGCGCGAATGTCCTCGCCCGGATCAGCCTGAGTCTGGCACCCGGGACACGCAGGAAAGCGTGCAAGTGTGGTGCGACCCTCCTTTGTGACGATCGCGTGGTAACGCATGATGCTACTGTACCTCAGAGTTGAGAGGGAGTCCCGAATCGTTGTGCAGGCTCCTCACGTGAACTTGATCCCGGCCTGCTTCTCGATGCTCTTCACGAGTCCCGTTGCAAGATCCTTCTTCGGATGAGGGACCGTGACGATTCCCGGCTTCGTGTCGTGCGCGAAGTGGTGATGTGATCCCTTCGTGCGAGCCGGGAACCAACCATCAGCCTTGAGAGCTCGAATGATGGTCTTGGAATCCATTCCTGCGTTCCATTTCTGTGCTCCTTCTGGTTTGCGGACTAGCTGGCAAGAGCGTTCTGGACGCGCTCGCGAACAGAGGCAAAATACAAGTTTTAACTTGTTATCGCAAGGAGTCGCGGCACCGCGCCGACACCATTGCGCTGTCTTGTCATGCTATATGCTAAACCACACCAGTAGCTTGATAAGCTATTTGACACACTGAAAACATCGGGATATGTATATTATTGATGTTAATAATGTCTTATAGTGATGGTATGCGTATTGGTGATTGCTGATTCTGGTGATCGAAGAGCAGGTCTGGGAGAGGCCGAAAGAGCCGTCCTTTCCGCCCTCGCGGCGCTCGAACGTCCCACGGTCAAAGCCGATGACGTTGTGCTCCAGCTAGGTGTGAGCCGGCACGCCGCCAACCTCACACTGTCGCGGCTGGCGCGAAAAGGCTGGCTCACCCGGCTGCGCCGCGGTGTGTACGCGGTCGTGCCGCTCTCATCGACCTCGTCACGGACGGTGGTCGAGCAGCCCCTCGCCGTCGCGATGGAGCTGTTCGCGCCCTGCTACATCTCCGGCTGGACCGCGGCGCAGCACTGGGAACTCACCGAGCAGATATCCAACACTGTCGTTGTCTACAGCGCCAAGGCTCAGCGTCAAGCCGAACAGACAGCCGGTGGAGTGAAGTTCTTCGTCCACCGCGTCACCGAGGATTCGATCTTTGGGACTACCAAGGTCTGGTCGGGGACGGTGCCCGTCTTGATTGCTACCATGCACCGGACCGTGATCGACGTCCTCGACACACCGGCAATGGGCGGTGGCGGTCGCCAGACGCTGGACATCGTCCGCAACTACTGGAAGCGCCCTGACCGGGACCCGGCGACGCTCCTCGACCTCGCCGCGCGCCTGGGCCGTGGGAGTGTGTTCAAGCGCCTCGGCTTCACCGCCGAGCGATTCGGCGATCCGGAGGACGCCTGGATAGAGCGGTGCCGGGCGGGGCTATCCACGGGCATCGCGCTGCTCGACCCGTCCGGTCCCAAGCGCGGTCCGATCGTCTCCCGCTGGCGGCTTCGCGTGAACATCCCAGTGGACGACGAATGATTCCCAAGGCGGAGATGCTCGCGGTCGCCACCGAGACGGGCCTGCTACCCACAACGGTCGAAAAGGACTATGCCCTCGGCTGGGTTCTGTACGGGATCGCGCAGCACACGACCCTGCGAGACTGGCTGTTCAAAGGCGGCACCTGCCTGAAGAAGTGCTACTTCGATACCTATCGCTTCTCCGAGGACCTGGACTTCACCGTTCCGCCCGACACCCCGTACGACCCAGGCGCCATCCGCGACAGTTTCCTGGACGTCGCCCGTTGGGCGCACGAGCAGTCAGGACTCGAGTTCCCGCCAGAGGGCATCGACGTAGCCGAGTCGGTCAACAAGCGCGGTCAACGCACATACCAAGCACGCATGACCTATGTCGGCCCGCTCCAACTCTCGAGGGCTAACCGTCAGCGCGTCCGATTCGACTTGACCAGCGACGAGATCGTGGTCGAACCCGCCGAACACCGGGAGGTCTTTCACGGGTACTCCGACGTTCCCGATCAGATTCCGCGCGTTCGTTGCTACAGCCTCGCCGAGATCCTCGCGGAGAAGATCCGTGCACTCGTCGAGCGATCCGGCAGGGCTCGCGACGTCTACGATGTCGTCAACGTGGGTCGAAACCTGCGGACAGACCTGCCGCGCGATCGTATCGCGACGCTCACGGCCGAGAAGTTCGCATTCAAGGACCTCGATTCGCCCGAGCCCGACGGGATTCTGGCACGCATCGACCCAGAGGTGCTGGAGACTGACTGGAGCCAGTCCTTGCGGCACCAGCTTCCTGTTCTTCCACCGGTCGAGGATTTTCTCGCCGCGCTGCGTGAGATCCTCGACTGGCTGTTGGGAGGCGCCGTACCGCCGGCACTCGCGCCGGTCCCCGGTCGGCGGAACGAAGTGTCTGTTGACCCTATCCGCTTCAGGCCACCGCTCGCTGCGATCCGGCCCCTGCGTCTGGGCACCATGGCGTCGCGAGGAACCGGGCCGGAGGCCGCGTACGGTACCGGCATGGACCGGCTGCGCTACGCCGCGCGCAACCGGCTGCTTGCACGGGTCGACTACCATGGCGTTTCCCGTCTGGTCGAGCCCTACTCGCTTCGCATGCCCAAGACGGGCAACCTGTTGCTCTACGTATTCGAGCGGGAGCGCGGCGGCGGACCGGGAGAGGGAATCAAGGCCTTCAAGGTGGCCGAACTCGGGGAGGTGGCCGTGACTGACAACCCATTCCAACCGCAGTACCTGGTGGAGCTGTGAGCGTAGCACGTGATTCTGATACGCTAAGGCGGACTTGCGGTGACGGCGGTCAGGGTGTCGAGCGGTACGCTCCGCCGCATCCCGCACTTCCACGCCCACTACGGCGCGCACTGGATTTCGGTTGAGGTGGAATCCGGGGCGGTTCATGGTAGTTTTCCGAATCGGGCGCAGCGGCACGTCACGGAATGGGCGACCGTTCACCGCGCGGAACTGTTGGCTAACTGGGAACTGGCACGGCGCGGCATGCCCGTGAACCGAATTGCGCCGTTGGAGTAACGCTATGGATTACCTCGTCGAAGAGGCCAGGTACGTTCGCGATTTTGTGATTTGGCTTCGGTTCCGCGACGGCACCGCCGGAGAGGTGGACCTCAGCCGAGAATTGTGGGGAGAGGTGTTCGAGCCGTTGCGCGACGTCGAGTACTTCAAGCGGTTCACGGTTCATCCGGAGTTTCAGACGCTCGTCTGGCCGAACGGTGCTGACATCGCCCCCGAGTTTCTGCAATAGCCGGCACCAATCTGATCCGGTACGTCACTCAAGGGCACCGGCTGCACCCGTGCGACTGGCCTGCCTCGTAGCGCGCACCGCGCGTCAACGTCCAGTTCCGACCACGCCGCTACCACCGCCGGGACTGCATCTTACAAGGTTACGTCAGCGCAGGGTCCCTCGCACCATCGCCTCTCGTCCTATTCACTCGACGACCAGCGAATAGCTTGTGCTGCGGCCGCCGCCGGGATTCTTCCTCAATGCGTTGCGCCCGACGAGATCGAGAATGTCGCGGTATGCCGTATCCTGCGAGCACTTGGCGAGCTTTGCCCATTTCGAAGACGTGAGGTTACCGTCAAGTCCGTCCAGCAATCTGTTCAACACTGTGATTTGGCGTTCGTTCAAAGGCTCCCTAGCGAACCGTTCCCAGAAGCGCGCCTTCCTGAGCACGGAGGAGAGCGTTTCTTGGGCACCTTCGATGGCGCGCTGAAGACAGTTCAGGAACCAAGTTTGCCACCGCGGGACATCTATCTCACCCTTCTGCGTGCATTCCAGTGTCCGGTAGTAGGCTTTGCGTTCTTGGCGGATTTGCGCCGACATGCTGTAAAAGCGCTGGCGGCTCTTTTCCGTGCGGGCGAGCGCCATATCAGCTATCGCTCGGGCAATACGTCCGTTGCCGTCGTCGAACGGATGGATGGTTACGAACCACAAATGCGCCAGTCCTGTTTTGAGCAGCGGGTCAATCTCTCCCGGCTCCTCAAACCACTCTAGAAACTTCGTCATTTCATCGGCCAAGCGCGCGGCGGGCGGCGCCTCGTAGTGCACGTTCTCGCGGCCCATCGGACCGGAGACAATCTGCATCGGGCCGTTGCTGTCGTCGCGCCAGGTCCCGACGCTGATTTTCTGCATACCGGTGCGGCCTGTCGGGAATAGTGCCGCGTGCCATGCGAATAGCCGCTCCTCTGTGAGCGGTGCGTCATAATTGCCGGTCGCATCAAGCGTCATTTCCACGACGCCTTCGACATTGCGGTCGGCCGGGACGAGGCCGCCGGCATTCATACCAAGCCGTCTTGCGATCGACGATCTGACCTCGTCGCGTGCTAACTTCTCACCCTCGATCTCGCTCGACTCGACCACGTCCTCGGTCAGCGTGTGGAGGTGAGCTTCAGCGCGGAGGTCGAAGCCGAGCCCTTCCATTCTCCCGAGTAGCCGTCCCTGTTCGCGCGCAACCTGCGCGAGTAGTCTGGACAGGCCTTTTTCGTCACATGTAAAGGCAGGCCACCCCGGGTTTTCCCAGATGTACATGCCATAATCTCCGCGTGTGGTGCGGATATTATAAGCGCTATTCTCCGCGCGTGCAAGGGTAATCTACGCAGTTTTTGCGGATGTTAGCTTCGGTATTCTCCGCATGGAATATTGTCAACTTGACCCCGGGGACACGAGATGGCGTTGGTGCAGGGCTCCGAATCCAGGTTCATGGTGAATTTTGTGCAACGGATATCAAACCCTACGTTTGTCCAGCTGGTCATCAGTGCGATAGGTTCGCTCCGACGGGCCACCGTGCCAGACACAGCGGACGGGGCGCGATTCTGATATGCTGCGGCAGACTTGCGGTGACAGCGGTCGGCGTGTCGAGCAGTACGCTGTGCCGCATGCCCGTCATCTCCCGCTTCCTCGGCATCGTGATCCACATGTACTACGTGGAGCACGGGATGCCGCACTTCCACGCCGTGTATGGCGAATACGAGATCTCGGTGCACGTGCAATCGGGATTGGTTCACGGTAGCTTTCCCAAAAGAGCAATGCGACATGTGCTCGAATGGGCGGAGCTTCACCGGCAGGAGTTGTTGGCGAACTGGGAGCTGGGCCGGCAGGGTAAACCGCTCAATCGCATTGCGCCGCTGGAGTGAGAATGGATTACCACGTACTTGAAGCGAAATACGTCGCTGGCCATACTGTCTGGCTGCGCTTCCGCGATGGCACTAAGGGAGAAGTCGATCTCCGTCCCGTGTTGCGGGGACCGGTATTCGAGCCGCTCCACGATCCGGACTACTTCCGCACCTTCACGATTGATCCGACATGCGGCACGCTGGTCTGGCCGAACGGTGCTGACATCGCTCCCGAGTTTCTGCACGGCGCCGTGCGCGTGACGACCTGACCCACCATCGCGCGCATCATCCTCCCCGGTCGTCGCGCTATCTTCGTGCGGTAGATCGAGACCGTCGCCAGTAGCGCGATCCGCAATCTGACGCACTGAAATTGTCGTATCCCTCGGCTTCACCGGCGGAGCGCCCATGACCGCGATCTGGACCGTCGAGCGCACTCTCAACCGTCGCTTCCCGTTCCGCATTGCGATCGAGCAGGACGGACGCCTGATCGCGGCCTTTCGCGCGCAGGCCGCGTGGCCCGGTCCCGGACAGCAGATATTCTGCCTGCGGGAGCACGAGCTGGATCACACGGATCCGCTCGAGCCCGTCGAGCGCGTACCGGTGGCGCACATCACGCGCGTGGGCCGCAAGCTCGCGGTCGTGCTCGACCGACCCAACCGCAAGCGGTGCGAGTTCCTGGTTGTGCAGAAGGAGCGCAAGGACGGCGCGGGCACGTACGAGCAGATCTTCTTCCGCACCGAAACGGGCATCCGCGCCCACCGCTCACGCACGCGGCTCGAACTCAAGGCGACCACAACCGCCGCGCTGCACATCGCGATCGACAGCGCGGAGCGCTATCCGTGGCGATTCCCCGACGCCACGGTCACGCGCACGAAGCTCGCCGCGGGCGACTACGCCCTGCTGGAGGACGACCACGTGGTGGCCGTCGTGGAACGCAAGAGCTTCGACAACCTGCTCAGCGATGTCGGCGCGATGCAGGCGCTGCACCAGCAACTCGCCGATCTCGCGAGTTTCGGAGCCGCGGCGCTGGTGATCGAGGCACAGTACGCCGACTTCCTCGATCCCGCCCGCGTCAAAGGGCGCTGGCCCGTGGACCACCTGTCTCGCGTGCTCGCCGAGATCACGGTCCTGCACCCCGGCCTGCCGATCATCTTCGCGGGCAACCGCAAGCTAGCCAACCTCTGGGCGCAGCGGTTCTTCTCGGCGGTCGCGGCCGAGCGGAGCGCCCCGGCAGCACAGCTCCACCTCGAGGTCGCGGCGCGCTACGATAGCAGTCCACGCGCGCCCGGCCTCGACCAACGCATTCGAGATGCGGCGCTACGGGACCTGCCGTCACCGTTTGCCATGGCCGACCTGATGCGGCGGTTCCCCGACACGCCGGTCGCACGCGTCCGGCGCGTGGTGCAACAGCTCAAACGGGAGGGCCGCGTGACGCGCACTGGAGCGGGGCGAGCGGCGCGGTGGGTGCGGGTGGAGTGATGATGGTTATGGTTGTTGACGCCGCGTTGACAACGGCATCGCATGTGGCGGCCCCGGAGGAGGGATCACGGCGCCGGACACACTTCGATCGGCAGCCGGCCCGCTGCCCGCACGGCGACGGCTGCCGCCCAGGTCCACTCGCGCCAGTCCTCGACCTGCTGCGCCCGCGCGATCAGGCTGCGTCGTAGCACGCAGCGCGCATGGACATCCAGGTCGGACCACGCCGCTACGACCGCCGGCACCACATCTGCGCTCAACCGTCCGAGATATTCCGCGTCGAACTCCGTCCCCGATTGGGCGCGGGCGATGTTCGTCCGGGCGATGAACGCATCCGGATTCAAGACGTTGAGCGCTGCCAGCACGACGAATCCCGCCAGCAACGACCCAGTCGCGAACCGACTCGGCTGCCCGCGCAGCTCTGTCGCGACGAACCACGCGAGTACCCACCCAATCCAGACCATGAACGCGGTCGCGTAGAGCCGATCCTCCGTCAGGCCGTACGCCGCGACGTACAGTCGCATACGTCCAAGTGCGGAGAGCATCACCAGGCCGATGAGGACCGACAAGACGAGGACCAGTGCGCGAAAGCTCTCCACCGAGCGGCGGGTGCCCCGGTCGAGCACCCACTGGGCGATGTATAGCAAAGGGACCACCAACGCGCTCACGAACACCAGCTCGAAGAACCCGCGCCGCGCGAACGTCGCGTAGGTGAGGCCGGTGGACTGGACGATCGTCTCACCGCCAAACAGGTACCGTGCCTGAACGCCAATGAAGGCCGCGAGCAGCAGGGTGAGCGCACCGAGTGGGATGGCGATCTCGATCCACGCGAATGTACGCGGCGGCGCGAGCGGCGAGTCGTGCGACTGGGTCCGCTGCGTCGTCACGGACCGAAACCACCCCACGGCGATCCAGCTCAGCAGGAGCACCAACAGCAGATGCTCGAGGACGATTTCGAGGCCGAGATCCCAGTCGAACAGATCGGTGACGAACGCCTCCAGCACCGGGTCCGCCGACGTGAGCAGGGCGCCGAAGACGAAGACGACCGGCACCGCTAGTGCGATACCGATTCCGACCGCCCGCGCCCGCGAGGCGGACGCCTCGGGACGCCCGCCGGGCCAACGCAGTTTTCCCGCAGCGGCCCCAACCCCGCCGGCGAGATGGACCACGAGATCGACCGCACCCCGGACGTAGTCGCTTGGCCATGCTCCGGCGATCCGTCGGCGCAGCCGCACGGTGATCAACACCGCCGTCCCCAAGGCTGCGGCGCCGTTCCAGAATTGGAGAAACGGGGAAGCCCGCCACGCCAGGAATCCGGCGAAAACGAGGGCGAGGCCGAACAGCCATGGCAGAACGGTATTCCCGTCAGGGCCACCACGCCGCAACGACCAGCCGGCCAGCAGGAGCGCGCCAAGCCATAGAGGCACGTTCAGGCCCAGCGTCACGCCGTGGAAAAGGACGTCTCCCAGGACGCCAATGAGAAAACCCGCTGCCAGGATCGTCGCTTGCGTGCGCACGACACCTTCTCCGTGTAAACTTGAGAACACAAAGTACTTTATAATACAAAGTAACGCCAGTCGGTGTTCCACAGGAGGGCATGACTGTGAGGGACAAAGGGTTCCTGCTTTGGCTGGTCCGCTACACGTCGAGGTTCTTGACGTAGCGCGCGTTCTTCTCGATGAACTCGCGGCGGGGCTCCACCTGGTCACCCATCAGTGTCTCGAATACTTCGGCTGCACGCACCGCGTCGTCGAGCTCGACCTTGAGCACCGTACGCTTCTCGGGATCCATCGTGGTCTTCCACAGCTGGTCCGGGTTCATCTCACCCAGTCCCTTGTAGCGCTGAATGTTGATCCCTTTACCGGCGCCGTTGGAGAGCCGCTTGACGTACTCGTCGCGCTCGCTGTCGTCATAGACGTAGTACTCCTCTTTTCCTTTTGCGACGCGGTACAGTGGTGGTTGGGCGATGTAGATGTACCCCGCCTCGACGAGTGGCCGCATTTGATTATAGAAAAAGGTCAGGAGCAGGGTGCGAATGTGCGCACCATCGACATCTGCATCGGTCATGATGATGATCTTGTGGTATCGCGCCTCGTCGAGCTTGAACTCGTCCTCCCCCACGCCCGTTCCGATAGCCGTAATGATGGCGCGGATCTCTTCATTGGAGAGGATCCTGTCAATACGTGCTTTCTGCACGTTCAGGATCTTCCCGCGCAGGGGCAGAATGGCCTGGAACGAGCGGTCGCGACCCTGTTTGGCCGAGCCGCCCGCGCTGTCGCCCTCGACGAGATACAGCTCGCACATCGTCGGATCGCTCAACGAGCAGTCCGCGAGCTTTCCCGGGAGGAGGCCGCCCTCGAGTGCGCTCTTCTTCCGCACCAGCTCGCGTGCCTTCCTAGCGGCCTCGCGGGCACGCGCGGCGCTGAGTGCCTTGTCGATGACCGCGCGCGTGACGCCGGGATTCTCCATCAGATAATTAGAGAGGCGCTCGTATACGACCGTCTTTACAATGCCCTCGACCTCGGAGTTCCCGAGCTTCGTCTTTGTCTGCCCCTCGAACTGGGGCTCCTTCACTTTTATGTGGATGACCGCTGTCAGCCCCTCTCGGACGTCATCACCCGAGAGTGAGAAGTTGACCTTCTTGAGCAGTCCCTTGTTCTTCGCGACCTCGTTGATAGCGCGTGTGAGGGCGGCCTTGAAACCCGTAAGATGCGTGCCGCCTTCGTGGGTGTTGATGTTGTTGACGAACGAGAAAATGTTCTCGGCATACCCATCGTCGTATTGCAAGGCGACATCGATCTCCACATCGTCCTTGGACGTCGCAAAAGCAACAGGCTTGGGGTGCAGGCCCTTTCGTTTCCCGCGCAGGTATTCCACGAACTGCTTGAGCCCGTGCCTGAACAGGAAGACCTCTTCGCGGTGCTCGTCGTCCCGCTCGTCGCGAATAGAGAGCGTGACGCCGCTGTTGAGAAACGCCAGCTCGCGGAGACGGCTCGCGACGGTGTCGTAGTCGAAGCGCTTTTCGGTGAAGATCTCCGAGTCGGGCTTGAAGTGCACCTTCGTTCCCGTGCGCTTTGCGGCTCCAGTGACCTCGAGCTGCTTGGTCGTGATTCCCCGTGAGAATGCCATGTGATGGACCGATCCATCTCGTGCCACCCACACCTCGAGCAGTTCGGATAGCGCGTTGACCACCGACACACCCACGCCGTGGAGCCCGCCGGACACCTTGTATGTGCTCTTGTCGAACTTCCCGCCGGCGTGCAGCATCGTCATGGCGACTTCGAGGCCGGGAATCCCTTCCGTCTTGTGGATGTCCACGGGAATGCCGCGGCCGTTATCGGTAACCGTGACCGAGTCGTCGGCGTGAATTGTGACACCGATCTTGTCACAGAACCCGGCGAGCGCCTCATCGATGGAGTTATCGACGACCTCGTAGACGAGATGGTGCAGTCCGCGCGCCGCGGTGGATCCGATGTACATCCCAGGCCGTTTGCGGACTGCCTCGAGTCCCTTGAGGACCTGAATTGCGTCGGAGCTGTAGCGAGGTTGTTTGTTTGCTGCGGTCATGGTTCCTCGATGTCAGTAGCCGTACCAGCTCATCCCAAGCGCCACACGATGCGTCTGATCTTCTTCTTGTGTGTCCCAAGCTTGCGCAGAATCTCCGGCGACATCATCTGCAGTTCCTGCAGCCATGCGGCTGAGCGTACCCGTACGAAGAGCACGCCATCTGCGGTCACTCCTTCGGGAGTCGTGGCACCCGCGATCTGGGTGCCGACGAGCGTAGGCCACTCGTCCACGACGCTCGCACGGTCCAAGTGGGTCCTGAGACCGGTGCGCCGCAGGTACCGGTTGAGCACTTCCCGGATACCGGTCGCTCCCTCAGTGGCCAATTGTCCCTCCCGTCATCTCCCAGCGCGGCCGGTCGAGCAGTGGCTGCGGTACCTCCGCTTCGCGCGGGGCTGTCACGATCGCCTGTCCCGGCATGGTCTCGGCGATCAATCCGAGCAAGCGCTCCTGTCTGGTCGCGTCCAACTCGGCAAACACGTCATCGAACAAGGCGATCGGTGCGGTCCCGTGCGCTGCACGGAGCGACTCCGCCTCGAGCAGACGTAAGGCGATTGCCGCGGTCCGCTGCTGTCCCGCCGATCCGAAATGGCGCGTGTCCTTCCCGCCCAGGGCGAGCACGAGATCGTCCCGATGCGGGCCGACCGTTGTGGTGCCCCGCCGCAGATCGCGATCGCGCGCGCCCGCGAGAGTGTCAGCGACATCGGTACTGTTCGGCCGGTAGGCAACGTCGGCCGGAACTTGCTCACCCAACGCGGCGCTCAGCTCCGTGAACCGTGGGGCATTGGTCGCGACCCACGTCGTCCGACGGGCCACCACCGTCGCGGCCGCAACGCAGAACGGGCGGTCGAATGCCCAGGCCGTGTCCGGCTCTCCGCGGCGCAGTGCCGCATTCCGCTGCTTCAATGCCGCGCGCATGTCGCGCAGCGCCGCGAGGTAGCCGGGCTCTGTAAGCGCCAAGAGCACGTCGAGGTAGCGACGTCGCCCCCCCGGACCACCCGCGACCAGCTCGCGATCCGCGGGCGAGAGCACGACCGCGGTTATCCGACCTACCGCAAGGGCCAGCTGCCGTATTTCCTTGCGCGCTACCGTCACCTTCTTGCGCCGGGCGCGCAGATCGAAGCCCGCCGTGACGCGCTCGTCTGCCTCACCGGCGACAAAGAACCCAGCTTGGCCGAACCGCACCAACTCCCTGTCGGGCGCTCCCCGGAACGAGCGAAACAGCACCAGGTAGTAAATCGCCTCGAGCAGGTTCGTCTTGCCCTGCCCGTTTTCGCCAATGATCACGACGCCGCGCGCTGGAAACTCGAGGTCCAATGCGGCGAGGTTTCGGTAGTCCCGGACAGTCAGCTGCCGAAGCGTCATGTGGCGTGACTACAGAAAAATGGCCACGGAACGCGTCGAAGCGTGCCGCGGCCGCGCCGCGAAAAAACCTTGCAGCATATTGAAAAATAGCCGTTTACGTACTCCCGGTCAACGCATCGCCCGACTGGAGCAGAGCGGGTGACACGACCGTGACAGTTGCCTGCCGTACCGTCGCCGCCCCGGTGAGATCGACAGCCCGCACGGCAATGGTCAGCACCGTTCCCGGATCAAGACCTGCGGGAATGGGCCACGCGAAGATGCCGGTGACCTCGACCTCGGCCGTGGAGACATCGATCTGCTCGGTCACACCGACGAAGCTCACCTCTACCGAGGACAAGCCGTTGGGATCCGTGACGGTGACACGGATCAGGACGGTGTCGGGGCTTTCTATGGTGCTGCCCGGCGGCACTTCGATGGAAATCGACGGCGGGCCGGGCCGGAGCCGCTCGGGAGAGCAGGAAGCGGTGAGAGAAACCAGCACAGTCAGGATCGCTGACACGCTCGACATTGAGAGAAGGGTTCGGCTCATGGCCGCTCTCCTTCGAGTGCGAGAAGCCGACGTTTCAGCGCGAGGCCACCGCCGTAACCACCGAGTTTTCCCCCAGCCGCGACGACCCGGTGACAAGGAATCACAATGGGTATGGGGTTGCGGTGGTTCGCCTGGCCCACGGCCCGGGCTGCTCTGGGAGCGCCCACCGCGCGGGCAATGTCTCCGTACGTCCTGGTCGCGCCGTAAGGAATGGTCTCGAGTGCGCGCCAGACCCGCCGTTGGAAAGTCGTGCCCTGCGGCCGAACGGCAAACGTGAACTGCCGACGCCGGCCCTCCAGGTACTCGTGCAGTTCGCGCGCAACGGCGCGCTCGAGCGACCCTGCGGGTGGTCGCGTGACCCGTCTCCCCAGCTCGATGGCGGTCACCGCCTCACCGTCGGTGGAGACGGCGAGGTGTACGGCGGCCCTGGTAACGGCAAACGGCTCTCTCTGCATGTGGTGGTATCCGGTCGAGCGCTCGCGCTCATGGGTGAAGCGGTACGTGCGTCGTGCCAGAGAATATACTCGCCACGCCACCGGTGGATTCACACATGGCGTTCGGGCGCCCGCGGGGCTAGCCTCCGCGGGAACACCATGCCCAGCATCTGTGTCTTTTGTGGATCGAGTTCCGGTGCCCGACCGGTCTTTGCCGCGGCGGCACGGGAGTTTGGTACGCTGCTCGCCCAGCGAGGGCTTCGACTGGTCTATGGCGGTGCGAGCGTCGGGCTGATGGGTCAGGTGGCCGACGCGGCGCTGCTCGCCGGCGGCACCGTGGTCGGCGTCATTCCCAGGCAGTTGGCGGAGCGGGAGCTCGCGCACACCGCGCTGACAAAGCTGCACACGGTAGAGACCATGCACGAGCGCAAAGCGCGCATGACCGAGCTTGCCGACGGGTTCGTGGCGCTCCCGGGAGGGTATGGCACCCTGGATGAGCTCTTCGAGGTCATGTCGTGGGCACAACTGGGTCTGCACGACAAGCCGGTGGGCGTGCTCAACGTGGCAGGCTTCTTCGATCCCCTCATCGCCATGCTCGATCACGCCGTGCGCGAGCGATTCGTCAATCCGACGCACCGGGAACTCGTGGTGGTGGCGGATCGCGGACCGCTGCTGCTCGAGCGACTCCAGCTCCACAGCGTCCCCCACGTCCCGAAGTGGATGGATCTCGATGCGGTATAGCTGGGCCCTGTGCGCGACGAGTCTCGTGCTGGGCGCGTGCGGAACGGCGCCGTCGGGGAATTGGGAAACCGCGCGAGCGGCAGACGGCACGTCCTACACGCTCATGGTCCCGGCTGGAGATACGCGGGGACTCGTGCTGCTTCTCGGACTGCCAGACGACGCGTTGCTACCGCGGTTGTTGGCAGCCCGGGGCTTTGCCGCCGTTGCACCGACCGTAGATCTCGAATCGATGTACCTGACGAGGCCCTCGCTCGAGCATCTCGAGGCGGTGCTGGCCGATGCACGCAGCCGAACGCACGCCCCCGGACGGGTCGCGGTGGGTGGCATCTCGCTGGGCGGAACGGGTGCGGTGCGGTATGCCCAGCACTGTGTGCTAGAGCTATGCGATGCGGCGCTGGCACCGCGGGCGTTGTTTGCGGTCGATGCGCCACTCGATATGGAACGGCTGTGGCGATCGTCCGCCGCGGTGCTACGTCGCGGCTGGGAAGGCAGCAACCTGCGCGAAACGCAGTGGATCCTGGATCACCTGGTCTCGAACCTCGGGGGACCACCGCAGGACTACCGGGCCTCGTATGCGGGGCGTTCACCGTTTTCCTATTTCGCTGTCGATGGTGGCAACGCGCGGCTCCTGCTCGAGATACCGATACGTCTTTACACGGAGCCCGACATCGAGTATTGGGTTGTCGAGCGCCGCTTTGATTTCTACAACGTGAACGCGTTCGATGCGGCTGGGATGGTGAATCGGCTCCTGCTGGGTGGCAACGACCAGGCCGAGTTGATTACGACGACCGGGCGAGGCGTGCGTCCGGACGGCTCCCGTAACCCGCACTCGTGGTCGATCGTGGATGAGCGAGATCTGACGCGATGGCTCGTCGAACAACTCAGTATCGAGTAGGTGCGCGGTGCGCGGTGCCCAGGCCTTTGCCCGGTTTTCCGACCATTGGCATCCCCGCATCGTCGGCGCGCTGAACGGCCAGCATGTCAAGCTCGCCAAGATCGCCGGGGCCTTCGAGTTCCATCATCATGCCAACGAAGACGAACTTCCTCGACCTAGCTGAAGGAGACCTTGCCATCGTGCCGCGCGGGGTGGAGCACGGGCCGACCGTGCCCGTGGGCGAGGCACACATTCCACTGTTCGAGCCTGCGGGGACTCTCAACACCGGGAACGTCCAGAGCGATCGGACGGTATCCAATCCAGGGTGGCTGTGAGAGCGCGCGGCTGCGATGTGAGCGGCGTGGGGTGGGCGGGGGGCGGGGTTCCGTGTATAATTGGGACATCGCACGTCCCGCCGACGGCTGGAGCGTTGAGACCCCAATCGATAAGTACAACGGAATGTGACTGAGTTTGAACCTCTCGGTGTGCTCGAGTTCACCGGCAAAGGCGCAGGATTCATCCGCCGCCGGCAGTCGGGCTACGTCCCCTCGAAGAAAGACATCCACGTCGGCCAGAAGCTGATTCAGCGCCTCGGGCTTCGGACCGGTGACGAGATCGCGGGCGAGTACGGCAAACCACCCGGGCGGGGGCGGAGTGCCAGCTTGCGCAATGTCACCTCGATCAATGGCCAAGCTCCCGAAGCGTGCAACGGGCGGCCCGAGTTCACGAAGCTGGGCGCGACGCACCCGCGGGAGCCGTTGCATCTGGCGTGTGGCCTGACACGTCGTGGACAACCGGATCCCACGAACCGCATCATCGATCTGCTCTGTCCCATGGGGAAAGGTCAGCGAGCGATGATCGTGTCGCCGTCAAGGGCGGGCAAGACGATGATCCTGCAGGCCATTGCCGAGGGCGTCGTCAAGAACCACCCCGATATGACCTTGTTTATTCTGCTCGTTGACGAGCGGCCCGAAGAGGTCACCGAGATGGAGATCTGTGGGTTCGGCGAGGTTGTTGCGTCGAGCTTTGATTACCCCGCCGAGCGACATATCGGGATTGCGGAACTGACGCTGGAGCGGGCACGCCGGCGGGTCGAGATGGGGCAGGACGTAGTGATCATTCTCGACTCGATCACGCGGCTCGCACGCGCGTACAACACCGTGGTGCAGGGAACCGGCCGCACGCTGACCGGTGGGCTCGATGCATCAGCGATGGAAGAGCCAAAGCGGTTTCTCGGTAGTGCCCGCAATATCGATCCCGCCAAAGGCGACGGATCGCTTACCATTATCGGCACCGCGTTGATCGATACCGGCTCGCGCATGGACACGGTGATCTTCGAGGAGTTCAAGGGGACGGGCAACAGCGAGTTGGTGCTGAGCCGCGAATTGGCGGACCGCCGGATTTTCCCGGCCATCGACGTGAACGCCAGCTCCACGCGGCGCGAAGAGTTGTTGTTCACCGATGAGGAGTTGCGGGTTTCACATGCGTTGCGGTCGCGCCTGGCGCGCCAAACCCCAATCGACGCCATGGGCGATCTTCTCGGTCTGATGCGTCGCTCGGAGTCACTCGACGAACTCGCGAAGCAGGTTTCGTGAGCGCGAGACAGCCGTGAAAGCGATCTGGAACGGCGTCACGCTCGCCGACAGCGACGAGACGGTGGAGGTGGAGGGCAATCACTACTTTCCGCCGGACTCGCTCAACAGGGAGTACTTCGCCGAGAGTGACCGGCGGTCGGTTTGCCCGTGGAAAGGCATGGCCAGCTATTACGACGTGACTGTGAACGGCGAGGTCAACCAGGCAGCCGCGTGGTACTACGCCGAACCCAATGCCGCCGCTCGGCAAATCAAGGGACACGTTGCCTTCTGGAAGGGCGTTCAAGTCGATTCGTAGTTTTTCCCTCGCGGCCAATGGGATTGCGGTTCTTCGGTCGCCGCTCAGACTTGGCATCACCGGCGTGATCCGCGCTACCCCTACTGACCCATCCCCAGCTCGTAATGCCCGACCCAACACCTGACCTTCACGGGTACCGAGTTTGTCCGGGTGTCGGGTGGGACCGGTGAGGGGACCGAACGGTTCTTCTCCGATCTCTGGGTAACGGATCGGTATGCCTACACCGGGACGTGGGGCACGCGCGGCGCGAACGACGGCAACGTCATCAACATATGGCGTCTGGATCTCCAGGGCCGGCCCAGCAGGGTGCGTGGGTTTGGCATCGACGACATCGGGACGGTGGCCGATCTTCAGGTCACCGCCGACGGAACGGCCCTCCTTGTGTCCGCCGAGGACGGTCTCGATGCGGGGTTGCACCTCTATGACGTGCGCGATCCGGAACGACCCAAGCGTATTGGGTTGATCCAGATCCTCCAAGGGGTGCACACCGCAACGCTGGGCGTCATCGATGGGACGACCTACGCCTTCGCAGCCCGGAACCCGCCGTCACCTGCGTTGATGATCTACGAAGTCGAACGGTGACGGGTGCGCGCCAAGCGGTGAGCCGCAAGCGGGGTCGCGTCGTATCGCCGACTCCGCCCATCCTGTAGATATTAGGTTCCATGCCTACCGTCTTGGCCCTCGATCAGG
>JAZDCY010000023.1:0-51222 GCA_036679645.1 Gemmatimonadota bacterium | reverse complement strand
ACCGAAGTACGGCACGCCGAAGTACCCGACACCGAAACTCGACAGGCCGAGATACGGGTAGCCAAAGCTCCCGTAGCCCAAGCTCCCGCGCGAATAACCGTAGCCTCCAGAGCCGTAGCCAAGCCCGAAGACCAGGCTCACCGTCGGGACGCCGTATCCGTACTGCGCCGCGACGCTCGAGTCACTTCCGCCGTATGCTGAAACGACATACGCATCGACCAGAAAGTCGGCATCCCCCTCGTTGCGCAGGGTGAATCCGCGGGCTTCGAGCACGGTATCGACGGCGCGAGCGAGCCGGCGCTCGAGGAACGGGCTGACACTTTCCATTTCGCTGCGCTCGTCATCGGAGAGGTCGACCCAGGCGTACGTGCGAAGGGCCTCGAACGATGTGTCACGATCGAAGTCCCTATTGACCCTGAGTCCGGCACAACCAGCGAGCGCGAGCGCGGTACCGGCGAGGAGGATCTGGCGAAGAGCAGTCATGGCACGACCTCAGGTTCGGCTGTTTCGGCACCTCTTTGGGTGATACCCCTCAATGGCGAGATGAGCCCTAGTGCCAGATCTGGCCGGCCTCTTCGGAACTCACCTTCACGCCCGCCAACTCGAGCGCGAACTGCATTGCCGGATCGCGCCCTTCGGCGAGATCGCGGCCCGTGGGCAGCGCCGCGACGTTGGGAATCACGCCTTTGCCCTCGAGCCGGTCCCCGTCCGCCATCACGACGTCGAATACCGTTATCTGCATTCCGTAGTAGAACGTGCGATTCGATGCCTGGATACGTTGGCCAAGACCTAACGCCACCTGCACGGCACCGGCGGTCTTGTCCCCGACTACCATGGCCTTGCCGTGCTGCTGTAGCACACGCGAGAACAACTCGGACGACGACGCGGACCGCGAATCGACCAAGATCACAACCTGGCCCTGATAGGGTTCGCCTCTTGGCTCCACCATGTGCTCGATGGTGGAATCTCGTCGTATTTCCGTGTACGCCGAAAACTCCTCGTCGAAGAAGTGACCCAGCAATCTCGTCAACGCCTCGATGGCACCACCCGGGTTGCCGCGCAGATCCACGATCAACCATGGATAGTCACGAGCGCGCCGCATGTAGTCGTCGAGCCGCCGGTCTCTGAACCCGAATTGGTTGAACCGCCAGATAGCCACACTGTCCCGCGTCTCGAACTGGTGCTCGACCCGACCGCCTAACGCCGCCTGATCGCGCAGGTATCGCAAGTGCTCTAGGTTTTCGTAGTTCATGAGAGATGGCAACCGCTCGATCTTCGACTCGAACTCGACCCAGCGCCGCTCACCATCGTACCCCGCCACGTAGAGACGTTGGCTGCGCGTGGGGCGCAACAAATGTGAGACATACCCGAGGAGCGAGATGTTCTCGCGAGTCGGCCTTACGCCACCGATTGCAAGAATCTGGTCGCCCACGGCGAGCCCTTGCCGCTCGGCGTCGGATCCGTGCCGTACCTCCGAGACATAGCAATTCTCCCCGATCATCCGCCACGTCCAGCCGTAGTCGACAGATACCGTGAGACCGGGTGGGAAGAACCTGGTGTGCGAGTCACCGAGGTTCAGCACGTACTGTGCAACCGCGCCAAAAAGCGCGGGTCTGGTAGACGCGGTGTCGATCGTCCGTTGCGCTTCGTATCGGAAACGATCGAGGTTCTTGCCGCCGAAGGTGGAGTCGTAATACAGCCCGTCGAGTGCGTTCTGTACCTGATCAAGTATCCGTACGGCGAGTTGGCGTTGAAAAGCGGTGACGCCACCGCGGTCCTGCGCGGAGAGGGCGGGCGTGTTGCCGTCCAGACCGAGGATCACTACGAGAAGGAGAGCGAGCGGTCGCATGGGATGGGAGGTTGAAGTCGCTCATAGTATGGGCGATTGGTTGGGCAGGCGGAAGAGGCGCCGTCACCGAATCCTCCAACCGTTCACCGGCCCGCCATGGAAGAACGAGGCGGGCATCATCACACCGTCCCGCTTGAAGACCATGCCGCCTTTCATGACGAACTGCACGTCTCGCAGCGCATCGATGTCTTCTAGTGGGTTGCCGCGAACCGCAATGAGATCCGCGATCAGTCCAGGTCGGATTGGGCCGCGTGTGTCCTCTGTTTCGCTCACGCGAAAGCCGTTGGTCGTCATTGCACGAAGGATGTCGACAGGCGGAATATTGGCAGCCTTCCATGTCTCGATGAACTCGATTGCCACTTCGCCGCGGGTCATGCCTGGGATGTAGTAGTCGGCGTCGGTCGAGAACGTGAGCGGCACGCCCAATTCGTATGCATTTCGCAAACCCGCGACCGTTCGTTCGTACCGTTCGCGCGTCGTATGGCCGGTGAGCGAGAGTGGTGTCTCGGTACCCGCTCGGAAGATGCCTTTCTCTGCCATTGCTCGGTGCATCTCTTCCGTGAGACCACGATCGTGCGCGATGGACCAGATACCGGCCTCGATCGCACGCCGGGCGCCATCGACCGTCTGCACGTGCCCTTCGACCTTCAGTCCCGCCCTGTCCGCTTCGTGGATGAACAGGCGTATCTCCTCGGTGGTGTAGCCCCACGGTTTGCAGTCGACGCAGATCTTGATCACACGTGCCCCGAACAGCGCGTTCTGTCGTACCGCCTTCACGATCTCGTCGTGCGTATCGGCGTCGAGGTATTCGGGGTAGACGATATTGTGATCGAGCGCCATCTCAGGGGTCGGCCAGAACTGCCCGCCCATGCCGCCAATGATGATGCCGGAGTTGATGATCGTCGGCCCCGGAATCCAGCCCTGCTCGATCGCCTGACGCAACGCGACATCCGCGTAGTTCCCGGCGTTCCCCATATCGCGCACGATCGTGAAGCCCGCGTCGAGCATCTGAATACCGTTGGAGACTGCCTGGATCGCGCGCAGCGGCGTGCTCTCCATCACGTACGTGAGGTAGTAGACGTTGCTCTCGGGCTCTTCCTTATAAGTGAGCGCCAAGTGGTTGTGTGCGTCTACGAGTCCCGGCAGCACGACTAGATCCGAGAGGTCGATCACCTCCGCGCCCGCCGGAATGGCCACATTGGGCCCGACGGCCGTGAATCGGCCGGCCTCGATCAGGATGACCTGGTCGGCAGCGAGTGTGCCCGTCTCTGGGTCGATGAGGCCGCCCGCGCGAATGGCCGTGACCTGAGCGGGAGAGACGGACACAGTCGCGACGCAGAGCGCGACACTGAGGAACACGGCTCGGGTGGACGCGGAGATGCGCATGGCAGTCACTCCTGTGAGGTGCGTGAGGCAAAACCCGTAAGGACCTGGCTCGAAACTATCCGCCTCACCGCCACGCTGCGAGTATGACGCCCATTACCACGGTGTAAACCAACTGATAGCCAGCATCGATGAGGTACGTCGACAACGGTTTCTCTGAGAACATATTGGCAGTCAGACCCAGGGTGGCGAGGAATCCGATCCAAACGAGGAGACCGAGAACGGCTCCCTCCAGCACCGTCGTGACACCCACCCAGGAAACGAGCACCGCGAGTACGAAGGCCATCACTACATAGCAGAACATTGACACCATGTAGGCGCGGCCGAGCGTCTTGCGCATCTGCTCGACGTCCTCTTCCGAATATCCGTGGGCCTTCATCCAAAGCTTGCTGAACAACAGCGGCGAGTACCAAACCGCACCAATGACCATGGTGGCCAGCGCTGCCGCGCCAACGGCTAGGTAGTTGACGTGGAATTCAGGCATAAGACCTCGTGGGATGGCCGACGGAACGTAAGTGTGGCGAGCCGGACCCTCCCGACCGCCGATAGGATCAGTTCACAGGCTGCTGTACGTCATCTGCGGTGCGTCGCACGAGGTTGGGAATCACGGGCGCGCCGTCGAACAATCGCTCCAAGCCGCCCACCACAACCAGTTCACCGGCCTCGACGCCGCTGAGAATCTCGACGAATCCCGGGGTCCGAACGCCGAGCTGTACCTGCCGGCGCTGCGCGGCACCGTCCACTATGGCCCACACGAAGTCGAGACCCTGAAGCGGGAGAATGGCGTCCTCGGGTACGACGACGGCATTGGGGCGCACGTCCGTAGCGAGGCGGATCTCGACGAACATCCCGCTCTTGAGCGTGCGGTCGCGATTGCGCACGCGTGCTTTCACCGTGATCGTGCGGGCGGGAAGCTCGACCACCGGGTCCACGAACTCCACCGTTCCCGTGTACTCCCGACCGGCGACCGCGGCCACCTGAAATACCACTTCCTGACCGTTGGCCAGCCGCTGCGCGTACCGTTCCGGTACAGCAAAAGCGACCCGCTGCGGATCGACCGTTTGAAGTGTGATGAGTCGTGTGCTGTTGTCCACATAGTCACCCAGGCTCACGAAGCGCCTTCCGATCACACCGCTGAAGGGTGCGCGTACCAGCGTCCGGTCCAATCGAATCTGTTGCAGTTCGAGCTGTGCCTCGGCGCTGCGAAAGCTCGCCTCGGCCTGCTCGAGATCGGACTGCGACGACGCGTTGCGCGACATCAGATCGCGTGTCCGCTCCAGCGCCTGTCGCGCCAGGTCGCGCTCGGCCTGGAGACGCGCCACCTGTGCGCGCAGCTCGCTGTCGTCGATCTTAAACAGCGGTGTCCCCTGGCGCACCTCCACACCTTCACGCACCAGTATCTCCGTGATGCGGCCCGCCACCTCCGGCCGCAGCTCGATTGATTGGAGCGCCTCGATCTGTCCGGTCGCAAAGATCCGGTCGATCACCGTATCCTGCCGCGCCTCGGCGACGTCGACGGGTGTGGGTGGAAATCCACCCTCACCGAAACCGGCGGCAGCGTCCGCGCTATCGGCCTCGGCCCCGTTGCATCCCGCCGCGCCGACCGCCAACGCCAGGTACTTCGCGTATCGCATCACTGCTGCCTCAGGTTCGTAGAGAGTCGCCGGCCGAGAATTGCCTCCATTCCGGCCAGTGCAAGGCGCGCGCTGTATCGAGCTTGCACGACATCTGCCTCCGCCTCGGTGAGACTGACTTGTGCCGTGACGAGGTCGAGAATTGTGCTCGCGCCGGCCCGGTACCGCTGCTCCTGCACGCGCAGGTTCTCGCGCGCGACGAGCACTCCCTGATCGGCGAGCTGCGCGGTGGCCCGAGCCGTGTTATATGCCTCGAACGCCTGCACCGCATCCCGGCGGATTTGCCGTTCGGTGTCATCGCGTATGGCGTACGCGATGTCCCGGCGTGACCGGGCCTGGGCGAATGAGATCTCCCGCCGCCCGGCGTCCCAGATGGGGATCGTTATGGCGAGGCCCAGGGAGGTTCGCGTCGTAGCGGTCGGTACGAAACGATCGTCGAATGCCGTGTACTGTCCCGTCAGCGCCATCTGCGGCAAGTAGAGGCTCCACCCCGACCGCACGCCCGCGGCAGCCGCTCGAGCGCTAGCAAGCGCGCTCTGAAACGTTGGGCCGCTGTCGAGCGCTTCGTGCACGATCTGGTCTGCGGTCAGCGTCAATAGCGGCGCGATGTCGTTGTCGATGGGCGCTGCCGCCACCGGCCCGGCCGCACCGATGCGGCGCCCCAACTGCAGGTGCGCCACTGTGAGACGCGACCGCTGGCGCAACAGGTCAACCCGTGCGCGCGTGAGCTCGAGCAGGAGTTGCAAAGAGTCGGTCGGCACCGCCGCGCCCGAGACGACCCGTGCACGGGCGACACCGAGTTGCTCCTCCGCCCGTCCCACGCGCGCCTCGGCGACGCGTTCGAGTTCCTGTTGGGCGAGCACGTCATAGTAGTCCGCCTCGATCAAAAGTGCCGTTTGGTACCGTTGCGCGGTAGCACCGGCATCCGCTTGCTCGAGTTGTGCGCGCGCCTGTGCCAACTCGAAGAACTTGGCACCACCGCGAAACAGATCGTAGGTTGCCGTGAGGCTCAGTTGGACGATTTGCGACGCCGGCTGACCCGTCCCGATGTTGAAGAACTCCGTCGAGAATCGCGTCGCCGATGTCTGGAGTGAGATCGACGGCAGCACGAACGCAGCGTACGCCGCGCGCCGCTGCCAGGTGGCGTCGCGCACCTGGCCCAGTGCGGTGACGTAGCCCGGCTCGAGCCGCGTCCCCATTCGCAGCGCGTCCTCCAGCGTCACTTGGGGGAGCTGGTCTGGCGTGCCGACCTGTAGCGCCGCGAGCAGAAAGAGCATCAGCTGGCCTCCGCCTGTGCGATCGTGGACGCGGGTGTGCGCGCGGTCACCCTCGCGCTCAGCGCATCGAGCAGCACGTAGACGACTGGCACGAGGTACAGCGTGAGCAGCGTGGAGAAGATGAGACCGCCCACGATGGCGTATCCCAGCGGCCGCCGACTCATCGATCCGGCACCGAGGCCCAAGGCGATGGGAAGCGTCGCCATCACCGTGGCAACCGATGTCATCACGATGGGTCGAAATCGTATTCGGCCCGACTCAATGACGGCGTCGAGCGCGGTCATGCCCTTACGCATGAGTTGGTTGGCATACTCCACGAGCAGAATGGAGTTCTTGGTGACGAGTCCGATCAGAAGGATCATCCCTATCTGACTGTACAGGTTGATGGTCGACCCGGTGAGCAACAACGTGACGAGCGCACCCGTGACAGCGAGCGGCACGGACAACAAGACCGTCAGCGGATGCACTAGAGACTCAAACTGGGCCGCGAGCACTAGGAACACGGCGACGATGGCGAGTACGAACGCGAAATAGAGCGCCGAGCCGCTTTCCTCGAGCTCCCGTGACTCACCGGTCAGTGCGACACTGCTCCCACTCGGTAGTACTTCCGCCGCTGCGGCATTGAGCGAATCGAGCGCTTCGCCGAGTGTGAACCCGGGGGCGAGACCGCCGGTAAGCGTGGCCGATCGCAGGCGGTCGAAATGGGCCAGCGAGGTTGGCCCGACGCCCTCGCTGAGGCGAGCGAGGGCATCGAAGTTAACCAGCGCGCCGTCCCGGCCACGCAGGTAGATGCCGGATATGTCACTCGGCGTACTGCGCTCTTTTGGATCGAGCTGCACGATGACATCGTACAGCTTGTTATCGCGCGTGAACGTACTGATGCGTTGCCCGCCCAGCAGCGCTTGCAGCGCGGATGACACATCGGCGATCGGGACGCCGAGATCCTCAGCCCGGTCGCGCTCGAACGTCACCGACAGCTCGGGCTTGTTCACTCTGAGGTCGGTATCGACGTTGATCAAGCCCGGAATCTGGCGTGCGCGCTGGATCAGCGCGTTCATCCCGACTTGCAGCGAATCGAAGTCGGGATGCCGTACGACGAAATTGACGGGGTTACCCCACCCAAAGGCCGGCGGATTGCTCGCGAACGCAAAGACGCCCGGAATGCCTAACATGCGCGGCTGCACCTCGGCGAGCACTTCTTGGACTGTGCGATCCCGTTCGTCCCAATCCTTGAGGCGCGCAAAGGCCATCCCGGTGCTCACCGGCCCAAATATCGCAACGCCGCTGAAGTAGACGTCGACATCCTCGGTTTGCGCGAGGATGGCCTCGACCTGGCGCATGTAGCCGTCGGTATACTCGAGCGACGATCCCTCGGGTGCGACGACAAAGGTGATGAACATGCCGCGGTCTTCCGGTGGGACGAACTCACGCTTGAGCGACCGAAACACGACTCCTGCGCTGGCCACGACGGCCACGGCCCCGATCATGACGAACAGCCGGTGCTTGACCGCAAACCCGAGCGAGTCCTTGTACTTGTTGGTGACTGTGAGAAACGTGTTCTCGAAAAAGTTGAACAGCGGGCCGTGGCTCTTGGGCACGCGCAAGATCTTGGCGCTCAACATGGGCGTGAGCGTAAGCGCCACGAAACTCGAGATGATGACGGCACCCGTGAGCGCGATCCCGAACTCGTTGAACAACCGTCCCGTGGTGCCCTGCAGAAATGCGAGTGGCGAGAACACCGCGACGAGCGCGATCGTCGTGGCGATCACGGCGAACGCGATCTCACTCGTGCCCTTCATGGCCGCCTGTTCGGGGCTCTCGCCCAGTTCCTCCTGATGGCGGTACGCGTTCTCCATCACGATGATCGCGTCGTCGACCACGATACCTATGGCAAGAATCAACGCCAACAAGGTCAGGTTGTTGATTGTGAATCCGAGGAAGTACATGATCCCGAACGCCGCAACGATGGACGTCGGGATGGCGAGTCCGGGAATGATGGTCGCGCGCAGGTTCCTGAGGAAAAAGAATATGATGAGTACGACGAGCCCGCCGGCCAGCAACAGCGTGTACTCGGCTTCCTGAATTGAGCGGCGCACGAAGGTGGCGCCGTCGAAGGCGACGTCGAGCCGGACGCCCGGGGGCAGCGCGTCGTTGATGTCGGGCAGCTCTGCGCGGATGCCGTCCGACACCTTGATCAGATTGGACTTCGATTGGCGCACGACGCCGATGCCGACGGTCGCATTCCCGTTCCACCGCATGGTGCGGCGTTCGTCTTCGGGTCCCAGCTCCACGCGGGCGAGATCACTGAGCCGGACGACCTGCCCGTTGGCGCTCGAAACGATGACGTTAGCGAACTCTGCCGGTGTCTTGAGTTCACCCAGCGAGCGGACGCTGAACTCCCGGCGCTCCGACTCGATCCGGCCGGCGGGAATCTCGACGTTCCGGGCGCGCACGGCGGAGGTCACGTCCTGGACCGTGAGCCCGCGGGCTGCCAGCTCTGAGGCCGACAGCCAGATCCGCATTGAGTAGCGCCGCTCGCCGAAGATCTGCGCCTGCCCGACCCCCGGGAGGCTCTGGAGACGGTTCTTCACCACGCGGTCGCCAATGTCCGAGAGCTGGAGCAGGCTGTAGTTGGCCCCCGAGAGTGCGAGCCAGAAAAACGGCTGCGCATCTGCGTCCTGTTTCGTGACGACGGGTTCCTCGATCTCCTGGGGGAGCCGGCCACGCACGCGCGCCACCTTATCACGCACGTCCTGCGCCGACGCCTCGATCTCACGGTCGAGAGTGAACTCTAGCGTGATCGTCGAGACTTGCTCCGCAGAAGACGAGGTGAGCGTCCGCAGTCCCGGGATGGTGTTGAGCTCTTCCTCTAGGATGTCGGTGACGGCCGATTCCATCACCCGGGGATTTGCGCCCCGGAGGATGGTGGTGACCGTCACGACGGGCGCGTCCACGTCCGGGAACTCGCGAACGGGCAGGCGAGTGAATCCAATTGCACCGAACAGCACGAGCGCCACACTCATGACGCTGGCTAGGACGGGGCGACGAATGGCCATGTCGGAGAGCTTCACTGAAAAATCCCTTCGTGGTACGTCCCACCTAGTACATCACGCCTTCACGAACGATCCTTACGTGAAAGCCGTAGAAGCGAACGGCGCCCGAGCCCGTTGTGCGCAACGGAGCGGCTTACCTGCCGTCACGTTAGACCGTCACCACGCGATTGCGGTTTCGGGTCGGACTGATAGGCGAGCAGGGTCGGCCGGCGGGACCCGAATATACACCGAAACTGGTGCCGGTCAAGGCGGCGCACACGATCCACCGCGCCGTCACCTTGTGGACTAGTCCCTCTTTTGCACCTCCGCGAGGTACAGATCGTTGCCGTCCGGATCACCGAAGATTGCGAGGCGTAGTGTCAGGGTACTGCGCTCTCGAGCGCGTATCATGGGTTTCCCGCGGAGTGAAGACAACGCGGACTGACTTCCTGAGGAAAGCTAGCGGACGACTTCCACTGCCACGTCGTTTCCCAGCTTGCGCCCGAGATCCTGGAGATACGTGGTGGCGGTCTTGTGGTGGCTCATGATGAAGCGGCTCACGAACCGGAAGATCGGGTTATAGACCTCGCCTTCCTCCGTGATCGTGAGAACCGTACCCTCCGCGGTTGTCTCAACGTCGTAAATCCAGCGTCCACCGAACGGCATCCCCTCGGACAGGATCGTCGTGACCATCGACCGGGGCGGATCACTCTCGGTCAGCTCCATGGGGAGTGGTCCGGTGCTCCCGATCTCCTGCCATGCCGGCTTCCCGTCTCGCGGCGGGAGTTCCTCGATTCGCTCGACCGACGGTCGCCAAGAGGGGTGCTGCTGATAGTCGGAGATCAGCGCGAAGACGTCTTCGGTACTGGCCAGGAACGTTGCCCTGACGGACGCCACGTGGGCGACAGGCAGCAGGCTTCCGATGACGAAGACGACGCCGAAGAGCGCTACTCCGGATATCAGTATGACCAAGACGACCCGTATCATTTTTTTCACTCCTATCCTGCCTTGTTGGCTGGCTCCACTGCGCGCTCCGCCATCAGCCGCTCGGCGCCCTCGGCCAGAATCCTGAGCCCGTCGATCGCGGCTCGTCTCTCGTTGGGTGCCAAGCCCTCGAGGAGCGCCTCGACCAACCCGGGATCGAGCACGCTGTTCGCTTCCTTGACCCGCACCCCCGCCTCGGTCAGCCGCACGAGAACCCGTCGCCTGTCGTCCGGATCACCCATCCGTACCACGTAGCCTTTACGCTCGAGCCGGTCGATGTTGATCGACATCGTGCCCGGCGTAACGCCCATGTGGCTCGCAAGCTCTCCCACGCGAGTCCCGTCTCTCTCGTCGAGGTGATCGAGGGTGCTCCCCTGATGGGCGCTCAGCTCCTCCCCGGTCTTCGGATCGCGCCGGTGGCGAAGGTGACAGGCGAAGAAAATCCGGGGATAGAACCGCATGAGGTCCCAAGCGAGGGTCTTGGTAGTCATGACACATAGCTGGGCTATTTATATTGGTTTGTCAAGTCAATATATTTGTTCAGCGATTCCTCGGCGCGGCAACGGGGGCGTACGCGGATCACTGTGTGGGCGGGGTAGGCTCGAGCCGGCCTTCAGGTCAGCTGGGCGTCAGCAGGACGATTAGGGCCGAGAATGTGACTGCACGGCTCAATCGAACTCGAAGTCAAAGGTCACGGAGTACCTCTCGCTGCCTGCACCCCTCATTGCCTGTACTCTTGAATCCAAGATATGGCTGGACAGTCGTATTGTAGCGTTGCGACACGATTACGATTCGACAATGTGACGGCAGATGAGGAATACTAGACGACTGGAGATGAGTGTTGTGACAAATGACTGGACGCCCGTTGAACCTTACAGAGAACGTATTACACGATTTTGCGAGGTGCGCTCCTTCGGCGACTGGCGCTTGAAGCTCTATTCCATTGTATGCGGCGATGGGGAGATCGACTGGGCGGCGTATGACGGCGTGTGGAGGATGCTGGCGGAGACACTCCCGACGCCGGCGGTCACCGACGAGCGGCCGGGAGTGGGGTTTGTGATTGCGCACCAGGGGAACTCGGTGCATTACCTGGTCACCGGCTGGTGGGACCGACACAACGAATTGCCGCTTCGGATCTGGGTGCGCGGCTTCGATCCAGGAGATCGGTGGCGGGCCGCCGAGGGTGCCGAGTCGGTTTGTGTCTGGGATCTAGCCGTCATCTGGTACGAGCGGGGAGCGTTTATCGAAACCATGCTGGCAGACGGCGCGCCGGGTACCGAAGCGTATCTCGCACGTCGGTACGAGCAATGAGGTCTTGCGATGCCGAACGAAGAGCTGCCGATGAAGAGTGACGGCCTCACCGCCGTGCGCCGCAGCGATCGCGCGGTGCGGGATGACGAGTGGATAGAGGAGATGCTGGCAGTGGCTGGTGTCGGCGTCCTGGCAACGGTGGAAGGCGGCCAGCCGTTCCTCAACAGCAACCTGTTCGTCTACGATCGCGCGCGACGTGCCATTTACCTGCATACGGCGCGGGTGGGGCGCACGCGGAGTACCCTGGAGGGAGGTTGCAAGGTGTGTTTCACGGTGTTCGAGATCGGGCGCCTCCTCCCGGCCGACACGGCGTTGGAGTTCAGCACGGAGTACGCGGGCGTGACCGTCTTCGGTCGCGGGTGCATCGTGGAGGATCGTGCCGAGCAGGAGCGGGCGTTGCAGCAGTTGCTCGATAAATACTTCGCAGATCTGCGACCCGGGGCGGACTACAGCGCGATCACGGACGACGAGTTGCAACGCACGAGCGTGTTCCGTGTGGACATCGACGATTGGGTTGGGAAACGCAAGACTGTCGAGCCGAACTTCCCGGGCGCGCGCGAATACCGGGGCAAGTCGATCTTGCGCAAGCGGGTGGAGCTGTAGGCAACGCTGAACACTGAACACCGAGCGCTGCACGCTGCTGCAATCTGTGACCAACGAGGGCGCAACTGATGGAACAGCCGACATTTCCCAACGAATCCGCCGCGTACCGAGAGGCACGTAACAACTTGCTCGACGCGGAGGCGGCCTTGCGCCAGCAAACGGAGGACGTCGCGGCAATGAGGAGGGCGTTGCCACTGGGCGGGGCCGTGAAGATGGACTACGTGTTCGACGAGATGATCGACGGTCGCGTGGCGCAGGTGAAGCTCTCGGAGCTGTTCGCACCCGGAAAGGACAGCCTCTTCGTCTACGGATTCATGTACGGCCCGAACATGAAGAAAGCGTGCCCGCTGTGCACCTCCATACTCGACGGTCTCAACGGGAACGCGGTGCACATCACGCAGCGTATGAATCTCGCCGTGGTGGCACGGTCGCCCATCGAACGCATTACGACTTTCACGGCGGCGCGCGGCTGGACGAACTTGCATCTGCTGTCGTCGGCTAGTAACACGTATCAGTCAGACTACTTCGCGGAAGATCACGAGGGCAACCAGTGGCCCATGGCCAACGTGTTCGTGAAGCGGGATGACAACGTCTTTCATTACTGGGGCTCGGAGTTGCTGTGCAGGCCGTACGAGGGCGGAGACATGCGGCACGTCGATATGATGTGGCCTCTCTGGAACGTGCTGGATCTGACGCCGGAGGGCCGTGGCGAGAAATGGTATCCGGCGCTGTCGTATGAAGCATGACTGGGTGGTGGAGGTAGTCCAGTCGTCACGCTGCGTCCTGCGAGAGTGGCGGCGTGTCGGAGTCGCCGCTGCGGCGCTCCTGACCTCCGCAGTGGCCCTCCCGGCGCAGGCGTTGCCGGACGTGGACCGTCTCGCCACAGCAGACGATTCTGCGGATGCTATCCGGTTGCTCGAGCGAGCCATCCGTCGCGACTTTCGGAACGCCGAGGCCCACTACCGGCTTGGCATCCTCCGCTTTGCCCGCTTCACCCCCGGGGAAAACCTGAGTGCCGATCGGCGTCAGGCCGAGGAGCACCTGCGGCTCGCGACCCGCTTCGCCTCCGACTCGGCACAGTACTGGCTCGCTCTCGCCAGCGTGTTCTACTCCCAAACCTACGTGACCGTCCGTCTCCAGGTGTCGCGCGCGGTGAACCGCGCGGTGACTGCGGCCCGCGCTTCAGGTTCGCCGCATCTCGCTCGAGCCCTCTCCACACGCGGTCGGCTCGACTGGCAGCGTTACGAGCAGCGCGCGCACCGTCATCGATTGACCGGCACCGTCTACGACATCGATCAGGACGCGTTTCTCAACGATTGGGAGTACGTCGAGGACCTGTTCGGTCGTGTGCTGCGTGCGGAGGGCGGTGGCATTGTGGAATGGGCAGTGGCCGAGCGAAGCCTGCAGGAGGCGCACCGCCTGGACTCGATCGATCTCGACGTAGCCGGGCTCCTGGTGGTGGCCATTGGCGCCGGCCGAACGTGGGACAGCGCCGCCGCCGTTGCCCGCCGCCTCGTGAACAACGCGCCCAAGAATGGCCAGGCGTGGGCGCTCTACGGGCTCGCGCTCGCACGCGCTGACGCCTGGGAAGAGGCTGAAGCCGCATACGATTCCGCACTCCGATTGCTGGACCCGGCCGCTCGGGCCCCGTACGAGCACATTCCGCTGGTGCTCACGCAGGATGCGGGCGCGATCTACGCCGACGGGGACGCACAGCAGCGTGAGCGCGAACGGGTGATCCACTGGCGGGCTTGGGATCCTCTATGGATCACCACCGGCAACAAACCCCGGACGGAGTTCTACGCGCGCGTCACCTATGCCGATTACCGTTGGGCGGATCCCGCTCACGGCTACCGGGGCTGGGAGACGGAACGCGGCGCCGTGTACGTGCGCTACGGGCCGCCCGACTTGGAAGCGACGCTCGGCTCCTCGGGTGCGGATCGCGATCCGGTGGTGGTGGTGTGGGGCCGGCACCAGGATCCGGACCGCGTGCGAATGAATCCGGGCGAGCGGCTCGACCGGGAGCGGAACCGCATCCTCTGGGTCTACTTACCGTCCCAGCTGCGGTTCATTTTCGGGATCGCTCAGGGATACGTGCGGGCGAGCTTTGCCGGCGCTTCGCGCCACGCCCTGAACGTGGCGCAGAAGAAGAATCCGGCCCGCTACGACAACGTCCCACTCCCGGCGGTGGATTCGCTTCCGCTCGTGGCAGCGCAGTTCAGAGGAGACGTGCCGGGGCTCGTGACCGTGGCCGTCTTCGGCGAGACCCCGGCACTCGCTTGGGCCGGCGACTCCATCGCGATCCTCGGCGCGGCAGATAGCTCGCCCGCCGTGCGAGTGGGCCAGGTGCTTCGCACGTATGGGGGACCTCGTGGCGTGCTGGGGACGGTCGATCTCCCGGCCGGGCCTGCGGTCGTGCGGGTCGAAACGTTGGGCCCCGAGGCGACCCTCCGGGGTGCGCTGCCGATCCACCTCCGCGCAGCGGCCAACTCGGGCCCGGATATGTCTGACCTCTTGCTCGGACGGATGGTCACCGCGCCATCGAATGCAGGACGCTGGACGGACCTCGAGATTCACCCTGTGCGGGACACGATTCCCGGTGATTCGCTCGCCCTCGTGTGGGAGTCCTACGAATTGGCAGCGGACTCCGCCGGCAGCGTGACGTACGACGTGGAGCTGCGACTCGAGCCCACGGCCCTCGCTCGCCGCGGGATCTTCGCAAGGGTAGTCGGCGGGATCGGCGACGTGCTCGGCCTCACTGCCGAGGGTGATGAGGTCGCGGTGCTAGCCTATCGGCGAACGGTCCCCGCGCGATCCGATGGCGCGTACGTGGATGCGGTGACGCTGGACGTCTCGACACTGTCACCCGGGCGCTACGTATTCGCGGTGCGCGTGACCGATGCCACGGCGCGGACGGTTGTGGCGACGCGGACCGTGTCGGTCCCCGACTAGCTTGCACGCCGTCACGGGCTCACGCGCTCGTCCGACCTACATCGCTTTCTCATCGGCGAGGCTGCGGCGTTGAGCACCGCAATCGTGCAGCATCGTGAGGTTCACCGCTCAGGACGGTGAGACGCTCAACCTCGGCGTCCACGCGCAAGTGGTGGTCGCACCCGACGGGACTCCGGTGATTGAGGCGTTCACTGGAGCCTGCCCGTAGCACGTCGGCCTCGGAACCGGTACCGCACCTCGGAGAGAATGTCGTGCGGTGCCTTCCGGGGCACACTCGGATGAGTGTCCAGCACGACGGATTGTTTGCTGAAACCAGCTGCGTTTGCCGGTTACGCAGACACGCGCTTGAACTCACCAGCCCTGAGATCTCGCAAGGTTCTGTTCACAGCCGGCATGAGGGGCCGGAGATCACCAATGTCGTTGCTTGGTGCCTGCATCGCGATGATGCCAAGGCGCACGTTGGACAGGTTCTGTTGATATTGGATTCCGCGATCAATCGGCAGGAACGCGTCGAAACGCCCCGCCGCCAGCTCTAGAAGCTCTCCATTGCTCTTGCTTGCCCAGCCCATCTCAGGCACGCTTCGCACATCATGCTCGGGTAACTCGTGCTTCAGGCGACGCGGGAGACACTCATCCAGCAGGACGCGCCTTCGCTTCTAAGAGATGCTTCGCTTCCTCCAGGAGGCGAACCGCCTGCTCCCGACTCACCGTGGGAAAATCGTCGAGGAATTCGTCAAGGGGACGACCGGCTTCCAGATAGTCAAGGAGCGTCTGAACAGGCACCCGGGTGCCGGCGAACACGGGCGTCCCACCAAGAATGTCGGGATTCGTCGAGATCACAGAGGTTTCAGCTGTCATAGGGATCCTCCGTCCACCCCCGAAAGATAGCCCCGCCTGCGTGTTCTGCCCAACTCACCGTAGACCGAGATAAGGGCCACTCGCGACACGTGTTGAGGTCCGATTTCTGCCCCCCCCCCCCCCCCCCGAATCGCTCCCAGTATCATGAGCCAGGTGATTGAACGACCTCCACCACCCTACCTGCCGCTTCGCCGCGCTTCCCATTTGTCGATCGGATCGAGCACACCGGCAATAGTGTTCCTTGGTTACGCGCCCGGTGAGAATCGTCCAGAGGTGGGGTATGGCGCGCATCTCGCAGCCAGGCGTCGCAATTGCGCTCGCGAGCAGAAACGAGATGCCAAGGTGGCCGAACGTGTATACCAGCCAGACGTAGAACGCCGCGCCCGCTACCGGGGACCAGCTCGCGCCGGTCACCGCGAGGCTCATAAGCACGCTGCCGGTGAGCACGACCGCCGCAAGCGCGCGCGGGGGCTTGCGCCGTTACGCGCTCCCGCGGACGTAGACCTGCTGCTTCTGCTGCGCGAGCATGAGTTCCGCCAAATCCAATCGCTCCTCCAGCTCGGTGACGCGTGTCGCCATGTCGGCCTCAAGCCGATGATACGCGTCCGTCAGGTCCGCCATTTGCGACTCGGCCTCTTCTGTCGTGTGTGCGTCCCCGGGCATGCACCCAAGCGTGCCGGTGTGTACCAACCGGCGCGACAGCGCGCCGCACCACATGAACAGCCCAATCAGGGCCAGAATGGTCATTCCGCTCATCGTGACTCCTTTGTTTCCTTTTCATCTTCGTCGCCGAACACCTCGCGGGCCTTGCGGCGGAGTTCTTCTTTGGCGTCGTGGACGCCGCGCAGCGCAGTTTCGAGATCCGAAAGCTCCTGCTCGCGTACCTTCAGGCCTTCGCGAATGAACAAGGCCGCCGCCTGGGACCGGGTCTTCACGGCCCCCGTCTCTACCCAGGCATCCAGTTTCCTGGAGGTGATGTCGTCTACACGGACCATCACCACGTTGCCGCGAGGCGTCTTACCGAGATCTTCCAGGCTCCCGCGAAGACCCGCCGGCATACAGACGACCTTCATGCACTCGGGCGTCAGGTCGTCGCAGCTCAGGGCCTCGAGATCGATGCCCCATTGATCCAGTTCCTTCCGCAAGTGCTCGAAGAATCCAGTCTTTTTTTCCACCACGTATGCGCTCCAAACTATTGGTACTCAACGTGATAACATGTCTGAGAAGCGGCCCGTAATACCATTACGGATTTACAGGCTCCCAGGTTTCAAGACCCGGAGCTACCCGCGGAACAGGGAGGCGACGGGCATCGACTGGTGACGATCTCCGGTGCTGTATTATTTGTGGCGACTGTGCCAGGGTGTGAGGGAGCCTACGGAGGATGTCCATGAGCGCAGTGACGTTCTCGATCGACTCACGTTTTGCGGCGTTGCCGGGCGGTTCATGACGCGGGGACGAGCAATCAGTCCCATCACCGTTGCGATCGAACAGCACGGCGTGCTGATCCTGGACGGTGGGCTGGCAACCGAGTTGGAGGCTCGGGGGGCCAGCTTGGACGACGGTCTCTGGTCGGCCAGGCTGTTGATAGATGATCCGGATCTCGTTCGGGCGGTGCATCTCGACTACTTGGAGGCGGGCGCCGACTGCCTCATCAGCGCAAGCTACCAGGCAACCTTCGCGGGGTTCCGGAAGCGAGGCATCGCTGAGGCGGCGGCGGCGGAACTGATCCGGTCGTCGGTGAGTATCGCGACGAGCGCGCGCGACACGTTCTGGGAAACGGGCGGCCAGCACGCTGATCGGGTGCGACCCATCGTGGCCGCCAGCGTTGGTCCCTACGGAGCGTTCCTTGCCGACGGGTCCGAGTACACCGGCCGCTACCACCTGGATCGAGCTGGTCTGCTCGCTTTCCATCGAAAACGCTGGCATCTCCTCGCGGCGTCGGGCGCGGATCTGTTGGCCTGCGAGACGATCCCGTCACGTGTAGAGACAGAGGTTCTTCTTCAGCTACTGCATGAGACGGCAGATGTCTGCGCTTGGTTCAGCTTCAGCTGCCGTGATGAACGCCGGTTGAGTGACGGCACTCCTATCGCCGACATCGCGGCGCTTTTCCGCGATCAACCGCAAGTGATCGCTGTCGGTGCCAATTGTACGGCACCGCGCTTCATACCCGGGCTCATTCGCGCGTTTCAGGCCGGTGCGGCGAAACCCGTCGTCGTCTATCCCAACTCCGGCGAGCGCTTCGACGGTGATTCGAGGAGCTGGATTGGTGAAGCTGCGCCCGTCGATTTCGGGGAGTTGGCGCAGAAGTGGCGCGCCGCCGGGGCGACGCTCATCGGCGGCTGTTGCCGTACGGGTCCGGACCATATCCGTTCGATCCGAGACCGGCTCGCGGCATGTTGATGAACTTGACACCGTCCACGTCGGTTCGCGTTGCGCGCCCCGTCATCATACCGTCTGAACCTTCGCCCCCGGCATCACCAACTGGTTCGATACGGGTCGCGAATAATCAACTCGTGCCGATGTGGCTCTGCCATGATGATGCGACGGTTTGGTTGACAAGGTCCCTCTAGACGGCCTTGGGCAGCTTCACGTTTGGCGCGGGGTGCTGTATCTTCCTCAAACCATGCGAAACTACACCGCCGTCGTCGAGCGGGATCCGGCAACCGACCTGTACGTTGGCTACATTCCAGGCTGGCCGGGAGCTCATAGCCAGGCCCCTACGCTCGACGAACTCCAAACAAACCTCCGTGAAGTCATCGAGATGCTGCTCGAGGACGGCGAGCCGGAGCTTGATGGCCAATTCATCGGAACCCAGACGGTCACCATAGCCTGAGGTGGGGCGTCCCCCCGTCCTGAAGCCACGGGAAGTCGAGAAGATCCTTGGGCGCCTCGGTTTCAGTCTCACCCGCCAGCGCGGTTCCCACCGACAGTACCGACATCCAGATGGGCGGGCCACAACCATCCCGTTCCACAGCGGCCGCGACATCGCCCCCATCCTTCTGCGCCAGATTGCGAAGGACGTGGGGCTGACACTGGCCGAGTTCCTAGATCACCGCTGAAGCTGCGTGACGTCCTTGCGCTTGAGTTTGCAGGCAACTCCCTGACGGACGCGCCACCCGAAGCGTCACCGCCGGTTGGGGATCGATCAGTTGCTCAATGCGGCGCGAACGGCATCGGCGAACCGGCGGCCGTTGAACTGCGGGTGCGGGCGGTTGTACTCGCGGGCGTGCGCGTCCTCGACGTAGTCGGGCTCGGGTGGCGTCTCGTCCTCCCAGACGGCATCCGGACCGTATATAAGGAATACACCGGCACACGGGCCGGTGAGCGTGAGCATCTCATCGAACGGATCGATCACGGCGCTGTGTTCGTCCCAGTACTGGGTCGCCCGCTCGTCGGTCACGAGGCCGGTGACGCGCTCCACGTGACGCGCGCGCGCGCCGTTCCGCGGCACCCAGACGGTATAGGCCCGCAAGTTTGGGTCGTCGATTTCTGCGAGCGTCTTCTTCTGGACTTCGGAGGCCCCCCGAAGACATCCCCCTCACGTAGGGGCCACCAACATGACAATACGTGTCTTCCCGACGTCCGCGTTGAAGCTCGACTTGAGCGGCTCGGCGTTGCGATCGAGCGTGATGTGACTCGGTGACGAAGACGATATCGCGCCTCCGGCCGCGGTGATTGCCGCGACGGCGGCGACGAGGACGGCGAGCTTACGCATGCGATTCTCCTAGAACAAACTTTGGTCGATGGCGATGTTGAGGGCCAACGCCGCCGCCCAGACAGCGGCCGACGTCCACAGGGTGATCTTCGTGAACCGTCCCCCGCCCGTCGCGCAACTGGCGCCGGCAATGAACCTCGGCGGGCGGTATGCAATCCAGTACGCGACCACGATAAAGAGCGCCGCCCCGCCGAGCAGGTAGTAGCGATACGGTTTGACGCCGGCCGCCCAGATGGCGCCCTGCACACCTAGCAGCGTGATCGCAATCGGGCCGACGCAGCAGATGCTGGCGGCGGCACTGGCGAGTGCGGACCCCGTCGCTCCTGTCACGGAGCCGATCTCGAAGAGGCGCTTGTTCATCTGGCTGTTCGAACGATGCCCCAGCGCGTTTCGTTCATCAGTGCTCCAAGCCGGAAGCCATCTGCGATGGACATGACGACGGTTCCGGGGTGGTTGTCGATCCACGGTGCCGCCGCGTCAGGTGATGCAAAGAAGTACACGAAGTGGCAGAACGACGACATCGTCTGCTGTACGTCTCCACCGAACGCGGACGCATCGGGCATGAGGAATGACATGACCGCCGTCTCGGGCTCGATCGACTGGACGCCTTTTGGGCTCAGCACGACGCGAACGGTTTCGCCGGTCGTTGGGCACGGCGACGCGACCTCCGCGGGGCGATCGAGGATGGGTGGGATGAATAGACTGTCCCACGCGCACCACGTGTAGAGTTGCCGTCCATCGACGGTGAACCGGTGGTGCATCTTGCGCACGGCGAGTCCGCCGAATCCCACGATGCCCGTGTCGTCGCTGTACGTGAGGCTCTTGAGATGCGGGCGTTCCAGAATCTCGCGCACATCCGCTTCGGGTCGTCCCGTGGCGCTTGCGAGGCGCGCAGTGCTCACGGGCTCACCCAGCGCAAGTTCGCGATAGGCGGCGAGAGCCACCGCCTGCTCGTCTGCCGTGAAGGTGGGTAGGCAGTCAAGTAGTTGTTCCACAATCTGACTTGACATGGCGGACATCGCTTGCTCCCTGGGTACCACGGGAAGGTCCTCCCGGGCGGGAAAAGGGAGGCTCACACTAGATGTAACGCGCGAACGGAAGTGAAAGTCACGTGCGGGAGAGGGCGCCCGCGATGTCTACCGAGCTTGTAGCCTGCGGTGTGCTAGCGTGACCGTAACTCCGTGGTAGCGGAATCGGCGGGCTCACCGGCACCAGGTGCCGGGGGCTGTTGCACGGTTCCCGTAAAGCCGGTCATGCGCTCCAGCTCCGCGAGAAAGATCTCCGGCGATGTTAGGTCGGGATTGTAGACAACCTCACCGGTTCCGGTCTCGTACGAAACGTCAGCGCTCTCGACACCCTCGACGCGGGTTAAGGCCACACGGGCCGTCGCGGCACAGCCTGTTCACGTCATTCCGCTGATGTTGAGCAGAAGACGCTCCCGGCCAGCCGGTACCGCGGTCGTTGTCTGCATCACCGCGGCGGACATTGCCGGGCCGATGTCATCGCCCTGCTCGTGTATGTGATCCGGGTGATCGTGACCGGGCATTTGCCCATGGTCGTGGCGCGGGATCTGCAAGACGATCCCGAAAACCAGCACGGTGCCTACCGCTGCCCATTGAAGTTTCGACATCGCGTCTATCTCCCCGTGTCGATGCCCATCATGATGCTGCTGCGGTTGCACGATGCCCCCGCAGGAACGGCAGGAGCCAGCTTCGATCCTCTTCGCGCAGAAATGTCTGGACCAAGAGACCCGTGGCGACGCCAAAGAATATGTGCGCCACGAGCGTCAGAAGAAAGAACTGGGGCCACGCATAGTTCTTCCCGAAGATCCCTACCATCGGGGCCATCGGCGGGCCGAGCATCATGCCCAGCTCGATGATCAAGGCCCACACCGTGGCCCACGTGGCAGCGCTCAGATAGGAGGATCTCCGTCCCCACACGAACGCATAGAAAAGGCCGAAGTTCGCCCCGTTCAGATAGTGAACGAGCAGTCCCACCGGGTAGAACACGGCGAACCTGGCGCTGCCGGTGGCCATCTTGCCGAAATTCACCGGATTGTCTCCCGGCAGCCAGCCGTGGATGACCCCGGCCTCCCGTACCGCATCAAGGGCAATTGTCGCAATCGCGCCCATGCTGGCACCGACCACGATACGGCGGAACAGGTCGGGATACCGTTTGCGGGAATAGACTGCGACGCCAACAAGAATCAGGATGGCGGGGATGAGTACGAGCGGGATGTACCACTTCGCGAACTCGTGGGCCACCGCGATTATGCGCGGGCCCAGATCGATCCCGCGGTAGTACTCCGAGTATCCGAACGAGAGCGTGACGAGTTGAATGGGTACCGCGCCCCCTGCAACGAATGCTAGGAGGCCCAGGGTGGTGCGCCGACGATCGGGACCAGCGGAAGACACCAGTGCTCAGCCTCGAATCGAGCCCACGATCGTCTCGATCACGCCGCGCAGCTCGGTCGCCACGTCAGCCAGCCCGTCGTACGGCGCGAACTGGTGTACGGGATCGTGATAACGGACCATGGCACCGCCGTCGGGCCGTTCCATCACGATGATCTTGAGAGGTGGCTCGATGCCGCCGTTGCGATTGGTCTCGAGAATCTGCTGCATGTAGCGAGGATGGAAGAAGTACACCTGGCGCATTCCGCGCACTCGCATACCCACCATGCGCAACATTTGCTGGGGATTGACCTCATGCACGACCATCAGGTTTTCGCCCTCGATGGCCTGTTTGAGCATCGCCAGTGTCGTCTCGAAATCGTGGGCCGAGCGCACGGTCACGAGAAAGTCGGGCGGCGGTGGTCCCTGCTGGCCCAGGGCAGTATGCGGTTCGGCGCCCACGAGCAAGATCGCGAGCGTCAGGGCGGTTGTGGTGTGACGCATGAACGTGCTCCTTATGCGTTACGCGTGGTCGAGTTCCACGCTCGAGACAGACCGGCAGAATGCAACCTAGACCCCGGACCTAGGTACGGGGTCAAGGGTGCAAGGGCGCTTGACTCCGGACCCGGGTACGGGCGGTAGGCTACGACACGAACCGACCCCGCGTGCTCGGCGACACGGATGGGGGGCGCATACCTGGCGTGAACTTGGAGCCGAGCGCTATGCACGGCGTTCGCGGGGCTGGGATTGGCCGGAGTTGAGCGGATCTAGAGATGAAGTGGACGTCGAACGGTAAGCACGGGAGTGCGCTGGCTTGCGCCGCGGCATTGATGATGGCCGGTGTCTTCGTGCCAACGATGCTATCGGCGCAGGCACTGCCGTTCCACACCGCGACCGCCATCACAACCGGCTTCGAAGAATCCGCCGCGCGCACGTTCTCTTCGTTCTTCGGCCGAGGTGGTCTGCGGCGCGATGGCGCGGGAATCACTGATCCGATGCAACGCGATATCGACGTATTCGTGCAGCCGGTCGGCGTCCTTCCCTACGCGATCACGCCGATGTGGACCACGCGTGTCGTCGTCCCGTTCGTGCGCAAGTCCATGGACTTCACCGCACCTGGCGGCGCGCGAGGGAATTATACGACCAGCGGGGTCGGCGACGTGCTCGTAGACACCAAGTGGATCTTCTTCAGCAACAACCAGTTGAAGGGAACCACGCGTTTGGGGATTCAAGGCGGAGTCAAGATTCCTCTAGGTGGGACGGGAGCCACCATGCCTGACGGGACCCTCGCCCCCCGACCGCTGCAAGTGGGTTCCGGCTCCTGGGATTTTCCTTTCAAGGCGTTGTTCACGATGACGCGCGACCGCTTCGGGCTTATCGCCAACACTGGCTACCGAATCAACACCAGCGACGACGGTATCGACGCGGGCAACGTCTTCAGTTATGACGTGGCGTTGGGTTTCCGCCTCGCGCCGTGGGTCTACAAGACTCTTAGAGACAAATCGCTCATTGTCTACGTAGAACTGAATGGCGAGGTGGCGAGGCGAGATGAAATCGCCGGCACACCCAATCCCGATTCCGGTGGTCACGTGCTGTTCCTGAGTCCGGATATCCAGTGGATCCCTACCCCGTGGCTGCTGTTCGAAGGATCCGTCCAGTTTCCAATCGTACAGGACCTCAACGGAACCCAGTTGGAATACGACACCCGGTTTCAGCTGGGAACCCGATTCCGGTTTTCGCTCTTTCGATCATGACGCGAACAATGACCGAGATATAACGAGAGAATACAATGCCGCCTTTCATAGAGAGCATGCAGCAGTGGGCTACGTTCACTGGTCGCCACTTGCTCATCATGCTGTGGTGGGTGTGGGTGTCGGCCGTAGTGGTCACCGTCATCAGCGAATCGTTCGTGTTCGCCATCTGGCGCCGCCGGCTGCTCGACCATCGAGACGACGGGTGGCGCACGGTCTGGATGGCGGCACTGCTCGGCGTTTTGAGCCCGCCGAGCCGCGGCCGGATCTTCCGGCAGGCGAGAGAACTGCTCGCGCACGGGGTGGCACCCGCCGGCGTGATGGCGTATCTGGTTTCTGCGCAAGCCCTGTTCGTGTGGGTGCTGTTCTTCATCGTCGAGCTGGACGGGCCGCAGCCGGTGATCGGCCAGTTCGTGGCGGTGGCTGCTGTGCTCGCTGTCCTGATGTATGGCGTGCGCCGCATACCGGATGGGCTGTGGGACACGGCTCGGGAGTCGGCACAGCAGAAGATTGCGGCGGGAGGCGACCACCCGCCCATCGGAAGACCGGGACCGGTGTGGGCACGTGTGGGTCTGTCGCTCGGGGGCCAGGTCTACTCGCTCTGGTGGCCGTTGCTGTTCGGTCTGGTGGGGATCGGGTTCTTCCTTACGCTCGGGCAGTCATCGGGATACGTGTCGCTCCAGGGGACGAAGGGACCGCTGGTGCAACTCGGGAACGCCGGGGTCGGCCTGCTGCTGGCGTATGTGACGGGCGCTCCGCTCGCCGGAAACGCGGTTATCGCGGCTGGATTGTGGAAGGCGGAGTTCGTCACCAATGCCGGACTGTCGGCCTTCTACCTGGGAACGCTGATCATGCCGTTTGCGCTTCCCCGGTACGTCGGTCTGCTTGGCGTCGAGTTGAGCAAGAGGGTACTCGTCTGGTTACTCGTCGCCATCATCGTCGGCGCGTTGACGGCGACCGCGTGGTGGTGGGGACTGGACTGGCTGGCTGGCGTCGTGGGTCTGCGGGACGCGTTCGAGAGCGTTACACACTCGACACTCTGGCCCAACGACGTACCGTGGTTTCATCACTGGTTCCAGCCAATGTCGGGGATGTGAAGACTCAGCCGTTCACTAAAGGGAGGAACATCATGAAAGCGTTTGGCACCACACTCTTGTTGGCTTTCGCGTTCGGCGCCACTGCGCCGGCACTGTCGGCCCAACAGGAATCCGCCGTCCAGGAGGATTCGACGCGGCAGATTGAAGTGACGATTCTCGGAATGAGCTGCCCGTTTTGCGCCTACGGTGTAGAACAGAAGCTCAAGCGCATCGAAGGCGTTGAAGACATCGAGGTCGTATTGGAAACGGGCATCGCAACGCTCACACTGCGCGATGACGCCGATGCTCCCAACGAGCGAATCATCGAGGCGGTGAAGGACGCGGGGTTCGAGGTCGCCAAGATCGCGCGCAACTACGAGTCTGAGTACACGGCGTTCGAACGTGCGACAGATACGTAGAAACTCCGGTCGTTCACTCATACTCTCCGCCGCGCTCGTCGCGCTTGTCCCGACCACGGGCGGCGCGCAGGGCGCGTCGGGTTCGTCCCGGGGTCCAGACCAGCTGCGGCACAACCCGATTTTTGGTCTCGGACCGCAGACGATCTGGCGCGGGGGGGTCGGCGTTGCACTCGAAGGCCAGTTCACACAGCGTACCGGGGCCCTCGAGGAACGCGGCAGAGGACTGCACGGAGAGTTGATCTACGGAATCACGCAGGACGTGAATCTAGCCTTGGCGTTTCCGTTGGTGCAGCGCCGGACGAGGCGAGGGCTGGTGCCCGGTGGCGCACAGATCGATCGCGACGCAACCGGGCTAGGCGATGCCGTGATCCGCGCCAAGTGGCGGTTCTTTCATTCGTTCAGTGGCCGGACGCAATATCACGCTGCGGTGATCGGGGGCGTGAAGGTCCCACTCGCGGAAGCGTCGGGCGATCCCCCGCTGGGCTCCGGGTCGACCGACTTTCTCGCTGGGGCCACGGTTTCTCGTGACGGCCTGCGCTCGTATCTGTGGCTATCCGGATTGGTTCGGGTCAACGGCGAAGCGTTTGGCCGGCAGCTCGGCAACGAGTACCGCTATGATGCCGCAGTTGGGGTACGCCCGTGGATCCCCACCTTTAGGGGAATCGATCCGCTGCTCCTCGTCGAGTTCAACGGAGTGACCGCGGCGCGCGCCGTCGTGGACGGCGTGGCGCAGTCAGCGAGCGGTGGAACGATCCTGGCGGTCTCCCCCGGCTTCTGGCTCACATACCGGAACTGGGCGCTCAAGGGCGGCATCAAGCTCCCGGTGCTACACCGGTTGCGAGGAAACCAGCCGGAGCTGGACTATGCGGTGATCCTGTCTATCGAGACCCATATGTAACGGGCGCCGTCGGGAACCTTACGGACCTCGACACGTTAAGTACTTTACACCACTCATGCGCATCGCACGACTGCTTCCCATTGCCATTCTCGCTGGGGTACTCACGCTTCCTTACGCGGCCCCCATGGTGTGTACCGTTGTCAATCCGACCATGACCGTCGAAGAGATGGTGACGCGTCATGCAACGGTCTCTGTAGACGGCCCAGGTGGTCCGCTGATGTGTAACTTCGCAGGATGTGCGACGGCTCCTGTGGCACCCGCAGTGGATGTTGACGCCGTTTCCTATCAGCGAACTGTCGTATCGGTCGTTGTGGTGGGGCCTGTGCGGTCAGTTATTAGGGATCCCCGTTCGCCGCTCACTCCCCCCCCGCAAGCCTAACCTCTCACAGGCGTAGTGTGTCCAGGCACGGCGCATCGCGTCGTGCGTGCAACGTCAGTCGCGCGATCGATTGATCGCGTGAGAGAGGTACTTCGTACATGAGACATGTATGGTGGCTCGTGGCAGCCATAGTTGTGCCGCGTGCATCGATCGCTCAGACACCGAGTGCGGTGTTCGATATGCCGGGGCTGCGTGACTACGTGCACCAGGTGCTCGCGGGTAACGCCGCGTACCAAGCGGCGGGATCACGGCTCGCGGCTGCAACCGAACGGATTGCTCCCGCCGGGGCTCTTCCCGATCCGACATTCACGACCGGTGTAATCGCAACACCGATTCCATCCTTTGCCTTCACGGCGGAGAGGATGACCCGGATTCCGATTGGTATCCGGCAATCGTTCCCCTTCCCGGGAAAACAACGTGCAGCCACCGCCGTTGCGCGCGCGGATAGTGTGCTCGGGGCAGAGGTCGTCGGCGCTGTCGAAGCGGACCTCGTCGCGATGGCGGTCAGCGCCTACTACGCCCTCGCCGAGGTGGAAACCGCGCTGCGCTTATGGGATGCTCGAATAGCACTCGCCGATCAGTCGGTGCGCGTGACGCAAGCCCGATACGAGACCGGAGCCGTACCGCAGACCGACCTCTTACGTGCCCGATTGCGGCGCGCTCAACTGGAAGAACGGCGCCGCCAACTCGAGGCTGATGCGGCCGGTGCTCTAGCCGAAATGGATGCGCTGCGTGGTGGCTCTGCCGAGCTCACACGAGCAACGCTACTACGTACCGATGGTGGCGTAGCACTCGGCGTCGTGACGGACACGTATACTCCTGACTCGATCCTTCTTCAGCAACTCGCGATGACGAGTCCCGCATTGGCGGTCGCTGCCGCCGCGGTCGAGCGAGCCGCGCGCCGCGCGCGCGTTTTCGCGATCGCGGGCCGCCCCGACTTTACGGTGTCGGTCGAGAACGGCATTCGGTTCGGCGGGCGGGAGCCGTTCCTCACGGCGCTGGTCGGGATCTCGGTGCCGCTGTGGTCAGGCAGGAAGCAGGCACCCGCTGCACGAGCGGCTCGACTGGATGTGGATGACGCGCGGCTACGATACGAGGACCTTCTTGCGCGGCACACGGGGGAGCTGCTGTCGTCGCTTGCCGCCCTGCGCGCGTTGCGTGATCGCATCCAACAGACCGACGAGGAGATTCTCCCGCTAGCGGATGCCGCGAGCGCGTCAGCGCTTCAGCGGTATCGCGTGGGAGCCGTGTCGTTCACCACGGTACTGGACACACAGGACGAACTGTTCGACGCGCAGCTTCGGCTAGCGCGTTTGGTCGCGGACTATGCAGCAGCGCGTGCACGACTGGGGGCGCTGGTTGGAGAGGAGTGGTACCGATGAGGCGAGTGACTTTCGTACTTGTGATGGCCGGCGCGGTCGGGTGCAGCGGCTCCCAAGGAAACGAAGATGCCGTTCCAGAGAAGGGAGTGCAGATGGGCGGGGTGGACACGAGCACGGACGCCCCGATCCGCATCAGTCAGCGGCAGGCTATGCTTGCCGGTGTAACGTTCGCGATCGCGCGGGAAGCACCGATCGAGCGCACCGTCCGCGCGGTGGCGATGGTCGTGCCCAACGAACGCGGGTTGAGCGTCGTAAACGCCCGGGTCACGGGATGGATCGAACGACTCTACGTCAACGAGACGGGGCGGTATGTCGAGATTGGCGATCCGCTATTCGAGCTGTACGCCCCCGATCTCGTTACCGCTCAGGAGGAACTGTTGTTGGCTCGGCGGCTCGCGGGCACGCCGGGCGGTGACTCGGTTGTCTCCGCGACCCGCCGCCGGCTCGCGTTGTGGGCGATTCCCGAGGACGTCATCGCGGAGGTCGAGCAGACGGGCGTGGTCCGGCGCACGCTCACGATTTCGTCGCCGTTCACGGGACACGTGCTCGAGAAGAACGTGATCGAGGGGCAGATGATCCGTGCGGGCGACAATCTGTTTGAGCTGGCGGATCTCTCTACCGTATGGGTCGAGCCGGCGATCTTCGAGACCGACATCCCGCTCGTCCGAGTCGGTCAACATGCGGCGCTCACGTTCGATGCATTGCCCGGCAGGACCTTCGAGGGCCGCGTGACATTCGTACACCCCACGCTCGACATGCAAACGCGCACCCTGCGCGTGCGCATCGAGATTCCCAACCGCCGTCTCGCGATCAAGCTGATGATGTACGGCACGGCGCGCATCCGGACGGTGGGAGCGCCGGGGGTGGGGGTGGTGGTTCCTCTGACGGCGGTGCTCCCAACCGGCGAACGCGACCTCGCGTTCGTCCTCCGCGACGGTGGCGTAGTGCCGACTGATGTGGTCGTTGGAGTCCGCGGAGACTCGACGCTGCTCGTTGCCCAGGGCCTGGCGGTCGGTGACACCGTCGTGTCCTCGGCGACCTTCCTGTTCGATTCGGAATCGAGCCTCGCCGCCGCCATGGCGGGCATCATGCTCGACATGGGCATGGGCCTCGACATGGGTGGAATGGACATGGGAGATATGTCGGGCGCACCGATGCCGGGAATGGACACGGGACAGGGCATGAAGGATTCGTCGACGTCCGGGGTGCCAGTGAACGGGGGGAACGAGCGATGATTGCGCGAATCATCGAGACGTGCGTCCGCTGGCGTGGTCTTACGGCTTTGGCGGTTCTGGGGGTCCTAGCGGGCGGGATCTGGATCGTTCGTACGATGCCGGTCGATGCCATCCCGGACCTCTCCGATGTGCAGGTTATCGTCTTCACGGAGTTCCCCGGCCAGGCGCCGCAGGTCATCGAAGATCAAGTGACGTATCCGCTGGTCACTGCACTACTGGCGGTTCCCAAGGCGGGGGTCGTGCGCGGCCAGTCGATGTTCGGGATGTCGTTCATCTACGTTCTGTTCGACGAGGGCACAGATCTCTACTGGGCTCGGAGCCGCGTTCTCGAGTATCTCAATTCAGCCGCTACCGACCTGCCGCCCGGGGTGCGTCCGCAGCTTGGACCAGACGCGACCGGTGTAGGGTGGGTCTACCAGTATGCGCTGCGGAGCGATCGACATAGTCTGGCCGAGTTGCGCACTCTTCAGGACTGGTACCTGCGCTTCGAGTTGCAGAGCGTCCCGGGCATCGCCGAGATCGCGAGTGTCGGGGGATACGTGAAGCAGTACCAGGTCCTACTCGATCCGGCCAAGCTGTTGGCATTCAGCGTGACGGCCGACGCCGTGACACGGGCCATTCGCGAATCGAATGCCGATGTCGGAGGCCGCACGATCGAGGTTGCCGGTAGTGACTACATGGTCCGCGGGTTTGGGTACCTGACTGGTGTCAGCGATATCGCGAGTCTCGCGGTCGGTGGAGGGGTCGTCGGGATCCCAGTACGCGTGCGAGATGTTGCGACGGTAACGATCGGTCCAGACCTGCGTCTTGGTGTGGCGGAGTGGAACGGTGAGGGCGAAGCGGTCGGCGGCGTGGTGGTCATGCGGTACGGCGAAAACGCGCTGAAGGTCATCAAGGCCGTCAAAGCGAAACTGGCCGAGCTGGAGCCAGGCCTGCCGCAGGGCGTCGAGATCGTCACGACATACGACCGGTCACGGTTGATTCTCGGCGCGACGCGTACCCTCTGGCGGACGCTGATCGAGGAATCCGTCATCGTCGCACTGGTGTGCCTGATTTTTCTGCTCCATGCACGGAGCGCCATGGTCGCGATTGCCACATTGCCCTTGGGCGTCTTGATGGCGCTCGCGGCAACGCGATGGATGGGCGTCAACGCGAATATCATGTCGCTGGGTGGGATCGCGATCGCTATCGGGGCCATGATCGACGCAGCGATCGTAATGATCGAGAATCTGCACAAGCACGTCGAGCACGACCCGGATCGCCCGCGGTGGGAACTCGTGGTAGTGGCGGCACGAGAGGTTGGGCCGGCGCTGTTCATTTCCCTTCTCATCATCACACTGTCGTTCATTCCGATCTTCGCCCTCCACGCAGAGGAGGGCCGGCTGTTTCGTCCGCTCGCGTTCACGAAAACCTTCGCGATGGCGGCGGCGGCGCTGCTATCGGTGACGGCAGTGCCGGTGATGATGGGTTTGTTCATCAGAGGGCGCATTCGTCCCGAATCCGAGAACCCGGTGAGCCGGCTGGCGATACGACTTTACAGGCCCGTCCTGGTGTGGGCGCTGCGCCATCGCGCACTCGTACTCGTCGGTTCTGTCGTAATCCTCGGTGGGGCGTTCTGGCCGCTGACGCGGTTGGGCAGTGAGTTCATGCCGCCCCTGGATGAGGGGTCGCTGATGTACATGCCGAATTCCATCCCCGGGGTGTCGATCGCCCAACAGAGCCGGCTGCTCCAAAAACAGGACAGTATTCTCATGACGTTCCCCGAGGTTGAGTCGGTGTGGGGGAAAGTCGGGCGCGCGAGGAGTGCAACTGATCCCGCGCCGATATCGATGGTAGAAACGATCGTCAACCTGCGGGATCGTGCGGAATGGCCGGAACCGCTCTCGCAGGATGAGCTGATTGCGAAGATGGATCGCGAGCTCCAGTTCATAGGGCTCGTCAACAGTTGGACCATGCCCATCAAGAACCGCACGGACATGCTGTCCACGGGGATCCGCACGACCCTCGGTGTCAGAGTGTTCGGACCCGATCTTGCGACCATCGAGCGCATCGGCGGTGAGATCGAACGACTCCTCGCACCCCTCGTGGGTACGGCGAGCATCTATGCCGAGCGCTCATTCGGCGGCCGGTACATAGACATCCAGCCGGACCGCGAGGCGATTGCACGGTACGGGTTGCCGGTTGGCGACGTGCAACGCGTGATCGGCTCGGTACTGGGTGGCATGAACGTTACCAACACGGTTGAGGGGCGCGAGCGCTACCCCGTGCAGGTCCGCTATGCGCGTAGTTTTCGGGACGATCCGGCGCGATTGGGACAAGTGCTGGTCAGCACTCCTGCGGGCGCGCAGGTACCGCTCACGCAACTCGCTTCCGTGTCGTTCAGTGCCGGAGCGCCGATGATCAAGAGCGAGAATGGCCAGCTTGTGGGCACGGTCTTCATCGACGTTCGCGGTCGCGACGTGGGCGGCTATGTCAGCGAGGCGCGTGCAATCGTGGACCGGGAGATCACGCTCCCGTCGGGATATCGCTTGCAGTGGAGCGGCCAGTACGAGGCGATCCAGCGTGTGAAGAGTCGGCTCCTGGTCGTCGTACCCATCACGCTCGGCATCATTGCGCTGCTGCTCTACTTCAACTTCATGAATCTCGTTGAGGTGGGCATCGTGATGCTCTCACTCCCGTTCGCCCTGGTGGGCGGCATTTGGCTGATGTGGCTGCTTGGCTACAATCTGTCCGTTGCGGTTGCGGTGGGATTTATTGCCCTGGCCGGCGTTGCAGCGCAGACGGGTGTCATCATGCTCTTGTATCTCGATCAGGCGTGGGACACTGCAACGCGACGTGGCGACGTAACCCACGACGATCTAGTGGCGGCGATCGAGCACGGGGCGGTCACGCGAGTGAGACCAAAGCTCATGACCGTGGTCGCGATCATGGCAGGTCTGGTTCCAATCATGTGGGCGCACGGGGCCGGGGCGTTGGTGATGCAGCGAATCGCGGCCCCCATGATTGGCGGGATGGTGACGTCCACCTTCCTGACGTTGGTCGTGATTCCGGTGCTGTACTACATGTGGCGTCGCCGGGCAGTCGTACGGGAACCGGCGAAGAGGCCTGACCTATCGGGGTAGTTCCTTGGCGCGATCAATCAGCGATGGATCTGTGTGGCCCGTTGCAAGGGAGCCATGGCCACTCGGTCGCGCGCACAGCGGTTGAAGGCGGTGACTAGGACGCTGTATGAGCTGTGCGAGTACCTGGACGGCCGCCCTCGTCTGGCTATTTTCCACGCATGCTACGCCTCGAATCTGTCACGAAGTCCTACGGCGGCCGCCGGGTCGTCGACCACCTGACCTTCGAGGTCAAAGCCGGCGAAACAGCGGTCGTCATTGGGCCGAGCGGGTCCGGCAAGTCCACGGCCCTGCGCTTGCTGCTGCGGCTGGCGGTGCCGGATAGCGGGCAGGTGATGTTCGACGGCGTGATCCTGTCTCCTCACACGGTATCCGACGTCCGGCGCCGGGTCGGGTACGTGATTCAAGACGGCGGCCTGTTCCCACACATGACCGCCCGCGAGAACGTGACGCTCAAGGCCCGTACCTTGAAGCTACCCGGCGCGTGCATCCACGCGCGGCTCGAGGAGCTGCGTGAGCTGACTAACTTCCCGACTGACGGGCTCGATCGATATCCGGTAGAGCTGTCGGGCGGGCAACGCCAGCGCGTCGCGCTGATGCGCGGGTTGATGCTCGATCCCGACGTGCTCCTCCTCGACGAGCCACTCGGCGCGCTGGATCCGATGATCCGCTTCAGCCTACAGGAAGAGCTGCGCACCATCTTCAAAACACTGTGCAAAACGGTGGTGTTGGTGACACACGATCTGTCCGAAGCAGTCTTCTTCGGCGATCGGATCGTGTTGATGCGTGAAGGAAAGCTCATACAACATGGATCCTTCGAGACGATGACTCGCAAGCCCGCTGATCCGTTCGTCACGGAGTTCGTGAACGCTCAACGGGGACACCTGCTTCCGTGAACGTCCGGATGACGATCCCGTTCGTGCTCGCGTTGATGGGGGGACCGCTGGCAGCGCAGGATCCGTCTTCAACGGTTGTCGTGGCATCGAAGGCCTTCACAGAAGCGGTCGTCTTGGGCGAGATCGCGGCGGGTGTTGTGCGCGATGCTGGCTACGTTGCGGATCACCGGCGCGAGTTGGGTGGAACCCGCGTGCTCTTCAACGCCCTGGTTCGAGGCGACATCGACGTGTACGGCGAGTACACGGGCACGATCATCCAGGAAATCTTCGCCGAGTTGAACCTCCGGACGGACGATCAAGTCCGGACCGCGCTCCGCGAGCGGGGCATCCTGATGACGAGACCGCTGGGCTTCAACAACTCCTATGCGATCGGGATGCGGCCCGGGACCGCCGACAGCCTTGACGTGTCCAATATCTCCGATTTGCGACAGCATCCCCAAGTGCGGTTCGGCATGAGCAACGAGTTCACGGACCGCGACGACGGGTGGCCCGGCTTGCGGCGACGGTATCATCTCTCAGGTGCAAATATGCGCGGCCTGGACCACGACCTGGCTTACCGCGCCTTGGATGGCGGCGACATCGACGCGATGGACGTGTACACGACCGACGCGGAGATCTCGTACTACGGATTGCGCCTGCTGGAAGACGATCTCTCGTTCTTCCAGACATACTATGCGGTCTACCTCTACCGTTCCGATCTCCAGCGACGCGCACCAGGCGTCGAGGCAGCCCTGCGACTTCTCGAAGGAAAGCTTAGCCAGGCGCGCATCGGTCGCATGAACGCCCGCGTGAAGCTCGACGGAGACGCGGAGTCGTTGGTGGCAGGCGATTTCTTGCGTGAGACGCTGGGTATCGCGGCGGTGACTGAGGAAGAGGGCTTCCGGAGCCGGCTCTGGCTTCGCACAAGAGAACACCTCTTCCTGGTCTCGATCTCGATGACGCTTGGCATCATCGTGGCAATCCCGTTGGGCATCGTTGCCTTCAAGCGGCCCCGCATGGGCCAGGCCATACTCGCTGGCGTGGGTATGGTGCAGACCGTACCTGCACTTGCGCTGTTGGTGTTCATGATCCCCATCCTCGGGATCTACGCGCCGCCGGCCATCGCTGCGCTATTCCTGTATAGTCTGCTTCCGATGGTGCGGAACACGCATACGGGGCTCTCGGGTATTGCGCCCTCAATCGAAGAGTCGGCGGAGGCGCTGGACCTGTCGCGTAGCGCCCGCCTGCTCAAGGTGGAATTACCGTTGGCTTCACCGTCGATCATGGCGGGCGTCAAGACCGCAACCGTCATCAACATCGGCTTCGCCACGTTGGGCGCGCTGATTGGGGCCGGGGGGTACGGCCAGCCGATCCTCACCGGCATTCGGCTCGACGATGTCTCGCTGATCCTGGAGGGCGCGGTGCCCGCGGCCAGCCTTGCCCTGGTCGCCCAGTATCTGTTCGCTCTGATCGAGCGTGTGGTGGTACCTAAAGGGCTGCGTCTCAAGCGGGCGTCATAGTCTCATCCGCGCGGCGCGTACATTATCACCCCGACCCCAACGAGACACAACGCGGCGCCGATGACATCGAACCGGTCCGGCGCTCGTCCGTCGAGCCACCAGCCCCACAGCAACGAGAGGATTACGAAGACGCCGCCGTAGGCAGCATAAACGCGTCCGAAGTGCTCCGGCTGGAACGTGGGTACGATGCCGTAAAGAAAGAGAACGAGCCCGCCCAAGGCGCCGAGGAACATCGCACGGCCATCGCGAAGCCAGAGCCAGACCAGATAGCCGCCACCGATTTCGAGCAGTCCGGCGACGACGAAGAGGGCGAGCGAGCGGGCAATGACCCCGACCGTCACTGCGTCACCCGTCGGATCGGCACTCGAACCTGGGTCAACTCCCATTCAATCACCAGATCAACGGCGTCAGGTCCTGTGGGCTCGAACCGCACGGTGAATAGCTCGACCGGCGTGGAAAGTTCGACGACCGGGACGCTCGCGCTTCCGAGATCGGCGTTCCGCACGGCGGTGTTCAAGGGGATGCCCCAGCGGCGCACCGAGGAGTTGATGACCACTTGCCATTCGTCACGCCCGGGGATCGCATAGAGAGTGTAGGACCCGGCTGGTAGCGCAACGTCGCCGAACTGTACGGCGCCGGTCGTGTGCAGTGTGGTGGCCTCGTTGGCGCCGAGACGCCACGCCTTTCCGAACGGCACCAGACGCCCCATGACCGGTCGGCCGAGTCTGCGTGGACGGCTATAGCACACCTTCAACGTGTCGGCGTCCAATGTGGTCATCGCCGAGTCGAGCGGACTGATGCGCAACTCGAGGTCGGCGGGGTCGTCCCGGATCCAGCAGGGGGGTGGCGAGAGCGGCGTGACCGTCAGGGCGACGGCGGTGAGCAGTTGAGTGATCATGCCGTCGTTCTCGGCAGCGCATCGCGCACGATACGTTTCATATCGCTCGAATATTCAGAGTTGCTTGGAAAGGTAAGCTCAGTTTCTCACTTTGGTAGAGAGCACAAAAGGCGCCGCAAGAGTTCCACAGGTCAGAAGTGGTGGAACAGTGAGAAGCGAGCCGACGCGTCCAGTTCTTCCGTGGTGAGGGGGACACTCACCCCGAAACCGAGGAACAGAGGCGATCGAGCGAACGGCGCCACCTTGATCCCGGGAGATAGGAGAAGCACGGTCTGGCCGGCTTCGTCGCCGCTCATCACCGTCTGACCCGTCAGTTCGACGAGCGCCTGGACCCTCGGCGCGACGTGCACGAGGCCGGAGAAGTTGTATGCCAGTTCGGTCTCGACATCCTCTCCGGCGTTCTGATTGAATGGAATCCCGAAAATCGAGAACGCGACCAGCTCGAAATGGTCGTGCTTGTATCCAATGTTGAGAAACGGCTCCACCTCCCAGAGATGGTCGCTCCCGATACCGTCTGTCGCGTCGCCTGTCGGTACGCCGAATTCCACGCCATAGCCGAGCAACACGCCGTGATCCTCGAACGCGTAGTTGGCGAACTTGAGGGCCACCTCGAAGTTCCCGATCCCGGAGACGCTCGACGCCCCGTCTGGCTGGACGAAGACAATGGGCGCGCCGAACTCGATGCTGAAGGAACGGTGAAACGCGTATTCGCCTTCCAGTTCGATCTCCTGTTCGCGCTCGCCGTCACTCCACGCGGCGCCCAAGTTGATACGGATCTTCGTATCGGGCGACACCGATTCAGTCAGGAGGGGGTGCGAGAAATGGAGCCCGGTGTGATGTGCCGCCTCCTCTTGGTGACTATGGGACTCTTGAGCGCCCGCCTCCGACGGCAACCCCAGTGTCGCGCCAATCGCCAACGTGCAAATGGGTGTACATAGGCGCAAGAAGCGCCAACGACATGTCATCACAGAATCTCTCCCGGTCACGACACGCCCAGCCGATGCGGGACATTGCCGCGTCAGCAGAGCCTGTCTTGTTGTGTTGTAACGGTGCGGTGACTAGGAGCTTCTTGGCGGAGGGCGCGCGAGCTGCGTGGAATCGTGCTCGCGGTTGCTCGGCGTCCTGTTGGTACTCCGCTGGGCGCGGGTGCGCGGAGACGGTGGCGCCGGTGTCGCGCCGCGCGAGGTGGCAAGGGGAGCCCCGGCTGTTAGATGGCAGGTACCGATGCACGAACAGGGCGATGTCGGGCTGGTCCGGGAGGAACCGGTGTGACCCTCGTGCCCCTGTGCGGCGGCGGCGTGGTGCGGACACGGGCGGATACCCTGTCCAAGGCTCCCGGTCACGAGGACCAGGGCCGCGAGTACGAGCAGCCTTCGAGATTTCACCACGGAAGCAAACTACCCACCATCCGTCTCCAAGATCCAGTCCGTGGGACCTACTCGATGAACCACACCGACCATGTGGGATACATCGCGAAGATCACGGCAATCACGGTCGCGGTCCATAGCATGATCTTCATGCGGTGCCGCACGCGCGGGTCCGCACACGGTTTGTCGGGGTCGCACGCCTTCCTTTCCTCCCGGTCGAGTGTGTAGAACCCGATCCCGAGGAAGAGCGCGCTGCTTCCGAGCAGATACGGACGGAGAGGCTCGAACGTCGATGCGAGGCCGGCACCCGAGACGCCTGCCGCAACGGCGAGCAATGGTCCGGCACAGCATAGCGTTGATGCGACCGCGGCGGTCACGCCCGCGCCGGCCGCGCCCAAAGCTTTCCCGATCATGTCGCTCCCAAGGCCGTGCGGATGGTATCGACGGACGGGACCCCGTCCGCTCGACATGCCGACGCCGCGACACCCACCTCGAGACCGGTCACGTCACGGCCGTCTACGAGCACCGTTGGTGACCCGTGCTGTTTCACCCGCTCGGGAGCTTGTGGATCGTGTTGATTCCACTCCTGCCACTCGGGGGGAAGGCCCTCCGCCTCGAGAGCCGCGCGCAGGTTGTCCCGCGCGTCATCGGCGTTGGGGCAGCCGTCGAAATAGATCAATTCAGCACGGTGTGGCATGATCGATGTCCTCCGGTTCCAGCGCGTCGAGGATTGGGCAGTCATCTGTGGGGCACCGCGCATGACAGGCGGTCACCAGCTCTCCAAGGGCCGATCGCATCCGCGCCAATTCCGCTACCTTGGCGTCGATCCGTTCAATAGCATGCTCGGCCCGCTCCTCGACCGCATCACAGTTGGCGTCCGGATCGACACGCAGCGCCAGCAGTTCACCGATCTCGTGGAGGGTGAATCCCAACTGCTGCGCGCGCTTGATGAACCCGATCCGCCGCACCGCGTCCGGCGTGTACTGCCGGTAGCCCGACGAGGTGCGCGGCGGGTCGGGCAACAGGTCCCGGCGTTCGTAGTAACGGAGCGTCTCGACATTCACACCCGCCCGGCGGGCGAGCTGCCCGATGGTGAGAACTTCCATATGAGAACAAGATAAACCCTGTAGTCAGGTACAGGGTCAAGCCTAGCTTGACATGTGACTCAGGGATGCCGAGACGCTCGGCGACCTCGATGCCTGCGTCGAGACCGGGGCGGTGAAGAGCCGTTCTGAGGCGGCGGCGCTCTTCATTCGTGAGGGGTTGAAGGTACGCGGTGCGGAGTTGCGAGAACTGAAAGGCGCTATCGAGGGGGTCGACGAGGCCCGACGCCGACTACGCAAGAAGGCTCGCGAGGTGCTTGGGGCCGATGACGACAACGCGACGGGAGAGGAAGAGAAATGACATGATGACGCTCGACTTCGGCGTCGCGGTCGTTGATCTATCTCAGGTCAACGCTGGCCTCGAGAAGAAGAAAGCCCACCGCGCGTTAGCCGGCGCGCGGTGAACCCGTGAGCTGCGTGAGGTTGTTCCGGGGACCCATGACCAGCATGATATCGCCGGCGCGGAACCGATACCCGGGCTCCGGCATGGTCTCGACCGGTTGATCGGTCTCAGCGACGGGCCGTTTGATCATCAGCACGCTCACGCCATAGTTCTGCCGGATGTTCAGCTCCGCAATGGTGCGACCGACGAAGTCCGGCGGCACCGGTACCTCGGCAACGACGGTGTTGCCGACTCCCGGGAGAGCGGCCACGGACGACTGGCCGCTGAGCGTCGACGCCATGCCGTATGCGAGATCGCGTTTGAACACCTCCTTGTTGTACCGCGTGATGACGTCCTCAGGCCAGATGACCCCGGCGATGCACCCGTTGTCGAGCACCGGAATCTCTCCCCTGTGGGTTCCCAGTTCGCGCATCACGCCCGCAAGCGACTCGCCAGCCGCGACGAGCGGGTACTTGCCGTCGACCATCAGGTCTTCCGCGATCACGAGCGCCCCGAGCGTCGCGGCGTCCTTCCATGCGGGTCGCAGCTCGTCCAACGTGATGACACCGAGCAAGCGCTTCGTGTCGTCAACCACGAAGAGGGTCGTCCCCGGGTGCTGTACGAGCGTCCCGATCAGCTTATCCAGCGGCTCTTCGGGCTGCACGGTGAGCACCTCGGTCCGCATCGCCTCGGCAACGGTGACGCCGTCGAGGACGTTGACCGCCTTGCCACGTTGCACGTCGACGCCGCGACGCAACAGCTTGAGCGTGTAGATGGAGGCTGGGTGCATGCGCGTCGAGACGAGTGTCCCGATGATACAGCTGATCATGAGCGGCAGGATGATCGTGTACTCGTTGGTCAGTTCGAAAATGATGAGGATTGCCGTGATGGGCGCATGGGTACCCGCGGCGACGACGGCGCCCATCCCCACGAGCGCGTAGGCGCCCGGCGCCGCCGTACTCGCCGGCCAGACGGCGTGGACCACCGTGCCCATGGCGCCGCCCAGCATTGCGCCGATGAAAAGTGATGGCGCAAAGATCCCCCCGGATCCTCCCGATCCGATCGTAAGAGAAACCGCCACGATCTTGAGCACCACGAGCGCCAGCATGAGATGCAGGGCGGCCCCGCCGGTCAGTGCCTCGTTGATCGCCTCGTAGCCCACGCCGAAAACGCCCGGTGCCCAGATACCGATGGTGCCCACCAGGGCCCCGCCGACAAATGCCTTTATGGAAGCGTGCGCGCGTACCTTGTCGAACAGATCTTCCGCGCCGTACAGCACCTTGATGAACACGATGGCGACCATCCCGGCGATGGCACCAAGGAGTGCGTACGCGAACAGCTCGTTGGCGGTCACGAGTTCGTAGGCAGGAACGATGAACGCCGGGAAGTCGCCGAGGAAATGCCGGCTCACGACTGTAGCCGCGACCGACGAGATGACGATGGGTGAGAACTGCGCCACACCAAAATCGCCCAGGATGATCTCGACGGCGAAGAGCGCCCCGGCAATGGGGGCATTGAATGCCCCCGCGATCCCCGCCGCCGCGCCACAACCGACCAGTGTCCGCAGGCGCGCCTCGTCGATACGAAGCCACTGTCCGATGGTCGACCCCAGCGCCGCGCCGATCTGCACAATGGGGCCCTCGCGCCCTACCGACCCGCCAGAGCCAATGGAAATGCCGGAGGCAAACAGCTTGGCCAGCACGACGCGCGGCCGGATTCGCCCACCGCGAAGGGCGACGGCCTCCATGACCTCCGGAACGCCGTGGCCCTTGGCCTCGCTCGACACGTGGCGAATGATGAGGCCGACGACGATGCCGCCGACAGCCGGAGCGAGGATCTTCCACCACCACGGAAGGGCGTGAATGTAGTCGAGCGTGTACTCGCCGCTCCGCCACGCCACGACGTTGAGGCCTCGGATCAGGAAGCGGAGCCCTACGGCACCGAGCCCACCCAACAGCCCGATGGCGACCGCGATGACCACCATGTACATGTGCTCGGTCTGCCGCAGCCTGTCGTGCAGGGCCCGGAGCTGTCCCATCATGGTGCTGATCGGCCGAGCCGTCATCGCTCTCCGTGCGGGTGGGGTAGGTGGAGAGCGGAAGATACTATCTGCCGTTACTTTCGTGCCGTTCGGTACGTTTCCCACGTACTGCGGCCCGGTCGATCGCAACCGGGCTCTGAATGTTGGGACGGCCTCCAGGGAGCTGTGAGTGTTTGCGACACCCGCTTCGACCCGAGACTGACGAAATGGTGAGCGTGGCAACGGCGGAACGACCCCAGATGGATGACGAGCTGTTGATGGCCCGCTTTGCCGCGGGCCATGCAGAAGCTTTTGATGAGCTTTACGGTCGCTACGAGGGCCCGCTCTACGGCTTCTGCGCACGTCTGCTCGGCGATGCAGACGAGGCGGCGGACGCGTTTCAGGAAGCGTTCATCAAGGTGATCGAGCAGCGCGCGTCGTACCGCGCCGGCCGCTTCCGCAGTTGGGTGTTCACGATCGCGCGTAACGAGTGCCTCGATCGCATGCGGCGCGGCGGTCGCCAGGCCCGGTTGCTGGAGCTGCACGCGCCCGATACTACGCACCACGTCGATACGGCCGCCGCCATCGATGCGCGTGACGAGCTGACCAAGCTGCTGGCGGAACTCCCGTCGGAACAGCGCGAGATTACGCTACTCCACAGATATCATGGATTCTCGTACGCGGAGATCGCGCGCATGACCGGGAGTTCCGAGGCGGCTACCAAACAGAAGGCTTATCGCGCGTTACTGACGCTCCGGCAGGCGCGCCACGGCGAATGAGCGGAGGTCCTGTGAGCACGTTACCCGGGCGCATGAACGCGCGTTTTCATTAGTAGGTGAGGGTAGGTACCAACGTGAATCCTGATTGCAACGATATCCGCTCGAAGCTGCTTGACCTGGTCGAGGGTACGCTCTCCTCGACCGCGGAGGCTGCGGCGCGCCGGCATCTGGCCGGGTGCGACGCGTGTCGGGTGGAGTTCGAGGGCATCGAGCAGGTCGCGGGCGCGCTGCCCGATGCGGCACCGCTCCGGCCGCCGCCGGAGGTACGGCGTCGTCTGCTCAGCCTCGCGCGCGATCTGCTCCGCAGCCCGGGGCGAGCGCAACCCGGACGCCGCATTGGGGGACGGCGCGGGCAGTGGATCGCCGTCGCCGGCATCGTAACCGGGCTCGCGGCTGCGCTCACCGCCGCCGTGCTGCTGTCGCCGGAGACTCGCTTGATTGTCCCGGGCGATGCGGTCCCGGAGTTCCACGCTATCGACGTGCAGTCCGGAACCGAGATATCGCTTGCGGATTTCGCGGGAGAGGTCGTGTTGCTCAACATCTGGGCAACCTGGTGTGCGCCGTGCGAGCAGGAGATGCCGTCGATGGAGCGGTTGCACCAGGAGTTGGGTCCGAAAGGACTCCGCATCGTGGCGGTGAGCGTCGATCAGGAGAGCACGCACAAGGTCCAACGGTGGGCGGAAGAGCGCGGCCTCACGTTCACGATCCTGCACGACCGCTCAGGCCAGATCGAGCAGGCGTTTCAGACGACGGGCGTGCCGGAAAGCTTCGTGATCGACCGGCACGGCCGGCTGCTCAAGCGGGAGATTGGGCCACGCGAGTGGGATGGTCCACGGCAAACGGAGCTGTTCGAGCGATTGCTCGCCAACGGCTCTGGAGGCTGATGTGTTCGTCAGGGGATGACCCTTAATCCCTCGACCGCGTTGAAGCCGGTATCGAACGTCAGCACGTAGCCTGTATCCCGCCGTGCCACAACGGCGATCGCCGCATCCACAAAACTGAGGCGCCCATGTTTCTGGTCTCGGAACCGGGAGAGCGCGTCGAGAAAGAGATCGGAGCAGGGAACGAACCGCACTTCGCGCGCGCCGAGCAAGGTGTCGGCTATGGCGAACGCGGTTTCCGGCCCGCGCCGTAACAACAACACAGTGACGACCTCAAGGAAGACGTACTCGAGGAGCAGCACCTGACCCCATGCGCCGCCGAGCAGTTGGACCATGGCACGTGCAGCCGCCGCGTGATGCACGTCGCGGGTGTTGTGATACGCGACGAGAAAGGACGAGTCGAGAACGACCACGCTCAGACGCCGTAGACGACCGTGTCGATCTCCTCACTCAACCGGTCATGCTCGGCGGGGTACGGCTCCGGTGTGAGATCCCGCAAGCTCCCGGCGCGTGGACCGGACGCGGGTCTGGTCACGTAGGCCTGGATGGCCTCACTCACCGCCCGGCCTATGCTTTTCCCCTCCTGAGCCGCCCGGGCTTTGAGTGCGCGGTACGCGGATGCGTCGAGGTTTCGAATCGTCTTGTCCATGAGTTGAATGTATTACAGCCATGTAGTACTTGCAATACAACATGCGTAAATCCTTGCCCAGAAGACAGCTATCTACCTAGCGAATGTTGCTGCTTACGTGCGGCCTTACCAGCTCCACAGTGCGCCGTGCTCCGCTCCGGGCCTGCTCCGCGTCGTCGCGGGAGTAGAATCCGGACGGGGTCAGGTCTTCGGCGCCATAGAAGGCCAGCTCCCGGTCGCGCCGAAGGTCACGCGAGATTCGCGTGAGGGTCTTGATCTCGCCCAGCAGCTCGTTGGGCAGGCGTTCCCGCTCCGCCAGCAAGACTTCTGAGACGTCGTGAATGCGCGGGGGATCGATGCCGCAGGCCCGCAGGAGTGCCTTCAGCGTCAGCTCTACGATTTCCTGGGACTCGCGTACCACGTCGGCCCAGCTCTCGCCCTCGAACAAGACGTCCAGCGCGCGGAGACGAACCTCAGACCGACGGAGGTAGTCCAAGGCAAGATCGGCATTCCGCATCTCAGGCGACCTCCACCCAGTAGGATTGTCCGTGACTCCGGCGCTGCGCTAGACGACCCGAGATGATCTGCCGGCGCAGCTCCACCAGCCGCCTCGACACAGTCAGGCCGCGGTCGAACATTACCACCCCGTCCACCGCCACCTCTGCCCACGTCCCGCTGATGCGCGCGCCGGGTTCCGGCAAGTGGACGAAGTGCGGCTCGACGAGGTGGCCGTCCCACATGAGCGGCGCCTCATCCCAATGGCGGTAGATCGCTCTGCCGATCTCGTATTCCTGCTCGACGATGAGCATGAGATCCACGTCCGAACTCTGGGCCAGCTCGCGTCGAGCCCATGATCCAAACCCCACCACACCGATCAGGGCGTTACCGACGATAGCGGCGGCTCGTGCAACGGCCTCTGAGGACGGTCTGGCCACGCTGCCCGTCGGCAGCGCCAGCTTCCTCGCGCAGTACTCGTTGAGCGAAACGCCTGCCTCGCGGGCAGCCTCACGAAGAGCAGCGTGGAGCCCGGGATCGATCCTCAAGAGGAATCGACCGGAAGCCGAGTGGGAGCTACTCCGGATTTCCATAGTATCATCTATCCAAACAGATGATACTACGACTTGCAACCAGGAGTCAAGGACAGCCCTTAACCTGATAAGGACACGCGGTGAGAAAGGGAAGGCCCATCGTCCCGGCCGCGAGTGCCACGACTTGCTCGAGGGTGGCCCGATCGATGCCCGCAGCGAGTGCCTTGCGGACGTTCGAGTGTACCGCGCCTTCCCGCATCGCCCCGATGGCAGATGAGAGTGCTCATGGACGGTAATATCGATCCCGCCGAGTAGGAAATTGGACTCAGCAGTGGGGTCGAAGGGCAGGTACGCGATGCCGTCGCCGTCGGGATTGGGGTCAAACGTGCGATCGTACCGAGCGAGCAGCGAGACGCGCTCGTTCACCTGAGCAACGACAAACGCCGAGATGACATCGAGATTCAGGGTTGGTGCCCCGGCTATTTCCCGCCGCTGCCGTGCCGCGAGGACACCGATGCGGGCGTTGTCCCCCTGCCACGCCGCGAGGCCTTGGAATGTCGCACGGTCGGTCTCGTCCGGGCGGTCCTCATAGTCGGCGTACGCCTCGACGACAATGCCGGATTCCGGGTGGATCTGCAGCGCCGCGTAGCCCTTCGTGGGCGTCTACCAGCCCGGCAACGACGAGGGAGTGCAGTACCTTGGGGAGATAGGCGCGTGGGATCCCGGTGCAACTGTGAATCTCCCGCGCCGGGACTCGTCTGCCCTCCGCTGCGGTAATGCAGCTGAGAGCTAGTGTGGCATATCCCGCGGAATGCGAGAGGGCGAGCACCGTAACCCCATGGTGTCTGGGTCAGGAACGATTGTGGACCTCGAAGTCCACAATCTCACTGCCGCATCCTAAGGTGAATACTTTGCACTAAGCCTAAAAGCTGAATGAAGGTTGATTCACGGCGTCGGTGAGTCGGCCCAATATCGGACCCGCTATTAATGGACTATGCCTACGATGCGTACCGACCCGTCGGCGGTACGGCGGAGGTGGAATTGGGCGGGACGTGGTGCCTCGTGTTCTTGCCAGTGCGAGCGCACGTCGATGCGTACGTAACCTTCCCCCCGATCAAACATGTCGGTAGGAACCGAAACAACGAAAGTCTCACCGAGTACGTCGAGTTCGAGGCGATCGGCTACCTCGTGACCGCGGTCGTTATAGAAACGCACGTCGTAGCTCGAGGTTGGGTCGGCGGCGGGTGCGAGCACCCGATACATGTCGCGCAGTTGCAACGCGCCCCCGCGGTAGCTCACTGGGTCAACGGGCGAGACCTGCCTAAGAAAGTACTCGAGGATCTTCCGGCGTCGCTCCATCAATGTCTCGACGACGTACTCCCCCGCTTCCGGTTCAGGATACTGCGCGGCGCGAACCAATGCTTCGAGGTGCTCGCGCGTGACCGCGCCCACGACCTTGGCTGCCCAGTAGTCGTCGTCTGGCTGGCTGAACAGCATCGGCTCGTACGCGGAGACGGTTTTCCAGTTCGCGGGGTCGAACACCTCAGCCTCGAATGCGCCGACTGACGGCCACGGAGTGTACGTGAGGTTCTCCCAGTCCTCGACCACGAGTCCCAGTGTCAGCATGCGTGTGAACGCTTCGCCGAAATCGAAATACCGCCGGAAGCCGTCCCACATCCAGCCGTGTTCCGCGGCGTGTCCTCCCAGAGCCTCGCCAAAATCGAGCATATAGTGTCGGACGTACCCACGTCCGGGCTCTCCCACGTAGGCATCGAGGCTGTTGTCGATGCGGAGATCGGTGTGGTTGACGAACGCGCCAAAGACGCGCATGGCGCGCAGAATGCGCCGGTTCTCGTGCGCGACCAGGTCGTTGAGATCATCCTTGCGTCTGCCCTTATCGGGCACGGCGCCGAGTATGATGCCTTCGATGAAGAGGCTCGCGGTAGCGCGGTATTGGCCATCCGTCGGTGGCGCCACGCGCGCGAGAATCGAATCCACGCCGGCCGCGGTGACTTCCCCCTGTGGATCGATATGAAGATCGTCCCGCCCGAACACGAGGAGATAGTCCTCCGGCACGTTGTACCCGAAGCCCCAGAACAGGCGATTCACGACGAGGGCGGTGGTTGTTTCGACACCGGGGAACTCGGGCGGATCGAATTTCGTGAGGTAGCGCTGCCCCCGAGCATCCGCAACGATGAATCCCGGGTTCCCGCCGCCGACTTTGGCCTCCACGACTGTGATTGGCAACTGGGGGGGGCCAACATCCTCCGGGCCGCGCAGCAGCTCTGCGGGACTGACGGGTCGATATCCCAACCGCGGAGTGTACCATGACGATGTGGGTAGCTCGTCAATCGAGTTCACGTCACGCGCCCGCCGGACGCCGCACTACGAGGTCGTACTGATACGCGGCCATGCCGAAACTGGTGCCCCGTGGCACCGGACTCGGCAGAGTGTCGCCTGCCACGGTGACGGGAGCGACCGGTGCGAACCGAGCGGTCGCGGAGCATCCCACGGCGGCCACGGTCCCGCATACGAGCCACGTTGTCCATGTCGCGCGGGCACGCGGCAAAGGTCGGAGGTAGGAAAGGCATATCGCTGCCATCTTCAATTCCATTTCGTGCGATCGTTGGCGAACGTGCTGAGGCCGATGGTCAAGAAGACGCGAATTCCCTCCGAGCCGTTGGACACGCTGAAGCGCGCGATCTCGCTGTCGGAAGAATGCACGTCGAGGCCCAGGCCGTACGCGTACGGCGCCCCCGAGAACGTGAGGTCCGCAAAGCGCCTAGCAACAAGCAGGTAGTCGAGAAACAGGTGCCCGCGCACGTTGAAGGCTAGTGGCCATTGGTACTCGATCGAAGGCTGCACCATGACGTTGTCCGCCCGGAGCATTGTGCGGGGACTGGTGCCGCGAAACGACAGGTGGCGTGCGAAATTGGTGAACGGGATCTGCACGTTGTCATCGAGATTCTCGAGTGCGTCGACGATGACGCGGGGAACGAGCAGCCTGTTCCGTCGAATGACGGGCACGTAGGCGGCTACGTCGATTCCGCCGCGAGCGAAGCGGCTCTCATCGCCGGCCATCCCGACCGAAATGCCGCCGTAACCCTCGACACGTATGCCAGGATGAATCTGCCCGCGGTATGCGCGAGTATCGAGGCGGACGGCGACTTCGTTGTATAACTGGTTGATCTGTGCTTCGTTTCCGCCGCCGGGAGCAAAACCGGGAAGTTGTGCTAGATCGAATACCTGGTCGATGTTTGAACTACTCGCATCATCAGGTAAGTCCAATTCGCGATCGGAGTACATGCCGGTGTAGAAGATCTCCCATGCCGGCGCCGGCCTAACACCCAGGACGACTTGTCCCCGGAACATGCGTTGCTCGTACCGTCCCCGCGTCGATGTGACGCCGGGGTTCAGCGGGTTCCGCGGGTCGGTGAGCGGATTTGCGCCGAACCCGTTGAACTCGTAGTCCGGCCGGTCGTTGGCGATCCCGGTGACCGCGAAGCGCCACACCGCATCACCGGTCTTGAACCCGTGCGACACATTCATCTTCACCAGCCAGAACTCGGTGCCACCGAAGTAGCCGCCGAGGGAGCCGCCGGTCGGGCGTGCGCGATAGAAGATTGTGGCGCCGGCGGCCGGTCCGTCACCAGATCCCACGAGCACGATCGGGTACCAGCCAATACGGCGCTCGTACACGTACACGAAGTCGGACAATCGGTCGATGAACTTGCTGTCATCAACGAGTCGCGCGCCGAATCCCGTAGAGAACAGCAGGCCGTCTACCACGGTGCGAGGTAGAAACAGGACGACGTTCCCGACGGTGCGGAGCGCCGCACTGCCTCGCCGCGGCGGGCGCTCGAGCCCGCGCAGGCGCATATGTTCCTGCTTGCCAGTCCGCAGGGAATCCGCCGCTGGCACGCTATCCTGCTGCGCGTTCGCCGACGGGGCGATGAGTATGTACAACAGAGCGGCGACCAGCCTGTGTGCCGGCCGGCCAAGCCTCCACGTCATGACAACTCCAGTTCTTATGGCATTGCGGTGGTACACTGCGCGCGCGGTCCGGCACGCCACATCTTGAACGATACACGCCCCGACGTGTTCGTGCAGCCGGACGCAGCCGCACATACCCGAATCCTTGGGGCGTCTACCTGCGGCGGGTTCCCGCTGGCTTCGAGTATGCCGTCAACGTACTGTCCGTGGCATGTCAGTGCTGTCTAGGGTCCTGCCCGTCTTCATAATACCCGGCGCGCTTGCGGCGCAGGAGGAACCGCTAACACCCAGCCGCGTGTCTCCGCGTATGCCGGTCGCCGACGCTCGTCGCACGGATGATCCGCCGACCCTGGATGGACGACTCGACGATCCGGTCTGGGCACGAGTGGCCCCGATCGCCGGATTCGTCCAACACGAGCCGTTCGAGGGTCGCGCTGCAACCGAACGCACCGAGGTGCGTATCGTTTTCGACGACGTAGCCGTCTACGTCGGCGCGTGGCTCTACGACTCCGACCCGGCGTCGATCGTCGCCGGGGAAACACGGCGCGACGTGAATCTACAGAACATGGATGCCTTTCTCATCGTGTTCGACACCTATCTGGATCGGCAGAACGCTTTTGTCTTCGGCACAACGCCGGCCGGGCTCGAGTACGACGGGCAGGTTACTAAGGAAGGGGAAGGCGGGTCGGGCGGGTCACTCGCCGGCCGGCGCCAGCAGGGCGGATCCGGTGGCGGCCTCAACCTCAACTGGGATGGAAGCTGGGAAGTCGCAACGTCTGTGGATGCGCGCGGCTGGTACGCCGAGTTCCGCATTCCATTCTCGACGCTGCGGTACGGCGATGCGAGTGGAAACGGGTGGGGGATGAACCTTGCTCGCTACGTCCGGCGGCGCAACGAGCAGGATTTCTGGGCACCCGTGCCACGCCAGCACACACTCTACCGGGTCTCGGAGGCAGGCACACTGCTTGGGATCGACCCACCGGCGAAGCGCGTGCTGTCGGTGACACCCTACGCGCTGGGGACGGCGCGCCGCGATTTCGTCACCGGCGCGGAAACCGATTTTTCCGGCGAGGTGGGTGGGGATGCGAAGATTGGTCTCACTCCGAGTCTCACGCTCGATCTCACTGTGAACACCGACTTTGCACAGGTCGAGGTGGACGAGCAACAAGTCAACCTCACACGTTTCAGCCTGTTCTTTCCCGAGAAACGGCCGTTCTTTCTCGAGAACGCGGGGACGTTTTCGGTAGGGACGCCTCGGTCGGTGGAATTGCTCTTCAGCCGGCGCATAGGAATCTCCCAAGACGGAAATGCAGTGCCGATTCGCGGTGGGGCCCGCGTGAGCGGTAAGGTCCGTGGGTTCACGGTCGGCATGCTCGACGTCCAGACCGAGGGCAACGACTCGACCGTGGCGGAGACTAACTTCAGCGCGGTCCGGGTGATTCGCGAGCTGCCGAACCGGTCACGTGTGGGCGCGACGTTCGCCAGCCGTCTCAACACAAATCAAACGAGCGACTACAATCTCACATACGCGCTCGACGGCCAGCTCGGCATTGGTGATGCGCTGACCTTCGACGGCTATGCTGCGCGCACGGAGACGCCTGGCCTGGTAGGTGCTTCCCACGCCGTGAGCGTCGGCGGCTCGCTCAGCACACGTGACTGGAGTGCCGGTCTCTCGTACCGGGAAGTCGCCGAGGACTTCAATCCCGAAGTCGGATTTCTCCCGCGCAACTCGTACCGGTTCGTGCGGGCGCATCTTCTCCGCCGAATTCGCACACCCAACGTGCCGTGGTTCCGGGAGCTACGACCACACATCACGACCCAGCAATTCTTTGATCTCGATGGTTTCACCGAATCACGGCTCGTTCACATCGACAGCCATTTCGAGTTCGCCAACGGCGCGTTCTTTCAGCTGCCCGCCGTCAACTTCACGCGGGAGGGACTCAAAGAGCCGTTTGAAATCTCGGAAGGGATTTTCGTCCCGCCGGGAACCTACGACAACGTGTCGTGGGGCTTCGCGTATAACACGAACCTGAGTTCTCCGGTGTCACTCCAGGGGCGCATCACCATAGGCGGGTTCTACTCGGGGCACCGCAAGAGTGCGAGCGGGACAGTCGGTACGCGACTGGGTTCTGTCCTGGCGGCCGCGCTCCGATTCGACGTCTCTGACGTAGAGTTGGCTGAAGGCAGTTTTGAAACCGCCCTGGTAGGACTGCGGCTTTCCTACGCCTTTACGCCGCGCATCTACGTGCAGTCGCTCATCCAGTACAACAACCAGACCGATGAAGCGTCGGGCAATTTCCGTTTCGCCTGGCTCGGCACCGCCGGCACGGGGCTATTCGTGGTGTTCAACGACGCACGGCGGGTCGGGGCCGCCAGCGGACTGCTCGACCGCGCGGTGGTAGTCAAGTTTACGAGGCAGTTCAACCTCGCTGAGTAAGGTGCGCGGGGAGCGGTGCGCGGGAACGCCTGCTCACTGCATACCGCTCACCGCGCACCATCTAGATCATCAACTGCTGCCAGTACTCTCTCGATGAATCCGTCCACCGCTTCCGTGTCGATCCACCGCATGACGGCGACGATGTCGTGTTCGGGATCCACCCAGATGATGTTACCGCCGCCGCCCCGCGCGAAGAACGCGGTAGCCGGCGCGCTCGAGTACATCTGCCGCTCGGAGTTGAGCCACCACATATAGCCGTACGTCGGCATGATGTCGGTGGGGGTCGTCATCATGTCGATCCAGTGCTCCGAGATCAGCTGCCGATCTTCCCACCTACCTCGCCGGAGGAACAGCAGCCCGAACCGTGCATGGTCGAACGTACTGGCCCACACACCGCCGCCCCAGTGCCCGCCACCACTTACGGATTGCATGCGCGTGCCGTCGATCTCCACCCACGAATTGCGGTACCCGTGCCATTCCCAGGTGTCCGTTGCGCCGATTGGGTCCATGATCTCGTCGCGCAACACGGCGGGCAGCGGTTTCCGCCACACGCGTAGCGCGGCGAGTGCCGTCCTGTTCACGCGTACGTCGTTGTACTCCCAGAACGTGCCCGGCGTGTTCAGGTTGCGGTCGCGGCCGCGCCGTCGGTCGGCGACATCGGGCTTGTCCCACAGCGTGCCTTCCCACTCGTTCGTCTGGTTGAGCAGCATGTGCCATGTGATCTGGCCGTTGTGTGGTCCATCGAACCCGCCGTCGCGCACGTACTCGGCGACGCGGTCGTGCATGTCGCGGATCATGCCGCGATCGAGGGCAAGCCCCACCGTCGTCGCGAGATAGCTCTTGGACACGCTGAACGTCATGTCCACGCGATCGACGTCCCCCCACTGGGCCACGATGTATCCCTGCCGAATCACCACTCCGTTGGGACCCCCGCGGGCCCGCATCGGACCCAGTAACTCGCCATACGGATCGTCGCGAAACCGGCTCTCGAGGTATTCGCGGAGGTCCGGCCCCGCGGCGTTCTCGTTCGCGCGCGCAAACGCGACCGCCTCGGCGAGCATGAG
>JAZDCY010000022.1:0-2737 GCA_036679645.1 Gemmatimonadota bacterium | reverse complement strand
GAGCGTCTTCCCGCGCAACCCCGACCGCGGCCGCCCGCGAGTCAACGCGACTCTGCTGCTCCTCGATCCCGAGACGGGCGAGCCGACGGCCTTGCTCGACGGCGAGGCCATCACGGCGCTCCGCACGGGTGCGGCGACCGGCCTCGCCACCGGTATGCTCGCGCGGCAGGACGCGAAACGTGTCGCGATCATAGGATCAGGCGTGCAGGCACGAACCCAGCTTGAAGGCGTGTGCGCGGTGCGCTGGGTCGACTCGGCAGTGGTCTACTCGCCCACCCGCAAGCACGCCGAGCGATACGCGAGGGAGATGGCCAAGGTGGAGGGGCTGCCCAACCGGATCGATGTGGCCGAGTCGGCCGCCCAGGCTGTGGCGGACGCTGACATCATCTGCACCGCGACGTCATCGGCTGAGCCGGTACTTCACGATGGGGATGTCCCCGACGGCACGCACGTAAACGCGATCGGGTCGTTCACTCCTGAAATGCGAGAGATTGATCCGGCGCTGTTGGCCCGGGCCCGCGTGGTGGTGGATCAGCGGCAAGCGGCTATGGCCGAGGCGGGTGAGGTGATCGCGGCGGTGCAGGCCGGCGCGCTGACCGAGGCCGATCTCGTGGAGTTGGGGGATGTGGTGCAGGGGCGGGTGCCGGGTCGTGAGAGCGAGAGTCAAGTCACGGTGTTCAAGTCCGTTGGGATTGGTGTGCAGGACGTGGTAGCGGGGGCGGTGGCGGTGCGCCGGTCGTAGATCGTCACAGCGCGATTACGACATGGCTACGCGTCGTGCACACCGAGAAGCTGCGTGAACTCGGCGCCGTTCTTTGGTCGGTCCTTGGGGCGCTTGGACAGCGCAACGTCGATCGCCCTCACGACATCTTCGAGCACATCCGGCCGCACAACCCGAATCTTCGGCGGCCCCTCCTTCGTGATCCGCGCGATCACCGCCTGAACGGTCGGACCCGTAAATGGCGGCTGCCCCACCAGCATCTCGTACAACACGCTCGCCAACGAATAGATGTCGGCGCGCCCGTCGATCTTCTTGTCGTGCCGCGCCTGGAGAGCGTCGTCGAGCGGGAGCTGCTCTTCCTTGTCAATGCGCGTCTGGAGGTCTCCCTCGGCTAACGGCGTCACATAGAAGCGCACCGGACCCGACGTGCCGGCGTCGAGCAATGGAAGGATGTTTGGATGCTCGAGTCGGGCGAGAATGTCTACTTCCTGCGTGAACCGCTCACCACCCACCGTCGCCGCGAACTCGTGGCGCAGGACCTTGAGGGCAACAGTCTTTGCGAGCTTCCGGTCGCGCGCGAGATAGACCACCGCCATCGCGCCACGCCCCAGCTCCCGCTCTATCTCGAACCGGTCGCCGAGGTGCTCCTCCACGTATTCCCGGCGCACGTGTAGCAACTCACCGCATCGTGCGCGATGGGAACGCGACGGCGCTCTCCGTCCCGTCCTTACCCACCGATGCCACCCCAAAGAAGTAGTTGTCGATCACGAGCCCGGTGAACGTGTGCTGGGTGCCCATTCCCACCCATCTGGAATAGTCCCACGTCGGCGAATCGGTGCGGCGCCAGTAGACGCGGTAGCCCGCCAGGTTCGAGGTATCCTCCGGGGGCGCCCACGCGAGCCGGGCATGGGCCCGGACGATGCCGCCAATCCGCACGCTGTCGGGCAGGTCGGGCGCCCAGGCCAGCGAGGCCAACGTTGCGGCGTTGAGCCCGGTGAGCTTTCGGGCGTAGTCGAAGTTCACGCCCTCGAGCACGTCGCCGTAGTGAATCCCGTCCTCCACACGAATATCCTGGTGCTGGCGCGTGTAGTTCTCGTTCGTCTCCATGATGCGCACACCCGCGTACCCCAGGTTCGCGAACGGAGTGTGGTGCCCGCCTCGTCCGAAACGATCAAGCCGGTAGATCATGAGCACGTCGAGGTTCTCGATGTAGCGATCCGCCACTCGGTCGACGTATCGGGCCAGTTGCCGCGAGATACCGTCCACATCACTCCCGGCCACTCGACGGAATCTCAGCGTTCCTGACGCGCGGCGAAGTTGTTGCAGCAGCGCCCCCCGGTCGGCGGTCGTGTCGATGCTCGACAGCATGGGTGGGTTGCCGTCCGAGAAAACGCGGGCTGTCGTGTTGTCGATGACGCCATTCACGCCCTCGATGTTGCCGATCATGTCATTGTTGAGCACGGCGCGGATGTTCCACCCTTCCGCCTGCGCGTGCCGCGCCACGGTCCCGCCGCCGTACAGGCCCTGTTCTTCCCCGGACAGCCCGAGATAGACGATCGAACCGTCGAAGCGGTACTGGCTCAGCACGCGTGCCGCCTCGATGGTCCCCGCCATTCCGCTCGCGTTGTCATTCGCACCGGGTGCGGAATCCGTGGCGTTCGCATTGCGGCTGATGCGGCTGTCGATGTCACCACTCATGATGACCATGCGGTTGGGATCGGTCGTGCCACGCTGAATCGCGACTACGTTCACGATGTTCGTGGGTCGATCTGGGTGGAGACGACGCCCGCCCGCGAATTCCTCCGCCAGATAGAACACCTCGAGACAACCGCCACAGGCAGCGCTGATCGAGTCGAACTGACCCTTGATCCAGCGCCGCGCGGCCCCGATGCCTCGCGTGGGTGAGAGCGTATCGGACAGCGTGCTCCGGGTCCCAAAGCTCACGAGCATCGTGACGTCGGCCTCGAGTCGCTGCGCGGCGACGGCGGCGACGATGTCGTGGATGCGGGGATCCTC
>JAZDCY010000021.1:0-12043 GCA_036679645.1 Gemmatimonadota bacterium | reverse complement strand
CGGCGCAGTTAGGGATAACAGCCGCCCCCTCGAGTACCGGCCAAAGCGGAATCGCGCTGACTCAGCAGCCGGTCGTCCAGGTACAGGACAATGCGGGGAATGCGGTGAGCCAATTGGGCACCCTCATCACCGCGACGATCAATACCAATCCGGGTGGCACGCCGAGCCTGGCGAGTGCGACCGCCACCACCATCGCGGATGGGAGTGCCACGTTCGCGGGGCTGGCGATCACGGGCTTGATCGGTGGCTACACGCTCGACTTCGACGACGGCGTGCTCACGACGGCGACGTCGGGAACGATCACGCTCTCGGCTGGCACCGCGGCGCAGTTAGGGATCACGACCGCCCCCTCGAGTACCAGCCAGAGCGGCATCGCGCTTACCACACAGCCTGTCATTCAGGTACAGGATGGGGCGGGGAATGCTGTAGCCCAGCTAGGGACGCTAATCACGGCGACTATCAACGCCAATCCGGGTGGGAGCCCAAGTCTCACGAGTGCTACGGCGACCACGATAGCCGATGGTAGCGCGACGTTCGCGGGGCTCGCGATCACAGGTCTCATCGGCGGCTACACGCTCGACTTCGACGACGGCGTGCTCACGACGGCGACGTCGGGAACGATCACGCTCTCGGCTGGCACCGCGGCGCAGTTGGGTATCACGACCGCCCCCTCGAGTACCGGCCAGAGCGGCATTGCGCTTACCACACAGCCTGTCATTCAGGTACAGGATGGGGCGGGGAATGCTGTAGCCCAGCTGGGGACGCTGATTACGGCGACCATCAACGCCAATCCGGGTGGGAGCCCAAGTCTAACAAGTGCCACGGCCACGACGATAGCCGATGGTAGCGCGACGTTCGCGGGGCTCGCGATCACGGGTCTCATCGGCGGCTACACGCTCGACTTCGACGACGGCGTGCTCACGACGGCGACCTCGGGGACGATCACGCTGTCGGCCGGGACCGCGGCGCAGTTGGGTATCACGACGGCACCATCGGCAGCCGGACAGAGCGGCATCGCCCTCGTGCAGCAGCCGGTCGTCCAGGTGCAGGATGGGGCGGGGAATGCGGTGAGCCAATTGGGCACCCTCATCACCGCGACGATCAATACCAATCCGGGTGGCACGCCGAGCCTGGCGAGTGCGACGGCCACCACCATCGCGGATGGGAGTGCCACGTTCGCGGGGCTGGCGATCACGGGCTTGATCGGTGGCTACACACTCGACTTCGCTGGTGGCGGGTTCACGATTGCGACGTCGGGTACGATCACGTTGTCAGCCGGGACCGCGGCCCAGCTCGGCATCACGACGGCACCATCGGCCGCTGGGCAAAGCGGGATCGCGCTGACTCAACAGCCGGTCGTCCAGGTACAGGACAACGCGGGGAATGCGGTGAGCCAATTGGGCACCCTCATCACCGCGACGATCAATACCAATCCCGGTGGCACGCCGAGTCTCACCAGTGCGTCGGCCACGACTCTCGCTGACGGCAGCGCGACCTTCGCTGGGCTGGCCATAACGGGGTTGATCGGCGGCTACACGCTCAACTTCGCTGGCGGCGGATTCACATTGGCGACCTCCGGGACCATCACCCTGTCGGCGGGTACCGCGGCGCAGTTGGGTATCACGACGGCACCATCGGCAGCGGGGCAGAGTGGCATCGCGCTTACCCAACAGCCGGTGATCCAGGTGCAGGACGGAACAGGAAACGCCGTGAGCCAACTGGGTGTGTTGGTCACGGCGACGATTCTGACGAACCCCGGTGGCACACCGTCCCTCGCGAATGGGACCGCCACCACCCTTACCGATGGGAGCGCAACGTTCTCGGGGTTTGCGATTACGGGCTTGGTGGGTGGCTACACACTCTCGTTCGCCGCGACGGGGCTAGGCACCGTCGCGTCGGGCACGATTACGCTCTCGGCGGGAACGGCGGCGTCGATATCGATCGATCTCGGCGACGGGCAGGCCGCTCTCGTAGATGCGAACGTAGCCACCGCACCGTCGGTGCTCGTCGAGGATGGAGTCGGCAACCCGGTGAGCGGTGAATCGGTCACCTTCGCCGTTGCCACGGGCGGGGGTGGGGTGGTGGATGCTGTGCAGGCGACCAACGCGAGCGGGATCGCGACCGCTACCTCCTGGGCGCTGGGTGACGGGTCTACTATGTCGGGTACAGGCACGTTCGCCAATTCCCTGAACGCAACTACAGCGGGTGCCGGAGCAGTCACATTTAATGCAACATCCAACTACTCCTACGCTACTCACGTGCAGCCCATCTGGGATGCGAACTGCACAAGTTGCCACGGAGACGTGATCGCGAACGGCAGCCTCGACCTCCAGGGAACACCCACGAGCACGCGCGCGGCTCTGGTTGGGGTTACGGCATCGTGCGATGCCGGCGAGGTGCGTGTGGTCGCCTCGAGCGAAGCGAGTAGCGTGCTGATCGTTCGGATGGACGGTGGAACACTCGGCACGTGCAGCGGTGACATGCCTCCGGCGGGAGTGCTCGGCGCCGGCACGCGGGATATCGTGCGCGCCTGGGTTCGCAACGGTGCACCAAACAACTAGTGAGTTCAGGAAGCCCATCTCTGCGCTCTCCGCGGCGAAACATCACCGCGCTCGACGAGCAGCTGGTGTTCTCTTACCGTAGAGCGCGCAGAGGCTACTTTGATGTGGACCGTGACCCGGCACACGCTTCCAGGGCAACGGTATTAGATTTGCCGGCTGAAAGGTCACCATGATCTGTCCACGTTGTTCGGTTGCGCAAATCTCCGAAGAGTCTCAGAAGTGTCCGGTCTGCGGATACTCTGCGGCGGGCGGCGTGATCGTCCAACAGCCAATCGCCGACGAGATCCAGGAGACAATTCAGAGCGAGCTGGAGGGCCGCTTCCAGTTCCAGGTACTCCTGCGACGGGAGGCGCGCTCGATCCTCTACCTGGCCCGCGATCTGGAAGAGGAACGGCTCGTATCGCTCCGCCTCCTGCCACTTCCCGGCCCGGTGGACGGGGAGGTGCTGCAGCGATTCGAGCAATCGGCAGTGGCGGCAATGGGTCTTCGCCACCCGCACATCGTCCCGGTGTTGAAGTACGGCCTGTCGCGTTCGCTGCTCTGGTACTCCATGGATGCGATGAAGGGACGTACCCTGACTGCCGTATTGCAGGACGCGGGGGCCATGGAACTCGAGCCGTGCCTCGAGCTGCTCGAACAGCTCGCCAGCGGACTGGAATACGTCCATCGGCACGGGGTGGTCCACGGGGATGTGAAGCCTTCGAATATCCTGGTGGATGCTGAGGGATGGGCGCGGCTGAGTGATGTGGGGATCATTCATAGTGTGGCGCGCGCGGGTGGCGCGGCACCTGAGTGGCGGCGCCTGCTTTCGCCGGGGTTCATGGCACCGGAGCAGTTCGACCGGCGCCACGTCGGCCCTGTCGCCGACCAATTCTCCCTCGCCGCCGTGGCGCATATGTTCCTGACCGGCGCGTCCGTTCGTCCGTCGTGGAACCCAGACCCAGATCTCCAGACGGACGTGCCGGATACGCCCCCACCTCTCTCCATCCGCCGTGATCGAATGGCCCCAGCAGTGGCTGACGCCGTCGAGCGGGCCCTTTCGCGGGAACCGTCGGGTCGCCACAAGAGCGTCCTGGATTTCGTCGCTGTCCTCTCGGGAGGAGACGTGGCGAATTCCGGTCTCCTGGCAGGCGAGCGGCCCAGCCGGTCCCCGTCAGTGGTCACCGTCCCGAGATCTCGATCACGAGTCCCATGGAAGGTGTTGACGGTCGTCCTGCTCGTCGCTGCCGCCGCAGCCACCGTGGTTACCGGGCTGCGCGACCCGCGCATTGCGAGGCTGTTCGCCGACGCCGACCCCGCACCGGCACCAATGCCCCGGTTCGCACGGCCCACGCTCGACGAACCCACGCCTCCGCCCGCCATCGTCACACCGGCGGTAGCAGACTCGCTAACGCGGCGACCGGTTACTCCAACTCCAGAGCGAGCACCGGCCCGGGAGTCACGGCCGGTTAGCAGCAGTCCCGCAACACTCTTCGTGAGTTCGCGTCCGTGGGGCGTCCTGTTCGTCGACGGCCGCCAGATCGGAAACACACCGCGCGCGAATATCGCGGTCCCGCCCGGTAGGCACGTGATTCGGATCGAACGCGATGGGTTCGTCGCGTTCGAGCGGACGGTACAGGTGACGTCGGGCGAGGAGCTGCGACTCACCAACATCGTGTTGGAACCGATAGCGCCGTGACGCGACGCGGCCTGCTCGCCGCGGTCGCGCTCGGCGTCGCGGGGGCACCGGCCCACGCACAGAGCGCCTCAGATCTCGTTGCCTCTGGCGTCAGCGCCTACGAGAACCTGGAACTCTCCGCTGCCGCCGGTCTGCTCCGCCGAGGACTAGCCGCGGGCGCCGATTCCCTCGGGTTCCGCGACTATGCACGAGCCCTGACGTATCTCGGGGCCACCGAAGTCATCCGCGGTAACTCGGATTCATCCCGCGCTGCGTTCCGCCAATTGGTACGCCACGACCCGCGCCGACGGCTCGACCCGCTGGTTTTCCCGCCCGAGGTCGCCGACGTCTTTGAATCCGTTCGTCTCACGACCAAGGTCGCGCTCGTTGACGTACCGGGAATATCTGAGTTTACCCCCGGTGCTTCGGGATTTCGGCCCTGGGTGATCGTGAGTTCGTTCTCACAGGTGATGGCGAGTATCCAGCAGCCAGGTGGAACGGTCGTGCGCACAGTGTACGACGGCCCAATCAGCGACAGTCTGCGGCTCGAATGGGACGCCCGCCGCCCCGACGGGACTCTGGTACCGAGCGGGCGGTACGTTCTGGCCGTGCAGACAACCGGTGCCTCGGGCGCTGTAGTACGGCTCGTCCGGGTCCCACTCGACGTCGTCGTCATTCCGCAAGATACGTTACCCCATCCTCCGGGACCTGACCCCGGGGCCCTCCTCCCCGAGCGACTAGGGAGCGGCGCCGGCCTCGAGGCGCTCATCGGGGGCATCGGCATCGGCGCCGCGGTCGTCGGACTCTCGTCCAGTTTGGCAAGCGGGGCAGAGTTGACCGCCGCACGGTTTGGCGTGGGTGGAGCGGTCGCAATTGTCGGGTTCGTCGGATTCCTGCAGCAGCGCCCCGGCAAATCAATTCCCGACAACGTTGTGGCCAATGAGGCCGTGCGCTCCGCGTGGCGCCTGCGGGTTCAGGCTGTGATGGAGGAGAATCGGCTCCGTCGCGAGCAGGCGAGCGTGACCATCCAGAGCGAACCAGTGCAGATCATCGATCGTGATCGCTAGCGGCCGGACCGCATGCATCGTCGCACTGGTTGGGGTAATCGCGCTGCTGACGCCGCGGTCCGCGACAACCCAGACCTTCGAAGTCGGCGCCACCGCGATGTCGCTGCGCCTGACGCGTGAGTCCGGGACGACAGCCACGGCGACCGGGGCCGCATTTGGAATCGAGGGCCGGGTACGGGTTCAGTCCGTATCGCTGATCCTGCGGTATCACCAGGGACACCTCACCGGCGACAGCCCTCTCATCGATCAGGATTTCGTAGAAGGAGAGGCGTTTGTCGTCGTGCAACCCGCTCGATGGATCTCCTTCGGCGTGGGGCCGCACGTGCGAGCGTACGTGGAGCCGAGCGGCACGGAGCGTTGGTTGATGTGGGAGGGGCGTCTCCGTTTGGGCGCCGCGCTGTTGCCGGCCGTGACCGGATATCTGGAGGGGTGGCGCGTACTCGGCGCCGATCTCAATGTGGCAGAAGCACTCGACAGTGGATACGGACTCGACGGCGGCCTGGAGATCCGCCTCTCGGGCGCACCCGTGGGCTTCCTCCTCCGCTACCGAACAGAACACGCGGAGCTTGGCGGTGGGACCCGCCGCGAAACCGTCGAGCAAATAGCGCTCGGCATCAGATTAGGCCGCTGACCCAACCGTTCCGCCGACCCCCTCGCGTTTTTCAACTGTAATCCTCGAAACGGCGACATTGTTGTTCACATAGGCAATACACGAGCGGATTACTCCTCAAAGTTCATCTTTACTTCATCGTCTCTTTAGGTGCGTCCTTCGACGTTGCTCCGCTAGCAGTCGGTGCGTGCGGTGTCAGGGACGCCATATGCAATTGATGCAATCGCCACCGGCGTTCCCCGCCTCCGGACTCGCACTTTCGCTCGACCTGAGGAGGGACCATGAAGCGAGGTTTTCTGTTTATCGCCGTGCTGCTCTTCGCAGCGGGCGTCGGCGAGGCATCCGCCCAGGCCCGGATCATTACGGGCCAGGTGACGGATAGCCTCTCGGGCGCTCCGATCGCGGGCGGCCGCGTCGTGGTGCAGGGCACGACGCTCGAGGCCCCCATCATTCGCGATGGGACGTTCTCTATCGGCGCTCCGGCCCGCGATGTCGTGCTCGTCATCACGAGCATAGGCTTCCAACGCCACGAGGTGCGCGTCGGTGTTGGGCAGAACGTGGTACAGGTTCGGCTCCGGCGGGACGTGTTCAGGCTCGAGGAGATCGTGGTAACCGGCCAGGCGACCGGCATTCGGCGGCGCAATCTGGCCAACGCGGTCTCGACGGTGCGCCGCGCTGACATCGAGCGGGTGCCGGCGCAGAGCATCGAGCACGCTCTCCAGGGCAAGGTGCCGGGCGCTGATATCCAAACCAACTCGGGCGCTCCTGGCGGCGGGGCACAGATCCAACTGCGGGGTGTGACATCGATCATCGGTGCCTCGACACCGCTTTATGTCGTAGACGGGATCATCATCAGTGACGTGGCGATTCCGTCCAACCAGAACGCGGTCACGCGGGCGAGCGGCGGGTCGAACCCGGCGCTCACCCAGGACGCGCAGGTCAACCGGATCGCCGACCTCAATCCCTACGACATAGAGAGCATCGAGGTCCTCAAGGGTGCGGCGGCATCGGCAATCTATGGCTCCAAGGCCTCGAACGGCGTGGTCATCATCAACACGCGCCGCGGGAGCGTGGGCCGGCCTCAGATCAACTTCTCGCAGCGGTTTGGCTTCTACAGTCTGTCGAACAAGATCGGCTCACGCGTGTTCGAGACCGAGCAGGAGGCGATCGACGCCTTTGGGCCCTCCGCGGCCGACTCCTATACGCCTGGCGTTTCCTTCGATCTGGAAGATCTGCTCGCCGGTCAGAGTGACCTGTCGTTCGAGACGGCTGCCAGCATCAGTGGCGGTTCAGAGAACACGCGGTATTTCGTGTCGGGAGTATGGAAGGACGACGCGGGCATCGTCGAGAATACCGGCTTCGAGCGGCAGAGCCTGCGCGTGAACCTCGACCAGCGGTTCGGCGACCGGTGGAACCTCTCACTCGGGACGAACATCACGCATACGTTGGCAAACCGCGGGCTCAGCAACAACGACAATGCCGGTGTGAGCTGGTTCATGGTGTACCCGTTCACGCCCAATTTTGTCGATCTCCGCCCCGACGCGCAGGGCTTCTTCCCGGACAATCCTTTTATCGAGAGCAACCCGCTCCAGACGGCGGCGCTCATGACGAACGATGAGGACGTCTACCGCCTGTTCGGGAGTGCGCGTCTCGAGTACGATGCGGTGCGTAATGCCCGCCATTGGCTCCGGGTGATCGGGGTGGCCGGTGCGGACTATTTCACACAGGAGAACTCGCTGCTTTTCCCGCCCGAGCTGCAGTTCGAGCGTATTGGTGGGCAGCCCGGGACATCACTCCTGAGTAACTCCAATAACCTGAACATCAACCTGAGCGGGAATATCGTCTACCAATTCACGCCCGAGGATGGCGCGTTTTCGGCAACGACATCCGCCGGTCTCCAGTACGAGACGCGTGACCTGCGGACCGCCCGTATCGTCAGTAACAACCTCTCGGGCGGCCTGGGAATCGTGAATGCCGGAACCAACATTGGCGTCACGGAGCTGCGGCTGCGGGTTGAGGATCTCGGCTTCTACGTCCAGGAAGAGGTGCTCACCATGCAGGACCGGCTGCTCCTCACGGCCGGAATCCGCGGTGACCAGAGTTCCAACAACGGCGATCCGGATGAGCTGTTCTTCTACCCCAAGCTCGCTTCGTCCTATCGGCTCGGCGATGGCCTGAAGGTCCGCATAGCCTACGGCCAGTCGGGTAACCAGCCGCTGTACGGGCAGAAATTCACACCGGTCTCGCCGCGCCAGAACATCGAGGGTCTGCCGACGCTGGTGGTGCAGGGCACGGTCGGAGCGGAAGATCTCCAGCCCGAGCGGCAGAGCGAGATTGAGGGCGGTGTCGATGTGACGTTCGCCAACAACCGTGCGACGCTCGAGTTGACGGCCTACCACAAGAGCATTTCGGACCTGCTGCTCCAGCGCGCGGTAGCGCCGTCGACCGGGTTTGCGACAAACATCTTCAACGGCGGCAGCATGCGGGTGAACGGTCTCGAGGTCGCCCTGGCCATCGTGCCGGTGCAGCGGGCGGACTTCAGCTGGGTGTTCCGCACCACTTTCGGGTTGAACCGCAGTCAGATCACTTCGCTGCCGCCGGACGTTCCGCCATTCCTCACCGGCGGATTCGGCACGTCGCTGGGCGCGTTCCGCGTCGAGCCGGGCAAATCCGCATCGCAGATTGTGGGTAACGACACGACCGCCGCAGGAGATGTGGTCGTCGTGCCGTTGGGTGACGCGAATCCCGACTTCAAGGTCGGGTTCATCAACGACATCCAGTTCGGCTCGTTCCATTTTTTCACTCATTTCGATTGGCAGCAGGGTGGAGACATCATCAACCTGACGAAACTGCTCTACGATTTCGGCGCGAATACGTTTGACTACGATGTGGTCGAAGCGGATGGGCAGCTGCGCGGGGAGCGCCGTTTGGCCGGCTTTGGAAGCCAGGCGGGTCTCTACATCGAGGATGCCACCTTCCTGAAGCTGCGCGAGCTCACCATCTCCTACGATCTACCGCAGAGTATCACCCAGGGCCTGTTTGGCGGGGCGCGATTCGCGCGGGTCTCGATCAGCGGGCGGAACCTGTTCACGGCGAGTGGCTATTCGGGGCACGATCCCGAGGTCAGTAATTTCGGCAATCAGAACATTGCCCGAAACATCGATGTGGCGCCGTTCCCGCCGAGTCGAAGCTGGTGGTTCTCAATCGATTTGGGGCTCTAACCGTGCTGTGGCACACGAGGGATGAAATCATGACGAAAGGCATGACACGGAAGGCCCTCTCGCTGCTCGCGGGAGCCCTTCTCTTCGCCGGGTGCACGACGCTCGACGTCGGCGACTTCAACAACGGCGATCTGAACGAGTTGCAGACCAACCCGAGCCGCGGAGCGGTCATCACCGCGGCGCAGGGTCTCCTGTTCGGCACGCGAGACGATATCGCCAACCGTAACGACTATGTTGCGCTGCTCGGTATCATCGGGCGTGAGGGCTACAACTTCGACGCGGCCGATCCGCGGTTCGTTACCGAGATGCTGATCGGTCCGCTCGACGGCGGAAGCCCGGCGTTTGGCGGCAACCTGTGGACCAATCCGTACCGCAATATCCGGAACGCGAACATCGTACTGAACGCGCTGGAAAACGGCACCGATATCGGGTTCACCGCGGAGGAAGTGGCCGGATTGAACGGCTTTGCCAGGACGATCCAGGCACTGGACTTCCTGATCGTGATCAACACGCGGGATGACAACGGTGCGCCAATCGAAGTAGACGTAGGTCTCGATGCGCTGGATCCGCCGGCCGCAATTGCCTCGAAGGCGGAAGTCTTCACGCATATCGAGACTTTGCTGGACGATGCGGCGACGGACTTGGGAGCTGCCGGAGCGACCTTCGCTAGCGGATTTGCCCTCACGAGCGGCTTTGCCGGATTCGACGATCCAGCAAGCTTCCTCACCTTTAACCGGGCCCTACGGGCGCGAGTGTCGGTCTATCAGGACAAGTGGGGAGACGCGCTCACCGCGCTGGGCGGGTCGTTCATCGACCCCGCGGGTTCGCTCACCATGGGGGTCTTCCATTCGTTCAGCACCGGATCCGGCGATCAGCCCAACCGGTTGTTCGACCCGAATCCGTCGGACCTCTTCGGACACCCAGATCTTGCGGACAACGCGCAACTCAGGGGCGACGGTGAACTCGACGATCGGTTCACGTCGAAAGTGAAGGTGCTCGACGACACGGTGACCGTGCAGGATATCAACACGATCTACGGTTTCACGGTCTACTCGAGCCTGTCTGCGCCCGTTCCCATCATCCGGAACGAGGAGCTGATCCTTCTGCGGGCGGAAGCGAATATCGGAAACGGCACGCCCGCCGCCGCGCTCGCCGACATCAACCTCATCCGTACGACCGCTGGAGGATTGGATCCGATCACGGTGGCTGCGTGGGCGGCGCTTACTCCCACCGAGCAGCTCGACGAGTTGCTCTACAACAAGCGCTACTCACTGCTGTGGGAGGGTGGCTTCTCGTGGCTGGACGCCCGGCACTACGGCCGGCTGGATCAGCTACCGGTGGACCTGCCCAGTCACGCCGTACACGTGAGGTTCCCGTTTCCGGTATCGGAGTGTGATGCTCGGGTGGCGAACGCGCCGGCTACCGGATGCTAGTAGGTGAGCAGTGAGCGGTGAGCAGTAAGCGGTAGAAGAGGCAGGACAGCGAGCGGTGCGTGGGGGGTCATGATTCGGACCTTCCGCACACCGCTCGCTCGTTGTTGCTACCGCGCAGGGGCCGGGCACTGAACCGAGCGCGGTTGTGTGTTCTGACAGGCGATCGATGCATCCATGCCCGGTGCCATCACGGCGCACGCCGAGCGGTGGGCTGCCCGTCGCGCCTCCGCGTCGTTCGTCCCCGTTCCGCGACGGCATTGCGTCTGCCCACGGAATTCGACGCACAACTCGCATTCAGCCTGTACCAGCCGAGTGCTGCCGTACACGAGGTACGCCAGCATGACGACGATTCCTATGACGACGATCCACGTGATGCCGCGACGCTTCACCGTGCCCCCTGACGTTTTTCCTGGTCCGCCGCCGCACGATGTTCTCCACGCAGCGACTCGACGCTCGGGGACGGAACGGGCGGGACGTAACGACTGACCCATGCACCAAGGACCACCGCCGCGTAGCACGCGTCCCGTTCCCGCGTGAGAAGATGATCGGCAGTGTCCAAGGAGATGAAACTCTTGGGATGCTTTGCGGCCTCGTAGATGCGAGCGGCGTTCTCTATCCCGACCGTCGTATCGACGGGAGAGTGCATGACGAGAAGGGCCCGCTTGAGATCGGCAATCACCCGCTCGGAACGCGCTCCTTCGAGATCGTCGAGAAACGCACTCCGCACCATGAATGGCCGACCGCCGATCGAGACGGTCGCGTGTCCGGCTTCACGGATCTCCTCCTCCGAGTGGACGAACAGGTGCTTCACATGCGCCGGGTCGAAGGGCGCACCGATCGTCGCCACCGCCCGCACCTCCGGGAGTTGGGCGGCCGCGTGTAGTACGGCAGCCCCACCCAGCGAGTGGCCAATGAGCACGCTGGGAGGTGCGTACTCCTTGGTGAGGAATCCGCAGGCCGCGACCAGATCGTCGATGTTCGAAGAGAAGCTGGTATCGGCAAAATCACCCGCACTCTCTCCCAGTCCGGTGAAGTCGAAGCGCAGGACCGCGATTCCGTACCGCGTGAGTTCCCGCGCAATGTGCACCGCGGCCTTGATGTCTTTCGAGCACGTAAAGCAGTGCGCAAAGAGCGCATAGGCGCGGGGACGGGTGTCGGGTGGCATCTCGAGCCGGGCGGCCAGCGGTTGGCCCATCGCTCCGGGAAACGTCAGTCGCGGTGCTGTCATCGATCCCCTTCGTATATCAGTCCGACCAAGCTAACACATGTCTGAATCGCCACCTTCGGCGGTCACAAGACGTCTCCCGAACACGCGTGTATATTCTGCAATGCCAATGCATTCCGAGTGGCAGCACAGCGCCGGTCCCGACGCCCCGACGAGCCCCCGATGAGCGACGCCGCGCGCACCAACACCCGGTACGTCACCACAATCCAGGACGCCCACGAAGCGGACCCCGAGGACTTCCTTGCCGCCGCCCAGGAGACGCCGCGTGG
>JAZDCY010000020.1:0-58246 GCA_036679645.1 Gemmatimonadota bacterium | reverse complement strand
GTCGAGGTTGCCGGTGATCCGGTTATCGACGCCCGCGACCGTCCGGATCGTGCCGGTGACGGCGTTCGTCAACGTCCCCGCCGTGATCGTGAGGACGCCTGACCAACTCGTGCCCGTCAGCTCCATTGTCCCGGCGTTGGTGAAGCCGGTCGCGACGACGAGATTGGCATCCCCGTTGTTGCCGTTCTGCGTGATCGTGCCCGCCTGTGTGAGCCCGACGTTGATATTGCTGGTCCCCGGCCGCACGTCGAGAAGCCCGCTATTCGTGAGCGATCCCGTGCCGCCGATCGTCGTATTCGCGAGTTGCAGCACGCCGGTGGGGCTAACGAGGCTCGTGCCGTTCAGGGTCAGGGTCCGCCCGACCGCGTTCAGCGTTTGCGTCCCAATGCTGCCGCCCAGCGTGAGGGCGCCCAGGACCGGATCGACGTCGAGCGTCACCGTATAGGTTCCGTCGAGGTCGATTACCGCGGTCTCGGTCGTTCCGGGCGGAGACCCTGTACTCCAGTTGGTGCCGTTGCTCCAGTTACCGCCCGCCGCATTGTTCCAGAAGACCACACCCGCTGGCACGAGGATGTCGAAGGCCACGCTCGTGTCCGGCGTCAGCCCGGCCGATACGGCCTCGATCACGTAACCGCTGCCAGTGTTGTCGATGCTGAGACCCGTGAACGTCACCTGTCCGCCCAGGGCCGCACGCGACGCCTGCCCCAGCAGAGTGCCGCCGTTCGGGTTCACGATCAGAGCGAGATCGACGGTCCCTGTGAACCCGGACGCGAGGTTGCCGAACTGGTCCGATGCGGTGATGACGATCGGGGCGAGCGTATCGAACGGGAACGCGTTCGTGGGCTGCCCCACGAAGCCCAGCGTAACGGCGGTTCCAGCATCGGCCGTGGCCGCGAAGTCCGCCGAGTCCGCATTTGTGATGAGCTTGGCCTGCACGACCTGCGGTCCCGGAGCGGTGCCTAGGGTCCACGTCGTGCTTGCGTTCCCACCGGTGTCGGTCGCGACCGTATCGAGCGTCACGCTGCCGCCACCCGTTGCGACAGTGAACACCACGGTGTCGTTGGGGAAGGGCAGGCCGCCGGAGTCGAGCGCCTGGACGCCAAGCGCCAGCGGCAGCGTGGCGGCGACAGTGTCGCTCTGATTGTTCCCAGCGGTGATGAGCAACTGAGTGGCCCGGGCGGAGAGGCCCGTGGCGGAGAAGACCGCACTACTGCCCGCCAGCCTGACCGTCGTCGCCTCGACCGTCTGGGCTCCCGAGACGGGACCCAAGGTCCAGTTGGTGGTAACCCGTCCAGTCGCATCGGTCGTCAACGTAGCGGCCGAGAGGCTGCCACCGCCGCCAGTCACCGCGAACACCACGTCGATGCCCTCAACCCCCAGCCCATCTACCGCCAGCACGCGCGCGACAATGGGTTGCGCGAGTGCGAGGTCAATGGGGCCGGTCTGGTTGTTTCCCTGATCGGCGACGATGCTGTTGGGCACAGGCTGCACGAAGATCGACGACGTGTCTCTGGGTCCAGTGAGCAACTCTGCCACAATACGGGCGGTACCGCGAGCGGTTCCCGCCACGACCCGCCCGCTGTCGGGATTGGGTACCGTGGCCTGCGCTGCGTCGAGCGTGCTCCAGACAATCGGCGTGCCTGGGATTGGTTCGCCGACACTGTCGAGTGCCACGGCGGTGAGCACGACCGCCTCGCCAAAGAAGGTGGAGGCGGTTGCCGGCGTTACCATTACGCTCGCCGCGTCGAATCCGATTCCGACGTACACGATGATTACAGCTACGACCGGGGCGTCCCCGCCCGTCGTCGACGGCGTAACCTCTGTGGGCCCGCCTCGGAACACCGTGTCGCCAGAGGCGTCTACCATCGCGAGCGTGAGAAGGAACGTCTCGCCTGGTGTCAGAACCGGCACGGTCAGTTCGAGGCTGACCGAATCCTGGCCCGCCGCGATCTGCACTACCGTGTCGCGCGCGATCGAGTCGTCGGCCACGCGGGTGAGAACGAACCGGATGCTGGCGATGTCGATCGCCGTCGCCGCTGCGCTCTGGAAGACAGGCGCAACCGCGAACCGCGCCTCGATGGGCGTGTTCGGTCCCGTTTCGTCAGAGCAACTGGCTATGAAAACGGTGGTCGCGAGCGCGACCAGCAGGATGACAGGTGTGTAGGAGCGCGGCATACCGTAGGCAGAATCCCGAGAGTTTTGGTATGAGAGGGCAAATCTGGGGCCCGGGGACGTATCCCCGCAACTGGGCGTAGCGGCGTCCGCCAATCCGCATTGTCTGCGGTCGGCGTTGCGGTCGCCCTACAGGAGCGGCACCATGCGTGGCAGCCTATCCAATTATCCCCCGCTTATCCACAGCGCGAGCTGATCGGCGCGGTTCTCACCTTGGACGCCAAGGGCTGTGGTCACGGGGACGGCAGTCTCTTCTAAACACAACTGGCCCAGCAGTGCGTGGCGCCGTTCTCCTCGATGATGTATCCGGCAGGCGGCGTCGTGGGGCGGGCACTTTCGAACTGTGGACTGAACGTGCCGTTGGTCACGGGACCGTCGTCATCCCGGATACGCACCCATGCGCCGCCGCCCGAGGGGGTGGAGAGCGTTGTGAAATCCAAGAAGGTGTAGAATGGCAGGCCGCCCTGTCGGATGATCGTCAGCACGATATCGGTCGCGGCATAGTTCGCGAAGCTCAGATTGTCGATCGTCATCGTTCCAGAGAGACCGGCAACGAACTCCACGACGAGCGGGACGTTGTCGAGCGCGAGGTTGTCGAAGTCGATACTTCGCGTCGTGAGCGTGTTGCCGTTGCCGAACACGTTTCGGGTCACGAGGTTGTCGGGCGTATCGAGGAGCTGCTGTACGAGCACATCGCTCGAGAGGCTGATCCCGCCCACCGAGCTGTTGCTGATGCGAAGGTTGTTGAAGAGCGAAGTCGCCGGATTGGCGAAGCTGATGGACTGGGCCGTCACACCGTCGAACGTCACAAGCGTTCCGGTGGGCGCGAAGCTGGTGGTGCTACTCGCCCCGGTTTGCACGAAGTTCCCGCCGATGTTGATTTGCCCTCCTGTGATCAACCCCGCCGTGGATCCGCCGCCGAAGGTCACGTTCCCGTTGATGTCGATGATATCGCCAACCCCCATGGCTATGTGTCCGGCATCCTGCGTTGCTAAATCGCCGGCCACCGTGAGACTCACTGAGAATCCCAGGTACATGCTTCCGTTGCCGGACACCGTGACGTTCCCCTGCACGGTCAAAGGGATCGCGCTAATGTCCAGATCTCCATTCGCCGTCACCGTGAGATTACCGCTAATGGAGATCCCGGTCGCAAAGGTCGTGGCGACGCCGGCCGACGGGGACGCCACCTCGATATTCGTGTAGCTGAGTGCGATAAACCCGAAGGTGGGTATCACCTGTCCGTTTCCGGTGAGCACCGTAGTCGCGACCGAGTACGTTCCCGTACCGGTGAGCGCTCCCCCTAGAGAGAGCGTCCCTACCGACATCGTTCCCGTCACCGTGACGTTTCCCGGCGTCGTCAGCGTGTTTGCTCCGTTCAATGTGCCGCTCGTCACGGTGACATTACCATCAACCTGCGCGGCCGTCGCGAGACTCACGGCAGCGGCGGTATTGAGGATTTCCAGGTCGGCAAAGTGGGAGAACCCCGTACCGCCCGGGGTGGCGAACGAGACGGACTGCGCCAGGGCCGAGCTGAAGGTGACATTGTGTGTGGCCGACGCGGCGAAGCTCTCGGAGGAGTTTGTCGCGAGCTGGGTGAAGTTTCCGGTTACGGTGAGCTGGCCGTTCGTCAGCAGACCAGCCGTGCTGCCGCCGGCGAACGTGGCATTGCCGACAACGTTCAGGACGGACAGCGCATTGTCCATGGTCAACGTGCCCGACCCGGTGGTCAAGAGGTTCCCCTGAACCGTGAGGGCAAAGATGCCAAGGGAGAGGTCGCCCGTGACTGTAACATCGAGCATCGACGTTGAGCCGGGCCCGCCGATTCCAGCCGTGCCACTCACGAGCACATCGCCGTAGAAGTCCGTAGGAATTGTCTGCGCGACACCGCGGAATTCGGTGAGCGTCGCCGAAAACGACCCGCTAACGAAGAGCGCGCCGGCGACGGAGACCGTATCGGTGAAGAGTTCCGCGAATGAAGCATTCTCAACAACGTCAATGTCGCCGTCCACAGAGAGGGGACCCGGGCCATCTACCGTGATAATGTTCGAGCCCTCCGTTACCAGGAGGTCGCCGACGACGTGCACGCGCGTATTCACCGAGATCGTGTTGTCGTCACCCAGGAGGTCCAGGTTGCCGAAATGGGACTCGGTTGCCGTGGAGTTCTCGAAATCCATGAACTGGTTGAAGAAGCCTATGAATTCCGTCACGTGCGTCCCGCTGGCGGCAAAGCTCGATGTCGAATTGGTGCTCGTCTGAAAGAAGTCGCCATCGAGGCTGAGCGTGCCTGCCGTGAGTAGGCCGTTCGTGCTGCCGCCGTCGAATGTCACGTCGCCGTTCACGCCGAGCACGGCTCCAGCCGCGTTCATGGTCAATGTTGCCGATCCCGTGGTACTGAAGTCGCCCCCGACTGTAATCGTCTGTGCCGCGCCGATCGTCAGGTTCCCGGATCCGGATACAGTGAGGGTACCGGGGATGTTGTCGGTACCGGCAAAGGATGCAGTACCCGTGATATCGACGTCCTGATACGACGGGATGGTTGGTATAGTCTGGCCCGTGCCCGTGAAGCGCGCGAACGTGACAGAGATGCCCACGCCGCCCGACTCCGACAACACGCCGCCGACCGTGATGCTGTCGAGCGTGAACAACACGCCGTTGTTCTCGATTGCCGTCAGGTTACGGTCGACGATCAGATGCCCGATTCCGAACAGACTCGCGGCGCCGCTCACCCCGACGTCCGTCACTTGGGCATCGAACAGCACGTGGGCGCGTGTCGTCAGGAAGACATCAGCATCCGTGATCGCCAGGAACGCGAAGCGAGATTCCGTGGCCGATGCATTGTCGAACGAGACGATGCTCGCGACCAGGAACTCGGTGATGTGTGTGCCGCTGGCCGCGAAGCTGGTGGTCGAGGTGGTGCTCGTCTGCGTGAAATCTCCGTCAAGCTGGATCGTGCCGGCGGTGAGCAGGCCCGCGGTGCTGCCACCGCCGAAGGTTACGTCGCCGTTCGCGCCGGGTCCCGCCCCGACCGCCAGAACCGTCGCTGGATTGGTCATCGTCAGGGTGCCGGTGCCGCTGGTGACAAACGACGTGACCGACGTCGTGCCGGGTCCGAGCGTGAGATTCCCACCAGAGACGGTGAGATTACCGGTAGTGAAGGCGGTAGTAAACGTGACGTTTCCGGCAGCCACGATCGCACCGACCGATGGCGTGAACGTGCCGCTGACCGTTGCCGTCGCCCCACCGAAGATGATCTGTCCCGTGCCCGAAACGCTCGACAGCGCCTGAAGCACGTGCGTGCCGCCGGAGAAGTTCAGGACCGCGGCCGGCGCGCTTGCGGTGAAGCTGGCGGAAGCCGTGCCCCCACCGGACAAGCTCAGCGTACCGCCCTGGACATCGACGGAGCCGCCGTTGTCGAACGCCACCGCAATGGTGCTCGTCCCGGCCCCACTTCGTACGAACGCGCCACTATTGATGAATACAGGGGCCGCGCCGCCGAGATTCTGCAGCCACTGTGCGGTGGACTGCGCGTTGAACGTTCCCGTTGCCAGGTTCTCGAACGTGCCGCCGGCGCCTCCAACCAGTCCGGTACCCGTCCAGTTCGTGGTCCCCGCGTTCTGGACGGTGCGATCGATCAGGAGGACCGTCGAGGTGGTGCTGATGTTGAGCGTACCGGTGGCCTCGACGACGGTAGTGCCAATACCCCGCATCACGCCGTTAGTCCAGGACAAGAGCCCGGTCACCGATAGGATGCCGGTCCCGTCGACGGTGCCGCCGCCCATCGTGAGGTTGGTGGTGGTGCTGGTGGTGGCACTCGAGAAATCGGCCACCCCGAGTGCCAGCGTGGTCGTGGTGCCGGTGATTGCGTAACTCCCACCAATCGTCGCGGTCCCGAGGTTACCAAACGTCACGTTCCCGGCCCCCGAGACGGAGGAGCCGGCCTGGAGGTCGTGGGTGCCGTTGCCGAACTGCAACGTCGCGCCGGCCGAGACGGTGAACCCACCGGTGCTGATCCCGCCCCCGGTCAGATCAAGCGTTCCGCCGGTCACGTCCGCGGTCCCGTCGTTGTCGAACGCAACGCCCAAGGTGGTTGTACCGGTCCCGAAACGGGTGAGCGACCCCTGGTTCAAGAACGACGCGGCTGCCCCGCCGGTGAAGGAGCCGGTTGCATCGACGCCGAGCGTGCCGGTGGCCTCGTTGATGAACGCCGCACCGTTCCCGGCGTTGACGGGCCCTGTGCCGCGCCACGACGCCGTCCCCGCGTTGGCGAGTGTCTGGGCGTCGAGAGACTTGGCAACCGTCCCGCCGATCGCGAGGGATGCTCCAGTCTCAATCCGCGTCGTCCCGGTCCCGGCCAATCCGCCGTCGATCCAGCCAAAGGCGCCTTGGAGACTCAGAGTACCCGCGTTGTCGATGGTACCGCCCTCGATTAGCAGCACTGTCGTGGGCGTGAACGCACCACCGCCAGTCACCGTGAGCGTGGGTCCCCCCGGCGGCAGTTGCAGCGTTTGCGTGCCACTGCTCCCGCCCACGATGAGCGCCGCCGCGCTCGCCGCGACATCCACGACGACCGTATACGTCCCGTCCAATTGGATGAACGCCGTGTCGAGCGGTCCGGGAACCACGCCCATGTCCCAATTGGCGCCGACACTCCAGTTGCCGCCCGCGGCATTGACCCACGTCGCATTGATTGAAAGGCCGGTGGCTGAGAACACGGCACTAGCGGCGGGCAGTCGCGCGGTGGTCGCGTCCACCGTCTGGAGGCCCACCGTGGGACCCAACGTCCACATGACAGTGGCGCGTCCGGTAGAATCCGTCTTCGCTGAATCGATGGGGAGGAGCGATCCCCCTCCACCGGTCACAGCGAATATGACGTAGACACCCTCCACACCGAGTCCATCGGCGGCGAGCACTCTCGCCACGAGCGCCTGGCCGAGGGGACCACCAATGTCACCCGTCTGGTTGTTCCCCTGGTCGGCCACGATGCTGTTGGGGACGGGCTGCACCGAGACCGATGCCGTATCGCGCTGGCCCGTCAACAATTGTGCAACGATCCGCGCGGTGCCTCGCGCGCTCCCGCCTATGACCCGCCCGCTGCCAGCATCCGGGACGCTTGCCTGTGCGGGGTCAGGTGTGCTCCACACGATAGGCGTGCCGGGAATCGGTAGCCCAAGACTGTCCAACGCCACGGCGGTCAGAATCACCGCCTCGCCGAAGAACGTGGACGTGTCGCGTGGCAGGATGCTGACACCCACCGCATCGAACCCGGTCCCGACATACACGACCTCCACGGGTACGACAGGAGGCGTGCCGCCGGACGCGGCAGGCGTTACCTCGGTCGGGCCGCCGCGGAATACGGTATCACCGGCCACATCGACCATCGCGAGCGTGAGGAAGAATGTCTCGCCTGGTATCAGCACCGGAACGGTCAGCTCGAGATCGACGGAATCCTGGCCGGCCGCGATCTGAAGTACGGTGTCCCGGGCAATGGATCCGTCTGAGGCGCGGGTCAACACGAACCGGATGCTGGCAAGGTCGATCGCGCTGGCCGCGCCACCGAAAACGGGGGCCACTGTGAAACGGGCCTCGACGGGTTGGTTCGGGCCGGTTTCGTCGGAGCAGCTCGCGGCAACGGCGAGGACACCGATCAATAGACCAAGTGCGACAGTGACAGATCGACGCGGTATGAGCACGGTGCCCGTTCGAGGAGGTAGTGAGTGAAAGTGTCTCTGAATCAGGGGCTCCGCAAGAACGCCGCCAGCGTCCGCGCTCCCTGTCTCGCTGGAGCATGCGACACGCAAACAGGCGGGCCGACTCCAAGGCCGACCCGCCGTTGCCCTTGGCGCCAGCGACTCGTGCTACAGCTGCACGATGCCGTCCTGCTCGAGCCAGAGGTACTCGTCTGTCAGCACGCGTGAGGCCACCTTGTAGATGGCGTCGTCGTCGTTGTCGAACAGGCGATCGATGCGATCTTCCACGCGACGGCGTGCGATACGACAGAACACGTCGGCCAGCCCCACGGCTCGGGCGGCGTTGGCGCGCTCCTCGGCGCTCTTGCTCTTGACCAGCTTCTGCGCGCGAGCGCATGCCGCCGTCATCGCGAACAGCTCCGCGCCGATCTCCACGAGCCTTCCGAGGACCGACTGCTTCTTCTCGAGCTTCGGTCCGAAGCGGACGATGGCATAGAAGAGACTGCGTGCCAGCCGGCGTGACGCACGATCCACGTAGCGCACGTGCCGAGCGAGCTTCCCGAACTCGCCGTAGCGGGGCCACAGGCCCCAGCCAAACCATCGCGTGGGATACCACCATGCGTAGTGGAACGCCGTTCTGATCAGGGCGGCCAGCTTGGCGCCGGACGACGCATCGGGGTCCACCAGCGCGCCGGCGACCTTCAGGTGGCTGTCCACCGCCTCGCGGGCAATGAACAGACGCATGATCTCGCTCGATCCCTCGAAGATCAGGTTGATGCGAAAATCTCGCATCATCCGCTCGACGGGGATCGGGGCCTCGCCGCGGGAGGCGAGCGACCAGGCCGTCTCGTACCCGCGTCCGCCCCGCACCTGGAGCGTGTCGTCGATGATCTCCCAGCCCCGTTCCGTATTCCACATCTTCGCGATGGCCGCCTCGAGGCGGATGTCGTAGCCGGCGTCGTTCATGAGCGTCGCCAGCTCGGCCACCGCGCTCATTGCCCAAGCGTGCGCCGTCATCGACCCGATTTTCTGTGCTACGGCGTCGTGCTTGCCCACCGGCGCGCCCCACTGCACACGTGTGGAGGCGAAGGTCCGCACGATCTCGATGCAACGCTTGACGGCGGACGCGGAGACGGACGGAACCGTGAGACGGCCCGTGTTGAGCGTGACCAGGGCCAGCTTCAGTCCCCGGCCCTCCGCCCCGAGCAGGTTCTCCTTGGGTACCCGCACGTTCTTGAACGTGAGGACGCCGTTTTCGATGCCGTTGAGGCCCATGAAGTGGAGTCGCTGAGTGACCTCTACGCCTTCCCACGCGGTTTCCACGATGAACGCACTGATCCGGCGTTCGCCCGTCTTGGCCATCACCACGATGATGTCGGCGATGGTGCCGTTGGTGCACCAGAGCTTCTCTCCGTTCAGGATGTAGTGCGTCCCATCTTCGGTCAGCTCTGCGGTTGCCTCCATGCGGGCCGGGTCGCTCCCCACGCCGGTCTCGGTGAGCGCGAACGCGCTTATCTCCCCCTTCGCGAGCCGGGGGAAATATTTGGCTTTCTGCTCGGGCGTCCCGAACAACTTGAGCGGCTGTGGGACACCAATCGACTGATGCGCCGAGAGCAGTGTTGCCACCGAGCCATCGACGCTCGCCACGAGGGCGAGTGCCTTGTTGTAGGTCGTCTGCGAGAATCCGAGTCCGCCGTACTCCTGCGGGATCTTGATGCCGAAGGCCCCGAGTGCGCGCAGTCCGTCGATCACGCTCGCCGGCAGCTTGCGGTCGCGATCGATCTGATCGGGATCGACCTCTTCGCGCATGAACCGCTCTAGGCGCTCGATCCACGGCGCGGCACGTGCGGCCTCGTCGGGGTCGTTCAGTTCGGGGTACGGATGGATGAGGTCCAGCCGGAACCGGCCCTCGAACAGCTGGCGGACGAACGATGGCTTGTCCCACTCGGTCTCGCGAGCCGCCTCGGCGACGGCGCGGGCTTCCTTCTCGCCGACAGTATTGGGATCGGAGGGCTTGGACGCCATCCGCTGGTCAGGCGCTACGCTGGTCATAACACAAAACCTCTGATAGGGTGGAGCCGCATCCCGCACGGGGCCGGCCGTCGCCTATTCGTAATCTGGCGCTGGTATAACCCGTTCAATATAACGGTCCCCAACCACGCCGGCGTTCCCCAAGACGTTGCGCGCGGCCCCACCCACACCCCAGATTGGTGGCCGATGACTGAAGCCACAGGAGAACAGGCCCTCTACCCCTCCCGCATGGCGGCGGGGACCATGCTTGGGCGACAGCTGTACCAAAGGTTGTCACCGCCGCTCGTACTGCTCGGGATCACGCCGACCGGTGTCGAGATCGCTGCGCACGCCGCCCAGTCGATGACCGCGTCGTTCGACGTCATCATCGGCGCCCACGTCCGCGTGGAAGGGCATGGCATCGTCGGGGCGATCGCCGAGGACGGTGACGCGGTCATCGATTCACATTTCGAGCCGACCTTTGACCTGATGGATGCGCTCAATGAGGCAATTGACAAGGCCCGCCGGGCGGTCAAGTCCGAGCGGCTGCTCTTCCGTGGGCAACGACAGATCCGGTCCCTTGGCGAGCGGACGGTGGTGATCGTCGATGGTCACCTGGTCGCGCCGTGGAAGATGCTGGCCTCGGCGAGCACCGCGCGTGAACTCGGGGCGGGCCGGGTCGCGGCTGCCGCTGCCGTGTCCACCCAGGTCGTGAAGGAGCAGCTGAGTGCACATAAGCTGGAGTTCATCTGTCCGTCCGTCGTACTCGACCCCGAGGGTCACTCCCACCCCTTTGGCGATCCGCAGGACCCCAGCGCCGAACGGTTGCGCAGTATCGTCGTTGCCCGCGAAGCAGCGTAGTATCCTCGTCGCGCTGCTCTGCGTCTGTGCCACGACCGTCCCCAACATTCTGGGGGCGCAGCTTGCCCCACCCTCGACAGGCGGCGTCGTGCGGATCGACGAGCTGCTGCAACAGCTCACCGAACCGCGGCGCGTCCTGGTGGTCGGCGCACACCCGGACGATGAGGACAGCTCGATTCTGGCGCTCTTTGCCCGCGGGCACGGCGCCGAAGCCGCTTACCTGTCGCTCTCGCGCGGCGAAGGTGGGCAGAACCTGATCGGCAACGAACTCGGCATCGGCCTCGGGGTGGTCCGCACCGGCGAACTCGAGTCGGCGCGGTCGGTGGATGGCGGCCGGCAGTTCTTCACCCGGGCATACGACTTCGGCTACACGCGGGCCCTGTCGGAGACCGAGACGTTCTGGTTGCCCGATTCCATTCTGAAGGACGTCGTGCGCGTCATCCGGCGGTTCCGACCCCATGTGGTGGTTACTGTTTTCTCCGGTACGCCACGGGACGGTCACGGACAACACCAGATGTCAGGCGTCATGGCGCGCCGGGCCTTCGAGGTTGCGGGTGATGCAGATGTCTTTCCGGAACTTGCCTCGGAAGAGGGGCTCGAACCGTGGACGCCGCTCAAACTGTATCACTCAACCAGGTTCGATCGCGCTGCGACAACATTGCACCTTGCCACAGGCGGGCTCGACTCGCGATCCGGCCGTACGTACCACCAGATCGCCATGGCATCCCGCAGCCGGCACCGGTCACAGGACTTCGGCGTCCTCCAGCGCACCGGCCCGGCCGAAACCCGTGTCCAGTTGCTCACGACGCGCGTGGCGGATGGTCACGACACTGACCTCTTCGATGGGATTCCGAGACGGACGAACGCAGTCGCGGCTGCCGCCGATTCGCTGCGCCGCACCCTGAGCGCGAGTCATCTCGACGACGCCGTAACGGGTCTCGCGCGCTTGCTCGAGCGCGTGCAGGGAACGCGGCCCGCCGGTCTGGAGACGGCCGATCCCGTGCCTCCGGATGCGCGACGACTCCACGAGGCGCTCGCGATCGCCGCCGGTCTGGTGCTCGACGTCCGGACCGAGGATGCCGAGCTGGTGGCGGGCCAGGAGGTCGCAATCGAGGCGACGCTGTACAACGCCGGCACCCAACCGGTGCGGGTGTTCGCGGTCGCGGTGTCGGGAGCGGCGGGCAACCTGGCGCGAACGATCCCGGCCGGCGTCGAGATTGCACCCGGTACGGAACAATCGTTCGAGCTGGTCGTGCGGGTTCCCCCGGATGCACGCCCGACTCAACCCTACTTCCTGGCAGTGCCCAAGAACGGGGCGCTCTATGACTGGGCGTCGGCGCCGCCGGAGGTGCGCGGGCTGCCGTTTGGCGCGCCGGCGCTCAATGGGGAGGTGCTGCTCGACGTCGCAGGTGCGTGGATCCGGATGCGCCGTGAGGTGAGCCGGCGTCACGCGGACCAGGCGATCGGCGAAATCAGGGAACCGGTACGCATCGTGCCGTTGGTCGATGTGAAACTCACCCCGCACCAACTGGTCTGGCCCGTCCCCGGGCCCAGCCGCAAGACCTTCAGCGTCTCCATCCAATCGAATGGGGACGAGCCACTCGAAGGTGAGGTCTCGCTCGAGATAGGCGGCTGGCGTAACCCTGCCCCCGTTCCTTTCCGCCTCGAACGCAACGGCGAGACCCGGCAGATCGATTTCCCGGTGTCGCGTCCCGTCGACTTGGACCGCGCGGACGTGAGCGTCCGTGCGGTCGCCCGACTGCCCGACGGGCAGAGATTCGACCAAGGCGTACGCGTGATCAGCTACCCACACATCAGGCCCCACCAACTACTGGATGCGGCCGTGAGTACGGTCCGGGTTGCCTCGATCGCCCTACCCCTTGTGCGCTCAATCGGGTACGTACGTGGGGCGTCAGACCGCGTGCCGGAGGCCCTGGAGCGCATTGGTGTTCACGTCGAGATGATCGACGCGGCAGTGCTGGCCGGGGGAGACCTCTCACGGTTTGACGTCATCGTGGTCGGCTCGCGCGCCTACGAGACCGACACGGCATTGGTGCGGCACAACGACCGATTGTTGGCCTACGCGCGCGACGGTGGTCATCTGGTCGTGCAGTACCAGCAGTATGCCTTCGCGCGCGGCGAGTACGTACCGTTCCCGCTGGAAATCACACGGCCCCACGATCGCATCACCGACGAGACAGCTCCGGTGACGATCCTCGATCCCAGTCACCGACTGTTCTCCACGCCGAATCCCATTGGTGACGACGACTGGAATGACTGGCCGCAGGAGCGTGGATTGTACTTCGCACACACGTGGGATGTGGCATACACGCCGCTCCTCGAGATGCAGGATCCCGACCGGGATCCCATCCGCGGGGGTATGCTGGTCGCGCGTGTGGGCCAGGGAAGCTACGTGTACACTGGGCTGAGCTTCTTTCGTGCGTTGCCCGCGGGGACGGTGGGCGCGTTTCGTCTGTTCGTGAACCTGCTCGACCTCGGGAGACCGTGATGGCGGAAGGGCGGAAGGGCGGAAGGGCGGAACGTTGCCTGGGTATCTTGCTTTCCGCCTTTCCGCCTTCCCGCCTTTTCGCCGTGGGGTTGCTGGGGGTGGTGGCGGTGGCTTCCGGTTGTTCCGACGGCCGTACACCCCTCGTCGTCTACTCGCCGCACGGGCGGGAGTTGCTCACGCTCGCCGAGCAGACCTTCGAGGCGGCAAACCCGGATGTCGATGTCCGGTGGCTCGACATGGGCTCGCAGGACGTGCTCGACCGCATTCGTTCGGAGCGTGCCAATCCGCAGGCTGATGTGTGGTTTGGTGGGCCGTCCAGTCTCTTCCAGCAGGCGGTAGCGGACTCGCTGCTGGAGCCGTACCGGCCGTCGTGGGCCGACGCCATTCCCCAGCGGGATCGCGGCCAGGGCGACTATTTCTTTACGGCGTACGAGACACCCGCCGTCATTGCGTTCAACTCCACCGCGGTGCCACGCGCCGAGGCACCTCAGGATTGGGATGACGTGCTGGCTCCGCGGTGGCGTGGCCAGGTGGTGATCCGTGATCCGATCGCGTCGGGGACGATGCGCGCCATCTTTGGCATGGTAGTGCAACGCAGCCTGCGTGAGACGGGTGACACCGCGGCGGGATACGCGTGGTTACGGCGACTCGATGCCCAGACACGGGACTATGTCCTCAACCCGGCGCTGCTGCATCAGAAGCTGATCCGTCAGGAAGGGACGATCACGCTCTGGGATCTTCCCGATATTCTGGTGGAGCAGGGGAAAGGACAGCCCTTCGATTTCACGCTTCCCTCGAGTGGTACCCCGGTCATACAGGACGCCATCGCGCTCGTGCGCGGAGCGGGAGGGGGAGGGCAAGACGCGCAAGAGCCGGCACGGCGATTCATCGAGTGGGTTGGTTCGCCCGCCGCGCAGATCCTCGCCGCGCGCGAGGCGTTTCGTCTTCCCGCGCGGATTGACCTTCCGGCGGATTCGTTGCCTCCGTGGGTGCAACGTGTTCGCGCTGAGATGATCGTCGAGCCAATGGATTGGGAGTTGCTGGGTCGCGACGTGGCGGCGTGGATGACGTATTGGGATCGTAACGTCCGGGGTCGGGGCGGAGCTCGGTGACCGAGCGCCCTTTCCTCGAGGTGCGCGGGCTGAGCAAGAAATTCGGGGACCACGTTGCCGTAGACAACCTGTCGTTGGATGTCCCGCGGGGGAGTGTACTCGCGCTGTTGGGGCCCAGTGGGAGCGGGAAGACGACCACGCTCCGGGTGCTCGCGGGGTTTGAGTCACCGGATGCTGGGTCGGTCACCGTGGACGGTGAGGAGGTTACGAGCTTGTCGCCCTCCGCACGCCGATTCGGCATGGTGTTCCAACATTACGCCCTCTTCCCCCACCTCACGGTAGAGGAAAACGTGGCGTTCGGTCTCCGCGATCGGGATGGGAGGACGGCGCGCGTCCTGGAGATGCTCGCGCTCGTCGACCTCGCGGATCTGGGAAGCCGTAACGTCGATCAGCTCTCGGGCGGGCAGCAGCAGCGCGTGGCGCTCGCTCGCGCACTGGCTCCATCACCGCGCCTGCTTCTCTTGGACGAACCCCTCTCCAATCTCGATCCCGCGCTCCGGGACCGAACGCGTCGCGAATTGAAGGCTGCCCTCGTCCGGGTTGGCATTACGAGCGTGTTCGTGACGCACGATCAGGAAGAGGCCTTTGCCATTGGTGATATGGTGGCGGTCCTGCGCAATGGCGCGCTGGAGCAGGTGGGATCTCCGCCAGAGTTATACGAAGAACCGGCGACCGTCTTCGTCGCGACGTTCGTTGGGCGCGCCGGTGTGCTGCCCGGCAGGTTCACGAACCGAGGCGTTACGGTGGAAGGAGAGATGACGATTCCGGCACGCACGCCGGCTCCGCTTGCCGAGGGACACCCGGTGGTCGTGGTGATCCGGCCAGAGCACGCGCACTTCGTGTCGCACGGCGGTGTACCCGGGATCGTGCGCTCCCGTACTTATATGGGGGGGCGTGCCCTCTTTCGCGTCGAGACCGAGACGGGTGTGCTCGAGGTCGATGCGCCGGTCGATGCCGCTGAGAAAGGCGAGCGTGTGCAGGTGACTGCGGAACGGGCTCTGGCTTTTGCCGCCGACGAGACGTCTTGAGGCGGATTCCCCGTGGTACACTGCTAGTACTGGTACTCGCGTGGCTGGTGGTCTACCCGTTGGCGTTGGTGTTCGTCGAGAGCGTCCGGGGGGGGGGCGGGGGCGACGTGGGCTGGACGCTAGCGCATGTGCGCGCGTTTGCCGGCTCGTCATACGAGTGGACGGCCCTGTGGGGGAGTGTCTGGATCTCGTTCGCGAGCGTTGGGCTCGCGGGCGCAATCGGTATCCCGGTGGCGTTCGTCTTCGAGCGACTCGATTTTCCCGGCCGCCGCGTGCTTGGCGCTCTGGTTGCTTTGCCGGCGGTGTTGCCCCCGCTCGTGGGAGTGATCGCGTTCCTGTTTCTGTACGGGGAAAGCGGGATCGTGCCGCGGCTCGTGATGACCGTGTTCGGACTGGAGGGCGCACCGTGGCGCCTTCGCGGGGCGGGTGCCATTCTGTTGGTGCACGCCTACTCGATGTACGTCTACTTCTATCTTTTCACACGCGCCGGTCTGGCCCGCGTGGATCGGTCGATGCTGGAGGCGGCGGGCTCGCTCGGGGCCTCGCGTCGAGAGACGTTGTTTCGTGTCATCCTGCCACTGCTGCGCCCGCAGATTGCCGCCGCCGCGTTGCTCACGTTCATGACGTCACTTGGTTCTTTCAGCGCCCCCTATATCTTCGGCGGTGGATTTCGCGTGATGACGACACAGATCGTGACCACCAAGCTGAACGGGGATCTCTCTCTGGCAATGGTCGAAACGGCCGCGCTCGCCGTCGTGGCGCTGATGGGGCTGTGGCTGTTGCAACGGTCGCGGGGCTCGCGGTCGGTTGTCATCCTCTCCAAGGGCGCGCCGCCGGCGGCACGCGCCATCGTCCAACCGGTGGCGCGGTGGCTGGCGGCCGGCGTGGGATGGACCTTCGCATTCCTGTTGCTGCTTCCCCATCTCACGTTGCTGCTGGTGTCATTCGTCCCACTCGGCACGTGGACCACGGAGTGGTTGCCGCCGACGTACGCCCTTGGTAACTATGCCGCCGTATTCAGTGAGCCCGAACGGTTACGGCCCCTCGTCAATTCGGTGTGGATGGCGGCGGCCGCGACGATTGGCGCGCTGGCTCTCGCACTCTGGGCGGGTCGGGTGATCGTGCAGCAGCGGGCGCGTCTGGGGCGCTTGATCGAGATGTTGACCAATGTACCGTGGGCCGTTCCGGGAACGGTGTTGGCCATCGCGGTCGCCACGACCTTCTCCGTCAACGCGCCGTGGATCGGGCGCGTAGTGCTGGTCGGAACGGTGCTCATCCTGCCGCTCGCCTACCTCATTCGCAACGTCCCGATCGCGACGGGATCGGTGCTCGCCGGGTTCCGGCAGCTCGATCCGTCACTCGATGAGGCGGCGTCGTCCTTGGGCGCAGGCAGAGTGCGGACACTCGTTAGTGTCACCGTTCCGTTACTCCGGCCCGCAATTCTGGCGGGCGGTGCGCTCGCCTTTGCAACAGCGCTGGGGGATTTCGTGACCTCGATCGTCCTGTACACGTTCGATACCCGTCCAGTGTCGATTGAGATTCTTTCATTGTTGCGGCAGTTCGATCTGGGGACCGCTGCGGCGTACGGCGTCATTCTGATGGCGATCTCTGCCGCGGCCATGCTGGTTGGGACGCGGCGATGAAGAAGATCACCGCACTCATGGGCATTGCCTTCGTCGACATGCTCGGCTTCGCAATGATCTTCCCATTGCTCCCGTTCTACGCGCTGAATCTCCACGCCGATGTGTGGGTAATTGGATGGATGATCGCGAGTTTCGCGGTGGCGCAACTCGTGGCAGCGCCGCTGTGGGGCCGATTCTCCGATCGGTTCGGCCGGCGCCCAGCGCTCATTGCCGGGCTCACCGCCTCCGCTGTTGCCTTCGTGGTATTCGGGTTCGCCGCCACCACCTGGATGCTGTTTCTCTCGCGCATCGTCCAGGGAGCCGGCGGGGGGACGACCGGTGTCGCACAGGCATATGTAGGTGATGTCATCGAGCCGAAGGATCGCGCCAAGGCGCTCGGCTGGCTCTCGGCCGCGACGTCGGCGGGTGTGATGGTTGGTCCGGCCATCGGTTCCCTGTCGTTCACGCTCGGGCGAGCGTGGCCGGGCCTCATCGCGGCTGGACTCTGCCTGCTCAACATCGGCTTTGCGTGGCGCTGGCTACCGGAAACCGCCCCCGCCAAGCTGCGTGCCACTGCCGGATCCGAAGAGCGGCCCGTGCGCCCGCTCCGCACGGCGATCTGGGAAGTCCTGCACAGCCCGCGGTCCGAGGTATCTCGCCTGATCTGGATCTACACAGTGGGGATGCTGGGCTTCATGTCCATGACGGCCGTGCTGGCACTCTATCTCGAGAGTCGGTTTGGCATTACGGAAGAGAGCATCGGTGTTTTCTTCGTGTATTTTGGTGCTCTGTCGATCGTGATGCGCGCGTTCATTCTAGGAAAGCTCGTCGACGCCATGGGGGAAGCCAAGGTGATGCGAATCGGCGCGCTGGCGCTCACGATTGGGCTCTTCACCGTTCCTCTGGCACACTCGCTCCCGACCCTGCTTGCCTCGATGTGGTTCATCCCGGTTGGCACGGCGTTGCTGTTCCCGACCGTTACGGCACTTGTCACGCACCGCGTGCACGACCGGGAAAGGGGGCAGATGCTGGGTGTGCAACAAACGTTTGGCGGGGTCTCGAGGGTCATAGCCCCCATCTGGGCCACGCTGGTCTTCCAGGATCTCGGTACTGCGGTACCGTTCTTCGTTGCCGGGTCGATTGTGGCGTTTGTTGGGCTGTTGGCCCTACGCATCGGTGACGAACGAACCGCAACGGCGACGGTCGCGGGGTAGGGGCACACACCGTGTGCCCCTACCCACGCACCGTTCAACGTTCAGCGTTCCCTACGTCCGCCGCCGGTAGACGATTTCCCCCCCCAACACCGTCATTTCCACGTTCGTATCCAGGATCCGATTGGCATCCATCGTCATGATGTCCTGATCGAGCACGACGAAGTCGGCGTATTTCCCGGCCGTGAGCGAACCGGAGACATCCTCCATGAACGCCGCGTATGCGGGCCAGAGTGTCATGCTGAGCAGCGCCTCTTGCCGCGTCGCGCGCTCGGCCGGAAGCCAGCCGCCCTGCGGGAAGCCGTTCGCGTCCTGGCGCGTGACAAAGGCCTTGAACGAGATCAACGGGTTCGTCTGCTCGACCGGCAGATCGGATCCGTTCGGGATAACCACGCCCGTATTGAGGAGCGAACGCCAGGCGTAGGTTCCCTGGGCGCGACTCCATCCGATACGCGCGGGAACCCAATACATGTCGCTCGTCTGATGACTGCCTTGCATGGACGGAATGACACCGAGTTCCGCGAAACGCGGGATGTCCTGATAGTTGAGAATCTGTGCGTGCTCGACACGGAAACGATGATCGGCAACGGGCACCTCGGCGAGGGCGTCCTCGAAGATGTCGAGCGCTATACGGTTGGCCCTGTCACCGATCGCGTGCACGTTCAGTTGGAAACCGCTCCGCAGCGCCTTGACGGCGACGCGCCGCGTCATGTCGAGGTCGGCCGTGATGAGGCCCTTGTTCCCGGGCTCGTCGCTGTAATCCTCGAGCAACGCTGCCCCGCGACTGCCGAGCGCGCCGTCGATTGTGATCTTGACGGAGTGAAGCCAGATATGACCGTCGAACAGGGCGTCCTGTGTACCACGCTGCATGAATCGGTCGAGCGTTGCCTCGTCCGCGCGGATCATGACATAGTTGCGCAGGTTGTAGTTCCCCTCCCGCGCGAGGTCCTCATAGATCCCGATCGTACGTTCGCCGACCCCCGCGTCGTGAACGCCGGTCAATCCCCACCTGTTGGCCTCGGAAATTGCCGCCAGCGTAGCGGCACGAATCTCGTCGTCGGTCGTCGCCGGAATGAGGCCGCTCACGAGATCCTTCGCGTGATCGATCAGGACGCCGGTGGGGTTGCCCTCGTTGTCGCGAATGAAGCGTCCTCCGTCCGGATCGCGAGTCGCTGACGAAATGCCTGCGAGTTCCATTACCTTGGCGTTGATGAACGCGGCGTGGCCGTCGACCCTGGTCAGGTAGACGGGGTTGTTCGGTACGGCGTGGGACAGGGCCTCATGGGTTGGGAAACGCATATCGGCCCAGTCGTTCTGGTCCCAGCCGCGGCCCATGATCCATTCGCCCGGCTCGGCGGAACGTGCTCGCTCGGCGACCCGTTCGATGATCTCCTCATACGATGTCGTGCCCACGAGATTGACGCGGCGCAACGTCTGGCCAAGGTTCACCAGGTGTACGTGCGCGTCGACCATGCCCGGAATCACCGTCTTGCCACCCAGATCCAGGCGCTGGGTAGATGAACCCGCGAACGTCATGACGCCGCGCTCGCTTCCGACGAACAAGATGCGGCCGTCGCGAATGGCCATGGCCGTCGCGGTCGGCCTGGTTTGGTCGGCAGTGTAGATACGCGCGTTGGTAACGATCAGGTCGGCGGGCTCCATCTCCTGGGCCCCTACAGCGGGCGCGAGCGTGAGAAATGCGACCATGACGAACAGAATGATCATGTGGTGCCTCCGCTGGGAATGTCTGCTTCGAGTTGGGAGCCGAGTTCGGCTATGACGTCTACCGCGAGCCGGACGTCTTCGATCGTCGTGCGAAAGTTGATGATTGCGGCGCGCAAACAGAAGACCTCGTCTACGGTCGTCCCGGAGACGAAGAGGCGCCCGTCCTTCTGGATGAGATCGACGAGACGCCGATTGAACGTGTTGGCGTTGCCCGCCGCGGGTACGTAGCGGAAACAGGCCACACTCAAGCCCGTCTGGCCCACCAACTCCAGATGCGGATGCTTGGTTACGAGGTTCCTCAGCTCCTGCGCGGCGGCAATGTCGTGCCGCCACAGTTCCCGGTACCCGTCGAGTCCAATGTGTCGCATGACCGCCCAGACCTTGAGCGCCCGGAACGCCCGAGACATCTGTGGTCCCTGTTGATGAAACCAGAGAGGTCCGTTGTAGTAATCGTCATCCTGCACCTCGAGGTAAGCGGCCCGGGTTGCAAAGGCGCGCGTGAGTGCGTTGCGGTCCTTCACCAGGACGGCACCGGCCTCGTAGGGCACGTAGAGCCACTTATGCGGGTTGATCGCAAGGCTGTCGGCGTCCGCCAGCCCGCGATAGCGTTCGGCGAGTTCCGGCAGCGCGGCGCCCACCGCGCCATACGCCCCGTCAACGTGAAACCACATCTGCTCGCGGCGTGCGACCTCACTCATCGCCGATAGAGGGTCAATCGCTCCCGTATTCACGGTTCCGGCGGTGCCCACTATGCACAGCGGTTGGCAACCCCTCACTCGGTCGTCGGCGATCTGTCGCTCGAGAGCCGCAATCTCCATCCCACGATCGGCGGCGATCGGCACGAGTCGCAGGGCCTCGCTTCCGAATCCGAGGAGTTCTACCGCCCTGCGGATGCACGAGTGGGTCTCATGCGTCACGTAGACCGTGGGTCGTCGGGTAACACCCATGAGTCCGCCAGTCCGCGTGCCCGGGAGGAGGGCCTCACGCATGGCGGCCAGTGCTACGAAGTTGGCCGACGAGCCACCGCTCATGAGGATGCCGCCGCCGCCCGGATCGTATCCCACGAGCTCGGCGAGCCATCGCATGACGGTCATCTCGACGTAGGTCGCGATCTGCGCACTGCCGGCGCAGTTGTTGTTGAGCGTCGTTGCCAGCATGTCGGCCGCGATGCCCATCGGGCTGGGGCTTGCGCGTATGAACCCCCACCAACGCGGGTGGCCGATTCCCAGAGAATACGGCAGGATGTCGCGCTCGATGTCGTTCAGGATATCGGTGGCCGAGATACCGGCGCCCGGTAGCGGCGCGGATTCGAACCGTCTTACCACGTCGTCGGGGGGGCGCCGAAATGCCTCTCGGTGGGGGAGGTCGCGCAGATAACCCGCTGCCATCTCGGCGACACGGGTCAACGCGCCCTCGATCGCGTCATGCGACAGCTCGGGTGTCGTCATTTGAGATGGGCATCCCAGAATGCGAAGAGCTTCTCACGGTACGCGTTGCCGCCCCGGTCGTACGTGTCGTTGTGTCCGGAACGCTCGATGGCGACAAACTCGCGGGCGTGCCCGGCAGCGGCCACCGCGCGTCCCATGCGTATGGGGGCGATCCGGTCGTCGGTACCGTGGAAGACGATCAGGGGGGCCTCGAGGTCCCGGGCGCGCAGCAGATTGTCGAGCGAGTGGCGCAACAGAAACCCGGGGAACAGGAAGTAGTGCAACCGCCGCATCTCGTCCGCGTTGGAGAACGGGGAATCGAGCGCGACGGCGCGGATCGGACGGCGCGTTGCCAGGTACAGTGCAACGACGCTGCCGAGCGACCGGCCGTAGATGCCGACTCGCCCGCTGTCGACCTCGGGGCGACCCGCAACGTACGCCCAGGCGGCTTCGGCATCGCGATACAGCCCGGGCTCGGTCGGGGCCCCTTCGCTCTCCCCGTATCCCCTATAGTCGATTGCCAGGACACTTATGCCCTCCGGACGTAACCACGAGATGACGGGTGCAAGCGCAGCCACGGTTTCCATGTTGCCGTAGAACCAGATAATCGCCGGTGCCGGCTGGGCCGCGGACGCGCCCGGCGCGGGCAGGAACCAGCCAGACAGGTGCACCGAGTCACCGGCGACGAGGGTGACCCTCTCGCCGTCCGCGATCCCGAGATCGGGCGGGGCCGGTAGCGCGCGCCGCGGGGCGGGGAACGCCAGCCTGTCCTGATAGGCGTACGCCAGGGCCGCGATCGCCGCGTAGACCAACAACAGGGCCGCGAGAATTCGGAGCGTGCTGCTCAACATGCGCGGAAAGCTAATCGGGATTTGATGGAGAAAGGGGCTATCTTTAGGCATCCTCAACCCACGACCATGTCTAAGAAACTCTCCGTCAAAGCCCAGCAGAAGCTCGCGGCACTCGAGGAAGCCAAGCGCAAGCTCGACCGCGTCTATAGTCTGATCGAGAAGTACGCCGCGACCGGGCTGGACCATCTTGCCGGTTCCGTCAAACGGACGGGCGCTGAAGTGGGCCGGTTGTTCATGAACAACGGGTTCGGGGTCATGGCCGATCATGCTCGTCAGCTGGGCATGACCGCGGCGCGCGGAGGGGCAACCCAGGCGAAGTTCCGCATGATGCGTGAGGCGCTGGCGTCACTGCGCGGGGAGATGGAACGCGCGGAGAAGTCGGTCATGACCGCCGACAGGTCCGACCCCGAAGACTAGTCCCAGAAACTCCGCGCGGCCCGCTGCACCTCTGCCCCGTGAGTGAGGGGCAGGAGATGGCCGGCGTCTGCGACGAGACGGAACTCCGCTCCGGGCAGGCGATGTGCCAGATCGGCGGCCGTGGCGGTTGTGAAGAGCCGGTCCCGGTCCCCGTGTAGGACGATGGTCGGGACGGCCATGTCTTGTAGTTGGTTCCGGACATCGAACCCCCACATCGCGAGGCGATGTGCCCTCCGGGCCCGCCAGTCGGTCCCCCGCCAACTCGCCAGGCCGACGACGAGATCTCCGCGGTACCGCAGGGTACGAAAGTCCACGTGCTCCGGCTCGCTCCGGCCACCCACCAACCGGTGTAGCGCGCGTGTAAGCGCGCGGGTGTTCCACAGCCCGAGGAACGGGGTGACGGGGAAGCGCACGTCACCGCTTCCGACGGCGAATAGGCAAGCACGAACCACGTCGAACATGGGCCCGGCGGTGGCTCCGATCAGCACCAGCCCGTCTATCTGGGCGGGACCCGCTCCCCCGTGGTGTAGCCACCACGCGAGGGCGAGCATGCCACCAAAGCTATGTGCAATGACGATCCGCCGTCCCGCATCGCGCCAGGCCTCCACGTCGAGCTGCCGATCCAACTCCTCGACGTATGAGGCCATGACCGCGCCGGTGTGGCAGTCCATCGTCGTCGGCACCCATCTCGTGAAGTCCACGTCGAGCGTCGGCACGTCGAGATCCGGGAAGATCGTGGCGTTCAGGCCCATTCCCGGAATACGAAGAACCGCGGGGCTCCCGCGCCGGCCCGATTCCGGTACTTTAGGCGCCAGAGACATGGAACCGCGCACCTGTGAGAAGTGTGACAAGGCGCTCCCGATCGACGCCCGCTTCTGCCCGCACTGCGGTACGCCACTCGCGCTGGTCTCGGAGTTCGACACCCCACTGGCCGAGCGGCTCGCGAGGGCTTTGGGCCCGGACTTTACGGTCCTGGCCGAGTTGGGGCGTGGCGGGTTCGCGGTCGTGTTCTCCGTCCGCGATCAGCGGCTCGAGCGCTACCTCGCCGTCAAGGTGATGCGGCCAGAGCTGTTCGCCTCCAGTGTGGCACGCGAGCGATTCCACCGGGAGGCGCAGTTCGTCGCCCAGCTCGATCACCCCCATGTATTGCGCGTGGTCTTCGCGGGGGAGCAGGGCGGCATTTCGTACTTCGCCATGCCCCGGGTGAAAGGCGAGACCCTGGAGCGCCGGCTGGAACGCGAGGGCCCCATGGTGCTCGAGGATGGCATCCGCGTCTTCCGGGAACTCGCGATGGGGTTGGCCTACGCGCACGGGAAAGACGTGGTGCACCGTGACGTGAAACCGGCCAACGTGCTGCTCGACACGAACGGGAAGGCGCTGTTGGTGGATTTCGGCATCGCCAAAGGGCTGTCGCGGGATGGGGGAACGCTCTCGTTTACGGGCGCCGTCATTGGCACCCCCGAGTATATGAGTCCGGAGCAGGCTTCGGGTAGCCGGTCGCTCGATCACCGCAGTGATATCTACAGCCTGGGCGTCGTTGCGTTCGAGATGCTGACGGGTGCCCAGCCTTTCACGGCGGCGTCTCCGCACGAAGTCGCGCACCGCAAGACTCGCGCGGTCGCACCCAACGTCCGTCACTTCCGGTCCGAGATCCCGGCGACCCTGGCGGCGGTCGTAGCGCGGGCGCTCGAATGTGACCCCGACCGCCGCTGGCAAACCGCCGGCGACATCGTGGACCGACTCTCCAGCTCAGCCTAAGCCTCCAGCCTGAAACCTGTTCAGTTCACATCCGTACTTAACACCGTTAGGTTAACACCGTTACTATGGTTGGTCTCCCCGGTGCGGAGCACTCCTAAACGGTGTAGTGAAAGGCAGTTACGGTCGGAATGACACAAGCTGATGTCGTCCCACGCGTGAACGAGATCGAGACACAGATCGTCGATGCGACCCGCGATCTGATTGCCGATCGGGGGCTTCCCGCTCTCTCGATGCGGGCGGTCGCTGAGCGTGTAGGTGTGTCGGCCACCGCGATCTATCACTACTTCGACGGCAAGCAGGATCTGGTCGATCGCGTGGTCGGCAGCGCGTTCGCGCGGTTTGGCGAGTATATGGAATCGGCCATGGACTGCCACCCGCGCGGGTCGATGGAGCGGGTGCGGGCGCTGGGCGAGGCCTACATGAGCTTTGCCCTTGAGAACGTGGCCTATTTTCGAGTCATCTTCTCGATCCAGATCGCGCATCCGAGAGATCTCGCGGATCTGCCGGGTGGCGGTGGATACCCCATACTGCGCCGCGCCGTGGTCGAAGCCATGGAGAGCGGTGCGATGCGGCGGGCGGATCCGGATCTGGCGTCGCTCTTTCTCTGGTCGACGGTGCACGGGCTCGTGACGCTGGTGCTCGCATGTCGTCTCGAACCCCGTGACGAGTGCGGCGAATCTCCGACCCCCCAAGGTCTCTTCGAACTTTTTGGGCCGTTCCTGCGCGAAGGACTGGAAGCGCGCGACGGCGGCTCGTCGTGATCGGCGCGCTGGCCGCGCAGAGAGGATGTTACACGTGATGATATCCCGAACCGGCATCGCGATCGCGCTCATGGGCGCCGCGGGGCTGGCACTGGCGGTGTCCCCCGCGGCCGAAGCCCAGCAGGCGCGGCGCGTATCGCTGGGTCAGGCGATCGATATTGCCGTGGGCAACAACCGCGACATCGCGCAGGCGGAGGCCTCGCTGCGGGCAGCGGGTGGCCAGGTGCGTGAGGCATGGGCCTCGGTTTTTCCAGAGATACGTGCGACCGCGTCGTACCAGCGCAACTTCCAGGTCCAGGAAGTGTTCCTGCCCCGCGTCTTCGTCGATCCGACAGCCAGTCCCGATGAGCTGTTTGCCGCGCGCTTCGGTGCCGACAACCAGTGGCAAGCCGGCCTCACGTTCAGCCAAACTCTCTTCTCAGCGGCGGCGTTCATCGGCGTGGGCGCCGCCGGGAAGTTCCGCGCGTTGCAGAACGAGTTGGTCCGGGGCGTGGCCCAGAATGTCGTGACTTCGGTGCGGTTGTCGTACTTCGATGTCCTGCTGACGCGCGAACAGGTGCGACTCACCGCGCAGAGCGTCGCCCGGGTCACTCAGACGCTGGAAGAGACGCAAGCCCTCAACCGTGCCGGACTGGCAAGCAACTACGACGTGCTGCGCCTCGAGGTACAACTTGGCAATCTCGAGCCCAACCTCCGGCGTGCGCGCGACGGAGTTGCGGCCGCGTCCCGCACCCTCGCGGTCGTGATGGGTCTTGATGCAGATACGCCGCTGGACGTCGAGGGAAATCTCCATGAGATGGTCATCGACGATGTCCTCGCCAACAGTGCGGAGAATCGCGCCATCCTGATCCTGGCCGGCACGCAGCCTTCGGAGGCTTCAGGGGTGCTCGAAGCGTTCGCGACGGCCATGGAAGCGCGCCCCGACATCAGGCAGGCGCGGCTCAACATCGAGTTGGAGCAGGCGCGCTATGCGGTGGAGCGCGCCGACTTCTTCCCCAAGGTGACCCTGTTCTCGAACTATTCGGTGCAGGCACAGCAGAACGGGGGACTCAGCTTCTTTGGCCGGAACAACATCGGTGGCGACCCGACGCGGAACGAACGCACGACGTCGCTGAACGGCGGCATCCGGATAGAGCTGCCCATATTCACGGGCCTCTCGCGCACCGCTCGCATGTCGCAGGCCAAGGCGAACACCGAACGCAACCAATCGTTGCTGGCGCTGACTGAGCAACGGGCGGCGAACCAAATCCATACGTTGCTGGCGAGCGTGGATGAGACGCGGCAGCGGGTCGAGAGCCAGAGCAACGCGGTTGCCCAGGCGCAGCGTGGCTTCGAGATCGCATCGGCTGAGTATCGTGCCGGTGTCGGGTCCCAACTGCAGATCACAGATGCCGAGGTGGCGCTGCGGCAGTCAGAGTTCAACTACGCGCAGGCAGTGTACGATTACCTCACCGCGCGGGCGAATCTGGACGCGGCGCGCGGGACCGTGCCGGATCGGAGCTCCGATCTGATACCGTTGCAAACCAATTAGGAGATCAGGCGAGATGCATGAGGCATACAGTCGATTCGGTGTCGTGGCGGGCGTGATGGCCACGCTGGGCGTTGCCGGATGTGCTCCTAGCGAGGGCGCGGCCACGTCCGACGCGGTCGACGATGCGGTCCGTGTCGTGAACGTCGAGGTCGCTCCTGTGACGCTCGAGTCGTTCACGGAGTACATCCGTGTGACGGGCCAGGTTGAGGCGATGCACGACATCACGCTCTCGGCGGAAGAGAGCGGTGTGATCGAGCGATTCCTCGTCGAGAAAGGGCGGCCGGTCCGCCGGGGCCAGGTGATCGCCGAGATCAATAGTGACGTGCTCGCTGCGCAGGTCGAAGAGGCCAGGGCCACCGCGGAGCTGGCGCGGGAGCAGTTCGAGCGGCAACGCCGCCTCTGGGAAGACGAGCAGATCGGATCGGAGATCGCGTTCCTTCAGACCAAATCCGTCGCGGAGGCGGCCGGCGCGCGGCTCCGCACACTGCAGGCACGTCTCGAGCGCACGAGGATACGTGCACCGGTCGCGGGCATCTTCGACGAGAAGTTCATCGAGATCGGTGAGATGGCGTCGCCCGGAACACCGGTAGCACGGGTCGTCGCCATACGACGCGTGAAAGTCACAGGCGGAATCCCCGAGCGCGTCGCCGTGAGGGTTCGTCCCGGTGACGCGGCGCAAGTGAGGTTCGACGTGCTCCCCGGCGAAACGTATGATGGGGAGATCCGTTTCGTGGGTTCGAGTGTGGATGCGCGCAACCGAACGGTGCCCATCGAAGTGGTGATGGACAACCCGAACGGACTCGTGAAACCGCGGATGGTCGCGAACCTTCGCGTCGTCCGTGTGCGACGGGACAGTGTCATGGTGGTGCCGCAGCAGGTGCTGCAGCGCACCGAAGATGGTTACAAGGCGTATGTCGTGACAGATCGTGACGGTCACACGGTTGCCGAATCACGTAACGTGATCCTCGGCCCGTCCTACCGGAACCAGGTTGTCGTCGAGTCTGGATTGGCAGTGGGCGATAGGCTCATCACGCTCGGATCGCAGCTCGTCGACGCCGGCACCCGTGTCAGGGTAGTAGCTGTAGAGAGCCCCTCGGTCGATGCGAGAAAGGATTCCGAGTGATGCCGGAGCGGCGCGATACATCGAAGTACCAGGAATTCTGGCTCACCTCATTCGCTATCAATCACCCGACGGTGGTTCTGGTCATGACCGCAATGGTCATCCTGCTCGGGTTGAACTCGTATATCGTCGTGCCGAAAGAAGCCAATCCGGAAATCGTGATTCCGAATATCATCGTGAACACGATCTACAGGGGCGTGGCGCCGCGAGATATCGAGACGCTCATCTCGCGGCCGCTCGAGGAGGAACTCAATACGATTCCCGACGTCGAGACGATCACCTCCGTCTCGACGGAAGGCTATTCGAGCATCAACGTCGAGTTCGACGCCGGTGTCGACATGAACGAGGCGCTGCAACGCGTGCGCGAGAAGGTCGACATTGCCAAGCCCGAGCTTCCGGCGGCTGCGGAGGAACCCGGGATCTTCGAGATCAATCTCTCCGAGTTCCCCATCATGCAGGTGAATGTCTCGGGACCGTACGATCTCGTACGGTTGCGTGACGTCGCCGAGAATCTGCAGGACGAACTGGAGCAGATCCCGAGCGTGCTCGAGGTGCAGCTCTCTGGCGGCTTGGAGCGGGAAGTCCACGTAGACGTCGATCTGGCCCGGCTCAAGTTCTACGACCTTGCGTTTTCGGATGTGATCGAGGCCATCCAACAGGAGAACATCACGATCCCCGGCGGCGCAATCGATGTCGGCGAGATGAAGTTCCTCGTGCGCGTGCCGGGCGAATATGAGCAGCCCGAACCCATTGCCGATATCGTCATCTCCTCGCCCAACGGCGTGCCGGTGTACGTGCGTGATGTCGCGTCGGTGGATTTCGGGTTCAAGGAGAGATCGACGTACGCGCGGCTCGACGGCAACTCGGTCGTATCGCTGGCAGTCAAGAAGCGGGTCGGAGAGAACATCATCGAGACGGCCGATGCGGTCCGGGCGGTGATCGCGGCCAACGAGGCGGGTTTCCCGCCGGGCACGGTCGTCAAGATCACGTCCGATCAGTCGGAACAGATCCATGACATGGTGACCAGCCTGGAGAACAACATCATCTCTGGATTGATTCTCGTAGTCGGAGTTCTCTTGTTCTTCCTGGGTGTCCGAACGGCCTGGTTTGTGGGTCTTGCCATCCCCATGTCGATGTTGCTGTCGTTCATCGTCATCCGGGTTGCGGGATTCTCGATGAACATGGTGGTGCTGTTCAGCCTGATCCTGGCGCTCGGCATGCTGGTCGACAACGCGATCGTGGTAGTCGAGAACATCTACCGCTTCCGCGAACAGGGGCACGACCGGAAAGCGGCTGCGAAATTTGCTACGGCGGAGGTCGCCGTGCCCATTATCGCCTCCACCGCCACCACGCTGGCTGCTTTTGCGCCCCTGGCCTTCTGGCCGGGGATCGTGGGCGAGTTTATGAAGTACTTGCCGGTCACACTCATCATTACGTTGAGCTCATCGCTGTTCGTGGGACTCGTCATCATCCCGACCCTGTGCAGCCTCTTCCTCGAACACGAAGCCGCACCCAGCCTGCCGTTGCCGAGACTCACCAAGTGGGCCGTGGCGGGCGTTGGTGTCACCGTCGTGGGCATTTTCCTCGTGATCAACCCGCTCACCTCGGTGTTGCTTCTGGTCACGGCTGGTCTCTCCTATTGGGGATATCGGTACGTGTTACATCCCATTGGCCATCGGTTCATGACGCGCGGGCTGCCGTCGGTGATAGAGTTCTATGAGCGGCAACTGCGGTGGGCACTCGCGCATCGTTTCGCGATGCTCGTGGGCGCGGGCGTCGCGGTCGTCGTTGCCGTCGTCGCGTTCGGTGCGCTCAATGCGGGGGTCGAGTACTTCCCCGAGGATATCCCGCCGGCAACGGTGTACGTCCAGGTCGATGCGCCGTTGGGCACGCGCGTGGATCAGACGGACGGGATCGCGCGGCGCATCGAGGAGCGTTTGCGAGATCTCCCTGGCCGTGTGGACTTTGCCTCCATCGTCACGACCAGCGGCTCGCAGGTCTCCCAGAATTTCAGCGGGGGTGGAACGGGAGCGCACCTCGCATCGGTCGCCGTCAACTTCAAAGACTATCAATTCCGCGAAGTCGACGTCTTCGTCACCATGGAGGAGATGCGCGAGACGATTGGCGAGGGGATTGCCGGCGCCGAGATCGCTGTCGAGAAACCGGCCAGCGGGCCACCGACCGGTGCCGCGCTGGCTCTCGAGATCACCGGCGACGATCCCGACGTGCTGCGCCAGTTGGGAGATGATGCAGTCGCAATTCTCGAGGAGTCTGCCGTATTCGCCAAGCTCGATGGACTCGAGCACGACATGGCCGCGGGCAGGCCGGAGCTGGTCGTGGAGGTGGACCGAGAGCGGGCCGCGCTCTACGGACTCAGCACGCGCGATGTGGGCTTCACCGTACGCAACGCCATCAACGGCACCGAGGCGTCCAAGTACCGCGATGGCAAGGACGAGTACGACATCACGGTGCGTCTGGCGCAGGAGTACCGCGAAGACCTGAGCGCCCTCGGCGACCTCACGCTAGTGCCCGAAGACGGCGGTCAAATCCCGCTGTCGTCGGTGGCGTCCTGGCATGTGGGGACGGGATTCGGCGACATCCGGCGCAAGGACCTCGATCGTGTGGTCACGATCACGGCCGACGTGCGTGCCGACTACAACTCGAACGCGGTCCAGACCGAGGTGCGCGAGACGCTGAGCGCGTTCGAGGCGGCGCTGCCCCCCGGATATGAAGTGCGTTTTGGCGGACAACAAGAAGCCCAGGCGGAAGATCAGGCGTTCCTGGCGAGTGCCTTCGTCATGGCGGTGCTGCTGATCGGGTTCATTCTGGTCTCGCAGTTCGATTCCGTCACCAAGCCGGCTATCATCTTGACCTCCGTGTTGCTCTCCACCGTTGGTGTGCTCGTCGGACTGATTGTGTTCCGCATGCCGTTCGGAGTCATCATGACCGGGGTGGGCGTAATCAGCCTTGCGGGTATCGTGGTGAACAACGCAATCGTGCTGATGGACTACATCGATGTCTTGCGCAGTCGCGATCACATGGATCCCAAAGAGGCGATCATTCATGGCGGCAAAACCAGGTTTCGCCCGGTCGTCCTCACCGCCATCACCACGGTGCTCGGACTGATGCCGCTGGCTATCGGGCTGAACGTGGACTTCAAGGGCATGTACGGCTCGCTGAACCCCGATATCTACTGGGGTGGGGAACAAGCAGCTTGGTGGGGACCCATGGCCATCGCCGTCATCGCGGGGTTGACGTTCGCGACGTTCCTGACGCTGGTGCTCGTGCCTGTGATGTACTCGTTGCTGGACGATCTGGACGGCTTCGTGCGCACACACTTCCTGCCGCGCAAGGAAGATACGGATGAATACGAGATCCTGGCAAAGGAGACGATCGGGAGTGATGGGGTCGCTGCGGGCGTTTGAACGGAACGTTGAACGTGCAACGCCTAACGTTCAACTAGTTCTGGCAGATGTGCCCGCCACCAGTCGGTGGCGCGCTCCCGGCTCCACGGCGTGCCGAGGTCGAGGACGCTCAAGCTTTGCAGCAGGTCCTCTGCCGTTTGCGGGCGGTGATCGGGCTGCTTCTCCAGGCACATCATGACCAGGTCTTCGAGTTCGGGCGGCACGGGTAATTCCGTGCGGCCCGACACGCGCTCGGGTGAGGTGTTGATGTGTGCGAAGATGGCGCGCATCGGATTCGGCGCGGTGAACACGAGTTGGCCCGACAGGAGCCAATAGGCGACGCATCCCAGCGCGTAAATATCAGCCCGACCGTCGATCGACTCGGCCAGCGCGATCTCCGGAGCCATGAAGGCCGGGGTGCCGGTGGCGACGTTCTTGAGCGTGAGGGCCGTCCCCGTATGCTCGACCGATTTCACGAGACCAAAATCGAGGACCTTGACGAAATCGTACTCCAGTCCAATGCGACAGAGATAGATGTTTTCCGGCTTGATGTCTCGGTGAACCAGCCCCGTCGCATGCGCTTCGGCGAGTGACCGGCACACCTGCCGCATGATGTGGACGACCCGGTTGGGCGGCTGCGGACCGAAGCGCTGCACCAGGTCGCCGAGGTCCAGTCCGTGGAGCAGCTCCATCACGTAGTAGAACACCCCGTCGCCTGTGGTCCCGTAGTCGTGCAGTTGGATTGTGTGCGGCGACGAGAGTGCCGCTGTCGCTCTGGCTTCGCGCTCGAACCGTTTCCTCAGCGTGGAACGCGTGGTCGGCTCGTAGGAACCAAGGCGCTCGGGACGGATCAGCTTGATCGCTGCGGGGCGTGCGAGCAGACGGTGCGTCGCCCGCCACACCTCGCCCATGCCACCCTCGCCCAATCGCTCGACGAGTTGGTAACTGCCCATGCTGCGCGCGCGCGAAAGATCAGCGCCGAATTCATTGACCACTCGCGCTGCAATGACCGCCACTCCTACGCAAAGGAAGTTGGGCAACAGGAGGAGAAACAGCGGTGCGGCTGGGGGTAGCGGTACGCCGTCGAGCGCCAATAGGCCAAACGCGAGCGGGCGCATGGCGGCGGCGGCCGAGGCGGCCACCAGCGTCTGCCGCGTCGTCGTTGGCACGATCAAGGGGAAAATCACGATCAGGACACACGACCATGAGATCCCGTTGGGGTTGATGAACTCAGGAGAAGGGAAGAAGACGGTGGCAATCTCGATGCCGAACGCCGCCACGATCTCGTAGACCAGTCCGATGAATACCAGCCGTTCCCGGGCAAGCCGGTCGCCGCGCGCGACCGCGAACACCACGACGGACAGTGCGACAAAGAGAAGGGCCGTCGCGTCGTTGAGTCGAATCCCGGCAGGGCCTTCCCGCCAGTAGTCCGGCAGGTCGACAAAGCGTACGGCCAGGTGGACGACCGCGAACGACACGGCATACATGAGGGAGATGATGCCGAGGCGGCTCGCGACCTTGGCGATCACCGCGTCCGGCAGAACGGGTGTTGCTGGCGTCGGGTGCTCGCCGACGCCGACGGCCGACGGTTCCAGCGTACCCGTGACTTCCCCGGAACCAGATACGGACCGTTCCGGCGCGGGGCGGAGACCCACGTTGTCGGACGGCGTCACCGAGCCGAGCGGAGCCAATCGGCGTAAAGGTCCGGGCGCCGATCCCGCCAGAAGAGTGTCCGGGCGGGTGAGTGTGCACACGTCGAGAGGTCGAGATCGGCCACAACGAGGTCGTCCTGCAGGCGCGCACCCGTTGTCATCACTTGGCCGGTGGGACTCACCACGAACGACTCCCCGGCGAATGTGAGCCGCTCTTCCACCCCGACGCGGTTGCACAACGCCGCGAAGTATCCGTTCTGGAACGATGCGGTACGGATTTCTGCCTCGTACAAGCCGTCAGGCCATTCCTCGACGGCTCCCGCCTGCGGGATGATCACGAGTTCGGCTCCCGCCACGCCAAGGGCTCGCATGTACTCGGGGTAGTGCCGGTCGTAGCAGATCGCCACTCCAACGCGTCCCACGCGCGTGTCGTACACGGGCGCTCCATGGTCTCCGGGGTCGTAGTAGGCCTGCTCGTGAAAACAGGCGTACTCGGTAATGTGGATCATGCGGGTGACGCCGAGGAGCGTGCCGTCGGCGTCGAAGACGGGCGAGGAATCGTAGTACCGCTGGCCGGACGCCTCGTACATGTTGAACACGGTGACCAGGCCCAGGTCGGCGGCCGTCTGTCCAACCCGATCGGCCGTGGGTCCCGGGATGGGTTCCGCGAGATCGCGCGCAGCGGGATACTCCGCGAACTGCGGAAAGAACCGTGTCACGGCCAGCTCGGGGAAGGCGACCAGGTTCGCGCCGGCGGCCTTTGCATCGTGCATCGCAGAGATTGCACGATCGAGGTTCTCCGATGGATCCGGCCCTGCGGATATCTGAGCCAACGCAATGCGAACAGTCACAACGCCAATATGTGTTCTTCCCTAGCCGGTTACGCAAGACATCAACCGGGTGCTCAGGCGCTGCCGAATTGTCCCCGCAGCCAACCGCCGAGGAGCCTTCCCTTGCCCTGGCTGGCTGCTCCCACCGCCTCGCGAAACGCCCCTGCGGTCGCGAAGCGATCCTCCGGGTCCCGCGACGCGGCACGCACGAGCGCATTTCGCAAGCGCCGCGGCAGTCCTGGGCGTGCCGCTCGGAGGTCGGGCAGCAGGCCCGCGGCCTGGCGTGCCACGATCGATTCGACCGATCCGCCGGCAAAGGGCGAGCGGCCCGTCAGCGCAAAGATCGCAACCACTGCGAGGGAATAGATGTCTGCCCGGACATCGACCGGTTCGCCGAGGAGTTGCTCGGGTGCGGCGAACGCGGGCGTGCCCGAGCGGGAGGGAGAGCGACCGTCGGGCAGCATCCCCTCGAACGCCAACGCGAGCCCGAAGTCGGTGATCTGCGTGTCCCACGACGGCAGCTCGATGAGGATGTTGGCCGGTTTGAGATCGCGGTGTACGAGTCCCAACCGATGCGCGTGCGCGAGGCCGCTCAGCGATTGATCGAGCAGGTGCAGGGCGCGATCGGTGGGGAGCGGGCCGGCGCGTTCGACGAGCTGGTCGAGGTTCTCGCCGGGCACGTACGCCATCGTGTACCACAGCAGTCCGCCCCGCCCACCGATCCCGTGCACCTCGACGATATGTGGATGCCGCACCTGCGCCGCCAAGCGCGCCTCTCGACGGAACCGCTCGATCACCGCGGGGTCGGTGGTGAGCCACGGGTGGAGCACCTTGAGCGCTACCTCGCGTTCGAGGCTCAGGTCGCGAACGCGATATACGCGTCCAAAGCCGCCGCTTCCCAGCTCGCCGAGCAGTTCGTATTGGTCGCCCAACGCGCGGCGGAGCTGCCGTTCCCATTCCGCTGGGGTCTCTGTCCCGCCCACGGCCGGTTCCACCGACGTCTGCAGCTCGAAGTCGCCGATTTCGGAGAGCAAGTCCGCACCCATCTCCGCTGCAGTGAGATACCGGGTCTCAGGCCTGCGCCTGAGCGCGTGAAGTATCACGCGCTCGAGCGCTCGGGGACACGCGGCGCGCAGTGCGCGCGGTGGTTCAATGTCGGCAGAATCCAGCGCCGGTTCCCGCCCGGTGGTGGCGTAGTAGAGCAGTGCGCCGGTGGTGTACACGTCGGCACCGGGGTCTCCTACTCCGCCCTCCCTGGTCTCCGGTGCCATGAACGCCCGGAACTCCTCCACCGGCTCGGGAGAGGCGACGTCCATGAGCTGGTTCGCCCACCGCATGTCGGTGATGATCGCTCTCCGCGCGCGGGTCAGCATGAGAGCGGTCGGCGCGATACGCCGGATCACGATGCCCTCGCTGTGCGCGTAGTCCAGCGCCGACGACAGGTCGCGTGCAATCTGCAGCACGTCGGGTAGCGGGCGCGGTCCCCGAGCCATGGCGTCTTCGAGGCTCTCCCCATCGATCCACTTGCTCACGCGATAGGCCCACCCCTCCCGATACCCGGCCGAGTGGATGGGCCGAACGCCCGGATGGTCGATGCGGGCCAGCAGCTCGGTCTCGCGCTCGAACCAGGCTCTTCCCTCGCCGTGCGGGTCGAGGTGAACTCGCAACGCGACCTGCCGCTTGAGGACGGCGTGCCGGGCGACGAACAACGCGCGGTACTGGTTGGCTGCAACCAACCGCTCGAGGCGGAACATGCCCTCGAAAGCGGATCGGGCCGCCTCGAACAGCGCGACGGCGTCGACCGAATTGGCGATGGGTGGTTGGGACAGACCGCGCGATACCATACTCACGCGGCAAGGTACATGGTTCCGGGCCAGAGGGGCATCCGTCTGGTAACCGCGCGTCAGATCCTGCATATTCGCGCGACATGCCATTCCTCCGGCTCCGCGACCTCCGCGACAACCAGATCCATGAGTTCGACGGCCCCGAAGTGCGTCTGGGCCGCGATCCCGATTTCGAGCTTCCCATCTCCGGTGAGGGCAGCGAGGTCGTCTCCGGCTCGCATGCCCGATTCGTGCACAGAGACGGTGCCTGGTGGGTTGAGGACATCGGCGGCCGGAATGGGACCTTCGTCGAGGGGCAGCGAGTGCAGGCGGGGAACGCGATTCGTGTAGATCAGGGGCAGGTTGTAGCACTCGGGTCACGGGGGGCGCGGTTCGAGGTCGACGCCACGCAAGACCGCCGTGTGGCCGAGACGCTGATGGAACAGCCGCTCGCGAGTCCTGACGACGCGACGGCGCCGATGGACCCCTACGTACCGCCCGGCGCGGAGACTCCCCCTCCCCCTCCCCCTCCGGCGCTGGTCACACCGACGACCGAACCCGTGGCGGCCGCCCCCGAGATACGTCTGCGATTGCACGATCTCCGCTCGGGCGGCGATTTCGAGGCGACCGGCGGGCGTATCCGGATTGGTCGAGGCAAGGAATGCGAGCTGCGCCCCGTCGAGATTGGCGACGCGTCGGTCTCGCGCACGCACTGCGAGGTGGTGTTGCTGCCCGAAGGGGGAGTGGTGGTCCGCGACGCGCGTAGCAGGAACGGGACCCTGCTGAACGGTGAACCCCTGTCGGCGGAACGGCCGCTGGCGGTGGGAGACCGGATTCAATTGGGCGATGCGGGCCCCGAACTTCTGGTCGAGCGCTTGGAAGGCCCCGGCGTTGCCGCACCGGTGCCGCCGCCGCCCGCACCGAAACACGCCGCCGCCCCGCCCGCAACGCCCGCCCCTCGCGGGCCTGAACCTGTAGCGGCCCCAGCGGCCCCAGCGGCCGCAGCCCCGGTAGCCGCCCCTGAGGACCGCCGCAGCTTTGGTGGCAAGGGCCGCACCATCTTCATCCGGGATCTCATCGACGATACGCATCGCAAGAGCGTATCACGGGTGCGCTGGATCGTCTGGAGCTTCGTGGTCCTGCTCGTCGTGGGGCTCGGCGGGCTCTATTGGTGGAGCGAGCAGCGCGTGCGCGCGACGGAAGCGGAGTTGGCCTCTCAACGGCGGGAGCTCGAGGCGGCACGCGCGTCCGCCGATTCCGTCCGGTTGGCGGCGGTGGCGGAATACCAGCGGCTGAGTGTCGCCCTGGTAGACGCGCGCGAATCGTCGGCACCGGCCGAGGTCGTCGATAGCCTCCGCAGCGCGCTCGAGTCAGCCGAGCAACGTACAGCAGCTCTCGAGAACGCGCTGGAACGCGCCCAGACAGCAGTTGCAGCGCAGCTCGCGGCGGGCGAATCGATGCGGCGGGCCGCGCAGGAGGAACTCGAGCGGCTGCGTGCAGAAGTGGCCGGGTCGGGCGGGAACGTCTCGCGCGAGCTGCTCGACAGCCTGCGCGAGGCGGTGCATGATGCGGAACGGCGTGCGAGCGAGATCGCAGCGAACGTCCGAGCGGTGCGGGGAACGGATCTCGCCGCTGTCGCACAGGCCAATCAGGGAGCGGTCGGGTTGGTCTCTACGTTCGCGGGTACCGACATCTTCGATGGATCGGGATTCGCGGTGACGGCATCGGGCTATTTCATCACCAATCGACATGTCGTGAGGCCGGAGGGGCGTGCCCCGGATTCCGTTTTCGTCACCATGGCCGATCATCGGACCATGTCGCGCGCTGATGTGATTGCCGTGGAGTCGGCACGTGGCGGGCCGGACCTGGCCGTGATCCGTATCCGGAACTACAGCGGCCCGTATGTCGCTGGGGTCGACTGGATCGGCAACCGCGCGCGGCAGGGCGAGCCGGCGGCGCTCATCGGGTTCCCGGCCGGCGTGGCCGCGGCCATGGATCAGACGCGGACGGTTCGCACATCGATGAGCGCCGGCATCTTCTCGAAGGTGACGCCGGAACTGATCCAGTTCGACGGGTTCACGGTCGGGGGGTCGAGCGGCAGCCCGGTCTTCAACGCGCAGGGGGAGGTCGTTTCCGTCCATGCGCGAGGCCTCCGAGAAGCCGCTGGGCTCGGGTTTACCGTACCCGTTCGTCTCGTGCTTTCCCTCCTTCCGCCCGATGCGCGGAGGGAACTCGGCCTCTAGTCGCGACAGATGGGTCGAGCGCGTCGCGCGCACCATCCCCGATCAGATTGAATGCCACGATCGCCACCACCAGGGCCAACCCAGGCACAGTGGCAATCCACGGGGCGTGGACCAGGGCATCGCGACCACTCGCGATCATGTTTCCCCACGAGGGTGCCGGCGCCGGAATGCCCAGCCCCAGGAAAGCGAGGCCCGCCTCGAGGGCGATCGCGTTTCCCACACTCAACGCCGCAGCAACGAGCACCGGCGTCAGCGCGTTCGGGAGCAGGTGCCGCCGCAGCAGGAGCCAGCGGTTCGCGCCGGCAACGACCGCGGCATCGACGAACGGACGAGCCAACAGGCCCTTCACCTCGGCACGCACCAGACGGGCAATCGGCATCCAACCGGTGAGGCCGAGTACCCCTACGACGAGCCAGAGGCTCGGCTCGAACAGAGCGACCAACGCGAGCAGCAACACCAGGCGGGGCAACGCCAATGCCGCGTCTGTGAGCGCCATCAAGACCCGCTCGGTTCTCTTACCGAAGACGGCCGCGCCGGCACCGACTGCCATCCCTACTGCCACGGCGAACAGGGCGGAGAGTACTCCTATAGCCAGTGATATGCGCGCGCCATACAGTAACCGGCTCAGGATGTCCCGTCCGAGTTGGTCCGTCCCCAGCCAGCGCATCATGCCGTCCGGTCCGGACGTAAATGGGGCGAGGAACCGGGTACGGAGCACGTCGGTCTGCAGCAGTGGATCTGCCGGTGCGATCCACGGGGCCAGAAGGGCCAACGCAGCGACGAGCGTCACGAGCCCCAAGCCCGTCGCCGACCGCCGGTCAGCGAGCAGCGCGCGGATGAACGTCACGTCGCGGGCCGCCGGAGGCGCGGATCGACCGCGGTGTAGAGCAGGTCGGCGAGCAGGTTGCCCAGCACCACCAGCGACGCGAAGACGGCAGTGGATGCCATCACCACCGGGTAGTCGCGTGCCCCGACGGCGCCGACCATCTCGCGGCCGATCCCGGGCCACGCAAAGATCACCTCGACGAAAACGGTGCCCGAAAAGAGCGCGGGGAGCGCTAGACCAAGGAGCGTCACCACCGGTAGTAGGCCATTGCGCAGGACGTGCCGCAGTTCCACCGCGACGGGTGTCAGTCCCTTGGCCCGCGCGGTGCGGACGTAGTCCAGCGACCGCACGTCGAGCAGCGCGCCGCGCACGTACCGGGCGGTGCCTGCCGCACCGATCAGAGAGAGCGTCGTGAGCGGGAGGACGAGGTGGCGCAGCCGATCGACGAGCCTTTGCCACGGGCTCAGGAAGTCGGCGTTCAGCCCGGCCACGCCCATCGCCGGGAACTGCAACCACTGCGGCCACCCGTTCCGGGCGGCGGTGTACGTGAACACGAGCACGAGAATGAGGGCGAGCCAAAAGGCGGGCATCCCGTATGCCACCAGCGAAACCGTCGTGATGGCGGTGTCGATACGGGAGCGGTGCTTTACCGCCTGGATCAATCCGACGATTATCCCTCCCACGTAGGTCAGCATCAATGAGGCTGCCGACAGCAGGAGGGTGTGTGGCAGTGCGTCCAGGAGCACCCGCGTGACGGGGCGATTCTGCGCGAGGCTGGTACCCCAGTCGCCGCGCGCGAAGTCGGCAATCCACCCGACGTATTGTATCAGGAGGGGGCGGTCGAGTCCGAGCGCACGCCGTGCCGCGTCGAGTTCATCGGCTCCGGCGCCCGGGCTGACCCAGAGGCGGGCCGGATCTCCGGGCGCCAGGTGGAGGAGCACGAACGTGACCGTCACAACGGCCCACACGAGCGCTAGCCCTATGCCCATCCGAAGTGCTATGCGACGCAACATACCGAAGGCTGCGACGAGGACGCCGCCGCCGTCAAGGAAGGTCGGGCTGCGGCATGGTGCGTTCGCCGTCGTCTTGGGTGCGCTTCTTCCGGGATGTGGACCGACGGACGAGCATGCCGGAGACGCCACTATCCTCTTTGCCTCGGGCGCAGATCTCCAGAGCATCAACCCGTTGGTAACGGTACATCCGCTTGCTAAGCAGGTGCAGAAGTACGTGCTGTTTCTTACCTTGGCGACGTACGACTCTGCCATGCGGCCTATGCCGCGACTCGCCTCGTGGCAGTGGAGCGCGGACCGTTCGGCGCTCACGTTCCGGTTACGGCACGACGTTCGCTGGCACGATGGCCGCCCCACGAGGGCGGCGGATGTAGTGTGGACGATGGATCGCGCGCGCGATCCTGCGGTTGCCTATCCGCGTGCGCGTGATCTGAACGGGGTGCGAATGGTCGAGGCCGTGGATTCGCTGACCGTCCGGGTGCAATTCGCGGGACCGCAGCCCGTATTCCCTGACGTGTTCACCGACCTGCCGATTCTCCCGGCGCATCGATTTGAGGGTGTCGCCCCGGGCGAGTTGCGCCGCGCGCCGTTCAATGCCGACCCAATCGGGAACGGTCCTTTTGTGTTCGTCGAACATCGACCCAATCAACGGTGGGTCTTTCGCAGATCAGCGGATTTCCCGCAGGACCTCGGGCGGCCGGTCGCGGATAGGCTCGTGATCGCGATCGTTGACGAATCTACGACGAAGCTCGCGGCGCTCACGTCGGGCGAGCTGGACTTCGCCGGCATCAACCCAGCTCACGCGGCGTTCGTCCGCGAAGATGAGCGACTGCGCGTGGTGGACTACCCGGTCCTGTTTTCCTACGCCCTCGTCTTCAACCTGCGGCGGTCACCGTTCGACGACGCAAACGTGCGTCGCGCGCTGTCCAGTGCCCTCGATCGTGAGCTCATAGTCAAGGCGTTTCTCTACGGGTTCGGTACGCCAGCGGCGGGCCCGGTACAGCCGGAGCATCCGTGGTACGCCGATGTCGATCCCACACGCCGCGACACGGTGGCCGCGGCCCGCCTCCTCGAGGCCGCCGGATGGGTCATGGGCGCGGACGGCATTCGCGCCCGTGGCGGTACGCCGCTGGCGTTCGATCTACTCACCGTGGGGAGCGGTTCCATGGCGCTCGAGCAGATGGTGCAGGCGCAGCTGCGCGAGGTCGGCGCCAATGTGCGAATCCGGCAACTCGAGCTGGCGAGCTTCCTCGCGACGATCCAAGGGGAACAGCGCGACTTCGATGCGTTGGTGACGGGGATTCCGGGAGACCTCGCATTGGGCTATGTGGCGGCGATGTATGACGGCGACGGCCCACTCGCGTATCCTGGCTATTCACATGACGATCTGACGCGGGCTTTCGAGGCCACGCGGCGGGCAACGACCGAGAGCGACTTGGCGGACGCCTGGCGTGCCGTGCAGCGGCATCTGTCTGAGGCGGCTCCCACCGCTTGGATCTACCACGCACGTGGCGTCCAGGGAGTGAGTAGACGCATCGAGGGCGTGCGGATCGATCTCCGGGGTGAACTGGCCGGTCTTGCATCGTGGCGTGTGGGGGCACGTTAGTGAACCTCTGCGCGGTGGGCGCTGAACGGCGTGGTCGTTGTGAGCCTTGGTGCGTGAACCTGCCGCGCGAGTTCACTCGCGGACTCCGTTCCGCCCGGTAAAGGACTAGAATACCGCATGGCAGACCGATTCCTCATCCGGGCCCGCGCTCCGGTGCGCGCCGACTTCGCGGGAGGATGGACGGATGTTCCGGTTTATGCGTCGGACGTCGGCGGCGTCGTCACGAACGCGGCACTGGAACTGTATGTGCACGTCGAGTGCGTCACGGGCGGCGGCTCGATCCGCCTGCATGCAGAGGACCTCGGTGAGCACGCCACGTTGAGTCATCCCGTTCAGCTCGTGTACGATGGGAAACTCGATCTCCACAAGGCGGCATTGAACATGTTGCCGGTGACGGGCGGGGTGGAGCTGTTGACGCGAGCGGAGATCCCGGCTGGATCCGGGTTGGGCGGGTCGGGTGCACTCGATGTTGCGTTGGTGGCGGCGCTCGCGGCCGCCCGCGGCGAACAGTACGACGATGCCGCAATCGCGGAGCTGGCGTTTCAGCTCGAGGCCACGGAACTCGGTCTCGAAGGGGGACGCCAGGACCAGTGTGCGGCTGCGCTCGGTGGGTGGCACGAGCTCGCGTTTTCGGATGCGGGAATCGAGCGGGCGTCTCCCATAGATGTATCGCACGAGCAGGCCGCCGACCTGGCGCGGTCGTTGGTACTCGTCTACACGGGGGAAACGCATTTCTCCTCGCAGACGCACCGGCGCGTCTGGGACGCCTACGCAGCGGGCAGCGCCGAGGTCGTCGATGCGCTTGCCATCATCCGAGATCTTGGCGCGGAGGCCGCTACGGCGTTGCGTGGGGCGGACTGGGAACGGTTGGCGCGCGTGATCGACGACAACTGGCGGCAACAGCAGCGGCTCGATGCCACGATTGCGACGCCGGGCGTTCGCGCCGTGGAGCAGGCGCTGCGTGCCGCGGGCGTGTGGGGGGTGAAAGCGACGGGCGCGGGGGCGGGCGGTTGCCTCATTGGTGTCTGTCCGCCGACATGCGTACCGATCGCGCGTGAGGCTGCGGTGCGTGCCGGCGCGCAGGCGCTGGACGTTGGCTTCGATTTCGCAGGCGTTCAGGTCACCGTCCAGGTGCTCGATGAGAGTACTCGAAGTTGAGCTACGGGCTCGGGCCAATGAGATTGCCCGAGCGCCCATCCTGCAGCGCGTGACGGATCATCTGGAACAGCACCTCGGGCCGTTGCTCGGACGCCCGCTCGAGCTACCGGACGAGAAGGCACAGCTCTCTCGCGACGGGGGGATATGCCAGGTGGATGGTGCTCGCCTGCTATTCGACCCGCTGACACCTCACGCCCACACCTGCCCGCGCTGTCACGCAACGTACGAGGGTGCCCGGCATCATCGTGCGTGGATCATGCGCTACCAGCTCTGGCTCTCCGAGCGGGCCATCCACTGTGCGTTGCTGGGCGTTCTGCGCGACGAGCCGGCGCTCTTGCGCAAGGCCGTCGAGATCCTCACCGGGTACGCGTCGCGTTATCGCTCGTATCCCAATCGTGACAACGTGCTCGGCCCCACGCGGTTGTTCTTCTCGACCTATCTGGAATCGATCTGGCTCGTTCAGATCGCGACCGCCGCTGCCATACTGGACGTAGCGAACCCGGCCGAATGGGGCGGGGACGGGGGCGGGGGCGGTGCAGCGCGAGCGGCGGTCGCTGCGATGGTTGGCGAGTCGGCGGAGCTAATCGGTTCCTTCGAAGAGGGGTGGTCCAACCGTCAGGTCTGGAACGCCACGGCCCTTCTCGCGGCGGGCACGTGGCTCGGGGACGAACGCCTGCGGCGTGCGGGCCTCGACGGCGGTTCTGGTGTCCGCGCTCTCCTCTCCGCGGTGGACGACGATGGGTACTGGCACGAAGGGGAGAACTATCACCTCTTTGCTCTGCGCGGATTTCTGCTCGCAGCCGAGTGGGCGCGGTGGGGTGGGACGGCCCTGTACGACAACTCACCGTTGGGGCGCATGTACACGGCACCCCTTGCGACGTTGCTGCCCAATTTCGTGGTGCCCGCACGTGGTGATGCGCCATACGGTGCAAGCGTACGCCAACATCGGTTCGCGGAGTTATGGGAAATCGGCCGGGCACGAGTCGTCGATCCGCGACTCGATGCGGTCCTAGCGCGTCTGTACGACGACGATCTCCCCGACGCGCCGGACGTCGGCTTTGTCGAGCTGGCCGAACAGGAGGAGCATCGCGCGCCCGGCCGCATCCGACGCGATCAGTTGGGCTGGAAAGCGCTCCTGTGGATGGTGCCGGAATCTCCCGAGTCCGACAGGCCCGTATGGGAGACAGGCGCGGCCCTCCTGCCTGCACACGGTGTCGCGATGCTGCGGCCACAGCCGGACGTGATGGTCACGGTTGAATGTGGGCCCGCACGGGGCGGCCACGCGCACCCAGATCTCCTGCATCTGTCGGTGTACTGGGGTGCAGATGTACTCGTGGATTTCGGCACCGGCTCGTACGTCTCAGACTCTCTTTTCTGGTACCGATCGACACTCGCGCACAATGCCCCCGGTGTGGCGGGCGTGGGGCAGGTGGGTGGTGTGGGTTGGTGCGAGCACGTAGATGCGGCGGACGGCTGGAACTGGACCCGTGTGGCGGCGCGAGACACTCTTGGGGAAGGCACGCTGGCCCACCGAACGGTGCTGGCCGGCCACCAGATCGTGGTGGACATGGTGGATGTCTCGGTTCCGCCGCAGTGCGTCGTAGATCTTCCCTTGCACGTGCAGGGATTGCCAGCGATGCACACCGACCCCGTTGATTTGCAGCTCGATCCAGGTCGAGGGGGCGGGGGCGGCCACGAGACCGGATACGATCGCGTTCGTGCCGTTGGGATGTTGCGGGATCCGTACCTGCCCATTGCCTCCGGCGATCAGACCGTCACCACATGGCTGGTCGAGCGCTGGGGTGAAGACGTGCTCGTTGCCGAAGGTGCGGGCCCGCCAGGGTCGGACTTCGCCGACGGGGCTGTGACGCCGTTTCTCGTTCGCCGTGCCGCCGGTCCGGGGCGGTGGACGACGGTGTACGCCACTGCCGCGGCCGGCGTGAAAAACATCTCGCTCGAGGATGGCACGCTGCGGGTCCACGGGAGTGCTGCCACCTGGACGATCGCCGCAGACAAGAGCGGTATTACCGTTTCGGGTGCCGAAGGGACGCACGTGCGACTCGAGGCACGTGCCGCTGGAGCGCCTTACGTCTCCTCACGACGGTCACTTCATCCCCGGCAGGTCGTTTTGGTTCGGCGCGTATCCGGCGAGGTCTCGATCGACCGGTGGCCAGCACACCCGATGTTTGCCCTCGGACGCGACGCATATCGTCGATCGGAAGAGGAATACGGGACGATGGGTCTGTTCAGCGCGCTCGTAGATGTTGCCGTGCTCGATGAGGGGCTCGCGTTCTTCGTCGATGTCACGAAAGACCAAATCGTGGTGCGCGACGCAAATGCGCCGGATCCCGGGCTGGACAACGAATCCGCCGACATCCACTCTGACGGGGTGCAGGTCTATCTCGATGTCGATGGATGGGAGGGCTACGTCGTGCTGCCCGACCTGGACAGTGGCCGCCTCCGTCCGCGCGCGGTCGTCGGGACAGTAGCCGACACGCGTCGGGTGTCGGGTGCATCTCGCCGGACGAGCACCGGATACCGCATGCTGATTGTGTGTGACGTGGGCCGGACGCTCCAAATCGGTGAACGGTTTCCATTCAATGTCGTTGTCAATGAGATGCGCGCCGGGCGGGACCGTCGGGCGGGGCAGCTGGCGTTGACTGGCGGTGGGTGGGTGTATCTCCGCGGCGATCGCGAGTCGCCCGCTGCGGCGCTCGTGGCGGAGGTTGTGTGAGCGTCATCGTCGTCCTGCACCAACCGCAGGATATCGTGAACATTGCGCTCGTTGTACGGGCAATGAAGAACTTCGCCCTCCGCTCGCTGCGGCTCGTACAGCCCGCCGAGTACGATGCGTACCGTATCGAGGGCATCGCGCACAAAACGGGAGATGTGCTGCGACGGGTGGTGGTGCTCGACTCGCTCGATGAGGCAGTTGCGGACTGCGTTCACGTGGTGGGATTCACCGCTCGCGGCCGCACGGCCAAGCGCAACGTGCAACGCGTGCGAGACGCCATGAACGACGTGGTTGCCGCGCGCGAGGACGGTCCGGTCGCGTTGGTGTTCGGTCGGGAGGACAAGGGTTTGAGCAATGCGGAGCTGGACCGGTGTCATCGCACGGCGACGATCCCAACGAATCCGGACCACAGCTCGATGAATCTGGGACAGGCTTTCGCGGTCGTGGCGTACGAGGTGTTTCTAGCGGAGGCACGTCTTCCAGCTCTCAAGGCGCCGCGCAAGGAGGCGCCGCTAGTGCGCCACGAAGCTCTCGAGCACCTCTTCGGCGCGGCAGATACGGCCCTGGGCGCGATCGATTTCTTCAAGACACGGAATCCGGACATAGTGATGCGTTCGGTGCGCGAACTCGTGCACCGCGCGCCGATGGATGAGCGCGAGGCCAAGCTCGTGACTGCCATGTGCGTCGAGGTGATTCGCTACCTGGAGCGCGTCGGCGTACGGGAGCCGACGCGATGATCCCTGGTGACACGTCTACGGGCAGCAAGCGACCGAAGGAGTTGTTCGGCATCCATCACGGCCCGCGTCAGATGGTGCGTGCCGAAGGTTGCCGCGTCTGGGATGTCGACGGCCGAGAGTATCTCGATACGATCATGGCACTTGGTGCGGTTGCCCTTGGATATGCCGACCCGGCGGTGACCGACGCAGTGCGCCGCGCGGCGGCGGCGGGTGCGGTCGGACCGCTCGCCCCGGTGCACGAGCAAGACGTCGCGGAGCGGCTCTGCGCGCTGATCGACACTATCGAGGCCGTCAGATTCCTCAAGACCGGCGCGGAGGCCGTGGCGGCGGCCGTGCGCGTTGCGCGCGTCGTCACGGGGCGGGATCACGTCGTAACCTGTGGATACCATGGGTGGCTCGATTGGTGTCAGGATGGAGTGGGCGTGCCGGATGCCGTACGGGGACTGCGTTCCGAGATTCCGTTCAACGATGTCGCCGCGCTCGAGCAGCTTCATGATGTGGCTCCCGCCGCGCTCGTCGTGGAACCGGTGGTCGATGCTGCGCCCACGGCGGAGTGGGTGGCGGCGGTGCGACGGGTCGCCGATCGAACCGGGGCCCTGCTCGTGCTGGACGAAATCAAGACGTGCATACGTCTGGGCACGGGTGGTGCAGTCGCGCGCTACGGCTTCACTCCGGATCTCATCGTGTTGGGCAAAGCGATCGGGAACGGGTACCCTATTGCGGTGCTGGGCGGCGGGCGCGACGTGATGGCCGCGCTGGAACGCACGTGGATCTCGTCAACGCTAGCGACGGAATTCGTGTCGCTCGCGGCGGCGCGCGCGGTTCTCGAAGCGGTTGCGGGAGGTGCCGACGCGGCGATCGCGCGCGCGGGCCGCGACTTTTTTGCGGGGTTGCAGCAGTGCGCCACGCGTTACCCCGATCTCGTGGCGGAGGTGCGCGGCATTCCGGAGTTCTGCTATCTGGCTTTTCGTTCGGAAGGAGTATCCACCCATACGGCATCTCGTGCGGCGGCTCACGGCCTGCTGTTCAAGAGGAACGCGTACAATTTCCCGTCCGCCGCGCACGACGCCGCAACGGTGAGCGAAGTCCTCGTCCGACTGGATCGGGCCCTCGAGGATGTAGCGTCGTCATGTTGATCGACGTCCACAGTCACTTTCTCACCGCACGCTCGGGGCGTGCCGATTGGCGCGAGCTGAACGAACGGCGTCTCGACGCGGGTGCTCTGATGGGCATCACGACCCACGTGGCGTCGATCCTCGGTTCGTGGGGTAACCGGTCGCCCACGTATTTCCCCTCGGAGGAAGACGTCGAGCACGCAAACGGCGAGATGCTGGCGATGATGCAAGAGCACCCTGGGACGGTGCAGGGATACTGTGTCGTAAACCCCAACTACGGGAGACACGCGCTCGACCAGATCTCCCGCCGGCTGGATGCCGGGATGATCGGGATCAAGCTGGCCGCGAGCCGTCGGGCGGATGACTCGCTGCTCGATCCCATCGCGACGATTGCCGGCGCCCGCGGCGTACCTATCCTCCATCACGTGTGGCAGCACAGAAGGCGCGAGTGGCCGGGGCAGGAGGCCTCGGATGCCACCGAACTGGCCACCCTCGCGCTGCGGCATCCCGCCACCCGCTTCATCCTTGCGCATCTTGGCGGCGGTGGCGACTGGACGCACACGTTGCGCGTGGTGCGGGACATTGCCAACATCTGGGTCGACCTGTCCGGCAGCGGTATTGACGGAGGCATGATCGAGCGCGCGCTGGAGGCGGTGGGAAGTGATCGGCTCCTGTGGGGAACGGACCTGACCATGGGCACCGGTCTGGCAAAGCTCCGGTATCTGGAAATCGCTGTTCGTGATCCGGCGGCACGCGACGCGATCCGTGCCGGGAATGCGCAGAGAGTGTTCCCGCCGGAGGCGTTCGCGTGATCACCGATGTCGCGACGTTCATCGGTGCGTATCCGTATCGCCATGTCGACGGTGGGACGCCTGAGGGGGTTCTCTCCAATATGGACCGCCTTGGTGTAGACCGCGCGTGGGTCGCGCACCTTCCGTCTATCCTCTATAAGGACCCTGCGCCCGGTACCGTAGCACTGCTGCGGGTGTTGGAGCCGCATCGCGAGCGACTGCTCCCCGTGCCAACGATCCATCCAGGTCTACCGCACTGGGAACGCGATCTCGATGCCGCGAGCCGGGAAGGCGCGCCGGCTGTTCGCGCATACCCGACGTGGCAGGGTATCGAGCCGGCGGGCGATGCCATGCGGCACCTCGTGGCCGCGGCGGCGGCACGTCGGCTTCCGGTGCATCTCGCCGTTCGGATGGAGGACATCCGGCAACGTCATCCGCTCGATACGGCGGCGGAGCTTCCCGCCGCGGCTGTGCGCGCACTCGCGCGGCACGATGAGGGCGCCCGGTTGGTCATCTCGAACGCAGATCGTGCATTCGTCGAGGAGGTCCACTTCGGGCTCACGCCCGCCGAGGCGAGGCGCGTCGTCTGGGATGTCGCATGGCTCTGGGGGCCGCCCGAAGATCACCTGCGTCACGTGCTCGCGACGGTGGGAGTCGAGCGGTTCGTACTCGGCACAGGCGCGCCACTGCGTCTTCCTGATGGGCCTTTTGCGCAACTAGACCTAGCCAATCTTACCGCGGACGACCGCGCGCGCGTGCTGGGACGCAACCTCGCCGACTGGACGTGATGAGGTCGTAGCTGGTCGGTGTGACCGCGGTTGTGTTGCCGGAAGCATCGACTATCTTACGTGCGGCCGCATGTCGTTTTGGCGACGTCAGATCCGTCCCGCGGCCCCGTTACATCGAGCAGGATACATGACCTATTGCTCTCGCGCGGCCGACGCGCCGAACGCCGCACGGGAGCTTCTCACATACCGCACCAAGGTGGTATATGACGCGGCGGGTCTGGTCGGTGCTAAAGGCGGGTGGGGCCATAGCCGTCGCCACGCTCTTGGTGGCTGCCGGCGCAGAGGTCTTTCGGACACCGGCACAGGAAAGCACGCCGACTATGGGAGGGTACGAGGCTCCCGTAGATGTGGACACAGCCGGGCTCCCCGGCCCACGCCAACCCATCTTCTATCGACACGACATCCACGCGGGGCAGTACGAGATCGATTGCCGGTACTGTCACTACGCTGCCGAGGTCAGTTTCAGCCCCGGGCTACCGACGGTAGCGTCGTGCTACGGGTGCCACGTGATCGTCGGAGCGGGTAACCCGGAAGTTCAGAAGGTCCGTGATGCGCATACCAATGGTGTACCGATCGAATGGGTCGAGGTACATAGCCTTCCGCAGTTCGTTCATTTCCCACACATGCGGCACGTCGTCAATGCCGAACTAGAATGTCAGCAGTGCCACGGAGAAATTCAGCGCATGCCGCAGGTCTACCAGTTTGCCTCACTCAAAATGGGTTGGTGTGTATCGTGCCATGAGCGCAGCACCTATGCCGACAATCCCGAGCGGCAAGTCACGACCGACTGTACCGCCTGTCATTACTAGCGGGTGGAGGGGCCATGACTGACGAGATGAATCGCCGCAAGTTTCTCAAGGTGTTGGGTGTCACCGGTGGGGGAGCAGCCACCCTGGCCGGGTGTTCGACCGACCAGGTCGAGCACCTGATTCCCTATCTGGTTCCGAACGAAGATCAGATCCCGGGTATCGCCACATACTACGCCTCCACCTGCCGCGAATGCTCGGCTGGTTGCGGCGTGCACCTGCGGGTGCGCGAAGGGCGGGCGGTGAAGGTCGAGGGGAATCCGGACCACCCCGTCAATCGTGGGCGTCTGTGCGGCCGGGCGCAGGCCTCGCTTCAGGGGACGTACAATCCCGATCGCGTGCGCCAGCCACTCGCGCGCAATGCCGACGGGCAGTTCGATAAGATTTCATGGGATGATGCCCTGGGCCGCGTAGCGCAAGCGGTGAGCAGCGCCAATCCGGACAACGTGTGGTTCGTGACGGGGAACGAAGGCGGGTCGTTCGATCGGTTCGTCGATGAATGGCTGGCTGCGCTCGGGTCTTCGCATCGGGTCGTGTTCGAGCCGTTCGCACACGAGGCGTTGCGGCATGCGGCACGCCAGGTGTTCGGGGTGGACGCCGTGCCGTCCTATCGCTTCGAGGACGCAGAGTACGTCCTTTCGTTGGGGGCCGATTTTCTCGAGACGTGGATTAGCCCAGTCGAGCAGGCGCGCGGTTTCGCAGCCTCGCATGGATTCCACGAGGGCATGGGCCGGTACGTGCACGTCGAGCCACGCATGAGCATGACGGCGATGAGCGCCGATGAGTGGATTGCTCCCGCGCCCGGAACCGAGGGGCTCCTCGCGCTCGCGATGGCGCAGGTGATCCTGGCCGACGGGCTCGGCAGGTTCCCTACCGATGCGCGGCGTCTCGAGAACACGCTTGCGAGCTACACGCCGGACGCTGTAGCGGCGCGCACCGAGGTGCCCGCCGAAAAAATCCTCCGCCTCGCGCGGGAGTTTGCGGCGGTTCCCAGCGTGGCGCTCCCGGGTGGAGCAGGGACGCAGCACCCGGACGCCCATCTCACCGCAGCGGCGTCGTTGCTGTTGAATTATGTGGCGGGAAACGTTGGGACTACGGTGGTGTTCGGCGCAGACCAGAACGTTGCCGGCGGCTCGACCTACACGTCGCTGCGGACGTTTCAGGAGACCGCGGTGGCGAGCGCGCCCGACGTGTTGTTCATTCACGGTGCGAACCCCGGCTACGCCACGCCCGCGGCCGGTGCCGCGTTCGCCGCCGCGCAGCAGAACGCTTCGCTCACGGTGAGTTTCTCCCGGTTTGTCGATGAGACGACCGCTGCGGCCGACCTGATACTGCCCGATCACGACCCGTACGAACAGTGGAACGACTACACGCCACGCGTCGGCGTGCGTTCCCTGCAGCAGCCGGTAATGCAGCCCGTGTTCGACACGCGCCAGACGGGTGACGTGTTGCTCGAGGTCGCTCGACAGGTGGGAGGATTGCTCGCGCGGCGTCTTGCCCCCGCGGGTGATGGGGCGACGTACAAGGATTACCTCCAGAATCAGTGGCGGCGCGTGCAACGCGATCTGGGAGACCGTCGGCCGTTCGACGAGTTCTGGCGCGAAGCGCTGCAGCGCGGCGGTGTGTGGGGGGAGTCTCCGCGTCGCACCATGCGATTGGCCGCATCAGCGGCAACGCTCACCGCTCCGGGATGGTCCACGCCCGAGGGGCAGTTCACCCTCATCGCGTATCCGTCAATGAGCCTGCTCGACGGGCGCGGTGCGAACCGCCCCTGGCTCCAGGAACTGCCCGATCCGGTGACCAAGATGACGTGGGGCTCATGGGTGGAGATCCATCCGGAGACCGCCGACGGGCTCGGCATCGCCGAAGGCGACGAGGTCGAGGTCACCTCGCCCGACGGCAGTATCCGGGCACCGGCGTATCTCCATCCGGGTCTGCGGCCGGACGTTGTGGCCGTGCCGTTTGGTCAGGGCCACACCGCGTTCGGTCAATACGCGACCGATCGTGGTGCGAATGTCTACCGGGTACTGAGTGCGCAACCGACCGAGTTCGGCGGCGTGTCCCACTACGCAGCGGTGACCGTCCAGCCGACCGGCGCGCACGAGCGCATGGCCAAGACCGAGGGGAAGCGGCGCCAACTCGGGCGGGGCATCGCGCAGGCGGTTACGCTGGCGGCTATCCACGAGGGTGAGGCGCATCCCTTCCACATGGCGCCAGCGGCCGAGCCGCCCGAGCGCGAAGAGCATATCCTCGAAGAAGTCGCCGAGATGCAGCGGGAAGCGACCGAGTACGGCCCATATGCGTACGAGCAGACGCGCTGGGGTATGGCCATCGATCTCTCGCAGTGCACGGGGTGTAGCGCCTGCGTGGTTGCTTGCTCCGCGGAAAACAACGTCCCGCACGTCGGGGCCGACCAAATCAGGCACGGTCGGGAGATGCACTGGATCCGCATCGAGCGGTACTTCGAGGGCGGGGAAAACGGGGAGCCCCTCGAGGCACGCGTCCTTCCGATGATGTGCCAGCAGTGTGGCCACGCGCCCTGCGAGCCCGTGTGCCCGGTGTATGCCGCGTATCACACGCCCGACGGGCTCAACGCTCAGGTCTACAACCGTTGTGTCGGCACGCGATACTGTAGCAACAACTGCCCGTACAAGGTGCGCTACTACAACTGGTTCGACATGTCGACGCCTGAGGATCCGCGCACCTTTGCGTGGCCGGACCCAATGCATTGGCTGCTCAATCCCGACGTCACGGTGCGCTCAAAGGGTGTGATGGAGAAGTGCACGTTTTGCGTGCAGCGCATTCGCGGCGCGCAGCATCAGGCCAAACTCGAAGGGCGTGCCCTGACCGATGGTGAGGTCGTCACTGCGTGCCAGCAGACCTGTCCGTCTAACGCGATCGTCTTTGGAAACCTGACGGACCCGAACTCGGCCGTCGCACAGTTGGCCGCCGACGAGCGCGGCTATCACGTGCTCGACGGACTGAATACGACGCCTGCGGTTACCTACCTGCAGAAGGTGCGGAACCTGGTGGAGCCCTAGCCGGCATGGCGACCAGCGTATCTCCGGAGACGACCGGCACCGAGCTTCCGCAGCCAACCTATGGCGAGATCACACGAGACATAGCCGCGACACTCGGCAACCCCAGCCGCGGTTACTACATCCTCTTTGCGTTCGTGCTGACGGTCCTGGCCGGTGGCGTGATTGCGCTGCTCTACCAGGTGCGCTACGGCATGGGCGTGGCAGGCTACACGCCGCCCGTCATGTGGGGCGTGTACATCACCACCTTCGTATTCTGGGTTGGTATTGCCCATTCCGGGACCCTCATCTCGGCCATCCTGTATCTCTTCCGCTCGGCGTGGCGCACGGCAGTCTATCGCACCGCCGAGGCTATGACCGTGTTCGCCGTGATGACTGCGGGCCTGTTCCCGCTGATCCACGTAGGGCGGCTCTGGTATGCGTACTGGCTGATTCCGTACCCCAACCAGCGGCAACTGTGGGTGAACTTCAAGTCACCGCTGTTGTGGGATGTGTTTGCGGTATCGACGTACTTCACGGTGAGTACGCTGTTCCTGATCGTTGGGCTCATTCCGGATATCGCTGCCATTCGCGACAAGGCGACCGGCTGGCGCAAGCAGCTCTATCGTGTCACGTCGCTCGGATGGCGTGGCACAGATTATCAGTGGCGGCACTTTACGCGCGCTTACCTCTACCTCGCGGCGCTGGCAACACCGCTCGTGCTGTCGGTGCACAGCGTAGTGTCATGGGACTTCGCGATGTCGATCGTCCCGGGCTGGCATGCGACGATCTTCGCCCCGTATTTCGTCGCGGGCGCCATCTATTCCGGCGTCGCCATGGTGATTACGCTGACCGTACCGCTCAGGAAGGTGTTCCGCATGGAGCGGTACGTGACCGTCCGCCACTTCGAGAATCTCTCGAAGCTCATGCTCTTGACCGGCATGATCGTCGGTTACGCCTATGTGGTGGAATACTTCATCGCGTGGTATGGCGGGAATGCCTTCGAGCGCGCCTCGTTCTGGAACCGCGCGTTCGGAGACTACTGGTGGGCGACGTGGACCATGATCATCTGCAATGGTTTCCTGCCAATGTTCCTCTGGTTCCGCAAGGTCCGGCGCAGCATACCGGCGCTCTTTGTCCTGGCGCTCTTCGTGAACCTCGGCATGTGGTTTGAGCGGTTCGTGATCATCGTGGTGTCGCTCTCGTACGAGTACGAGCCCTACGCGATGGGCCACTACACGCCGAGTTGGGTCGAATGGCTCATTCTCTCGGGGAGCTTCGCCTGGTTCTTCATGTGGTTTCTGCTCTTCGCGAAGAACTTCCCGACGGTGTCGATCACCGAGGTGAAGGAGATCATCCCGATGCCGCGCCGGAACGAGGCGAGCGCGTGAGCGCACACGCCGGCGGATTACTGGCTGCTTTCGTGCACGTGGATGCCGCCACCAGCGCCATTCGCGAGTTGAAGGAAATGGGGTACAAGGACCTCACGGTCTACACGCCCGTGCCAAACGAGGAAGTCGCGGAGGCGGTGGGACACCCCGTGAGCCCCGTGCGTCTGTGGACACTCTTCGGTGGCATCACCGGTGCTTTTCTGGGTTTTCTCATGACCATCTGGATGTCGCTCGACTACCCGATGATCGTGGGTGGGAAACCAATCCCGTCGTGGATACCGTATGTGGTGATCGCGTTCGAGTTGACGATCCTCTTCGGCGCGGGGGCCACTATTGCCGGACTGATCTTCCACGCGGTGCGCGACGCAAAGCCCGCCGCGTTCGACGGACGATTCACGGACGACATGATCGGGATTTTCGTACCGTGCCCGGTCGAACGGCGCTCGGCGGTCCAGCAGCTGTTGCAGTCGTCAGGGGCCAAGGAGGTGCGCGTTGAGGACTAACCGGCTTCTGCTCGGCCTCTGCGTGGTGTTCGCTGGGTGTACGGCGGATCAGTGGGAGCGGCTTCCCGGTCCCGACGACGCGGTGGCACTCGTGCCATGGTTCTCGACCATGAAACAGGGACTCGCCATTCAGCCGTACAAGTGGGCACCACCGCGGATGCCGGTCCCGGGCACCGTGCCCGTCTCGGGCAACGAGCCACCGCTGCCGGCGACGCCAGCGAACCTGCCCGTAGTCAATGCGATCACGAATCCGGTGCCGCAGACTTCGCAGTCGTTGGAGCGAGGGCAGGACCGCTACGAGATCTACTGTCTCCCATGTCACGGCGCAGCGGGTGCCGGTGATGGACCCGTGAACGAGAAGCTATTGGTCACGGCCAGTCTCTTGACGGAACGGGCAAAGGGACTCACGGACGGGTTTCTGTACGCGTACATCCGGCACGGTGGATCCATCATGCCCGCGTATGGCGACCGGATCCGTGGCGACGATCGTTGGCATGTCGTGAATTACGTGCGCATGCTGCAAGGAGCTGGACAGTGACCGCCGCAACATCGCACCAGGAAGCGTACGACCGCGCCGCCAACGCGCCCGCCGGCCCGCTGCTCGTCGTCGGCGCCGTGCTGGCGGTCGCGGGTCTCGGTCTCTTTGCCATGCTCGCGATGGGAGATGATCCGGCTCGTGCGTGGCGCATGTTCCTCGTCAACTTCGTGTTCTTCACAGGGCTAGCGACCGGTGCGGTGATCTTTGCGGCTACGCAAAAGGTGACCAAGAGCCGTTGGGCGGGGTCGATCATCCGGTTCGCGGAGGCAGGTGTGGCATTCCTGCCGGTGGCATTGGTGCTCTTTCTCGTGCTGTGGCTTGGGCGCAATCACCTCTTCCCGTGGATCGAGCACCCGACACCGGCTCGCGGGAGCTGGCTCACGGTGGGGTTCGTCTTCTGGCGTAATCTCGTGAGTCTAGTCGTGCTCTTCGCCGTAGCGATCGCCTTTGTGTGGCACGATCTGAAGCCAGACGTTGCGGCACTGCGTGACAGGGCGACGGGATGGCGCCAGGGCCTCTATGCCAGGATCGCCGGTGACTACACGGGCACGCCTGAGCAGGTCGAGGCCCTGAACACGAGGCTCAGTCGCCTGTCTCCGTTGTTGATCCTCCTCTACGCGTACGTGTTGACGCTGCTCGCGTTCGATCTGATCATGTCGTTGGCGCCGTACTGGATCAGCAGCCTGTTCGGTGTGTTCTACTTCATGGGATCGTTCCTCACGGGCCTCACGATGCTCGGACTGATGATGGTGTACTGGCGCCGCCAGCTCGGGCTCCAGCATGTGATTGGCCAACATCAATTCCACGATCTCGGGAAGCTGGTCTTTGGGTTCACGGTCTTCTGGGCGTACCTGACGTACAGCCAGGTACTCGTGATCTGGTACGGCAACCTCCCGGAAGAGACTGCGTTCCTGTTCTTCCGGATGTGGGGAGACTGGCGCCCGGTGGCGATTCTCGTTGCCTTCATGGTCTTCCTGATTCCCTTCTGGGGACTGATCTGGGTGAAGGCGAAGATCACGCCTTTCACGTTTGTGCTTTTCCTCACGATTAGCTTGGTCGGGATGTGGGTCGAGCGCTTCCTGCTCGTACAGCCCTCGTTCGTGGCGCACCAGCCCATCGGCCTGCCGGAGATCGGGATCAGCCTCGGGTTCCTCGGACTGTTCCTGTTTGCGTACGGCATGTTCGCACGGGCCTTCCCCATGGTCTCACCACGGTTGTCCGAGAGGGCCCTGGAGAGAGCGCACCACTAGTTCCCGCGCACCGCTCGCGAGTACTGCCTGCCCCGCGCACGGCTCACCGTTCCCCGCGCACCGTTACATTTCGCTATTTCATCCTCCGGAGCCCGCATGTCCGATTCCGCGCCGACACTCGAGGAGTTCCGTCACTTCCGCGAAAAGATGAACCAGGCAATTCTCGAGGCGGGTAACCTCGACATCAAACGCTTCTTCGCCCTGGATTCGCGGACGTACGAGGCCGGCGCGCTGAACGGGAAGACGAAGGAACTGCTCGGGCTGGTCGCATCCATGGTCCTGCGATGTGATGATTGCATTACGTACCACGTCGTGCGGTGCCGCGAGGAAGGTGTGACGGATGAGGAGATGTACGAAGCTTTTTCTGTGGCCCTCGTAGTGGGCGGCTCGATCGTTATTCCTCACCTGCGTCGCGCGGCGGCGCGACTCGAGGAGTTGCCCGCGTCGTGAGCGAGCGCGCGGCGATCTGGCGTGCGGCTGCGGAGGCGGCACGGATGGGCACGCGCGCCGCGCTCGCTACCGTAGCGCGTCGGCGGGGATCGTTGCCGATGGCTACCGATGCCAAGATGTTAGTCACCGATGGCGGCGAGCGGTTGGGCACGGTTGGAGGAGGGTGTGTCGAGGCCGAGGTGACCGAGCAGGCACTGGCGGCGCTGGACCGCGGGCAGCCGGCACTCGTGCGCCACACGCTGAACGCGGACATTGCAGGCGATCTCGGGCTTTCCTGCGGTGGCACGGTGGAGCTCTTTCTCGAGCCGGTTGCGACTGGCGAACCTGCCTCGCGCTTCTATGCGTCCGTCGGTATATGGGTCGAAGCGCGTCGGGAAGCAGTGGTGTTCACCCACATGGACTGGGCCAACGGCCCCTGCAAGATGGCGCGCGCGGGCACCGAAGAGCTTGTGGTGGGGGCACAGACGCACGACGCACCCGAGGTCAGCGGCCACGTGCCGTATCTCGACGAGGAATCCGGGACGCTGGTGGAACCACTGCGACGCGATCCGCGGCTCCTCGTGTTCGGAGCGGGTCACGTCGGACAAGAAATTGCGCGGGCCGCGGCGGGAACGGATTTTCATGTGGTCGTGGTCGATGACCGTGAGGAGTTTGCCAATCCCGGCAGGTTGCCCCACGCTAACGAGGTAGTCGTTGCCGACGCCCGTACCTATATCGATGAGCTGACGATAGACCAAGACGATTTCATCGTGGTGTGCACGCGGGGACACGCCATGGACGCGGTGATCGTCGAGCGTGTGGCGGCGTCGCCAGCCGCGTACGTGGGGATGCTGGGAAGCCGGCGCAAGAAGGAAGTCATCTGGAAGGCTCTGGCCGTGGCCGGTGTCCCGTGCGATGCACTGGAACGTGTCCGGGTCCCGATTGGCGAAGCGATCGGCGCTGACACGCCGGCGGAGATCGGGATCTCAGTGCTGGCGGAGCTGATCCGGTTGCGGCGTCTGGGGTCGCAATCGGCGCAGTAGCACCTCGAGCGAGTCGCGGCTGATCGGCGCGCGCGCGAGAATGATGAACCCGTTGCGCGTGAGTGCCACGACGTTCGCGTCACCGGCGCCCGCCTGCTCCCGGTTTCCCTCCAGGGATGCTCCCTGCGCCTGAATCAACTCCAGGGACACGTCCGGTCCAAGGACCTGCAGCGTGCGGACGCGCCCGCTGTCGCCGCGGTCGAGTGCGTACTCCAGAACCGCCAAGCCCGCGACCACCTGGACGGGACCGCCGAGCACCCGTTCGGCGTCTGCCCGGGTGACTGGCTTCCAACGTGCTACCGCCGCGCGTCGCGCGCGCTGTTCCGGTTCCGCAGCGCCGCCGCCAGCCGCGGATGCGACGGCTGGTGCCTCGTCCGCCGCGCGCGGCACCACTTCGGCGCGTTCCGCGAGCGCCACACGTGGCGTGTCGGCGTCCGCCCGGCCTCGCGCCAACGCGTCTGCCGGAGCGGGCCGCGCAACCGGCCCCTCGTTTGCGGCAGCTCGGTCGTCCTCAGCCTTGGGCTGCTGCGCTATCTGACGTACCGCGCCGGTCACGGCCGGTGCGGCAGGGGCAGGGGCGGGGGCGGGGGCTGGTGTAGTAGCGGGAATTGTGGGCTCCGCCGGAACACCGCGTGCCTCGTTGCGAAAACCCTGAGCTGCATCCCGCTCGACCTCGAGCTGAGCGATAGGTCTGTCCTCCCGTACCGCCACGGGGATGGACTCGCCGCTCCGCAGCACGAAATCACGTCC
>JAZDCY010000002.1:0-58537 GCA_036679645.1 Gemmatimonadota bacterium | reverse complement strand
TCGTGAGATGTTGGGTTAAGTCCCGCAACGAGCGCAACCCTCGCTCCCAGTTGCCAGCGGTTCGGCCGGGGACTCTGGGGGGACTGCCGGTGTCAAACCGGAGGAAGGTGGGGACGACGTCAAGTCATCATGGCCCTTACGCCCAGGGCTACACACGTGCTACAATGGCCGGTACAGAGCGTCGCAAACTCGCGAGGGTGAGCTAATCGCCAAAACCCGGTCTAAGTTCGGATTGCAGTCTGCAACTCGACTGCATGAAGCTGGAATCGCTAGTAATCGTGGATCAGCTACGCCACGGTGAATACGTTCCCGGGCCTTGTACACACCGCCCGTCACGCCATGGAAGCTGGGGGCACCCGAAGCCGGTGGGCTAACCTTCGGGAGGCAGCCGTCGAAGGTGAACTCAGTGACTGGGGCGAAGTCGTAACAAGGTAGCCGTAGGGGAACCTGCGGCTGGATCACCTCCTTTCTGGAGCTGCCGAGTAGGGCCGCAGTCGTAACGCGGATCACGAAAGGTGCTTCGTCGCCCGCACGTCTTTTCTCCCGTTTCGCTTTGATTTGTTATACGCCGCCGGTGGGGTGGAGCATTGCGTCACCCGCGGCCGCTCTTTGACAACTGATGGATCCATGGATGTAGTAGGGTGTCGAGTAAAATCATCGCACCGCAGTGAAGTATAGCGGCGTGATCTCAGCGACTATGAGATCAAGCAGAAGTAGAGCGCACGGTGGATGCCTTGGCACAGAGAGGCGATGAAGGGCGTGGTAAGCTGCGATAAGCCTGGGGAAGCTGCACACGAGCTGTGATCCCAGGATGCCCGAATGGGGAAACCCGGCGCGGGGTAACCCGCGTCATCCGTGGCAACACGGAGGCAAACCCGGGGAACTGAAACATCTAAGTACCCGGAGGAAGAGAAAGCAACCGCGATCCCCCTAGTAGCGGCGAGCGAACGGGGGCCAGCCCAAACCGAGGGAGCTTGCTCCCTCGGGGTTGTGGGACCGCAACGTGGGAGTACGAGACCAAGCCGAAGCGGCCTGGAAAGGCCCGCCACAGACGGTGACAGCCCGGTACGCGTACGTCTACGACCCCTAGCGGTATCCCGAGTACCGTGGGACACGTGAAATCCTGCGGGAAGCTGGGGGGACCACCCTCCAAGGCTAAACACTCCTCTGTGACCGATAGTGAACTAGTACCGTGAGGGAAAGGTGAAAAGAACGCCTGGCGGCGAGTGAAATAGAACCTGAAACCGTGTGCTTACAAGCTGTGGGAGGGAGCGCGTCATTTCGGTGGCGTATCTCCTGACCGCGTGCCTTTTGCATTATGACCCGAGGAGTTACGCGTCGGCAGCAGGTTAAGGCCCTCAGGGCTGGAGCCATAGCGAAAGCGAGTCTGAATAGGGCGATAGCGTTGCCGGCGGTAGACCCGAAGCCGTGGCGATCTACCCTTGAGCAGGTTGAAGCGGCCGTAACAGGTCGTGGAGGACCGAACCGGTGTGGGTTGAAAACCGCTCGGATGACTTGAGGGTAGGGGTGAAAGGCCAATCAAGCTCGGAGATAGCTGGTTCTCCCCGAAACATATTTAGGTATGGCCTCTGGAATTGAGTCCGCGGGAGGTAGAGCACTGGATGGGCTCGGGTGACGCAAGTCATACCACCCCCAACCAAACTCCGAATGCCCGTTGGATGCTGCCAGGGAGTCAGTTGGTGCGCGATAATGTGCACTGGCGAGAGGGAAAGAACCCAGACCGCCTGCTAAGGTCCCGGAGTGGTGGCTTAGTGTATCTAAGGATGTGACAATGCTGTGACAACTGGGAGGTTGGCTTAGAGGCAGCCATTCCTTTAAAGAGTGCGTAATAGCTCACCAGTCCAGCGTGGTTGCGCCGATAATGGTCGGGACTTTGAAGCCACCCACCGAAGCAGCGGACTTCCTGCCTCGTGCAGGGAGTGGTAGGGGAGCGTTCCCGTAGCGTCGAAGCCGGGGCGGAAGCCTTCCGGTGGAGCGGCGGGAAGTGAGGATCTCGGGACAAGTACGCGAGAAACAGGGTGAAAACCCCTGTCACCGAAAGCCTAAGGATTCCTGAGCCATGTCGATCAACTCAGGGTTAGTCGGTGCCTAAGGTGAGGCCGAGAGGCGTAGCCGATGGGAAACAGGTCAATATTCCTGTACCACTGATGGTCTGTTTGAGTCTGAGGAGGGACGCAGGAGCTAGCCGTCCGCCGGGTGGTGGATTATCCGGTCCAAGGTTGTAGGCGTTCCTGGGTAGGCAAATCCGCCCAGGTAGCCGAGAACCGAGTGCGAAGGGGTTTTCGGACCCCGCAAAGGGATGGGGTTGCACACTGCCGAGAAAAGCTTCGCAGACGAGGGCCATACGTGACCGTACCGCAAACCGACACAGGTAGGCGAGGCGAGAAGCCTAAGGTGCTCGAGTGATTTACGGAGAAGGAACTCGGCAAAATGACCCCGTAACTTCGGGAGAAGGGGTGCCGGTATTAGGTGAGTGACTTCGCGTTGCAAGCCGAGGCCGGCCGCAGAGAATCGGCCCAAGCGACTGTTTAGCAAAAACACAGGTGCCTGCCAAGGCGTATCCAAGCCGACGTATAGGCACTGACACCTGCCCGGTGCCGGAAGGTTAAGGCGAGCGGTTAGGTCCTTCGGGACCGAAGCTGTGAACTGAAGCCCCGGTAAACGGCGGCCGTAACTATAACGGTCCTAAGGTAGCGAAATTCCTTGTCGGGTAAGTTCCGACCTGCACGAATGGTGTAACGATTTGGGCGCTGTCTCCTCCGTAAGCTCGGCGAAACTGCAGTATCGGTGAGGATACCGATTACCCGCGACAGGACAAAAAGACCCCGTGCACCTTTACTACAATCTGTCATTGGACGTTGGCTTTGCATGCGTAGCATAGGTGGGAGTCGATGAACCGTCGGTTTCGGCTGGCGGGGAGACAACAGTGAAATACCACCCTTGTTTTGTTGGCGCCCTCACCCAGCTGGCAACACCAGCGGGGACCGTGACAGATGGGTAGTTTGACTGGGGCGGTCGCCTCCTAAAGAGTAGCGGAGGCGCGCAATGGTGCCCTCAGTGTGGTCGGTAATCACACGAAGAGCGTAAAGGCATAAGGGCGCCTGACTGCGAGAGCGACAGCTCGAGCAGGGACGAAAGTCGGCCTTAGTGATCCGGTGGTTCCGTGTGGACGGGCCATCGCTCAACGGACAAAAGGTACGCCGGGGATAACAGGCTTATCGCCCCCAAGAGTTCACATCGACGGGGCGGTTTGGCACCTCGATGTCGGCTTATCACATCCTGGGGCTGGAGAAGGTCCCAAGGGTCCGGCTGTTCGCCGGTTAAAGTGGTACATGAGCTGGGTTCAGAACGTCGTGAGACAGTTCGGTCTGTATCCGTCGTGGGCGCTGGAGTGTTGAGGGAGTCCGACTCTAGTACGAGAGGACCGAGTCGGACGGACCGCTCGTGTCCCGGCTGTCACGCCAGTGGCATCGCCGGTTAGCGACGTCCGGTAGGGATAACCGCTGAAAGCATCTAAGCGGGAAGCCTGTCCCAAGATGAACACTCCTGGACCGTTAGGGTCCCTGAAGGGCCGTGGGAGACCACCACGTTGATAGGCGGCAGGTGTAAGGTGTGCAAGCACTTCAGCCGAGCCGTACTAATCGCCCGTGTAGCTTGATCTCTTTCTTTTAGTTGATGTAGAACTCGGCACCCATCCATGGATTTCATCAGTGAGCAGTACGCGGTGCGCCGTGAGCGGGAAGCTCCGCGCACGCGCTCACCGCGTACCGCTCACAGTTCTTGCTGGCGACGAGCGCGACGGGGCCACACCCGTTCCCATCCCGAACACGGCAGTTAAGCCCGTTAGCGCCGATGGTACTTGGAGGTAAACCTCCTGGGAGAGTAGGCCGTCGCCAGCTTCCCTCAAGCCCGTCCTCCGCGTGGAGGACGGGCTTTGTTTTCTGTGGCCCAACCCACGTTGATCGCCTGCGTCCGCGACCCGTTAGCGCACTGGTGCGCGAAACCACCCGGGTTCGAGGGTCAACGCACTGTCGATCGCCCAGATGGCAAACGACAAACTCACATCGCGAAGGAGATGTCGCATACGTCCCACGGCCACCCACGCCGTATCGCTATCAAAGCGGAGCCCACCAGACCCTATCACCCGGTGACCCCTCTGTAGCACCGCAGTGAGTTGCGGCACCGGCTGGTCGGATACGGTATACGTCACGCTCGTGTCGCCCGTCACGAACCGCACCACGTGTCGTGACGGCTCGCGAGCGTGGTAAGCCAGGTCCCCGACGACTCGTGGAATGCCGAGAGCTGCCCACACCAGCACCACCGCATCACTGACTTGTTGACCGACCGTATCCGGATCGGACCACACCACCCGATTCGCAACGATCCCCACACCTCCGCGCCGCCCAAACGGCGCCCGGAAATCGAAACGCATCGTGTCGGGCGGGACAACTACTACGGTGCCGCGCCCACGGACCCGGTTGTACTCCCAGATCACCCGAAAACGCACGGGAACGTCGGGAATGAGTAGGGCGAGAACGGGCATGATATCGGAAAGAGAGACCGCTTGCAGTTGTCCCCAACGCGTGGAGGGCTCCCGGGGTGCGCTGTCCACGGGCATCACGATGGTTTCCGGTCCGGGCGGCGGATCCACGTTCCCCCGATTGCAAGCGGCCCCGACGCCTAACAGCGCCAGGGCCACGAGCCCCACGGGGACATGCGACGTCACGGAATCGGATTCAAGTAGCGCGTCAGCGTGCGCGCCAATGTCCATGGCGTCGTAGCGTCGGCCGGACGGGTGAACAGTTTCCCATCTGTCGTCAACGCGATCAGCACAGTGTTCGAGACATCCTGCGAGATCGCGACGACTTCGTCGAGCGTCGGCACCGCCGGGCGTTCGAAGGCCGCGGAGTAATCCGCGAGGAGCTCGACCAGCCCACCGTTTCTGGTAATGAACCACAGGTTGCCATTCGGTCCGCCTGTAAGATCGACCCACTCCGCAAAGAAGGGGTCCTCGGTTGACGGAATTGGCAGCGTGAAAACCTGTGTGAACGTACCGACCGGAGCTGCGTCGAGCACATTCCACACATGCACATTCCCGAGAAAATCCAAGACTACCAGCTCGTTGTTCTGGAAGTTCACTGCGAATCCCCGGTCACCGCCGGCGAAGTTCTGGGCGCGCAGGGTCACCGTCAACAGATCCGATGATACCTCGTTCACGCTGAATCCGTCGTACAGAAACATTGCACCCGCGGCAACGGGGCTCTCAATCATGTCCCCCCCGCAGCACAGGGTAGTCCGGAGCGTCCATCCAGTAGCGACATCGTTGGGCCGAGTGTAGATGTTGCCATTGAAACTGTTGTCCCAAGCCCATTGTTCACCCGTGAGACTGTTCGACGCGATCGAGCGGTAAGACGCGAATGTCAGCGTGTCGGGCGGCGGCAGCGAGGGTCCCGCCGAATCGCCGGAGAAATCCGGCGCGATGCCATGGAACCGTCCGCCAGACGTGAGAGCCAGGTTCGCCGCGGCAGCGGCGTGCGTGCTGATGTCGGACCACTCATCGATGTCCTGATTCGCACCGTCCCACAGATCTCTGAGATCGAGTGTCCTCACCAGCGAGTCGCTGGTCGCCATTCCGGGTAGGAGCGCAGCAAGGGTCGGATCGGGCCACATCCACTCGTCGACCGAGAGGGCCGTCCAGAAAAACTGGCCATTGGACGTGAAATAGGACGGAAGGAGCGTTTTGAGATCACTCACGGGACTCAGCAATAGCGCGGTAATGTCGATCGTCACCATCTCGGGCATCGAATCGCCCGAGAAGTCCTCGTTCCACGTAAACGGGCCCTGGAGCGAGCTCGACATCTGCCCGAACACGCGTCGTCCATCCACGAGGTCGAGCGACGAGAGGTCTGCAAGGCCGCTCGGACAACACGTGCCCAGCGGGTTCCAGACAATCACGTCGTTCGATTGGTCGTCCGTCTCCAGTTCGATGACATCGAACGCCGCGAGAGCGGCCGTCACCGCGTCCTGGAGTCGGGTTCGCGCATCCGCGAGATTCGTGGCGCCACCGGTGGCGAGCGTGAGGAAGGTACTGCCGGTCGCGAAAGCCGCGTCGACGCCACCTGCCCCAAAGGGATCGGGCGTGAGTTGGTACGCCACCAGGCCATCCGCAAACGCCGTTATCCCGTTGAGGAGGGCCTTGAGGAACAACACATCCGCATAGTCGATTTCGCGCGGGATCTCGTCGGGCGGAATCGAGCCGGTCCGCCCTTGCATGCGGTCCGTGAGGATGAGCAGGAAGTTGGGATCGTCAATCGTATTCAGGGCGTCGATGGACGTTCGGAGCGCCGGCAGTACGACATTCCGGACGAGAGCTTGCATCGTGCTGAAGGACGGCGGGAACGGTGCCGACCCCTGGAACAGGCTGTCGAGCGCACCGAACGGAAACTGGGCCTGCCAGTCGTCCCACTGCTGCGCGAGCGAGCGGAAGGTCGGATCGTCTTTCAGTGCGAGAATGGTCGTCACCGCCAATCCAAATGCCGCGGTGTCGTTCGTCATGTCGCTGTTGTAGGCCTGCTCGAAGAGCGCCCGCGACGTCTCGAACGAGAATTGATCTGCCGCAGCCCAGTCGACGACCTGTTGGCGGGCAAAGGCGGTGTCGTCGACGGCAGCGACCAGGAGGAACAGCGCGTCCTCGAGCGAATCGATCGCCACCAACACGTTGCCGGTACCGGCCGCCAGTACCGTTGCGCCGACCGTATCCGCCGGGCCGGTGAAGAGTTCGGCCACCACGCTGACCGGCCCGAGTGAATCACCGCCTACGAGCGATCCGCCGATCCGACTCGGGAAGTACGCTCGTGCCGAATCGGTCGTCGACCAGAGTATGGGGGTACCCTCGATGGGTTCCCCCAAAGTGTCGAGCGCGTTTGCCGTCACGCGCGTTGTATCCCCGACGGCGACGAACACCACGGTATTCACGATCTGCACGGCGGCGGCATCCGCCCCGATCCCCACGTAGTCGAGCGGCACCAATGGTGGCGCGCCGCCCGTACCCGGAAGAGCGGTCACTGTGTCGACGGCGGAGAATAACGTCGTCCCCGAGGAGTCGCGCAGATCGAGATTCAGAAGGAACTGGTTGTCGCCTACGAGCATGACCGGGAATGCCAGCGCCACGGTGTCCTGGTCGGCCTCTAGGGCCACCAGTGTATCGATGGTCGGCGTTTCGTCACCGATGCGGGTCAATACGATTCGCGCCGTCGCAAAGGGAAAGGACGCCGCCGCGCGGCTGGGGAAAACGGGCTGGAACGAAACGGTCCCAACGTCGTTGACGGGCGCCATCTCGTCCTCACAAGCGGTGACCGCAGCGACGGCGACGAGCACGGCGGCGAGGACGGGCCGCCAGACGCGCGACGGATTCATTGGTCCAGGCATGGAATCAATTCCCTCGGGAAATCGGACTAGAATATGCTGGCGGTGATGGAGTGGTAGCAAGTCTCTGGTCCGCCGGCTCTCAAGGTCGCGCTCGACGGGGCCGATACCTCACGTAACCGGATTGCCGCCGAGACAGCCCGATGAGCGACGGGATCAAGCTGCTCTACGACGGGGCGGTGGAGGGAACCGAGGGGACGATGACGTTGACCATCGAGTAGCCATGACAATGCCATCGGCCTTTCACACGCGCGTCGCCCGCCGCGTATTACTGCTCTTCGTGCTGTCCGCACTGGTGCCCGTAGGGGCGCTCACCGTGGTCTCCTACCGGCAGGTTGCCGGTCAACTCGAGAACCAGGGCCGCGATCGGCTGCAGCAGGCTGGAAAGTCTACCGGCATGGCTATCCTGCAGCGACTGCTGTTGCTCCAAGCAGAGTTGAAGCGGAACGTCGTAAGCATCGAGGCTGATGGCGGAGCCGTCCAGCAGACGCTTTCCCGAAGCGGCGGGTCCGCACGCATCTTCAACCGCATTTGGATGGACCGTGAACAGGGAAATTCAATCCCCATCTTGGGCGTCCCTACCACGCCACCGCCACTCAGCGACGTCCAGCGGCAGCGGCTCGAGAGCGGACAGACGATCCTCCTGGTCGTGGCAGAAGGCTCCACCAGCCAGATCCTGCTGGCGTTCGCCGGTCGAACGACACGGGCCCGCCACGTCACTGTGTGGGCCGAGGCGAATCCTACATTTCTCTGGGGCGGTGGCGATCTCCAGACAGCGAGTCCGCCCGGGATGGACATCTGCGTTCTCGACGCAGATGCCGGACCGCTGTTCTGCACCCTCCCCGTCGGACCCGAGACGGCAGAGAAAATCCGAGCCGCAATCCCTCAACGCGACCTGTTAACCTGGGAAGTCGACAGACGAGAACTGTTCGTGTCGAGTTGGCCGATCTTCCTCCAGTTCGAGTTCGGCCACGCCGATTGGACTGTGCTGCTCACCGAATCCCGCGCGTCAATCCTCGCGCCAGCAGCGGATTTCCGTCGCGCTTTTCCGGCTATCGTGTTGCTGTCGCTGCTCGTCGTCGTATTTCTCAGCCAGAGCCAGATCCGACGAGTTCTCGGTCCGCTGCAGCGCCTTACTGCGGCGACTCGGCTCGTGGCCAACCGCGACTTCGACCGAGTCGTGAGCGTCGAAACCGGTGACGAGTTCGAGGACCTGGCGGACTCGTTCAATACGATGGCGCGACAGCTTGGACGTCAGTTCCGCACGCTTTCGGCCATCAATGACATCGATCAGGCGGCGCTGGCGCGGTCGACTCCTGATCAACTCGTCGAGGTCGTCCTCGAGCGTGTCCCCGCCGCCGCGGGCGCCGACCTCGTCGGACTGGTGCTGCGAACCACTGCGGCCGACGGCCTCGCGATGTGGCGCGTCTCTGGCCTCCGCCTCCCGTCCCGCCGATTCACGTACAGCAGGCCCGTCGATCCCGACGATGAAGCGAAGATGCAGCAGATGCGCGATCACCTGATGGATCCCGACCAAGCGACGGCACCGTCCTTCCTGTCGGCGTTTCCCCCGGCGATGCGCGAGGGGCTCCATCTTGTCGTGCGCACCCTCGCGTTGGAGGCCGATCAGGCGGGTGCGTTGGTGGTCGGATTCGAGAAGGACGCAAAGACTGAAGAGGCCTGCGAAATCGCTAGCCAAGTCGCCGACCAGATCTCGGTCGCGCTGGGAAACGCGCAACTGGTCGAGCGACTCGAGCAACTCAGCTGGGGAACGCTCCAAGCCCTCGCGCGAAGCATCGATGCCATGTCGTCATGGACAGCGGGTCATTCCGAGCGGGTACGCGACATCGCGATCGCGATGGGACGAGAGCTGGGACTGGACGAGCACAAACTCGACTGCCTGCACCGGGGCGCACTGCTCCACGACATCGGCAAGCTCGGTGTTGCAAGCAGCATCCTCGACAAGAGCGGCAAGCTGAGCGAAGACGAGTTCGACGAAGTCCGCCGGCACGTGCATGTCGGCGCCCGCATCCTCGCTCCAATCCCGTCGTACGCAGACGTGATCCCAATCGTGCTGCACCATCATGAACACGTCGACGGGACCGGATACCCCGACGGCCTGAGCGGCGAGGAGATCCCGTTCCTCGCGCGCGTTGTAGCGGTGGCGGACTGCTACGACGCGCTCTCCTCCGAGCGTCCCTACCGAACCGGGTCACGTGTCCAGGCCCTGTCGATCATCCGGCGTGAAACGGGAACCGCCTTCGATCCAACGGTGGCCGCGGCACTCATGCGGATCATGGAGCACGACAAACTGGCAGTAGCCGGCTAGCACGACCCGGACCGGTCAAGTGGCGGTGGGCCGCAGCCGATCGTTAGCCGTATGGAGATCACGATCCTTACCCAGTGGGGGCGCGCCCGCTGGAAGACCCGTCGCGCTCGTCGACTCCCCCCAGCCGCGCTGCTCTTCGCCTGGAGTCTCATGCTCATCTGGACGGGGATCGTAGGCTGGGGACTGGTGGCGCGGTTTCGGGCCGGAGATCCCGCGTTCGTCCCTGTCGTGCTGCGAGGTGTGTGGACGACCCGGGCCCGACACTTCACGGACAGAGCGCTCGAGATCACGGCCGACGCGATCGTCTTCCGCAGTTCTGCTGACAGCGTACAGGGTTTTCCGATCGTCCGTGTGCGCGCAAAACGCGCGTCGGACGCGCTCAGTGAACCGGAGTCGGTCACCGGATGGTACACTATTTGGTACGGCAGCCGGCGGCACGCGCAGCAGGTGGAGATCTTCTACAAACATTCCCGGCGACGTCCCAGCATCTGGACCAAGAACCGGTCCGACATCATCTGGACGCGCGGAGGCGTCTAGCTCAGTACCTCTCAGCTAGCCCAATGTAGCCCCCGTCATTGGCTCGAATGATGTCGTCCTGGCTGGAGCTTGCGGCAAGCGGCGGAACCGAGGCACCGTCCCTCCCCATGGAATACAGATCGAAGTCACTGTTCAGCGGCACGAGGAAACGGTCCTTGCGCGCCGCCCCCTTTCCCTTCATGTCCTGGATGTTCAGGTACTGATAGGGGCGATCCCAGGGATCTTCCATGCCGCCGCGTCCGATCTCGGAGAGCGAATTCGGCAGCCGCCCGTTATCCGCGGCGAATCCCAAGATGTCCACCTGGACCGCGCTTATATCACCGATCGCATGCGCGACCTTGGCCTTGTTGATGTACTGGTCGACGCGCGGAGTGGCAATGGCGGCCAGCGTCGCCGTGATACCCATGGCGAGCAACAGTTCGATCACCGTCATGCCTCGGCGAGTCATACGCTTGATCCGTCCTCCTTCCGCTCACAATCCAGCGCTCGCCGAACCGCGGCGCCAAGTTCTTCGATCGTGACCGGCTTTTGTAACTGCTGATGGAATCCGCATTCGCGAGCGCTCTCGCTGAGCGTGACGTCGCTGTACCCGGTTGCGAGCACGAGCCGAATGTCGGGACGGATCGCGCACAGCTCGCGCGCGAGCTGCAATCCCGTCATGTCGGGCATACCATGATCGGTAACGACGACGTCAAAGTCGGCCGGTGCTTGCCGGAATGCGTCGAGCGCCTCCTGCCCGCTGGCCCGCACCGTGGCCCGGTAACCCAGGTGCTCCAAAATGCGTCGCTCCACGTCCGCGACCTGTGTCTCATCATCGACGATCAGCACGTGCTCGGACCCGGCAACCACCTGGTCAGCCACCTCGATCGCCGTCTTTCTTTCGGCCTCGACGACCGGGAGCCACACATCGAACACGGTACCTTGGCCCTGCGTCGAATTGACCGTGATGACACCGCGCATGGCGGTGACAATCCCGTGCACGACCGACAACCCCAACCCGGTCCCCTTGCCAACGTCTTTGGTCGTGAAAAACGGTTCGAAGACCCGCTTGGCGGTGACCGCGTCCATCCCGTGTCCCGTGTCCTTCACGCGTAGCCGTATGTACTCGCCAGGCGGAAGCTCCCCCGGCTGCTCCCCAGCCATCAGTTGCAACTCGATCCCCAACACGCCGCACTCACCCATCGCGTGCCACGCGTTGGTGCCCAGATTCATGATCACCTGATGGAGCTGCGTGGCGTCGCCGAGCACCGGCGGGACCAGCTCGACCGATGACTTGATCTCTATGGTGCGAGGAATGGTCGCGCGGAGCATCTTCACCGTCTCGGCAACGACCGATTTGAGACCTACCGGAGCGAGTTCGGGATCCCCGCGACGGCTGAACGCGAGGATTTGTCGTACCAGGTCGCCAGCGCGGATGGAGGCGTCCCGCAAGGGCAACAAATCGTCGAGCAGCGGACTGTCCTGCGGAAGCTGGCGGATAGCCAGCTCCACACCTCCACGTATCGGAGTGAGCAGGTTGTTGAAGTCGTGGGCAATGCCGCCTGCGAGCGTACCGATCGTCTCCATTTTCTGTACGTGTCGGAGTTGGCCCTCTAACTCGGCTTTCTCAGTTTCAGCTTTCTTCCGTGCGGTGAGATCCCTGATGAACCCGATCACCAAGCGGTAGTCCTTCACCATCGCCTCACGGAACACCGCCGAGACGGGAAACCATGACCCGTCGCGCCGACGGCCGATGAGTTCAGCAACGTCAGCGGGCCCCCGTCTCCCGTCTGCAAACACGCTCCGCGAGCTGGGTCCGCCTGCCTCGTCGGGCACCGCCAACAGCTCGTCCAGCCGCAGCCCATGGGCCTCGTCGCGGGATCGACCGAAGATGTCCTCGGCCGCACGGTTGAAGGAGTCGATATGCCCTTCCTCGTCGACCGTGACGATGCCGTCTGCGGCGGTCTCGATGATCGTGCGCAGCCGTTCCCGACTCTCGCTCAGGCGCTCTCCGGCTTCACGTAACGCCTCGTTGAGGCGCCCCTCTTCGGTGAAGTGACCACCGAGCGTCGCAGCCATTGTGTTCATGGCGTGGGCCAGCTCCTCGAACTCGTCGCCGGTCTCGACATGTGCCGGATGATCGAACTGCCTGGCGGCAATCCGATTGGTTGCGTCGTGCAACTCACGCAGTGGTTCGAGGCTCCTGCGCACGAGCACCGAGCTGAGAAAAAATGTGAGCAGCGCCACGCCGGCGACCGCGTAGGGGAATGTGTCGCGGAAGCCCTTCACCGGTGCGAGGACGCTCTGGCGACTCTGGCTGAGTACCACCGTCCAATCCGGGCGCGCGTAGCTGAAGCGGAGGAACGCCTGCCAATACGCCGCCACGAATTCCTCACCGTGTACACGCCACTCGAACGTGCCCCGGTTTCCGCTGGGCACGGCGTTCCGCAACGACCGAACAGCCTCGGAGTCCGCTGGACCCGCGCAGAATACCGGGCCGGCGACATCGAACACGCACAGGTTCGCCCCGTCGGCAAAGGCGGATCCAGACGGCTCGACGGCCCACAAGAACCCCGGATCGAGTTCCGCCCACAGCAGCTCCGGCTCGGCGGCAGCCGGATCGATGGCGCGGACCAGGAGCACGTCGGTACCCGCCTCCCCGTGGCGCAGGATCATCGCCGCTCGTCCGGACGCCAGGTGACTCGCATAACCCGCAATCGCAGGCGGATCGAGGTTCCCGATCAGCGGGAAGACGTGCTCGCCACTGCGGAGCGTGAGCCCACGCAACCGCTCGCCGATCGCACCCGCCACGCCGGCGGTCAACGCGGACGGGTCCGTGCCTCTGGACCGGCCGTGAAGCACGGCGGCGGCGGCCCGGAGCTCGCTATCGATGGAGGCGATCCGTTCGAGCACCGCCATGCCGGCCACCTTGCTGGAGTACTCCAAGCGCCGGCGGCCCTCGTCAGCTAGGTGACCGCTGACCGAGCGATAGGTCAACAACGCGAGCAAGGACACCGGGATTACGGTGCTGACGACGAGTATGCCAAACACGCGGCGGGCGACTCTCGTCTTCAGGAACGACAACTCAACAAGCATGGCGCCGGTAGTGCCTCCTGCCTTACTCCCGCTCGGGCGTGGGGATCAGATCGCAACGAGTTGCGCATCACCCTCAATCATCGGCATGACGGGATTGAGATATGAACAGGTCCGCATGCCAGGTTGCGACCGCCTAAGACTTTATCACTTAATGGTTTACGCTTCGCCGCAGACCCTGCGATTGAGCCGGTGGAAGCACGGAACGGCATGGGCCGGTACCTTGGGGCGATCATGACGCATTGTGGAACCATTGTCCTGGCCGGCCGACCCAACGCCGGGAAATCCACGCTCCTCAACCGATTGGTGGGCGAGCCACTCGCCATCACGAGTCCCAAGGCTCAGACGACGCGGCTCCCGGTAATGGGACTGGTGACGACCGAGACCACGCAGTTGCTGATCGTGGATCCGGCGGGACTGTTCCAACCGGAGTACCTGTTGCAGCAGGGCATGATCGACGCCGCTACGGAGGAGTTGCGCCACGCCGACGCGATCGTCTACCTCCATCCCATTGGGGAGGGACCGCCACCACCGCTGTCCGCGCTACTCCCGGAGGGTGTGGAGCTGCATCAACCCGTGCTTACGGTCTTGGCGAAAGCGGACCAGGTGAGCGGAAAGGATCCGACGGGTGATCAGCTGGCTATCTCTGCCAAGACGGGCGCGGGGATCGATGAACTCCTGGCCTGGTGCTGCGCCCATGTTCCCCAAGGTCCGTTTCGCTACGATTCTGAGGATCTTTCCACCCAACCGACGCGTTTCTTTGTGGCGGAGTTCGTGCGAGAAGCTGCGCTGCGTCACCTCGACCAGGAGCTACCCTACGCCCTCGTCACCGATGTCGACGAGTTCCGTGAAGGGTCCGATCCGCTGTATATTCGCGTCGTTCTGTACGTCGAGCGCGAGTCGCAGAAAGGCATGGTGGTGGGGAAGGCCGGCCGCACGATCAAGGCGGTGGGACAGGATGCCCGGCGCCGGATCGAGGCATTTCTCGGAGAGCGGGTATACCTGGATCTCTGGGTGAAAACCCTCCCCAAGTGGCGAGCACACGCGGCGGCGCTCCGACGGTTCGGGTTTACCGTATCACCTAGGGGGAATCAATGAGCCTCGATCCCGAGCTGCTGGAGCTGCTGGTCTGTCCCAAATGCAAGGGCGAACTGGAACATCGGACGGAGCCCACAGAGGCGCTGATCTGCCACGCGTGCCGCCTGATTTACGCGATCGACGATGACATCCCGATCATGCTGATCGATGAGGCAAAGACCTTCTAGGGTCGCGTTTGTCATCGCGCTGAGCCTCAGCGCGCCCCCCGCGCTCGCTCAGGGTAACGCAGCGGAGCTGGGCGGGGCGGCGTTCCTGCTTCTTCCGGTCGGGGGCCGCGCAACGGCGCTTGGTCAGGCGGCAGCGGCCGACGGCGGATCCACCGAAGCCCTCTTCTGGAACCCGGCGGGGCTAGCCCTTCTCGAACGCAGCGAATTCGCCATTCATCATGCGTCTACGTTCGCATCCGACAACACGGCGATCACCGTGTTTTATGCGGACGACCGCCTCGGTGTCATCGGTATCGGGGCCTACATCGTGGACTTCGGCGCGCAGCAGGTCGTGCCACGGGGATCGGGGTCGATCGCGACCGGACGGATCTCGCCGAAGAACATCGAGCTGTTGGCATCGTACGCCACGGACGCGGCTGACCCCATCGCAATCGGCGTGACCTACAAGCTGATTCAGTTTCGCCAGGACTGCGAGGGGGACTGCGGGCCGCAGCAGACCATCGTCGGCACGACACATGCCGTCGATCTGGGTATCCAGGCCAGCATCGGCTCGACGCGGGAACTCCGCATCGGCGTGGCGGTGCGCCACGCGGGCTTCAAGCTGCAGCTCCAGAACCGCGAGCAGGCCGACCCGCTGCCAACACGGCTGCTGGTCGGGATGTCGTACCGGATCCCCTTGCCCAGCGGTGGAGCGCCACAGCCCCTCGACGCGCGTATCCTCGTCGATCTACAGAACCGGTGGGGAGAGTACTCCAGTCCCAATGCCCGATTCGGCGCCGAGTTGGGATACGGCAACGTGCTGCGCGTGCGGGCGGGCTATGCGTTTCTCGAGGGCGAGACGCGCGGACCGTCGGTGGGATTCGGAGTGACGCTCGACCGCGTGGCAATCGATTTCTCACGCGTCTTTTTCGAGAGCGGCACGTTTGACGATCCGGTTCATCTCAGCTTCCGCGTTCTGCTCTGACATCGCTGCGAGGCGCCGTACCGATCGTCATCGCGCTCCTCGGCACCGTTCCGACAAGCGGGCACGCGCAGCAGCCGGAGCCGCGGGATACGGTGAGCCGCGGTGGGATCCCCGTTGTCTCTAGCCTCTGGCGCACCCTGAGCGACCCGAAACGGGCTGCCTGGGTACGACCGCTTGCATCAGCCACAATTCCCGGAGTCGGCCAGATGCTCGGGCGGCAGAGCCGCGGCGCGCTTTACCTTGTGGCCGAGGCGTTTCTCTTGACCCGGTTCATCGCCCTGAACCGGGAAGGGCGCCGCGAGCGGGATCGGTTCCTCGAGTTAGCATTCGTGGTCGCGCGACGCGGGTTCAGTCCATCGGCGCGCGACACGTCGTTCGAGTACTTCGAGCAGATGGGCCAGTTCGTCGAAAGCGGCCCCTTCGACGCCGACTCTGACGCACGACTGCGGCCGCCAGACGACCTACGGACTTTCAACGGGACCATCTGGGCCCTGGCCCGAGAGACGTTCTTCACCGATCCAGACAACCCGCCACCGATGGACTCGCCGGAATACCAGCGCGCCATCAACTTCTACCGGCGGCGGGCGATCGGCCCCAACTTCCAGTGGTCATGGCGCAACGCCGGACTCGAACAGGATCTCTTTCGCCAGACCATCGACCAGAGCGACGAGGCGTTCCGCGCGGCCACACAGCAACTTGGCCTGCTGTTGGCCAACCACGTGCTCAGCGTCGTAGACGCTTTCATCTCGCATCGCCTGTCGCCCGACCGGGACGTGTCGATGTCGAGTTACATAGACGCCGACCCGCGGTGGCCGGCCTCAATGGAGGTGGGTGTTCGCGTTGAGCTCCGGTTCTGAGACGATTTGACTTATCGTTGTGTCACTCCTAAGTTTTGCGCCGGCTTGACATTACGAGAGAGGAGACCGGTGCGGACGCGTCCGGCGGTCTTGTTTTTCGCCCCCGCCGACCGTCTGGTACCTGACCTGATCTCGGCGTGGGCGGAGGGGAACGAATTCGCAGTCGCTCACCTCTCGGCGCGGGTCGATGTCGAGATGGCGGCGGCGCGCAGCTTGCCTGTACTCATACTCGTCGACGAGGGGTCTGACGACGAGGGCATGGCGTTGTGTCGCTCCCTCAAGTCGGACCCGTACACGGGCGTCATTCCTGTCGCGGTCCTCGCCTCGCGTCATTCCGCGGACCACACCGAGACCTGGTTCCTCGCCGGCGCCGACGAGGTCATTTCGCCGGTGTTCGAGCCGACCGAGCAGCGCTGCCGGCTCGACGTCCTCATCGAGCGTATCCGCACTAGCGTCTCGGTTCATCCGTCGACACGCCTCGCCGGCACCACACAGATCGAACGCGAGATCCGGCGCCGACTGGATCAGGGCGGCCGGTTTTCCGTGTGCTACGCGGACCTGGACCACTTCAAGGAGTTCAACGACCGCTACTCGTATTACGACGGCGATCGCGTAATCTTCATTCTCTCGCGCATGCTGCGTGATGTCGTCAAAGGACTGACGGCCGACGACGGATTCGTGGGACACATCGGCGGGGACGATTTCATTGTGATTCTTCCCACCGACAAGACGGCTGAGGTCTGTAACGAAATCATCACGGTATTTGACACCCTGATATCATTCCAGTACAACGAACAGGATCGCCGCGCGGGATATTTCTTTGGGAAGGACCGGCGCGGCCAATTGTATCGCGTACCGCTGATGACGCTGTCGATTGGGATCGTGACCAACGAACGCCGGAGTTTTACCCATCCGGCTCAGGTCAGCGGCCTCGCGACTGAAATGAAGAGCTACGCGAAGACTCTACCGGGGTCCGTGTTTGTCGTCGATCGTCGCACAGACGCCGACGAAGAGGAAGAGGAATCCGCCTAGGGAGGCGATGTCAGCATGAACGTCCGTTGTACTTCGTGCCAGACCGTGTTCCGGGTCGATCCGGCGAAGGTGCCGGCGGGCGGTGTTCGGGCTCGATGCGCCGTGTGCGGGTCCGCCATAGCGGTGGCACCCGACGGTGTGCCGGCTCCCGCCGCCGTACCGATCGCGCCCACAGCCCCGGCGCCCGCCCCGGTCGCGGCGGAACCATCCCCGAGCCCAGCCCCCGCAGCAGTACCATCTCCAGCGGCCGCTCCAGCGGTGGCAATCGTCCCCGAACCCACGCCGGCGGCCCCGAGGGGACCCCGTCTGTCACAGCCGTTCTTCCAGCCTCGCGTCTCTCCCCCAGCTGAAGAGGCACCGCCGGCACCACCGCAGCGACCCTCGGCACCCGTCTTCCGCCCAACACCGGACCAGCCGGTCACCGCGGCGGCGCCTCCCGTAGTCCAGCCCCAGGAGCCGCCAACGGTTCAAGCCGTCCCGCACGACGAAGACACAGCGGTGATTCCCGCACAGCCGGCGCCTCCCGTTGCAGCGGCACCGCCGGCCGCACCTGTGGCTCCCGAACCCGCTGCGGCCGTACCCGAAGCACCGAAGAAACCCATCAATCCGTTCCTGCAACGGGATCCGAAACAGAAAGCACGGCGACTCGCCCGCGCGCTCATCTCCGACATGATCGTGTATCAACCCGACAAGCGGCAGCAAGCGCTCGCGGCAGGCACGCTGAAGGACGAGTTCGAGGAAGAGATCCAGAAGAGTTGGGGAGAGTACGTCGAACAGGTGGGCGAGGATATGGCCACCACGACGGGGTTCTGGACCGAGGCGCTGAACGATATTCTAGCGGGGGGGCAGCAGATTTTCTAGCTGGCGCTAACCCTCTACCGCGCCTATATTTGAGTCAGCTGAGCCGTCCCTCCAAACCCGGAGGCGACGGCTCGACTCATAACCGGGAAGGGGGGAAGAACATGGTTCGTCCCGTGGCGGAGCAACTCCAGGAGCTCGAGCGCAGGGTCACTGAACTCCGAGGCTATCTTTGACCTGGACGGCAAGCAGGCGCGTCTAGCCCAACTCGAACTGTCAATGGCGGCGCCGGGGTTCTGGGATGCATCAGAGAAGGCCCGCACGGTCGTTGAAGAGTTGCGTCAGCTAAAACGCTGGACCGAACCGCTTGGGGCGCTCGCGACGCGTGTTCAAGACGCCGTCGAGATGGCGACGCTCGTCGCCGAGGCTCCAGATCCGGAGATCGAAAGCGGTCTCGTCGAGGAAATCCCCAACATCGCGTCGGAACTCGAGGCCTTGGAGCTCCGCAACATGCTCCGCGGACCGGACGACCAGCGTGCCGCACTGCTGACGATTCACCCGGGCGCGGGCGGAACGGAGTCGCAGGACTGGGCGGAGATGTTGATGCGGATGTACACGCGCTGGGCGGAGCGCCACGGGTACAAGGTCACGATCCTCGATGTACTCCCCGGAGAGGAAGCCGGCATCAAGTCAGCGACGCTCGAGATCACCGGTGACTACGGCTACGGGTACCTCAAGGCCGAAAAAGGCGTCCACCGACTGGTGCGCATCTCTCCGTTCGACGCTCAGGCTCGCAGGCACACCTCGTTCGCGTCGGTGTTCGTATATCCGGTCGTCGACGACGATATCGAGATCGACATCCGGGACGATGATGTCGAGCTGGAGGTGTTTCGCGCATCGGGCGCCGGTGGTCAGCACGTCAACAAGACGTCCTCCGCCGTCCGGCTGCGGCACCTCCCCTCCGGTATCGTGGTCTCATGCCAACAGGAGCGGAGCCAGTACAAGAACCGGGCGACCGCAATGAAGATGCTGAAGGCTGCCCTCTACCAGCGTGAGGTTGAGGAACGCGAAAAGAAGAAAGCTGCAATCGAGGCCACGAAGGCCGACATCAGCTGGGGCAACCAGATTCGCTCGTACGTCTTTCAGCCGTACACGATGGTCAACGATCACCGCACCGAATTGAAGGTGGGTGACGTACGATCGGTCATGGATGGGGACATCGACGAGTTCATCGAGGCGTTCCTCAAGCGTTTCGGGGGCAAGGCGGCATGAGCGTCGTGAGCCGGTCACATGTCGAGGTGGCCCGCCGGGACACGCTCGCCGAGTTGCGCGAGCGGGGAGTAACGCCCTATGCCTACGGCTACGAGCGCACGCACATGAGCACGGAGGCGGTGGCCGCGTTCGACGAAGCCACCGAGGTTCCGGTCCGCGTCGCGGGACGTGTCGTATCCATACGCGAGATGGGCAAGACGACATTTGCGCACGTCGAGGACGCGGCTGGCCGCGTCCAGATCTACATGCGGCTGGCCGATCTCGGGGAGGATGGGTTCTGGCTCGTCAAGCGCCTCGACCTCTGTGACATCGTCGGCGTGGGCGGCGGGCTCTTCCGCACCCGCTCGGGCGAGATCACAATCCGGGTCACCGAGCTCACGCTCCTCGCCAAGGCGCTGCGACCGCTCCCGTTGGGCAAGGAGGACGCGGACGGCGTGCAATATGGCGGCCTCGCGGACGCCGAGACCCGATACCGGCAGCGATACGCCGATCTTGCGGTTCACTCAGACGTACGGGACGTCTTCCATATTCGCGCGCATGCCATCACCTACATGCGGTCCTACCTCGAGGATCTGGGATTTCTCGAGGTAGAAACCCCCGTGCTCCAATCGCTCTACGGCGGCGCGATGGCGCGTCCGTTCACGACGCGCCACAACGCGCTCGACCGGCAGCTCTACCTCCGGATCGCCACGGAGCTGTATCTCAAGCGATGTATCGTGGGCGGCCTAGAGCGGGTATACGAGATCGGCAAGGATTTCCGGAACGAGGGGATCGATCGGTGGCACAACCCCGAGTTCACGATGCTGGAAGCGTACCAGGCCTATGCCGATTATCACGATATGATGGCGTTGGTCGAGGGCCTGGTCGCCGGGATAGTCCAACACGCCTGCGGCACATTGGCCATCGAGCGTTTTGGCGAGGCGTTCGATTTTACCCCTCCGTGGCCGCGGCACGGATACGTGGAGCTGATCACGGAGCACGCTGGCATCGATGTGCGCCAAGCTGACGCCGCGGTGCTGCGCGACCGATTGCGGACCCGGAACATCGCTGATATCGACGCGCTCCCGCGCACCAAACTGCTCGATGAGTGTTTCAAAGAGTATGTGGAGCCCACGTTGAAGGGACCCGTGTTCGTCGTCGACTTCCCAATCGAGCTTTCGCCGCTCGCGAAACCGAAGCGCGGTGATCCCGATCTGGCCGAACGCTTCGAGTTCTTCCTGCGCGGGACCGAGATCGCCAATGCGTTCAGTGAGCTGAACGACCCCGACGACCAGCGCGCCCGGTTTGAAGCCCAGGTGGCCGCGCGGGCGGCGGGTGACCTCGAAGCACAGCAACTCGACGAGGACTACCTGCGCGCCCTCGAGTACGGCATGCCGCCGACGGGTGGTGTCGGGATAGGTGTGGACCGGCTAATCATGTTGCTCGCCGAGCGCACGTCGATCCGGGACGTGATCCTGTTTCCCATGCTGCGGGAGACGGAATGACGCGTCTCGAACTCGCCATCGCGGCTCGGTATCTCAAGAGCCGACGCTCGGCGCGCTTCGTGTCGCTGATCACCCTCATCGCGACCGGTGGCGTCACAGTCGGCGTGATGGCTCTGCTCGTGGTGATGGGCGTGATGAACGGCCTGCAACACGATCTGCGGGAGAAGATTCTCGTTGCCAGCCCCCACATACGGTTGCTCACGTTCGGGGAGGGCCTGCGACTCGACGGGTGGTCCGCGGTCGCCGACGATGTTCGCGCCAACGACCAGGTCGTCGCTGTCGCACCGTTCGTGTTGACGCAGGGACTTCTCTCGGCAGGGCACGACTACCACGAAGGTACATATGTCTTGGGTGTAGAGTCCGATACCGGTGACGTGTCGGTCACCGCACTGCCCGAGCATTTCGTGCGCGGCGATCTCGCCTTTACAACCACCCGCGATGACGTAGACGGTGGCATCGTACTTGGCAGACGCATCGCCGAACGGATGTCCGCTTACCCGGGTGCCAAAGTCACGATGATCTCGCCTGGCGGGAGTAGATTCAATGCCTCGATCGGTGCCTTCGTGCCCAAGTTCTGGGAGTTCGAGGTCACCGGCTATTTCGAGACCGGGATGTTCGAGTACGACAATGCGTACGTTGTCTTACCTCGCGCGCTCGCTCAAGAGTTCGCGGGTCTCGGCGAGGCGGTGACCGGATTGGAAATCCGGCTGCGTGATCCCTCACACGCCACCGCCGTCGCCGCCGACATCGAAGAGACACTCGGGGGATACCCGTACCGTGCCATCGACTGGCAGAGTCAGAACCAGTCCCTCTTCTCGGCGCTCCAGCTCGAGAAACTCGCCATGGGATTGATCCTGCTCCTGATCGTCATCGTGGCAGCATTCAACATCGTGAGTACCCTGACCATGGTCGTGAACGACAAGACCCGCGAGATCGGGATCCTGCGAGCGATGGGGCTCTCGACCAACGCGATCCGCCGGATCTTCATTTTCCAAGGCGCCGCGATTGGCGTGGTCGGGACCGGGCTGGGCTTGTTCCTCGGACTCCTCGTGGCCCGAACGGTCGACAAGAGCGAACTGATCCGGCTCGATCCGTCGGTGTACTTCATCGATCGGCTGCCCATCCTGGTCGATCCGTTCGACGTCGGCACCATCGTGCTCGCCAGTGTCGCGGTGGCGGTGCTGGCGACACTTCACCCGGCGCGGCGCGCGGCGCGCCTCGACCCGGTAGATGCCATCCGGCACGAATGAGCGCGGTCCTGCAGGGAACCGGTCTACGGAGAGTCTTCCGCGGCGGAGACCAGAGCATCATCGAGGTCCTGGCGGACGTTCACCTCGAGGTCCATCGCGGAGAGATGGTGGCCATCGTCGGGGCAAGCGGGGCGGGGAAGAGCACGCTGCTTCATCTGCTGGGTGCGCTGGACCGTCCGAGCGCGGGTGAGATCGTGCTCAACGGGATGCCATACTCCGAGCTTTCCGAGGATGAGGCCAATCGCATCCGCAATAGCGAGATCGGATTCGTCTTTCAGTTTCACCACCTGCTGCGCGAGTTCAGCGCGCTCGAGAACGTCATGATGCCGCTGCGGATCGGCGGCGTGCCGAGGGAGACCGCCAGCAGCCGCGCGGAGGAGATCTTGGCACAGGTAGGCCTCGCAGGCCGCATGACCCACCGGCCAGCACAGCTGTCAGGAGGAGAACAACAACGTTGCGCGGTTGCGCGGGCGCTGGTACACGACCCCAAGGTAGTGTTGGCGGATGAGCCCAGCGGTAATCTCGACTATGCGAACAGCGCGCGACTGCACGACCTCATGACCGAGCTCACGCGCTCGCTCGAGACCGCGTTCGTGGTGGCGACCCACGACCGGCACCTGGCGCAGCGCGCCGACCGGGTCCTGCTCCTCGAGAACGGCCGACTCCGCCCGGTGACGGCAGCCGAGGCAATGTCCTGATGTTGTGCGACCAATGTGGCGAGCGGGAGGCGGCCATCCACCTCACACAGATCGTCAACAACGCGGTCACGACACAGCATCTGTGCGAGACCTGCGCGTCGGAAAAGGGCGTGCATACCGAGGCGAGCGTCGCGAAGCACCCCTTGAGCGGTTTTCTTGGCTCCCTTGGCTCCATGGGCAAGGGGGCGGCGGCGGCCCTGCCACCGACCGCCGAATCCACGCCGTGCGACTTCTGTGGCGCTACGCTGCAAGACTTCCGCGATACGGGTCGATTGGGCTGCCCCCATTGTTACGAGTCGTTCACGCCCCACCTGCGGACGCTGCTGCGTCGAATCCATGGTGCCAGCCGTCACGTGGGACACGCATACCTCTCGCCCGATCGGGACGCCGCCGAGCAAGCCCCCGACCTGGATGCGTTGCGCGCCCAGCTACGGCGCGCGGTCGACGCCGAGAACTTCGAGCTGGCAGCTGAGGTGCGCGATCAGATTCGGGGGCTCGAATGACGCTCGACCTCAGCCTGATTCCCGACGGCGGTGTCTCCTGGCTCGACGCCAGCGGACCAGACGGGAACATCGTGCTCTCGACCCGCGTGCGCCTGGCAAGAAACATCCAGGGACGACCGTTCGCCGGACGCGCGGAGCGGGAGGAACTGGACGATATCCGCGCCCGAACGATCGAGGCGGGTCGGTCGACCAGTGCGCTCGAGGGGGCGGTGGACTTCCGGCTCGACCATCTCGATCGACTCGAACGGCAGCTGCTGCACGAACGGCATCTGGTCTCGAAGGAACTGGCCGGGCTGGAACGGGAGCAGGGGCCCCGGCACGCCGCCTCGCTGCTCACCGGCGGCATGCTCGGAATGATGGTGAACGAGGAGGACCACCTCCGCCTGCAGACCCTCTGCTCGGGGTTCGCGCTGGAGTCGGCGTATGCACCGCTGGCGCGCTTCGACCAGGAGCTCGGTGGGCTGCTGCCGTTCGCCTTCCACCCGGAATTTGGTTACCTTACCGCATGTCCGACGAACGCGGGTACGGGGCTCCGTGCGTCGGTGCTGATCCACCTTCCGGGCCTCGTGCTCACCAAAGAAATCGCCAAGGTGTTGCAGGGGCTCGCCCAGGTCGGGCTGACGTTTCGCGGGCTCTATGGCGAGGGCAGCGAGGTGGTAGGAAATTTCTTCCAGCTCTCCAATCAGACGACGCTGGGGAAGTCGGAAGAGGAGCTTCTCGACCACCTTGGCAAGATCGTGCGCCAGGTGATCGAGTACGAGGAACAGGCGCGCGAAGTGCTGCAGCAGAACGCGCCCAATGTCATCGCCGACAAGGTATGGCGGGCATACGGGCTGCTGCGATACGCACGCACACTGTCCTTCGATGAAACGATGAACCTGCTGAGCGGCGTACGGCTCGGTGTCGGGCTGAACCTGATCGATGACCTGAGTGTATACACGCTCAACAAGCTGCTCATCTTCACGCAGCCAGCGCACTTGGCGCGTAGGGCAGAGCGAGCGTTGAGCGACCCGGATCCCCCAGCGATTCGCGCGGCGTTCGTGCGTCGCGTGCTCGAAGAGGACGCGGCACGACCGCCGTTTCCGGGATCTGGTGACCCGCAACCATGATGATGACATGAACGGGTACAACTTCACAGACAGAGTCCGGAAGGTGCTGCAGATGGCCCGCGAGGAGGCGGCCAGACTGCATCACGAGTACGTCGGCACGGAGCACATCCTGCTCGGCCTGATTCGCGAGGGCGAGGGGGTAGCTGCCGCAGTGCTGACCAACCTCAACGTCGATCTTGACGAGATTCAGCAGAAAATCGAAGAGACCGTCAAGAAGGGGAAGGCACCCGCGGCTGCCGGTCCCCCGGACCTGCCGTACACGTCCCGGGCTAAGAAAGTGCTCGAGCTCGCCATGAGTGAGGCCCGTGAGCTGAACCACTCGTACGTGGGCACCGAGCACCTGTTGCTGGGACTGCTGCGCGAAGAGAAGGGCATCGCCGCCCAGGTATTGACCGATGCCGGGGTCAACCTCGAGCAGGGTCGTGCCGAGACGCTGCGGCTCCTCGGGAGCGACATGCCGCAGGCCCCCAAGGGCGCCGGCGCCGCGCCGGGCAGCTCTCGCTCGGAGAAGAAATCCAAGACTCCCGCGCTCGACCATTTCTGCCGAGACCTCACCGCACTGGCCGGTGAAGGCGCGCTCGACCCAACCATTGGGCGCCAGCAGGAAATGGAACGCGTGATCGAGGTGCTGTCCCGACGCAAGAAAAACAATCCGGTGCTGATCGGAGAGGCTGGTGTCGGCAAGACGGCAATCGTAGAGGGCTTGGCGCAACTCATCGCGGCGGGTAACGCCCCCGAATCGCTCCGCAGCCACCGGGTGCTCGCGTTGGACATGGCCGCCGTCATCGCCGGCACGAAGTACCGTGGGCAATTCGAGGAACGCCTCAAGGCCGTGATGAACGAGATTGCGCAGAACAAGAACATCGTGTTGTTCATCGACGAGCTGCACACGCTCGTCGGCGCCGGCGCTGCAGAAGGGGCCATTGATGCCTCCAACATGCTCAAGCCTGCTCTCGCGCGTGGCGAGCTACAGTGCGTGGGCGCCTCGACTCTGAACGAGTACCGGAAGTACATCGAAAAAGACGGCGCCCTCGAGCGCCGCTTCCAAACGGTCATCGTTGATCCGCCCACGTTGGACGAAACGGTGGAGATCCTGAAGGGCCTGCGTGAGCGCTACGAGGATCACCACAAGGTGACTATCCCGGACATTACGCTCGACTGGGCGGCCAAGCTCTCGGAGCGGTACATCACCGACCGGTTCCTGCCGGACAAGGCGATCGACGTGATCGACGAGGCGTCGGCGCGCGCCCGCCTGGCCGCGCAGGTCCCACCAGCCGACGTGGCCGATCTCAAGGACCGGCTTGAAGCGATCAATCGCGACAAGGAAGAGGCCGTTCGCGACCAGAACTTCGAGCGCGCCGCGTCACTCCGCGACCAAGAGCGCGAGCTGCAGGGGGACATTCGGCGGCGGCAGGAGGAGTGGGAGAAGGAGCGCGAGACCCATCGCCCATCCATCGGCGAAGAAGAAGTGGCATTCATCGTGTCTCGGTGGACCGGTATCCCAGTGACTCGACTTCAGGAGGCGGAGACCCAACGGCTCCTCCGGATGGAGGAGGAGCTCCACGAGTCCATCGTGGGCCAGCAGCCGGCCATTGAGGCCGTCTCGCGTGCCATTCGCCGGTCGCGCGCCGGGCTCAAAGACCCACGCCGGCCCATCGGGTGTTTCGTCTTCTCCGGACCGACCGGAGTCGGGAAAACCGAACTGGCCCGCGCGTTGGCGCGGTTCCTCTTCGCGGACGAAGGGGCGCTGATCCGCGTCGACATGTCCGAGTACATGGAGAAGTTCTCGGTGAGCCGGCTGATCGGCGCACCGCCGGGATACGTCGGCTACGAGGACTCGGGCACACTCACCAAGCAGATCCGGCGGAAGCCGTATTCCGTCGTGCTGCTCGATGAGATTGAGAAGGCCCATCCCGACGTCTTCAACATCCTGCTGCAGGTGCTCGACGAGGGGCACCTAACCGACAACTACGGTCGCGTGATCGACTTCAAGAACACAGTCGTCATCATGACGTCCAACGTCGGCGCTCGTGATATCACCAAGGGCAAGGCACTCGGGTTCGGCGAGTCCGATGCAAAGAGCTCGTTCGAGAAGATGGCGGAAAAGGTGCGGGATGAAATCGACAAGGTCTTCAATCCCGAGTTTCTGAACCGACTGGACGAGGTGATCGTCTTCCATTCGCTCGATCGCGACCACATCAAGCAAATCGTCGAGATCATGTTCCAGCAGGTGGCGGGGCGCGTGTCCGAGGAGGGCATGACGATCCGGCGCACGCCCGCCGCAACCGATTTCCTCGTGGACCGGGGGTACGACGAGCAATTCGGTGCCCGTCCGCTAAAGCGGGCCATCCAGCGATACGTCGAAGACCCCCTCGCCGACAAGATCCTGATGGGCGAAGTCACCAAGGGTGACGAGATCGAGGTCGACGTCGATCCCGACGGCGACAAGCTCTGGTTCAGGGTGCTCTCGGGAACGAAGGCGTAACGTTGCGACCCGTCGTACTGTTTGCCGCGGCTATCGTCGCGGTACCTGTTTCGCTTCAGGCACAAGAAGCACCCGAGCAGACGACGGTGCTCGACAGCCTCGTAGTCGAGGGTGCTCGGCGCGTGCCGGCCGAACAGGTACTTGCCATCGCGCGTATTCCGGTCGGTCGGCCAATGATCTATTTGGATCTCCAGCGCACTCTCGCCGACCTGTACGCGACCGAGCAGTACGACGACATCCGGTTCATGCAGGGCGTGGTCAACGACCGACAAATCCTCCGCATCATCGTGACAGAACGCCCGCTTCTCGTCCGGTGGAGCGTTCGCGGGGTGGATAAGCTCTCGGAACGTTCCGTCCGGGGGAAGATTCGCTTGCGCGAAGGGCGTCCGTATGACCGCTCCGCCGCGCACCGTGCGATCGTTGCGATCGATTCGCTCTACCGCAAGGAGGGCTACTACCTGGCGCGTCCCGAACTCCGCGAGATCGTGGGAGAGGACGGGACGATGCGCGTCGTGTTCGACATCGAGGAGGGTCGCCGGGTCGCGATCAGCCGGGTGGCCATCGAAGGCAACGCCGAGTTCACGGACGGCGAGCTCGTCGGCCCGATGAAGACGAGCCCCGAGGGATTCTGGTGGTTTCAGCGCGGCGAGTACAACGATGAAGAACTCGAGCGGGACGTGCGCGAACGGCTCCCCGCCTTCTATGGCCAACGCGGTTTCATCGACTTTCAGGTGCTCGGCGATACGCTGATCGTCCACGAGGAAACCGGGAAGGGCACCCTCATCCTGCGCGTGAGCGAGGGCAACCGGTACGAGGTCGGACAGTTCGAGATCATCGGCCACCGACAGTTCTCGACCGAACAGCTCGAGGAGCTATACCCGTTCCGCGAACGGGCCAGCGGGTTTCTGGGATTCGGGGGGGGAGACGGCGGTACGGTGCTTTTCAACGAGAGAGAGTGGATCGACGCGACGCAGGAAGTCCAGACACTCTATGGCAACAGCGGGTACTTGTACGCCAATGTCCGTCCCGTAACCTCGCGACGCACGGCGGAGAACGGCCGGCAGGTCGTCGACCTGCGGTGGCAGATCTCGGAGGGCAGCCCGGCCACGATCAACAAGGTCGAGATCGTGGGCAACACCGTGACGCATGAGAGCGTCATACGGCGAGCCATCCTCCTCGTACCAGGCGATATCTTCCGCCAGGAAGCTTTGATTCAGTCGTATCGCAACTTGTCCAACCTCGGGTTCTTCCAGCAACCCGTTGCCATCCCGGAGATTCAACCCACGGCCAACCGGGTCGATGTCGATGTCATCTTCCGCGTCGAGGAGCGACGCACGGGCAACGTCAACTTTGGGGCATCGGTCGGGCAGGGCACCGGAGTGGGTGGGTTCATCGGTCTCGACGAGCCCAACCTCATGGGCCGTGGCAAGAGAGTTTCGTTTCAGTGGCAGTTCGGCCGGAACATCCAGGACCTCAACCTGTCCTACAGCGACCCATCCATCCGGGGCGGACTGATTTCCGGCGCCATCACGCTCCACAACACTCGGCTGCGCTACACGGTGGCGGATCTGGGCCGGATCACGACGCGGGGTGGTAGCATCCAGCTCGGGTTCCCGTTCTTGGGCAACCGGTTCACCCGGATTCAAACCACCTACACGTTGGAGCAGAGCGACTTCGACTCACCGACCCTGTCACCGCGATTCAACTGTGCCAAGTGCATCTTGTCGAGCTTCGGGATCAGTATCGTGCGCGACACACGATTCGATCTTCCCTTTGCAACCGGCGGCGCGCTGCATCAGTTTCGCATATCGCAGGCGGGCGGTATCATGGGCGGCAGCGGTAATTTCCGGCGCGCAACGTTCGAGGGCCGCTGGTATGCACCGCTCGGGCAACTCGGCGGCGATCAGCCCGGAGCGGGAGGCATCCGCTTCGTGTTGGCGCTCACGAGCAAGACAGGATTCGTCTGGGGTAACCCGGGACCGCACTTCAGACAACTCTTTACGCTCGGCGGCACCCAATTCGGCATTCCCCTGCGCGGGTACGACGAGTTCTCGATCACACCCGACGGTTTCGATCCATCGGCGAATACGTTCCAAGCAAACACGGTGAGCGCTTTTGGGCGCGCCTACCTGGCGATGACCGGCGAGATCGGCATGCGCATATCGCAGGCGCTCTACTTGAACACGTTCTTCGACGCCGGCAACACGTGGGCGTCACCCAGCCAATTCAACCCGACGCGTCTATTCCGCGGCGCTGGGGTCGGCCTGAGCGTCTTGTCGCCGCTCGGCCCACTCGGCCTCGACTATGCCTACGGCTTCGATCGGACCGACGTCAACGGCGATCCCGATCCCGGCTGGAAACTCCATTTCAAACTCGGAAACTTCTTCTAACCTCAGAGCACAGGCAGTTCGATATGACACTCTCCCGTCCTGTTTTCGACCGGTGGCACGCGGCACTGGTCCTCACGGTGCTGGTGCTTGCGCCGGCGACCGCGGCGGCGCAGGGCCCGCAGAGCTCCGCGGGTTTTGCATGGGTGAACTCACAGCTCATCATCCGGCAGACACCCGGATACGCTGAGGCCGAATCCACGCTAAACGCCGAGATCGAGAGCTTCCGCGACGAGGTCCAGCAGATGCAGACCCGGTTGGACTCGATCGTCCGTACATACGACCAGCAGGAAATCGTGTTGACGCCGAGCAACCGTCAGGCAAAGCAGCAGGAGATTCGCGATATGCAGTCACGCCTGGAGCAGCGCTACAGCGAACTGCAATCGCGCGCGTCCGAGCGGGAACGGCAGTTGGTATCGCCAATCGAGGAGCGGGTGAAAGGTGTGATCGAGGGGCTGCGCGCGGAACGCAACCTGATGTTCATCTTCGACGTCGCGGCGCCGGGAAACAACATCATCGCCGCCGATCGAACACTCGATCTCACGACGCTCGTGATCGAGCGGCTGAACAGCGCACCCAGCAACTAGTCGTCCCGTGGCGCCGTCCCGGGCGCTGACCGCCGGCGAGATCGCGGACCTCGTAGGTGGCGAGTTGATCGGCTCGGCAAACACAAGCATCGCCGGGGTCGCCTCTCTCGAAGAGGCGGGGCCCGGCGATCTCGCTTTCCTTGCCTCGTCAACGTACCTCCGGTATTTTCGCGCCACTCGTGCCGGCGCGGTGCTGGTCGGTCCCGAATTCCGGACGCTGGACACCGGGCCCGCGACGCGCATCGTAGTGAAAGATCCACGGGGCGCGGTGCAACAGGTCGGCGACCACATGAGAGAGGTAACCGAAGCGGCATGGGCCATTCACCCGACCGCGACGGTGGGCAGGGGAACCCGGTGGTCCGGCCGCATTGCCCTCGGGGCGGGCACCTCGGTCGGCGCCGCTGTGCAGTTTGGAGATGGCTGCCGCGTTGGTGACTATGCCCACGTCGGCGACGGAACCATCTTCGGAGTCGGCTGCGTCATTGGCGCGCACGCATACGTAGAGCCGCACACGATCCTGGGCGACCGGGTCACACTGAAGACCGGCGCACGGGTGGGGATGCCCGGGTTCGCATTCCGCCGGCGCGGCGACGCACACCAACGGTTGTGCCATTCCGGGCCGTGTCGCATCGAGGACGACGTCGAGATCGGCGCCAACACGACGATCGACCGCGGATCGATCGGCGCCACGGTGATCGGACCGGGCACCAAGATCGATAACCTGGTGCAGATCGCGCACAACGTCCGGATCGGTGCCCGCTGTCTGGTCCTGGCGCAGGCCGGCATCGCGGGGACGACGACAATCGGCAACGATGTAATCATCGCGGGACAGGCCGGACTCGCGGGCCATCTCTCGGTCGGCGATGGTGCCCGCGTGGCAGCCCAGGCCGGCGTTATCGGTGACGTGCCACCGGGCTCGACGGTCTCGGGATACCCTGCGCGGCCCCATCGGGCCGTGCTGCGGCAGACCGCCGCGCTGCGCCGTCTCACTTCGGTAGTCGGCCCACTCGAACGCCTCGCACGAGAGAGTCAACGTGACTAGACACACCCTCGCGCAGCAGGTCGAGTTCTCGGGGACCGGTCTCCATACCGGTGCCACGACCACCGTGCGCCTCATGCCCGCCCCCGCCGACACCGGCGTCGTCTTCGTCAGATCCGATCGAGCGGAGGCAAATCCGCTACCCGCGTCGGTCGAGTCCGTAACCGATACTGATCGGCGCATCGTCCTGGGTGAAGGTGCCGATGCGGTGCACACTGTCGAGCACCTGCTGGCAGCCGTGGCAGCCCATGGCATCGACGATCTGCGCGTCGAGTTCGATGGCCCCGAACTGCCTGCCGGCGACGGCAGCGCCTCCGACGCTTCGCGACACATCGAAGAGGCAGGCGTCGTCGAACAGGATGGCACACCCCGAACCTTCCGGGTACAGTCGCCGATCACGATCAAAGAAGGAGAGGCAACGTACGTCGTCGCACCGGCGAATGAGCTGCGACTGACCGTCACGATCGAACATGACCATCCGCTCGTGGGGCGTCAGTCGGGATGCTATGACATTACGCCGGGGGCGTTCACGCGCGAACTGTCGCGCGCTCGCACGTACGGGTTTGCCGCCGAGCAGGAGGCGCTGCTGGCGCGTGGCCTTGCTCAGGGTGCCTCGACCGCCAACGCGATCGTGTTGACCAAAGACGGCATTGCCGCCGGCGACCTGCGTTGGCCCGATGAATTCGTGCGGCACAAGGCGGTCGACCTCCTGGGAGACCTGGCCCTGCTCGGAGGGCGGTTCACGGGAGGCGTGACGGCCTTCCGGCCCAGCCACGCGGGCAACGTCGCGTTGGTCCGCGCGATCAGGCGCATGTCGACGCTGACGGCACCGCACGTTGCCGGGATACAGGAGATCCTCGGTACGCTACCACACCGGTATCCGTTGTTGCTGGTCGATCGCATCCTAGAGATCGAGGAAGGGAAACGTCTGGTCGGTCTCAAGAACGTGACGATCAATGAGCCGTTCTTTCAGGGGCACTTTCCCGATCACCCCATCATGCCCGGCGTGCTCATCGTGGAAGCGATGGCACAGGCGGGCGGCATGATGCTGATGGGCTCGATCGAGAATCCGCAGGACAAGGTCGTCTACTTCATGTCCATCGATAAGGTGAAGTTCCGCCGGCCGGTGACCCCCGGCGACCAGCTGCGTTTCGAACTCGAGATGGTCAGGCTCAAGCAGCGGACTTGCCAGATGCGCGGCGCGGCGTACGTAGACGGCCAACGGGTAGCCGAGGCCGAGTTCATGGCCAGCATCATCGATCGGTGACCGCGCTCATCCACGAGACCGCCGTCATTCACGCCGGCGCACAGCTCGCGCCCGATGTGGTGATCGGACCCTACGCCATCGTCGGCCCCGGCGTCGACGTAGGAGAGAGCACGGAGATCGCGGCACACGCCGTGATCGAGCGTGATACGCTTGTTGGTCGCGAGTGCACCATTGGCTACGGCGCCGTCATTGGCAGTGCGCCGCAGGACGTGACGTACCGCGGTGAGCATACCCGAGTCGAGATCGGTGACCGGACGGTCATTCGCGAGTACACTACCATAAACCGCGGCACCCGCGCGTCCGGTGTGACCTGCCTTGGCTCCCGGTGTTTCCTGATGTCGTACGTGCACGTCGCACACGATTGCCGTATCGGCGATGATGTGGTTATCGCCAATGCCGTGCAACTCGCCGGTCATGTCGAGATCGGGCATCACGCCTGGTTGGGAGGCCACACGCCCGTCCATCAGTTCGTGCGGATCGGTGAACATGCCTTCGTGGGCGGCGGATCGCGCGTGCCGCAGGACATTCCGCCTTTCACGCGTGCGGTTGGATCACCGTTGCGTCTGTACGGGCTCAATGCCGTTGGCCTGAGGCGCGCGGGGTTCTCGAGCGAAGCACGGCTGGCATTGCAGCGCGCCTACCGATTCCTGTTCAACTCAGATCTGTCGCGCGCGGAGGCAATGGAGCGCCTTCGGTCCGACCCCGAGATCTCCCCGGAGGTCGTGCGCCTGGTAGAGTTCGTCGCGGGCTCGGAGCGTGGTATTCCGGCGCGGTGACGGTGCGGCGCGTCTTCGTTTCCGCCGGTGAGCCGTCCGGCGACAAGCATGCGGGCGCCCTCGTCGCCGCATTGCGGCGCGCCGCTTCCGGCCCCAGGCTCATCGTGGAGGCAATCGGTGGTCCCTCACTCAGAGAGCAGGGCGCAGAGATCATCATCGACAGCGAGCGCTTGGGTGCCATGGGCCTCGCCGAGGCGGCGGGATCTGCAGTCACCCATCTGCGCGCATATCGTACGGCAGCGCGTCGCCTACGTACGGGCGCATACGATCTCGCCGTGCTGGTCGACTACCCGGGCTTCCACCTTGCATTGGCCGGAGTGGCACGCCACGCTGGCATTCCGGTGCTCTATTACATCGCGCCGCAACTGTGGGCCTGGGGTGCGTGGCGGGCATCGCGCCTCGCTGCCACCGTGAGCCACCTCGCTGTCGTGCTTCCGTTCGAGGAAGCGTTCTTTCGGCGCGCGGGCATCAGCACCAGTTTCGTGGGCCATCCGCTGGCGCATGATGAGTCTGGCCCCGATCGCGCCACCGCGCGGCGGGAATTGGGACTGGCACCTGACCGGCCGGTGCTGGCCGTGCTTCCCGGAAGCCGCCCCGGCGATGTGCGCCGTCACTGGAGGGCCTTCCACACGGCCGCCCGACAGCTCCGTAGCTGCGAGCCATCGATCCAGATCGCCGTCGCCGCAACCGGAGTGGCCGAGTATCCTCACGCGGACGGGCTGTCCATCGTGCGGGACCGATCAGCGTTGCTGTTGCGCGCTGCCGATGTGGCGCTCTGCAAGTCGGGAACGGCAACGTTGGAGGCGGCACTTGCCGGAACGCCGCAGGTAGTCGCATACCGGATGCACCCACTGACGTATCGGGTCGCCCGGCGCGCCGTCTCCGTCCCATGGATCGGACTGCCCAACCTCGTGACGGGCCGTCAGGTTGTGCCGGAACTCATCCAGGATGCCGTTACCCCCGAGACACTCGTTGCGACACTGCGGCCGCTGCTCGATTTCAACGGCCCTGATGCCCGAAGGCAGCGCTCAGCGTACGCCGAGATCCGCGAGCGCCTGGGCCCGCCGGGCGCCTCAGACCGGACAGCAGCGTTGGCAATGGCGTTGGCGGCATGAAGCGCCTGCGGGCATGGTTCGTCCGGTCGGCGGTCAGGGCCCTAGCCGCGACCTGGCGGGTCGAGGTGGTCGGAGAAGAGCACCACGCGCAGGTACAGGCCGCGTCAGGTGCGTTCGTGTACGCCGTCTGGCATCGCTCGCTCATTCCGCTCGTTTGGTGGCACCGCAACCGGGGTATCACGTTGCTGGTAAGCGCCCATGAGGACGGGAGCCTGCTCGCCGAGGCGGCGCAGCGGTGGGGGTACCGACTGGTTCGCGGGTCGTCGGGCGGCGGTGGGTTGCAGGCCCTACGCGGGGTCGTCCGAACGCTCCACGGAGGGGGCGCCGTCGCCGTGACGCCGGACGGCCCACGCGGGCCACATGGAGTGGCCAAGCCAGGGGTGCTCGTGGCTGCCCGGCTGGCCGGGGTCCCTATCCTCCCCATCGCTGCCGATGCCTCGAGCGTCTGGTCGATCGGATCGTGGGACCAGATGCTCATTCCGCGGCCCTTCGCGCGCGTTCGCGTCGTATATCGAGAGCCGCTGACCAATGTAGACGCTACCACGCCTGTGGTGGAGCTCGCGGGACGCCTGGACGAGGCCGCCGCGATCGCATCGGAGGCGGCGTGATCTGGCTATGGGATAGTCATTCTCGCGCCGCAGCAGCCTGTCGCGGCCTGCTGGTACCAGTGTCCGCCGTCTATGATGGCGCAGTGACCGCGCGGACCGTCGCGTACACTCGCGGCTGGCTCCACCGCACACCGCTGCCCGCCCCCAGTATTGCCGTGGGCTCGCTGCAGGTTGGCGGCGCGGGAAAAACCCCTCTGGCCAGTTGGATCGCGAGTCATTTACAGCGAAAGGGCAAACGGCCAGCCGTGCTGCTGCGCGACTATGGCGGAGACGAGGCGCAGCTGCACCGGGACGCGGTCCCGGGAGCGATCCTCGAGATCGGTGCCGATCGGCATGCCGCGGCTCGCCGTGCCGTGATCAGGGGCGCCGATGTGCTGGTCCTGGACGACGCCTTCCAACGCCTGGACGTGCGGCCGACACTCAACCTGGCCCTTGTGAGCGCAGAACGGGTTGGCGGATCCCGCTGGAGCCTGCCTGCCGGTCCCTGGCGCGAGGCATGGGCGGCGCTCGGACGCGCCGATGCGGTGATAGTCACGGTCAAGTCCGCCCCCGAACATGTCGTTTCCGGCCTGGTCGGGCGACTGCAGGAGACAGGACAGCCACCCACGGCGATCATCGGGCTGGAGCCTCGCGCGTTTCACGGGCTCCGGACCGGTGTACGCCGATCCCCAGAGGCCCTCAGGGGCACCCGGGTGCTAGTGAGCGCCGGCATAGCCGATCCCGCTGCTCTAGCCAGGCAGATCGAGCGCGTCGCGGCTCACGTGCGCCTTCTGGCGTGGCGGGATCACCACCGGTTCGGGCCCGCGGAAATCAGGCGTATTGTACGCCTTCAGCGAGAAGTTGATTACGTTGTCATCACCGCGAAGGATGCGGTGAAGCTCCGCGGGTTGTGGCCGCCGGATGAGCCGGAGCCCCTCGTCGCGGAGCTTGGACTATTCTGGCGGTCCGGACGGTCCGCCGTTGAGCGCCTGCTCGATACGGCCGTCCGGCACAGTGGCCCTGGCTTACGGGAACGACGGCGTTCATGGATGAGGGTGGCATGACGGTCGTGGGCGTGCGGACGGCCCACGACCTCGTGGGTCGGAGCAAGGATCCAATTCTCTCCGAGGACAACCCCTTCGGAGCGATGATGGCGCGGTTCGACCATGCGGCCGAGTTGCTCGATCTCGACCCCGGCATCTACAAGGTGCTGCGGGAACCCGAGAAACAGATCGTCGTGTCCATCCCGGTACACCGCGACAACGGCGAGATTGAAGTGTTCACGGGGTACCGCGTGCTCCATAACTCGGCCCGCGGGCCGTGCAAGGGCGGCATTCGCTTCGATCTCAATGTCACGCTCGACGAGGTCAAAGCGCTCGCTGCCTGGATGACATGGAAATGCGCGGTCGTGAACATCCCGTTTGGCGGCGCGAAGGGCGGGGTAGTGTGCGATCCCGCGGTTCTCTCCATCAGCGAGCTCGAGCGGGTCACGCGGCGTTACACGGCGTCGTTGATCGATACCCTGGGACCCGACTCCGACATTCCGGCTCCGGACGTCAACACCAACGAACGCGTCATGGCCTGGGTCATGGATACGTTCTCCATGCACAAAGGCCATGCGGTGACCGGGGTGGTGACGGGCAAACCGGTCGAGATGGGCGGCTCCGTTGGCCGGCGCGAGGCCACGGGGCGGGGGTGCATGATTGCCACGCGGGAGGCCCTGAAGCACCTGGGCCTGCCGCAACGCGGTACCAAGGTGGCTGTGCAGGGCTTTGGGAACGTCGGGTCGGTCGCCGCCATGCTGCTGGAGCGCGAAGGTCTCACTGTCGTCGCGATCAGCGACAAGACGGGGGCGATCTACAACCCCAACGGCATCTACATTCAGGACGCGTGTGATTGGATTGGTGAACACCGCTTCCTGACGGGTTACCCCAATGCCGATCCAATCGACAACAGCGCGCTGCTCGAATTGGATGTCGACGTGCTGGTACCCGCCGCGGTCGAGAACGCGATCACCCGAAAGAACGCGGACCGAATTCAGGCAAAGATCATCTGCGAAGGCGCCAACGGGCCCACTACTCCAGGCGCCGACATCATCCTCGAGGACAGGGGCGTGTTCGTCATACCGGACATTCTGGCGAACGCCGGTGGGGTGACTGTGAGCTACTTCGAGTGGGTCCAAGACCGGAGCGGATATTTCTGGGATGAGCCCACTGTCGTGGAACGGCTCAACACAATTATCGAGCGGTCGTTCCAGGACGTGCTGTCGGTGGCCAAGCGACACGAGGTCAACATGCGCACGGCTGCATACATGCTCGCCGTGGAGCGCGTAGCGGCCGTCCACCGGTTGCGCGGCATGTATGCCTGATGGTCTTCCACGTCGTCGCGGTCGGCCGGATCCGCGATGCTGGTATCCGCGCCTCGTGCGATGAATACATCCGACGCGCGGGCCGGGGCCTGACGATCGTCGAGCGCGAAATAGCCGACGCGGGACGCCGCGGCGGTACCGCATCGGAAAAACGCCGCCGGGAACGCGACCTCCTGCGAAAGGCAATTCCCTCCCGAGCACAGACCGTGGCATTGACTCGAACGGGCCACGCCGTCACGTCTAGAGAGCTGGCCGATCGCGTACAGCGCTGGCGAGAGAGCGCGCGCGACGTCGCATTGCTACTCGGAGGGGCGCACGGCCTCGATCCGGAATTGGTCGCCGCGTGTGACGCACAGATCTCCCTCTCACCGCTTACTCTCCCACACGACCTCGCTCGCCTCATGCTGTTGGAGCAACTCTACCGTGCTAGCACGCTGCTCGACGGGCACCCGTACCACAAGGGCGGCTGACCGGTGACCGAGTGGTTCGAGCAGTGGTTCGGAGAGGAGTACCTGCGGCTCTATCCACACCGCGACGACGACGAAGCGGCGCGAGCGGTCGCCCTGCTCGACAGCGTAATGTCTCTGTCGGGGAAGCGGGTGCTGGATCTGGCGTGTGGCCCCGGCCGCCACGCGGTCCACATCGAGCGGGCGGGAGCGCGGGTGGTGGGGTTCGACCTCTCAATGCCATTGCTCGCCCGCGCCCGTCAGCGTCTCGGGGCCGGCGGTTGGCTCGTGCGCGGCGACATGCGGGTGCTACCGTTCGCACCGCGCTCATTTGATGCGATCGTGAATCTGTTCACGAGTTTCGGCTACTTTGCGGAAGACGCAGAGCACCAGTCTTTACTGCAAGAGGCGGCGGCGCTGCTCCAACCCGGGGGCGCGTTCGTCCTCGATTTCTTCAACGCCGCTCAGGTACGCGCCGGACTCGTCCCAAGGGAAGAACGCCAGGTGGGGTCGCAACGCGTGCACGTCACTCGTCGGATCAGTACGGATGGACGATTCGTGATCAAGGAGATGCACCTCGTGGATGACGGACGAAATTTCGTGGAACGGGTACGTCTGTTCGCGCGGGAGGAGCTGATCGACATGTTGCAGGCGGCGGGGCTCACCGTTCGCACGAGCTTCGGCAGCTACGACGGTGCGCCACCCGCGCCCGACGCTGCTCGAGTCATCCTCATTGCCGAGGCGCCGTGAGCCTGACCTTCGACACGACGCCGATTGCCCCCATTGGAGGGCTGGACGGAGTTCGCCTCTCCGCCGCCGGGCAGGTCTCGCTTGCACCCGATCTCCGAGCGGCATTCCGGGCCGAGAATGACGCCACCGGTCAGTTGGATCGACTCTTCACCGCCGGCGCGATGTGCGTGACCACCGGTCAGCAGCCCGGGTTGCTGACCGGTCCGCTCTACACTCTCTACAAGGCGCTTTCGGCCGTGGTTCTGGCCGACCTCATGGAGCAGCAGCTGGAACGACCGGTCGTTCCCGTCTTCTGGGTTGCGGGTGATGATCACGACTTCGTCGAGGCAAGTCACGCGCACGTCATCACGCTGGGCAACGAGGTCACCACGCTGCGACTCCCCGAGCGCGCTCCCGACGCTCCGCTTACGCCGATGTACAAGGAGCGCGTCGGAAACTCGATTGCGGGCGTGATCGAGACCCTCACCGCGCAGACACCCGATACAGAGTTCCGTCCCGATGTGCTCGCGTGGTTGGAACGACACTACCGACCCGAGGCCGATCTCGCATCCGCCTTTGGCGGCGCTCTAGCCGAGCTCATGGGTCGGTTTGGTTTGGTGGTGTTCGACCCGACGCACCCCGCGGCGAAGGCTGCAATGCGACCGTGGCTCGTCCGCGCGTTGCAGAACGCACCCGCCATAGACAGCGGTCTGGTTGCACGCGCCAATCAGCTCCGCTCGGCCGACCGTCCGGTCCCCGTGAGTGTCGGTGACCGGGCAACGACCGTATTGCTGGAGTGCCGGCTGGGGCGGGACCGGCTGATCGTGGAAGATGGCGTGTTTCATACGCGCAGGTCCGGGGAGCGCTACGCCCTGACAGAACTCGAGCGTCTCGCCGAAACAGATCCGGAGCGGTTCTCACCCAACGTTCTGCTACGGCCGGTCGTCGAGTCGGCGATCCTCCCAACACTCGCGTACATCGGGGGACCAGGCGAACTGGCATATCTTCCGCAGTGCGCTCCCGTGTACCAGACGCTGGGTATCGCGCCGCAGGCCCACGTCCCGCGCTGGTCGGCGCGTTTCGTCGAGACCAAGATCCAAAAGGTGCTCCACGCCTATGCCATCACGATCGATGACCTGCATCTGCCCGAGGGAAGCCTCGAGCGACGCCTCGTGAGCGATGAGATGCCGGATGACGCGGCGCGCGCGCTCGGGACATTGCGTGCGACGATGGACGAAGAATTCTCGCGACTTCGGACCGCCGCCGCGGGTCTCGACCCGACGTTGGCAAAGCCCGTCGATACGGCCCGGCACCAAGCCGCAAAGGGCGTCGATGCCATCGAGAAACGACTCGTGGGTCATCTCAAGCAGCGCAACACACTGCTCGTCAGCAAGATCGCCAAGGCCCGGGCCAGCCTCTTCCCATTGGGCAAGCCCCAGGAACGTATGCTCAACGCCGTCCCCTACCTCATTCGGTACGGTGACACGTTCCTGGATACCGCACGGAGTGCGGCCCGTGACTGGTACGGCGCTCTTGAACCGCGATCGGTGAATCCCTAGTATCCGCGTATGCTCTGGGTCGTCGCGTTCCTCATCGTCATGGTGGCACTGCTCATCCCGATCCTCGCGATCGTGCTCGACTCGCCGTTCGTGCAGAAACTCGCCGAGTCGCGGCGCGGGGCCGCACTGCAAGAAGGCGCAGCGGAAGAGTTGCGAAAACGGGTCGGCGTTCTGGAGGGGGAGGTCGACGATCTCGGCCGCGCCATGGGGCAGTTGAGGGAAGAGACACAGTTCCTCCAGCATCTGCTCGAGGACAATCCGCCCCCGAAGCTTCCGCCATCCAGCTGATCACATGCCGCCGGCCAAAGGGCAGCCCGCCGCCCGCGTAGCCGCCGGCATCCTCGTCACACGCATCCTCGGCTTCGTGCGGGAACGCGTGTTCGCGCACTACTTCGGAAGCTCCGCCTTTGCGGACGCTTACCGCGCAGCGCTCCGGATTCCAGGTGTTATCCGCAACCTGCTGGGTGAGGGCACGCTTTCGGCCTCCTTCATCCCCGTGTACGCCCGGATGCTCGCACGGGGCGATGAGGAGGACGCGCGACGGCTGGCCGGTACCGTCATCTCGTTCCTGCTGCTGATCACAATATTGGCTACCGGCGCGGGTGTACTGCTGGCACCCGTCATCACGGATCTCGTGGCGCCCGGGTTCGACACGCCTCGCCGCGACCTCACGATCCGACTCGTGCGCATCCTGTTCCCCATGGGAGGCGTGCTCATCCTGTCTGCTTGGTGCCTCGGCATCCTGAACACTCACGGGCGTTTCTTCTTGTCTTACGCCGCCCCCTCGCTGTGGAACATTGCGCAGATCACGGCACTCGTGGCACTTGGCGGCTCGCTGGTAGGCGCCCCCCTCGTCATGGGTCTGGCCGTGGGCGCGCTGTTGGGAAGCCTACTCCAATTGCTGGTGCAGTTGCCCTCCGTCCTCGGATACGTGCGGCGCATCGATTGGAGCCTCGACCGACACCGCACGGGCGTGACCGCCGTGTTCCGCGCCTGGGGACCGGTCGTGGCCGGGGCGGGCGTCGTCCAAATCTCGGGCGTAGTCGACACACAACTAGCCTCGCTCCTCGGAGGAGGCGCGGTCGCCGTACTGGGATACGCGCAGCTCGTGGCCGTGCTCCCCGTCTCGCTGTTCGGCGTCTCGGTCGCAGCCGCGGCGCTGCCGGACCTGGCGCGGGATGCTGCCGGTGCGGACACAGAGACTTTGCGGAACCGGCTCTCGAGCGGTGCCGCGCGGCTGGCGTATTACGTTTTCCCGTCCGCATTCGCATTCGCGTTGCTCGCCGTACCGATCATCGCAACGCTCTTCCAGACGGGTCGATTCGATGAGAATGACACCGCGATTGCGGCTGGCGTGCTCGCCGCGTACGCCATCGGCCTGTTCGGCCAGGCAACGGTCAAGCTGTTTGCCTCCGGGTTCTATGCCATCGGCGACACGCGCACGCCCGTGCGGATAGCAGCTCTCTCAGTGACCGTCTCAGCAGGTCTCGCCGTGCTGCTGATGCAGGTTCTGGGACCGGCCGGCATTGCACTCGGCGCTGCAACGGGCGCGTACGTGAACGTCTTCCTCCTCGCCAAGGGGCTGAGCCGGCGTGTCGGGCCTATCATCGACCCGTCCCACCGCAAACCGCTCGCGGCCATTCTGGCGGGCGTCGTCCTTGCATCCGCTGGGACGGAGGGCCTAGCTTGGCTCGCCGGATCACAGCCGGCCTGGGTGCTCTGCCTCGGGGGACTCGCCGCATTCGGGTTACTTTACGGGTTCACAACCCTCGCCCTTGGACACCCCGAAGCGCACCGCATTGTCGATCGCCTCACGGCGCGCGCCGGGCGGTAACGGGAGACACGACGCCGCGACGCACGGATGACCGATACCCCCGAACTCATTCAGCGCAAGCTCGCGACGCTGCCGGACCAACCCGGTGTCTACCTGTGGAAGGACAGTCACGGCAACGTCGTCTACGTGGGGAAGGCCAAACGGCTGCGGCAGCGCGTGCGAAGTTACTTCCGGTCGGATGCCAACCACTCGCCGAAGCACCGCATGCTGCTCGCTGTTCTCGCCGACCTCGATACGATCGTCGTGCCGTCCGAAGCGCAGGCGCTCCTCTTGGAGAACAATCTGATCAAGGAGCACGACCCACGCTTCAACATCCAACTGCGAGACGACAAGAGCTATCCCTCCATTGCGGTCACTCTCAACGAAGCCTTCCCGCGGGTGCTCGTCGTGCGGCGTGTCACCATTCCAGGCGCACGATACTTCGGACCATACACCGATGTCAGCGCCCTGCGGCGCACACTCAGGGTTATTCGACGCATCTTCACGGTGCGATCGTGTCCTTACGACCTGCTACGCGAGGCCCGTCTGGCGCCATGCGTCGGCTACCAGACACAGAGCGCGTATCGCGAAATGATCGGGGATGTCCTCGCGTTTCTCGAAGGCCGCACCGTCGAGGTGCGCACCCGGCTGCGCGAGCGAATGGACGCGGCGTCGGACGCGCTCGATTTCGAGCGGGCAGCGGGACTGCGCAACTCCATCCGGTGGCTGGAACAACTCGAGCGCCCGCCCGACGTGGAACACGTCGGCGGTGGCGACGCCGATGCAATTGGTTTCGCGCGTGACGGCGATGATGCATCTGTCGCGATCATCCGCGTACGGGACGGCAAGGTGATCGCGCGCGATCAACGGTTCCTGCACAATCTTGCAGAGGAACCCGATGAGACAGTGCTCGGCGCCTTTCTCGTGCGCTCGTACCTGTCGCTCGATGGGCGTGCGCACCACACTATACTCCCCTTTCTCCCCGGCGATTTCGAGTCGGTGGCGGCGCTTGCCCCCGAGACGACGTGGCTCACTCCGCAACGAGGAAGGTTCCGCCGCCTGGTGGATCTTGCCGATCAGAATGCACGTCACTCGCTGGAGAGCTTTCGCATTGAGGCACTCGAAACCGACGAGCGCGTCGAGGATCCCGTCTACGCGCTGGGGCGCGACCTGGGCCTGACCGCCGTACCGCGGAGCATGGTCTGTATCGATATCTCGACCAGTCAGGGACGCGACACGGTCGGGAGTCTCATCTGGTTCGAGGGTGGCCGACCCAAGAAGAGCGAATACCGCAAGTTCAAGATTCGAGGCTCCGGCGGCGCGGCCGAGCAGGCGGATCATCCTGACGACTACGCTGCCATTCGCGAGGTGGTCACGCGATACGTCACCAGGCGGCGTGACGAGGATAAACCGCTCCCGGACATGATGCTGATCGACGGAGGCCGCGGTCAGCTCGGAGCAGCACGACACGCGCTCGCTGAAATGGGTGTAGAAGGAATCGTCCTTGCTGCGCTTGCGAAGCACGATGAGGAGGTGTTCCTGCCAGGTCGTGACCGTAGCCTGAGACTGCCGCGCAGGGCCCCGTCGCTGCGGCTGCTGCAACGGGCCCGGGACGAGGCACATCGGTTCGCGGTGACCTTCAACCGCCAGCGCCGGGCGGCACGGACGGTCACCTCGGAACTCATGAATATTCCCGGCATCGGACCAGCACGCCGACGTCTCCTACTCGAACGGTTCGGCAGCCTCGCCGGTGTCCGGCTCGCAAGTATCGACGAACTCGCAACACTCCCGGGTATCTCCCAGACGCTGGCCGAACGTATCCTGCACCACGTACGCTCATGACGCACTCGTGGCAGCTTTCCTGTTCCGCATGTGACGAAACGCATGACGCCACCGGGTTACCGACAGTGTGTCCCGCATGCGGGGCACCCTGGCTGGTCACCTACGCATCCCTTCCGAACCCGTCGGCGCGGGATCTGCTGGCTGAACGGCCGCCCACGATGTGGCGGTACCGTGAATGGCTTCCGCTTGACGATGACGAAGAGCCCGTCTCGCTTGGAGAAGGCATGACGCCCCTCCTGCGTGCACGTTCGGTCGAGGAGTACACCGGGGTCGCGAACGTCTGGATCAAGGATGAGGCGCAGAACCCGACCGGCTCCTTCAAGGCCCGTGGGCTCTCGGCTGCAGTGACGCGCGCGGTGGCCGGCGGCGCACATGCCTTCACGACGCCAACTGCCGGTAACGCCGGCGTAGCGCTGAGCGCGTACGGCGCCCGAGCGGGAAAGCCCGTGCATGTGTTCGCGCCACGCACGACACCGCCACGTCTCCTCGAGCAGGTCAGCGTGCACGGTGGGACCGTCGTCCTGGGGGACGGGCACATTGGTGATTGCGGGCGGCAGGCCCGCGCGTTTGCCAAGGAGTCGGGCGCATTCGACGTCTCCACGCTGCGGGAACCTTACCGTATCGAGGGGAAGAAAACGCTCGGGCTCGAGATCGCCGAGCAGTTCGCCTGGGATCTCCCGGATGCCATCGTGTATCCCACGGGGGGCGGTACCGGATTGATCGGGATGTGGAAGGCGTTTGCGGAGCTGCGTGAGGCCGGGTGGATCCTACCCGATTGCGCCGCGCGGCTATACAGCGTGCAGGCCGCGGGATGCGCGCCGGTCGTCCGGGCCTACGATGCTGGCGCCGCAAGCACCGAAGAGTGGGAATCGCCCCAGACCATCGCGAGCGGGCTCCGCGTTCCGCACCCGCTCGGCGGGGCGCTCGTGCTGCGGGGCGTGCGCGAGACGGGTGGGGCCGCCCTCGCGGTTTCCGATGAGGACCTGCGTGACGCCGCGCGCCGGCTCTCTGAGGGGGAAGGCATCGACGCCTGTCCCGAGGGCGGGGCCACGGTCGCCGCCCTGGCGGAGTTGGTTCGGCGCAAGCTGATCCGGCCCGAGGAACGGGTCGTGCTCTTCAACACCGGGGCCGGGTGGCTTTACCGCTGAGCGCTGGCGATATTTCTGGATTGGCCCCTCAAATGACCATTGCGATTCTGGACCCCGCTGCGGGGATCAGCGGCGACATGACGCTTGGCGCTCTCATCGACGCCGGGGCGCCGCCTGAGTGGCTCACCGAGCTACCCGGCCGACTGGGGTTTCCCGACGTCGGTGTAAGAATCGACCGTGTCACGCGGTCGTCGCTCGTCGCCACCCAGGTGCAGTTTCAGATTCCCGAGCATGCCGAGTCCCCGGGGCGGCACGTCGGCGAGCTGATCGCCATCGTCGAGCGCGCCCCGGTCTCGTCGTGGGTCCGGGAACGGGCGGTCGAGACCTTTCGGCTGGTGGGCGACGCGGAGGGCAGGGTGCACGGCTGCGCCCCGGACCACGTCCACCTGCACGAGGTCGGCGCGGTCGATGCGGTGCTCGACATCGTCGGGGCAGCGGAGGGCTTCGAGCAACTGGGCGTCGAGGCGATCTACCATCTCCCGCCCGCGGTGGGTTCCGGATGGATCCAAGCGGCGCACGGTAACCTGCCGGTCCCCGCACCCGCAACCGGGCTGCTCCTCGAGGGCCTCGAGGTCTCGAGACGGGCGCCGGTCGAGGGCGAAGCGACGACCCCGACGGGCGCCGCGTTGCTGCGGGCGTTGTCACAGGGACCGCCGCCGGAGCGGTGGCGTCTCACGCACACGGGGTGGGGGGCGGGTCAGCGAGACCCGGCGGCGTACCCGAACGCACTGCGGTTGATGCTCGCCGAGGCCGCGACCGAGGCTGGGGCCATCGAGGTGATCGCTACAGATATCGACGACCTGAGCCCCGAGTATATGGAACCGCTCCGCCAGGCTGTGCTCGATGCGGGCGCCGTGGAGTGTGTGTCGTGGCCAACCTACGGCAAGAAGGGTCGTATGAGCACGCGGGTCGAAGCGCTGGTGCCAACGAGCCTGGTGGCCGCGGTAACGGCAACGTTGTTCCAACACAGTACGACGGGGGGAGTGCGCTATGGAACTTTCTTGCGCCAGACCCTTCCGCGACGAGAGTTTTTTGTGGAGCTTCTCCCCAACGTTCGTGTACGGATCAAGGTATGGGACGGCCCTTCCGGGCAACGAATGAAAGCGGAGTTCGACGACGTTGCGGCGGCCGCCGCCCAACTCGGGCGCCCCGCATTGGACGTGGCGCGAGAGGCCGAGCAGCGGGCCGCGATGAGCGTGAATGAGGCAGCGGACAACTAACAGTCATGAAAGACAACCGAGGAGCAAGCATGAAAACGCTGGCGCTTGGGATTGCGCTCGCCACGATGCTGATGGTGACGGCATCTACCGCCGTTGCCCAGAATTGGATCCCGATCGAGTGCGAACTCAACACCGGACACTATCTGGTCAACAGCGCGCGTTTGTACTTGCGCAGTGCGGGCCGCACCCGCCACCAGGATCAACGCGAGCGCGACCTGCGCGACGCGCACCGGGTCCTGACGCAGGCTATCGACGAGGATCACGGCAACGATGCCGCCGTGTGGTACCTGATGGGCCGCTGGTACGCCATCCAGCACGACCTCGCAGGCGCAGATTCGTCGTGGGACAAGGCCCTCGTCGGCGCGCCACAGTGCATGGACGACATCCTTTCGCACCGGCGCCGTCTCTGGGTCCCGATCCTGAATCGTGGGGTCGACGCGCTGCGCGCGAGTGAATGGGACGCCGCCAAAGCCGAGTTCCGTACGGCCAACGAGATCTTCGATGCGGAGCCGATGAGTTACTACTACTTGGGACAAGCACACCAGAACAGTCAGCAGAACGACAGCGCCATCGCGAACTACACACTCGCCATCGAGATCGCGAACCGCGAAGAGAACCGCGACGAGGAAGAGTTCGCCGACATCCCCGAACGCGCATCGTTCAACGTCGCGGTGCTCTACAACAACGAGCACAAATACGACTCGGCAGTGGTGTGGTTCCAGCGGTATCGGAGGATCAAACCGGACGACTACCAGGCCATGACAGCCCAGGCGACCGCCCTCTCGCGGGCCGGCCACGAGAATGACGCGTTGGCGCTCTACGATTCGGTGCTCATCCAGGCAGAAGCGATACCGGCGTTGCAACTCTTCGAAACAGGGGCGGCGATGTTCCGCGCGGCGCGCTACGAACTGGCGGCGCAGGCGTTCCATGCAGGACTCGAAAGGAACCCGTATTTCCGGGACGCCTTGTACAACCTTGCCAATACCTATTTCCGAATGTCACAGCTCGATTCTGGCCTCACCGATGAAGATGCCGACGCCCAGAGGGCCGAACTCGGCGAGAGGATGCAGCCCATTGCCGAGCGGCTCATAGCAGTGGATCCTGCATCGACCACCGCCATGCGCCTGCTGGCCGCGTCGTATCTCCTCCGCAGGGTAGACGACTCCACAGTGGCTACGCTCGAGCGCATCGAGCAGATGACGTTCGACGTCACCATCAGTGTGTTCCGTTCGGAGTCGGACGGCGGTTACGAACTGCGCGGGCTCATCACCAACCAGTCCGACGTCGAGGCCGCCGTACCGGCACTGACCTTCGAATTCCTCGACGCGGCGGGCGAAGTCGTGGAGTCAACGCAGATCCCGGCTCAGACGCTCGAGGAGGGAGGGGGCGCACCCATCGGGATCCGTGCCTCGTCGGAGACGATCGCCGCGTGGAGGTACTCGCTCAACTCCTGATCGGGTAGCTTGACACTCGGGGCGGAGTACACCAATACTCCGCCCCAACGCGGGCGTAATTCAGTGGTAGAATGCCAGCTTCCCAAGCTGGACGTCGCCGGTTCGAGTCCGGTCGCCCGCTCTGGGAGGAGGAACGACTCTCCCCGGCACGCGGTTGCCGACTCGCGCCCCGCGCGTTATTTGTAGCTCGTTCCCGCGCAGGAGGCGCGCATGTCCCCGCTCAGGCGCACGCTCCTAGGCGTTGCGCTCAGTACGCTTCTCAGCTCTCCCCTCACCGCGCAAGGCCGATGGGATGGGCCCGCGGATGGGTGCGAGCTAAACGCCGGCCATTACCTGCTCAGCGGCGCGACGTTGTACCTGAAACAGGCCACCGAGTCGAACTTCCCCGACCAACGCGAGGGACGACTGGCCGAAGCGCACCGCGTCCTCATTGAGGCGCTGACCGAGGCGGGTCAGGAGAACAACGCGGCGGCATGGTACTACCTCGGTCGCTACTACGTCATGAAAGCCGATCCGGCGGGAGCTGACTCGGCGTTCAGACAGGCACAGGAACTGGCACCAGACTGCACCGATGACATCTCCACGTATCGGTCGCGCGTGGCCGTGATGCCGCTGAATGACGCGCTGCGGACGTGGGGAGAGGGAAAGGTGGACTCGGCCGGCTACTTCTTCGCGCTCGCCGCGCGCCTGGCCCCCGAGGACGCCGAGGTGCCGCTCTATACAGCGATCATGTACTCCTCACAGAACGAGCTGGACTCCGCTGCCAAGTACGTCGCGATCGGGCAGGAGGCCGCGGAGAGCGACACCGCACACGCCGATCGCCTCAAACAGGCACTGCGGGAGTTGGCTCGGGGATATGAGACCAAAGCGTACGAGAATCAGGCAATACTGACGGCGCCACAAACCCGGCAGTCACGCGACTCGGTGAGCGAGCTGATCGACACCGACTCGACCCGTCTCGCCGCGATGGTCGGGCGTGTGGCGGAGATTCGGGAAGCTGGACGCAGGCTGGACGACGCCTCGCGCCAGGCGTTTGAACAGGAATCGACCGCCGTCGCAACCAAGATCGATAGGATGCGCGCGGCCCACGACTCCCTTGCCGAGCGCGCAACCACCGACAGCACAGCGGTGGCCACATCTCTCGATCCGGCGATCGAGAGCTATGAGACTTACCTGGCCGCCTACCCGGACGACGTGACCGCGTCGTTGAGCCTGGCGCGCATGTTCTCGATCACGGGACGCGGGGACGAACTGAACGCGCTCGTAGAGCTAGTGGTGGAGCTCGAGACGGATGATCGTCTGGCACTGGTAACGGGCGGGCAATCGTTATATGCGGAGGGCCAGCACTTGGCTGCGGCCAGGCTGCTTGAAAAAGCCCTAACACTGAACCCGTTCGACCGCAATGCGCTGATGATCCTCGGCAATACGTACTACGCGCTCGAGGACGCCGACCATCTGCGCGCGACGGCGGAACGGTTGATGGGTGTTGATCCGCTCAACGCACGCAGCGTGCGCGTCATGGCACTGGTGTTTGCGCTCGAGGGAAACCGGGATTCTACCATCCACTACCTCGGTCTCGCCGACGGCGGAATTCAGTGGAACGTCACGGTGAACCAGTTCATGGCGCGTGACGAGATAACCTCCCTCGCTGGTTCTATTCGGAACCTCACGCGGGAGCCGCTGCCACCGACTACGATCGTCTTCGAGTTCCTGGACGCCGAGGGAGTGGTCTTGTTCAGCGCGCAGGTCGAGGTCCCGGCGCTCGACGCACGGGGCCGCGAGTCGATCTCCGTGCGACGCCAGGAGGGAGGGGCCGTCGCATGGCGGTACCATCGGCAGCAGTAGCACCTTAGCTTTCGCGCGGTTCGCTGTCACCGGAGGGAGGGCCACGCCCTCCCTCGTTTTCGCTCCACGATAGGTCACGCACATGGTCCGCGTCTTGGCCGTGGCTCCGGAGACACTGGGTGCCGACCTCGGCCTCGTGCCCGGAACCGAGCTCGTGTCGATCAACGGCCGGCCGCTCGAGGATTTTCTCGACTGGGAGTTCCTCTCCGCGGACGAGCAGTTCGCCCTGCGCGCGACGGATCCCACGGGTGAGACCACCAATTACGATGTCCGACGGCCGGAAGGTCTTCCTATGGGCGTCGAGTTGGAGCCGCCCCGGATCCGCCGATGCGCCAATCGTTGCGATTTCTGTTTTGTGGATGGCCTGCCACCGGGGTTGCGGCGCAACCTCTATATCCGCGACGACGACTATCGCCTTTCGTTCCGGTACGGCAACTTCGCGACGCTCACCAACCTGAAGCCGAAGGACATCGAGCGGATCTTCGAGTATCATCTCTCGCCGCTCTACGTCTCGGTGCACGCCACCGATTCGGTCATCCGGCGTCGCTATCTGCGGAACCCGCGGGCCCCCGACGTGCTCGAGCAGCTGCAGTCATTCGGGGCCAACGGCATTCGCGTCCACACACAGATCGTGCTCCAGCCCGCGGTGAACGACGGCGACGTGCTCGCGCGGAGCCTCGAGGACCTCTACGATCTCGGCGACATCGTGCTGTCGGTCTCGGTCGTGCCGGTGGGTCTCACCGCGTTTAGCAAGGTCGCGCTCGTAAGGGAACCGAATCGAGACGAGTGCCGGGCCGCGGTCGACGTGTTGGACACAATCGCCGCACGGGCGCAGGGCGAGCGGGGAACGCCGTGGGTCTTCGGATCGGACGAGTTGTACCTAGTGGCCGATCTCCCTCTTCCACCCACCGACTCGTACGGCGGGTTCGAGCAGGTGGAAAACGGCGTCGGCAGCGTGCGCTACCTGGAGCAGCGCATCGCGGCATACGGATCCCAGTTGCCGGGGCTCACCGGCACGCGGATAGGGGTCTTCACTGGAACCGCAATGGGCCGGCTACTGCCCCTCGTGCTCAACAGGCTGCGGGACGCGACCGGCGCGACCTATGACGTCGTGCCGCTCGAGAACGATCTCTTTGGCCCTGCGGTGACCACCGCCGGGCTACTCCCGGGCCGGACCTTCCGCCGCGCGCTCGAGGCCCGGCCCGATCTCGATCTTGCGCTGCTGCCCGCAGAAGCCGTGAACGACGCCGGGTTCCTGATCGACGATGTCGCGGGCGATACCCTGGGCGCCGGGCTGGGATACGATGTGCGGTTCTCCTACGATTTCGGTGACGCGCTGCTGGATCGGGCGGCGCCATGAGTCGCGCCACGGTCGCCATCGTCGGGCGGCCCAATGTCGGGAAATCGACCCTCTTCAACCGAGTGGTCGGTGGCCGCCGCGCCATCGTCCACGACCGACCGGGCATCACGCGCGATCGCCATTTCGGACCGGCTACCTGGAACGGGCGGGACATGTGGCTGGTCGATACCGGGGGCTGGATTGCCGGCGCCGATGACACCCTCACCCGGGCCATCCGACAACAGGTCGAAGCGGCCATTCAATCGGCCGACGCCGTGCTCTTCGTGGTCGATACGCGGGAAGGGGTCCACCCCGCCGACCTCGAAGTAGCGGGGCTGTTACGACCCCGCGCTACCCACGTGCTCGTCGTAGCCAACAAAGCGGATGACCTGGCGTCGGATACCTCGCACCACCAGTTCCACGAATTGGGCCTCGGCACCCCGTGCCCGGTGAGCGCCGCCACCGGCAAGGGAACCGGGGACCTGCTCGACCAGCTCGTGCAGATGCTCCCGGAGGAAACGACGGGAGGTGCGCGAGAAGGTGAGATTGGCGTGGCCGTCCTGGGCCGTCCAAACGTTGGCAAGTCCAGCATCGTCAATCGCATCCTCGGCGAAGAGCGTGCAGTAGTGGCGCCAGATGCGGGCACCACCCGAGACGCGGTCGACTCCCCCTTGCGGTATCACAACACGACCCTCAACTTCATTGATACTGCGGGGTTACGAAAACGATCGAAAGTAGAAGATGAGGTCGAGTTCTACTCCACCTTGCGGACGGAACGGGCGATCGAACGGGCGGATGTTTGCGTGTTGGTCGTCGACGCCGCAGACGGAATGCACGCCCAGGACATCAGGATCGCCGCGGCGGCGTGGGAGCGAGGCACCGGCCTGATCGTGACCGTGAACAAGTGGGACCTGATTGAGGACAAGGACACGACAACGTCGGTACGGGGCGAAAGGGAAGCGATCGAGCGAGCGCCGTTTCTGCGGACCGTACCGTTCCTCTACGTGTCGGCGCTAACCGGGCTGCGCGTGCGCAAGGTGCTCGACGTCATCCTGGAGACCGCGCGGGACCGCGACCGGCGGATTCCTACCAACGAGGTAAACACGGTGCTCGGCGAGCTGGTGCAACGGACGCAGCCACCACAGGCCGTGGGGAAGGAGGTCAAGCTGCTCTACGCCTCGCAGATTGCCACGGCGCCCCCGACCTTCGCGGTGGTGACCAACCGGCCTGACGACATCCCCGAGAGCTATCGTCGGTACCTCATCAACGGATTCCGTCGCGCCTGGCAGTTTGGCGGCGTGCCGCTGCGCCTGAAGCTCAAGAAGAGACGCGGGAACAGGTGACCCTCGCCCTCGTCCTCGTCGGCTCCTACCTCTTGGGAGCCATCCCGACCAGTCTGCTCGCGGCACGCTACGGCGCCGGCATCGATCTCCGGACGCGAGGGAGCAAGAATCTCGGCGCGACAAACGTCTATCGGGTCCTGGGATGGAAATACGCGGTGCCGGTCGGCACGTTCGACATCGCAAAGGGTGCCGTTCCGGTACTCCTGCTGGGGCCGCTCGCCGGCGACGACGCATGGATGCCGCTCGCCGCCGGGGTCAGCGCCATCTTCGGACACGTCTTCTCCGCTTTCGCGCGTTTCCGGGGCGGGAAGGGCGTGGCTACTGCCGCGGGCGTGGTACTCAGCCTGGCCCCCCTCGCCATGGCCGTGAGCGCGGTCGTCTGGCTGGCCGCCCTCAAGCTCAGCGGATTCGTGTCGCTATCGTCGATCCTGGGAGCGATCACGTTCCCCGTTGCCGCATGGCTGCTCCAGGCCGATCCGTACACCATTTGGGTGGGGATCGCACTGTCTGGCTTCATCCTCTACACGCACCGCACCAATGTTCATCGGCTGATGGACGGGACCGAGTCGCGGTTCGGCCGACGGCGGGAGACGTGACGTGAAAATCGCCGTGATCGGTGCGGGGAGTTGGGGTACGGCAGTCGCCGACCTGCTCGCGCGCAACGGGCACGCAACGAGCATCTGGGCGCTCGAACCACAGGTCGTGGACGCAATCAACCAGCATCACGAGAACACCGTGTTCCTCGCGGACGCCGCGCTCCACCCCGACCTCGTGGCCCACCGCGACATCGCTGACGCGATCGCCGACGCCGAGATCGTGGTGTCGGCCGCACCGTCACACGCAGTACGGGCGGTCAGCGCCCGGGTCGCCGAGGCCCTCGCAGGTCGGACTGTCATCATCGTGAGCCTCTCGAAGGGACTGGAAGAGGGAAGCCACGAGTCGATGAGCCAGATCCTGGGCGAGACGCTTCCCAGCTGCCCTGTCGTCGTGCTTTCTGGACCGAGCTTTGCGCGAGAGGTTCAGCAGCAGCAGCCCACCGCCGTGGTCGCCGCATCCCGGGACAGCGCCGCGGCGGAGACGGTGCAGCGCGCTTTCTCCACCAGTTACTTCCGGGTCTACACATCGGGCGACGTGGTCGGGGTCGAGTTGTGCGGCGCACTGAAGAACGTCATTGCGCTTGCCGCGGGGATTCTCGACGGGCTTGGCCTCGGCTACAACCCGAGAGCCGCGCTCGTCACGCGCGGACTAGCCGAGGTGACCCGATTGGGGGTAGCGCTAGGCGCGGATCCGTTCACATTTGCCGGGCTAGCCGGCATGGGCGACTTGCTGCTCACCGCCACCGGTGGCCTGAGTCGCAACCGGAGCCTCGGCGTAGAGATCGGCAAGGGACGGAAGCTCGAGAGCATCCTCGCCGAACAGCAATCTGTCGTAGAAGGGGTGCGGACTGCCCGGACCGCGGTCGAGCTTGCACAGCAAGAGGGGATCGAGCTTCCCATCGCGGTCGAGGTCGCCAATGTGCTGTTCGAAGACAAGCCGCCAAGACAGGCGATCGAAGATCTGATGGAACGTGAACTGAAAGCGGAGTTGCAGTGACCGCGTCGCGACCGCTACAGGAGTTCTTCGCGATCGGGGACGTCTGCCAGTTGACGGACCTGAAGCCGCACGTGCTCCGCTATTGGGAGAGTCAGTTCCGCTTCCTGCATCCCGCAAAGAACCGGTCCGGCAACCGCGTGTACCAGCGGCGAGAGATCGAGCTGATCATGCTCGTCAAACACCTGCTGTACACCGAGAAGTACACGATCGAGGGCGCGCGGCTTCGGATCGACCACTATCGGCGGACCGGACAACTCAAGACCGAAGCGCGTTTCGCGCTTCAGCACGAGACCATCCAGGCGCTTCGGGCCGACCTCGAGGAGATTCTCCAGGTTCTCGACGGCAAGGACATCGTTGCGCATTCTCGTCAGTAACGACGACGGCGTGCACGCCGAGGGCCTCCGGGTCCTTGCCGAGGTCTGCCACACGATCGCCGACGTAACCGTGATAGCTCCAGACCGCGAGCAGAGCGGCGCCAGCCACTCGCTAACGCTGACTCGCCCCCTGCGGCCGGTGCAACGGGGCGACGACACCTACCAGGTCGACGGCACACCCACCGATTGCGTACTGCTCGCGCTGAACACACTGCTCGCGGAGCGCCCCGATTTCGTATTCTCCGGCATCAACCACGGCCCGAACATGGGGGAGGACGTCCTCTACTCCGGCACGGTCGCTGCCGCGATGGAGGGACTCGCGGCGGGAATTCCCAGCGTCGCATTCTCATTCGCCGGCGGGCAACGGGAACTGATCGAGAGCCAGCGCCCCTGGATTGAGCGGCTGACCCGGAACATCGCCAAAGTCGAAGACTTCCCAAAGGAGACACTGCTGAATATCAACCTGCCACCGGTGCCCGGCGATGATATCGAGGGAATTCGTGTCACGACACTCGGCAGCCGCGTCTTTGAGGGATCGATCGCCAAGACCAAAGACCCGTGGGGCCGTCTGGTGTATTGGATTGGCGGAGGTCACATCTCCTGGTCCGGGCGAGACGACTCCGACTTTCGCGCCATCCGGGATCGCCACATTTCGGTAACCCCGCTACACGTGGATCTCACGAACTACGGGTTGCTCGAAGCCGTGAGCGCATGGCGGCTGGGAGCGTAGCAGACACCTACGGCGGGTTCCGGTCCCGGCTCGTGGAGCAGCTTCGCGCGCAGGGCATCGAGGACCTCGCGATCCTCCGGGCGTTTGGGGAGATCCCACGGCATCGCTTCGTACCGGAGGCGCTGCTGCGGCAGGCGTACGAGGACACGTCGCTCCCAATAGGGAACGGCCAGACGATCTCGCAGCCCTCCACGCAGGCCCGGTATCTTGCAGCGTTGGCCCTTCGCGGGCACGAACGGGTGTTGGAGATCGGGACCGGGTCGGGGTACCAGGCCGCCCTCCTTTCGCTGTTGGTGGCGGAGGTGATCTCCGTCGAGCGCATCGCGCGCCTGGCGCGATCGGCCCGCGCGGCGCTGGAGAGTGCCGGCGTGGATGGGGTCCGCGTGTTCAAGGGCGACGGATCGCTCGGCTGGCCGGACGAAGCACCATACGACGGTATCCTGGTCGCCGCGGCTACCCCCAAGATTCCTCAGCCCCTGGTCGAGCAGCTCGTCGATGGCGGGCGTCTGGTCCTTCCGCTGGAGCGGGGAGAGCGGGGCCGGCAGGAGCTGGTCCGCGTCACGCGGCGGGGTAGCGCGTTTCATGAAGAGTGCCTGGGGGAGGCCCAGTTCGTGCCCCTGATCGGGCGCCATGGCTACCCCAGCTCCCGCTGACACGCCCTTCACGTGATCGAATCCATCGTCAATTGGCTCGCCGACACGATCCTCTCCATTGGATACCCCGGAATCGCAATCCTCATGGCGCTGGAATCGTCGTTCTTCCCATTTCCCAGCGAGATCGTGTTGCCGCCGGCCGGCTATAACGCGGCCAAGGGCGCGATGAATGGCTATCTGGCGCTTGGTGCGGGGGTACTCGGAAGCGTGGTCGGAGCCCTATTCAACTACTTCGTGGCGGTCCGGCTGGGGCGGCCGCTGTTGCACCGGTATCACCGCTACCTCCTCATGAAGGAGGGATCGCTGGACCGTGCGGAGGAGTTCTTCCGACGGCACGGCGAGATCAGTACGTTCGTGGGCCGGCTGGTACCTCTGGTGCGTCAGTATATCTCGCTGCCTGCCGGTCTGTCACGAATGCGCCTCGACCTCTTCGCCATCTACACCGCCCTCGGTGCAGGGATCTGGTGCGGGGTGCTGACGTGGATCGGCTGGTATCTGGGGCGGCATGCGGACGTGCTGCTCGACGACGACGTTCAGCGACTCGTGATGCGGGCCTTCCTCATTCTGGCACCTGTCCTCATGATTCTTATCGTCGTTTACACGGTGCGGCACCGCCGCCGCGGGGCCAGGCCAAAGCTGGAACCCGGCACGGAATGACCCAACCCGAGCGCGAGACGGTCCGTTGGACGGTGGCCGGTCGCGTTCAGGGCGTGGGTTTTCGCTGGTACGTCCAGCGGAAAGCCGAGGATCTGGCCATCGCCGGATGGGCGAGGAACCTGCCGGATGGGCGGGTGGAGGTGGTTGCCGCCGGATCGAAACAATCCATAGCGGAGCTAGAGGCCGCGCTCGGCGCCGGACCGCGGTTCGCCCGTGTTGATAATGTTGAAAGATCCGATATTCCGGATCACACTATCTCATGTAAGCGCTTTGAAATCAAATAGTTATCCCTGCGGAGAACAATGCCTGCCAGCCCCTTAGACGACTTCTACGCAGCTATCCACGATGTTCCCGATTTTCCCACACCGGGTGTTGTTTTTCGCGACATCACTCCGCTCCTTGCCGACCCGGTGCTTTTTCGCCGTGCGATTACCCGAATGGCAGATCCCTTTCGGGACTCCGGGATCACCAAAGTCCTCGGCATCGAGTCGCGCGGCTTCATTCTTGGTGGGCCCATTTCGCTGGAGTTGGGAGCGGGCCTGGTACCGGCGCGGAAGGAAGGAAAGCTCCCGCGGGAGCGGCACCGCGTCGAGTATACGCTCGAGTATGGCAACGCGGCGATCGAGGTCCACACGGACGCCGTAGACGAGCATGATCGCGCTCGTGCGGCCTGCGACACGATCGCGATGTCGGGTGGTACGGTGGCGGGTTTTTCGTTCCTGATTGAGATCGCTCCGCTGGATGGGCGAGCCAAACTGCCCGGCGACCGATTGGAGGCGCTCATAGTCTACCCGCGTCCGGCATAGCCCCGCGCACCATCCCGTTACGCGTCGCAACCGGTTAAGTTGTTCACCTTCGACGCCCCTGTAGCTCAGCGGATAGAGCAGCGGTTTCCTAAACCGTTGGCCGGGTGTTCGAGTCACCCCAGGGGCATGTGACCTCGGGGATTGGGGCGGGGCGGGGACGCAACAGCCCGATACGAGCGGTACACGACCACGCGAGTGTGATGTGAAGGCAGCGGCCCAACAAGAGACCAATACAGAGGGAAAACGCGACGACGCCGAGCGATTCGAGCGCATCGTCACGTGGTATCAGGCGCACCAACGCCAGCTGACGATCGGGCTTGTGGTACTCGCCGTCATCGTAGTCGGCATCTGGTTCACGGTTTCGTATCGTCAGCGCCGGGAGACCTTCGCGCAGCGCGAACTGCAGTCGGCGCGCCTCGCCGCCGAGGCGGGCAACCTCGCGCTGGCGGCAAACGATCTCACGCGCCTGGTCACGACCTACCGCGGGTCCGCCGCCGCCGAAGAGGCACACCTCGTACTCGGCCAGGTCCAGTTGCTCCAGGGGCAAGCCGATCTCGCCACCGCGGAACTCGCCCAGTTCATCGCTGACGGTCCGTCGTCGCAGTTTCGGGCAATGGCGTACGGCCTCTACGGTGCGGCGCTCGAGCAGACCGGCCAGTTAGCGCAAGCCGGAAGCGCGTACCTCGAAGGCGCAAGCGGGCCGGGCTACGAGTTGGTGCGCGCGGACCTGCTGATGGACGCCGGCCGGGTCTTCGCCGAGGTGGCAGATACCGCTCAAGCGGTCGCTGCCTACGAGCGCATGCTTGCCGATTTCGAAGATGCTCCGCGAGCTCCCGAAGCCCGGTTGCGGCTCGCCGAACTGCGCCAATTTGACAGAACCCAGTAGACCATTATCTGACGGATGAGGTGCGAGAACCCAACCCCCTCGACCTCGCGCAGTTGGAGCTTAACGTCGTATAAGATATGTTATGTTAAGCTAACCCAACACATGGTGTGGACAATTCGTTTTCCACAGCGCTCCCCCCTGACCGAAAAAGTCCTTCTCCCTCTTTGATTTGGACTCCCTGCGTGCCGCTACGATTCGCTACGCCGGACGGACGGCTGATCTTGTGCGCTCCACGGTCGAGTAATGGCGGGACACATCAAGCCGGTCGGATAGAAGGACAACGCAGTTTCGACGATCGAGCGACTCGGTACGACATGGATGGCAGATGTCAGCCGTCCAGAATACCGCGAAAGACGACTCGGCCCTCGCCTTCCAGCCGCGGCTTGCTGAGCCCGGTCGGGGCTGGGGTCCCGGAGACGATCAGCGATCTGCCTGATCGGCTAGCCACTGCCCACGGCAACGGAGTGGCCCGCTCTCGCGCCAAAGCGGCGCCGCAGGCCACCGCGCCTGTACCGCACGCCAGCGTCTCTCCCTCTACGCCGCGCTCGTAGGTTCGCATGGCCCAGCCAGCTTCGTTTTGGCCCACGAAGTTGACGTTGGCCCCGGCGGCCGCAAGCGACGGGTGTCCGCGTAGCACCCCGCCCCGGTGTACCAAATCGATCGCCTCCAGATCGTCCACGAGAAGCACCAGATGAGGCACCCCGACCGTGGCGAACGCGATGAGCTGCTCCCCAACCTCGAGCTCGATGTCTGGGAGGCTCAGATCGGTCACGTCCGCCAGGGCCAGCTCCGCCCGATCCGCGGTGGCGGGAACGCACCTGGTACGCACGAGGCCGGAGTCGGTCTCGAGGCAGATCCCGTCTCCCCCCCCCC